>JAZUIV010000017.1:0-211802 GCA_045642485.1 Bacteroidales bacterium | reverse complement strand
ATTACTCTCATTTCTTATGCATCTTTTTCGCGTCTTTGCACTTTCAATTCGGTCACATACCAACCGGTATGCTCCCTCATTTCAAGCACAAATCCATCAAAAAATCTGTTATTATAAATTTCGGCAATCAAATTTAAACAGCTTCTTGAAGACAGGAAGTTATCTGACATATTTCCTCAATTCATTCTCAGATATTTTTGTGAGGAATGAGAGTTGCCGAATAGACAACATATATTTTTTACGCAGTCCCTGTGCCAAAGTAATACGTTGTCCGATTGAAAGAACACTTGTTGACAATTTCTCGAATAGCTCATAACACATTGTTTTGCATAAGTTTCTCGCTTCAATGTCATCAAGGGTGACGCCTCTTGTGGAGGCCATTGTTTTAAGAATAATTTCGTCTCTTGCCTTTCCGCTTGCCAGAAAAGCCCGGAAGCAATTGTGTGTCTTATGGATTTTCTCAAAGGCGGCAACATCCACAAAACTCAAGGGATGAATGAATCCGTTAACTGTTATCCAGTCGGCGGGCATCGGTATTTTTGTGTTGCAGATTTTCCATTGGGCCCTGACAGGAAGATCCCCCAACTTCCTTCTCTCGTAAAGATGTCCCAGGTAATCGTGGTCCCAGGGTAAGATGGCTCCAGGCTTGCGAAAATATAATGCTCCGGTCCCATACAAATAGTCATAGGGAAGGACAGCCTTCCCATCTTTTGTTGCTTGGATGATCACATAGATGGCAACATTCATAAGGTAGGAGATGTCGGTAATCTCAACTATTTCGCAATGAAGAGAAACATCTTCCAAAGACCCTCTGTGGCGGGAAATATATCGGTTAGAAAAATTTTCGTAGTTGTTCTTGAAAAGGGAGGCATCTTCGATACTCCCATAAAAAAGAGCGTGAGGATGAGAATCCTCGACAGATGCGGCAAGCACAGTGACATTGCTCAAATAGGCGCATACGGCAAATCTGTTGAAAGCCGCCCTGAATTCTTCCTCGCTGGTGATGAAATTTTTCGCGTCGTCACCATTCGCGAACAGATGGTAATAATGTTGTTCCATAAAATCTCCCGCCTCAAGCCCACTCCTCCCGGTGACTTTTCAGACTTTGCAAGTATAAGGAGATTTTCGGAGATATGCAATACGGATTTTCGATGTTCCAACAAATCTTAAAATCAGGTGATGGCGATGTGCCTCTGAGGCCCTTCTGGGAGGGGGTGTCGTCACTTGAGGCCGAAAAACCAGCCGCAGGTGATGTTAAAAGTATCCGAGAGCGCGATTTCCGTCACCTGCTTTTCGCCGCCGCACCCCGCCACGCCCCGACAACGCGCTCCGTCGCCACTCCCCGACAACGCGCTCCGCCGCCACTCCCCGCCGCCACGCTCCGCCACCGCACCTTGTCGCCGCACTTCAGCGCCGCTCCCCGCCATCAACGCCAGACCCCGCCGTCAGCCCTGCCTCGGCTATTTCACAATCCTGACTTCTTCGTGGACGATGGTTTCCGATTCCAACTGGCGGGCGCGGTTGACGCTCAACGACTTGCCATTGCGATAGGCGATTATCAGGGCTTTAGGGAAACCGGCTCCCTTGACCTTGGTCAGAGCGGTCTTGGCTTCGGAATAGGAGCGGAAGAGACCTGCGGCATATAGATGCTTGTTGCCGGAAATCTTGTGGTCATATACGGGGCTGATACCCTTCAGCTGCTTGACTGAAACAGCCTTACTGACAACGTAAATCTGAATCTGATATACAATGCCTTCGGGGAGTTCATTGTCCTCTGCGAAGGCTCCCTGTTCGCTGACAGTCAGCCCATAGACCGGCTCTGCTTCAGCGAAAACGACAGATAAATCCCCTGCAAGCGAGCCTTTTGTGAAGGTGTACTTCCCTGAGGAAGGCCCCGGATTCAACTTAAGAAGTGAGGCCACCTCGCTTGCCGATGCGGAGCGGCGGGTGAAATTCTCGTACTCCACAACATAAAGACACACCTGCCCGGGATCGCAGTCTCGAGACGAGGCGAACATTATATATTTCCCGTCGGGAGTCTCGCTGCACAATAGGTCGTCGGCTTCGCTGTTGAAAGGGTAACCGAGATTTTGGGGAGTGCCCAGAGCCCCGGTGACGGGGTCTCGGTCACATCGATAAATGTCATACCCGCCGATGCCGTAGAGGGACCGGGAACTGAAATAGAGGGCTCTGCCGTTATACGTCACAACAGGGTAGGATTCGTTGCCGGCATTTTCAAACAGGTCGGAAGGGGGAGCGGGAGCACTCCAGGTGCTGTCCACGTCCTTTGAAGAGAAGAGGACGTTTCCGTTGCGGGTCAGATAGAGTTCAGCGGGGTCAGCCACAGGCACTACGGGAGTGTCGGCATCGGCCAGCTTCATCCAGTCGAGGTGATTGAAATACAGATATGCTTCCTTGCGTGGGACAACTTTCTTTGCAACTACTGAAGGATGGGCTACATATTGCCTGAGAACTGCAGCGTTTTCCGAGTGCATCCTTGCCACGACAGAGGAGGAATCTTCCTGCGCGCAGAGGGCAAAAGAGCACGAAAAAGCGAGAAATGCGGTTAAAATCAGTTTTTTCATACAACAAATTTAGGAAATACTTCTTATTTCAAGAAAAAATCGTAATTTCGCAGACTAATTTTGACGTAAAGTGCAAATAAATAATTCAAAAAATTAACGCAATATGCAAAGTAAAGGTGCCATAAGACTTGTGGCTATTCTAATCGGACTGGCTTGCGTGTTCCAGCTTTCATTCACAGCTGTGACCGCCTTCAACGAGTCCAAGGCTGCGAAAGCTGCTGAACAGGCTGTTCAGGCAGAGCAGTTGAAACCGTCGTTTGCGGAAGTTTCGGATCTTGACAAGGCTTTCTATCTTGATTCCGTTCGTACTGCCGCCAACAAAATGTACGTTGACAGCATCGCAAACGAGAAAGTTTATTTCAATTACACATTCAAGGACGTAAAGGAGAAAGAGATTAACCTCGGTCTTGACCTCAAGGGAGGTATGAACATCACCCTCCAGCTTGACCTGGCAGACCTCGTCCGTTCCTGCGCCCGCAGCAAGACAACCGAGCAGTTCGATCAGGCCATAGAAACAGCTCGCGCACAGGCTGCCCAGTCCCACGAGGACTTCATCACCCTGTTTGCGGCGGCTTTCGAGCAGATAGCTCCCAACCAGAGACTTTCTTTCGACATCGATCTTGACAAACTCAGCGGAGACATAAAGAACAAATCAAAGGCAACCAACGAGGAAATCATAGACCTCCTCAAGGAAGAGGCCTCCAGCGCCATTGACAATGCATATAATGTCGTCGAGCGCCGTGTGAACCAGTTCGGTGTCGCCCAGCCCAACATCCAGAAGATTGCTCGTACAGGCCGTATCCTCGTCGAGCTTCCCGGTGTTAAGGAGCCCGAGCGTGTCCGTAAGCTTCTCCAGGGAACAGCTTCCCTTGAGTTCTGGCAGACTTACACATATCAGGAGATTGCCCCTTACCTCCAGCAGCTCAACGAAGAAATCCGTCTTCAGAATGAAGCTCTCAAATCAGAAGAGACTGCACAGGCTGCCGGTACAGAAGTCAAGGCAGACGGTATCGAGGCAACCCTTGACGCCCATCTCGCCGCATCCGGCGAGGAGAGCGCATCCGACGCTGTGGCCGCCGCAAATCCTCTGTTCAGCAAACTTCAGCCTCTGGGAGGCAACGGCGCCTGCATCGGAATCGCCCGTGCACGCGACATAGCCCAGATCAATGAGTGGTTCAAAAACAGCAAGACAGCCTTCCCCAGCGACTTCAAACCCGCCTGGACATTCAAGCCCTCATCATACACAGGACTGCCTGACACCTACGAACTGGTGGCTCTCAAGAGCGTAGCCGGCAAGGGCGCTGTTCTCGATGGAGGTGTAATCACTTCTGCCCACGTCAATTACAATCAGATTAACGGTGCCGCCGAAGTAAGTATGACAATGAACGGAACCGGTTCCGCAAAATGGGAGGTCATCACTGAGCAGAACATCGGACGCCAGATAGCAATCGTTATGGACGACCAGGTTTATTCTTATCCCAACGTCCAGAACAAGATAGCGGGAGGAAGCTCTCAGATTACCGGTAACTTTACTCAGGCCGAGGCTGAAGACCTTGCGACTGTCCTCAAGTCAGGTAAGCTCTCCACCCCCGCCCGCATCGTTCAGGAGCAGGTTGTAGGTCCCTCACTCGGTAGTGCATCCATCAAGGCAGGTATGATATCCTTCGTGATAGCATTTATCTGCGTGCTGATATTTATGCTGGTATTCTACCGCCGTGCAGGTTTTGCGGCCGATATCGCCCTGTTGTGCAACGTCCTCTTCCTTTTCGGAGCCCTCGCTTCGTTCGGAACGGTCTTCACACTCTCCGGTATTGCAGGTCTCGTGTTGACAATGGGTATGGCGGTTGACGCCAACGTAATCATCTACGAGCGTGTCAAGGAAGAACTTCGCGCCGGCAAGGCAATCCGTCTTGCAGTGAGCGACGGTTTCAAGAACGCCTACAGCGCCATCATTGACGGCCAGCTGACCACAATGCTGACAGGTCTTATCCTCTTCTTCTTCGGAAGCGGTTCAATCAAGGGATTCGCGGCTGTATTGGTAATAGGTATCATCACTTCGGTAATCACTTCAATCTTTATCCCGAGACTGATTTTCGAGCGCCGTCTGTCAAAGAACAAAGACATCACCTTCGACTCTCCCGCGACACGCGACTTCCTGCAGCATACTACAATCGACTTCATCGGCAAGAAGAAATACTCTTACATCATTTCAAGTGTTGTCTGCGTAATCTGCCTTGTATCCTGCTTCACGAAAGGTTTCTCTCTCGGTGTCGATTTCAGCGGCGGTCGTACCTACACAGTCCGTTTTGACCAGCCTACAACACCTGAAGAGGTTCGCGCCGCCATTATACAGGAGTTCGGCGAGGCGGCTGAGGTCAAGCAGTTCGGAGGTTCATCACAGATGAGAATCACAACTTCTTATAAGGTTGATGAATTGAGCACTGAGGTTGACCATGAAATCGAGGGCAAACTCTATAGCGCCTTGAAGGGCAAGTTTGCAAAGAGCCTTACTCTCGAAGATTTCACTTCGACTCTCGAGAACCCCAACGGTATCGTCAGCAGCGACCGCGTAGATGCTTCCATCGCATCCGAGATGCAGCGTGACGCAGTCATCGCCGTGATACTCGCCCTGATAGCCATCTTCGGTTATATCGCAATCAGGTTCAAGAACTGGACCTGGGGTCTTGGCGGTGTGACATCTCTGGTACACAACGCAATCATCGTGATAGGTTTCTATTCCATCTTCTCCGGAATACTTCCCTTCACTCTCGACGTTGACCAGACTTTCATTGCAGCGGTCCTCACAATCATAGGTTATTCAATCAACGATAACGTGGTTATCTTTGACCGTATCCGTGAGTACAGGACATTGTATCCCAAGCGTGAACTCAGACAGAACGTAAATGACGCTCTCAATGCGACACTCTCCCGTACAATCAACACGTCCCTGACCACCTTGCTTGTACTTGTGTCAATCGCCATCTTCGGAGGTGAAAGTATCCGCGGCTTCTCTGTTTCACTTGCTCTTGGTGTCTGCGTCGGTACATACGCTTCCATCTTCATCGGAACTCCGGTTATGTACGACCTCTACACCCGTAAGGCCGTCAAGAAGGCATCCAAGTAGAAGAAAAGTTCTGTAGTAAAACATACTGACAGTTGTCAGCGACTTTGGCTCCCGAAGAGGGAGGGGACCCACGTCAGTGGGGAGGATCGCGGACAACTGTCAGTATGTTTTACATCGGATCATCATTCCAGCAGCGAAATCGCCGATACCTTGCGTTCGTCTGTAATCCGGGCGTAAATCTGCGTTATCTTGACGTCGCTGTGTCCGAGAAGTTCCTTTATGTCGTAGATGCTCGCCCCTTTGGTGACGAGCATTGTGGCAAAGGAATGACGTCCTGTATGGGAAGAGAGATTTTTTTCGATACCGCACCTTCGGGCGATAATCTTGAGATTGGAATTGACAATCCCGGTGGCGGAGCAGATTGCCTTGTCGAGGGCAAAGGAGGTGTCGTGCAGGCGCAGGAAGGGGAATACGTACTTGTCGGGTGTGCAGAACAAGTCGCGATAAGTTTCCAGAACCTGTATGACCTTGCGCGTGAGGGGTATGGAAATCCGGCGGGAGGTCTTATGCATAGTCAGGGAGATGGTACGGCCGTCGTAATTCTCCCACCTCATCGAGAGTATGTCCCCGATTCGCAGACCTGTGTAACATTCCACGATAAAGACGTTGCGGCTGTGCCACAGAGGGGATCCCTTTTTAAGATGCAGTGCCATAATCCTTTCGATTTCATCTTCTTCAAGAAAACACCTTTCTGTCTGTCTGCGACTGAAATGAATCTTCGCAAAAGGGTTGTCCATAGGGTTGAGCCAATGGCAGGATTCATAAATCTCGCCCAGAAGTTTCGCGAAAATCTTGAGACATTCTGTGACGGTATTGTGAGAGTTGCCAACCGTATAGACAAGAAAATCCTCAAATTGTCTGATGAACTGGGCATTGATTTCATTCACGGGAAGGTCAGGCCCCGGGTGGAAACGGTGAAGTTTCCTCTGAAGAGCCCTCACGGAGCGAAAAGAAGAGTACCGGTTTTCTTTTTCAAGAAAGGTGAGAGTTTCGGTAAGGTGCGAAAAAAAATCCGGTGCAATATGGGTTGCATCGGATTTCTTTGTAATCTGCACGGAAACGGCGTGGTTCCGGTGCGAGAAAGAGAGGGATAGATTCATAAAGATTTCAGTTTTTCCTGAAGTATCCCGGTGGTCTCTTTCATATTGAAGGTGTTGAACAGTTTGACAAGATAGTAATAGGTGGATGCGCAAGTGTCGAATGATTTCTTGTCGATAAGATCATCCTCACCGGGCCCGACCTTCACTGACAGGAGTTTCATCAGAGAGAGAGTCTCATCAGCGAATGCGAGGCCTACTTCGGTTGCTTTATCTTTCTCACCGATGCGGAGATACCCTTCAATAATCGAAAGCATAGTCCACTCGTTGATACTTCTCAAGGGAGCAATGTTATAAGGGAAATTCCTTTGGGGAAGGACCTCGATGCACCTGTCCAGCAGTTCCTTGGCCTTGCCGTAATCCTTTCTTTCAATCATCAGGTCAGCGGCGTTTGAGAACATATCCCTAATGGGGGTTACGGCACCGAAAGTGTAGAGATTCTGGTAATCCACGTGCATTGTGGTGTCTGTCAGGGATTCCAGACGATAGACATTCATCAGGTTGTTGTAGAGAAGGTCTGCATCTTTCATTGATCCATCCTCTCCCGCAGGCTTTGCATAGGGCATCAGCTTGTAGCAGAAGCCGTCATATTGGAGGTAATTTTCGAGTCCCAGATCGGTTTCGGAGCGGGAGACGAAGTAGAAGGGACGGCTCCAGTCGTAATTGGCCAGAATGTCGAGTATTATCAGATTGAATTTCGTAAGGTGGCTCGGTTTCAGTTCTACGACAATGCTGTCCTGAATCAGGTTGGCATTTTTCGGGTCCACGATTCCACTGGCAAGGGCATTCTCCCTGTTGACTTTCAGAATCACTTTCTTTGCCGGTATGAAATCGCTGCCTCCCTGTGTCAGGTACTTGGGATTGCGGAATATCGAGATTGCATCGGATGCAAGTATAGGATGGTCAAAAGCATCAATTACAGGCACATAGTCGTTTGTCCCGTAAAGATACTGCTTCCTGTCGATGGAGATGGGAACAGGGTCGCTTTCATAGAAACGCTGCTTCATCTGGTCGACATACCAGTCGGTGCTCAACAGGCTCGAATTGATGATTCGGATGTCGGTGCGGATGCCCTCCACCTCCTGAGCGTACCATAGAGGGAAGGTATCGTTGTCTCCGTGGGTCACCAGCATAGCATTTTTCCCGCAGGTGTTGAGGTAGTTGTATGCAAGGTCTCTGGCGGTGTACCGTCCGCTGCGGTCGTGGTCGTCATAGTTTTCGCATCCCATCAATATGGGGACGACAAGGCCGAGGGCAACGGCTATGGATGCCGCCGCAATTGAGTCGCGCTTCCTGGTAAGAGACTCCAGACGGCTGTGAAGGGCCATTACACCAAGCCCTATCCAGACGGCGAACACATAGAACGATCCGGCATAAGCATAATCCCTTTCCCTTACCTGGTATGGAGGCTGGTTGAGATAAACCACGATGGCAAGACCGGTCAGCAGGAACAGCAGGCCTGTCACCCAGGTGCTGCGCCCGTCGTGTTTCAGCTGGAAGAAGAATCCTATCAGTCCGAGAATCAGGGGAAGGAAGAAATAGTGATTCTTGGAGCGGTTGTTGACATAGTAATCAGGGCCTTCGCTCTGGTCTCCCAGACGGGCTTCGTCCAGGAATCTGATACCGCTCTCCCAGTTGCCGTTCAGAAGGTCCGAGGGCACCTGTCCGTGGAAATCGTTCTGCCTGCCCACAAAGTTCCACAGGAAATAGCGGACGTACATATAATTGACCTGATAGTCGAAGAAGAATCGCAGATTGTCGATGAAACGGGGCATCTGGAAGGTCTGGGGAGAGCCGTTCACAATGCCGTGTCTGGTGTTCATCTCCGAGCAGTAGGCCATATAGAAATTCTTATAGCTATTATCAAAGCCGTTCCACATACGGGGGAAGAACATCTTCACGGAAGAAGGGTAGGAGGCATCTACATTGACGGCCTCATAGTATTTCCCGTCAAGGGGAGTGTAGTAGGTGGTTTCGTTCACTTCATATGGAGAAGAGAAGGCCTGTCCCATAAGGATGGGATTCTTTCCGTACTGTTCCCTGCCCAGATATCTGATGAGGGTGTATGGGTTGTCAGGCTGGTACTCGTTGGTCGGAGTGCCGGCACAGGAACGGATAACCGTGATGGCGAAGAGAGAATAGCCGATGGTGATGGTGGTGAAACAGAGCAGGGCTGTGTGAAGTATGGGCTTGCTTTTCTTGCGAAGAATGTGCAATGCCCAGAAACACAGAACGAACAGCAGAACCATAAAGAAGGCGGCTCCGCTGTTGAAGCCCAGGCCGAATCCGTTCACGAAAAGACGGTCGAAGCCGGCTGCGAGCCTCGGCAGATAGGGGATGATGCCGAAGAGAATCACTGCCAGAATCACTCCGGAGAGGCATAGAACCCCGAAAGCTTTCCAGAATGTGACGGGTTTCTGAGTTTTTCTGAAGTAGTAGATGAAGACAATTGCGGGGATTGTCAGCAGGTTGAGCAGGTGCACGCCGACAGAGATGCCCATCAGGAAACAGATCAGGACAAGCCATCTGTTGGCGTAAGGCTGGTCGGCCTCCTCATCCCATTTGAGGATTGCCCAGAAAACGATTGCGGTGAAAAGGGAACTCATCGCATATACTTCCCCCTCCACTGCGGAAAACCAGAAGGTGTCGGAGAAGCAATATGCCATTGCGCCTACGACCCCCGCTCCGAAGAGGCTTACCACGCCGGCCGTTGTGAGGGTCTGTCCCCGGCTTACGAAGATTTTGCAACCAAGCAGGACGATGGTCAGATAGAGGAAGAATATGGTAAGGGAGGAGCAGAGCGCGCTCATCGCGTTGACTGCCACTGCGGCGTGTTCCTTGTCGGTGAACAGGGTGAAAATATGGGCGAAAAGGTTGAATGAGGGGTTACCGGGAGCGTGCCCGACCTCCAGTTTGTAGGATGAAGCGATGAACTCTCCGCAGTCCCAGAAACTTGTTGTCGGCTCGATGGTGGATAGATAGACCGCAGACGAGAGGGCGAAAACTACGAGTGCCACGATGCGGTTTATTTTCGTAAACTTTTTTCTGTCCATATCTCAAGATGGTTTTTAACTTACAAATATAATCTTTATTGGCTAACTTTGCGAAAAATGGAGCAAACAATGGACCATCTCTGGCAGGGTAGCCAGCTTTCTTTGGCCGGCTATGCCGGGACTGCGGCGGAGCAGCAGTCCGTGGAGGTGTCTCTTTTTCTCACGGTCTTTGCATTCAGCGCCATTCTGCTGCACAGTACCCTGCTCAGGGGTTGGGAATATTCCGTCGGGATGCTTTTCAGCCCCATCCGCAGAAGGGAAATATTCAAGAATGACGCCAGGAAGGAGAGCATCAGATTATCCTGCTTATTCTCCGCCATACTCTATTCCTCCACTCTCGTTTTTGGGGAAATCAGCTCGGGGACCCTGTGGAAGTCTATTGAGATTCTTTTGGTTTTGGCTCTGTTCCGGGAGTTGACCTACAGCGCATTCGCTTGGTTTTCAGGAAAAAAGAATGAAATTTCGATAATGAGGACGATTTCCGTATCCGCTTTCTCCCTCATTTTTATCTCCTCTCTTCCAGTGACTGTGATCTCTGCTTTCAATTTGGAAGGAGTAAGGTGGGCTACCCTCCTCTATCTTGGTGCGGGGCTTGTGTTTTTCTTTACATTTTATCTGAAAAGCGCCATAAAAATTTTAATTTCATCAGGATTTTCTCTTTTTTTTTCAATTTTGTATCTTTGCACCCTTGAAATCCTCCCGATATGTGTGGCGGTAAAAGCAGTGATCTCATAAATGGCTCTAAAGAACATACTTATTTCACAACCTCTTCCGAAAGGAACATCTCCTTATAATGATATAGAATCCAAATACGGAGTAAAAGTGGATTTCCAGCCCTTCTTCCGAGTTGAAGGAGTCAGCAGGAGGGATTTTGTATCACAAAGGATATCACTACTCGATTACACGGCAGTCGTATTCTCTTCCAGATTGGCAATCGATTCATATTTCTCCATCTGCGAACAGACCAGGACAGTGGTTCCGGAGACGATGAAATATTTCTGCCAGAGCGAAGCAATCGCTCTGTATCTCCAGAAATACATAGTATATCGCAAGCGCAAGATTTTCTTCGGAAACGGGACTCTGGAATCCGTGATGGACCAGATAGGTACAAAACACAAGGATGAGAATTTCCTCATCGTCTGCAATGACGCCCTCAAGCCCGAAGTCGGCAAACTCTTCACCAAGGCCAAGTTGCATTACGGGAGCGTGGTGCTTGTCCGTACCGTCAACAACGACCTTAAGGAACTGGACTTATCCAAATATCAGATGGTGGTATTCTACAGCCCCAATGACATAAAGTCCCTTCAGGAGAATTTCCCCGAATTCTCGCAGGGTGAGATGCTCTTTGCCACATATGGAGCATCCACTGCCAAGGCGATGTCTCAGGCGGGTCTGAAGGTTGAGATATCGGCTCCCACGCCGGAGGCACCCTCGATAGCGCAGGCCTTGACTCTGTATCTATCTTCAAAATAGTTAGATGCGACGCAGTCAGATATTGTCCGTTCTCAACGGCGGCTCCACTTTGGTGAATTTCCCTTTCAGGGTCCATTTCCGGAAAGGGGAGGGGGAGATAGCCATCTCAGTGCCCAAGCGCAGCTTCAAGCGGGCAGTGAAGAGGAATCTCATACGCAGGAGAATCAGGGAGGCATACCGTCTTCATCTGGCTTCCTGCCCCGGTGCCGCCAAGTATGATATGCTGATAATCTATCTGGCAAAGGAGATAGAAGAATATAAAGTCATAGAGTCGAATGTCGCTGCAATCCTTGAGAAAATTTGCGGTATGGCTTCCGATAAAGCTGATTAGGGTGTATCAGATTTGCATCTCCCCGTATATGGGGCAGAATTGCAGATATACCCCCACTTGTTCGGCATACGCCATAGAGGCTCTGCGCAAGCACGGGCTCCTTAAGGGGACTTGTCTTGCCGTATGGAGGATTCTGCGGTGCAGTCCGTGGGGAGGTTCCGGCTATGACCCCGTCCCATAGAAGGTTATGATGACACTCAGGGAAAAAGTTGAGAATCTGCCTCACGAACCGGGGGTTTACCGCTATCTTGACAGCGGCGGGACCATCATCTACGTAGGCAAGGCCAAGGATCTGAGAAAGAGAGTTTCGCAATATTTCCGCCCGAAGGATCAGTTGGACCGCAAAACACAGGCCCTTGTAGAGCATATTTCCGATTTGCAATATACTGTGGTGGAGACTGAGGAGGATGCTCTTCTTCTGGAGAACAACCTTATAAAGCAGCTGCAGCCCCATTACAACATCCTTCTCAAGGATGACAAGACCTATCCCTGGATTGTCATCCGCAACGAACGGTTCCCCAGAGTGGAGATGACCCGTCGATATCTCAAGGACGGATCCAGATACTACGGGCCGTATGCCAGCTCACAGAGGGCCCGCTCCCTGCTCAATCTGATAGCAAACCTCTACAAGTTGAGGACCTGTACTCACAATTTGTCTGCCCAGGCGGTTGAATCGGGGAAAATCCGCCCCTGTCTGAACGCCCATCTGGGAAGATGCGAAGCGGTCTGCTCGGTGGAGGCCACCCTATCCGAACGGGAGTATATGTCCCGTATCGAGGAAGTTGACAATCTTCTCAGGGGTCATACCCGCAACCTTATGTCCAGATGCAGGGAAAAGATGTCCGAGGCCGCCGCGAATCTGCAGTTTGAGCAGGCGCAGCAGTGGAAGGAGAGGCTGGCCCTGCTGGAGGCTCATCACGAGCAGGTGAAGGCTTCAGGTCACGGCATAGTCGATATGGAAACCTTCAAGCTTTTGAAGCCGAAGGAACTGCCCCGAAGAATCGAGAAGTCGCAGAAGGTAATGGAACAGTTGAGGGATGACCTCGGGATGAACGAACTCCCTGTGCACATAGAATGCTTCGATAACTCCAACATACAGGGAACCAATCCCGTTGCGGCCTGTGTGGTCTTCAGGGATGCCCTTCCTTCCAAAAAGGACTACCGCCATTATCTGATAAAGACGGTGGTCGGAGCCAACGATTACGCCTCGATGAAGGAAGTGGTCAACAGGCGATATTCCCGTCTTCTTTCAGAAGGGGAGTCTCTCCCCCAACTTGTTGTGATTGACGGAGGCAAGGGTCAGCTGCGTTTCGCGCTGGAAGCCTTGACGGAACTGGGCATAAGGGACCGTATGTTTGTTGTGGGCCTGGCCGAAAGGCTTGAAGAACTGATAATTCCCGGGGATCCGACCCCTTTGTGGCTTGACAGGAACTCATCCTCCCTCCGGGTGCTGATGCATATCAGGGATGAGGCTCACCGTTTCGGTATAACCCATCACCGGGCGCGTCGCAGCGCCTCTCAGATTCAGAGCGAACTGAGGGCAATCCCCGGTATAGGGCCGGCCACGGAGGCAAAGCTGATAAAGAAATTCAAATCCGTAAAGCGGATAAAGGAAGCATCTTTGGAGGAGTTGGCTGCAGTCGTGGGTCCCGCTTTGGCCCGTAAAATCAGGAACCGTTAGAAAAACGGATTCTTAGAGCCCCGTGCTCATCACGAACTTGAAGGAGTTCTTCCCTTCTCCCGTTCTTGCATATTGGAGACCGACCTTTATGCCGAATCCGAAACGGAAGAGGTGCAGGTCAACCATAAACTTCGTACCGAACGAATACTGAAGAGGCTTTCCTTTTTCGACAAGTTCTCCTTTCGAATTGACAGCAATGTCGGAATTGTTGATGGCCAGGTCGGCAAAAGGCACCAGTATGATTCTCTGCAGGAAGAAAAAGAAAGTGTGGAAGCCGTCGATTTTCCCGTAGATGGGGATGGCATAATCCGCCGAGAATTTGTGGTAGTCGGTAAGGATGGCCTTGTCATAGCCGCGTACGGGGTCGGCGAGGTTGTCGAGATAGGCGAACGGAAAGTCGCTCATCTGCTTCTGCATAGTCCATTCCAGCCTCCATCCCTGCACGTCATTGAATCCTGGGAGATAGCCATAGACATTTGAATAGAACATCTTTCCGAGGGCATTGTGCCTGCCGATAGAGGAGGCGTAATTGAGGTCCACTCCCCATCCCACGCGGGGCATCAGTCTGGCCGATGGTTCGTTCACCATCTGGTAGTAGCGCAGATTAAGCAGAAGGCTCTGGCTGTTGCGCAGTTCCCTCCCGTAGGTTGACACCTTGTCGTTGGAGATGTGATATTCCACGTTGGGAATCAGACCGATATTCCAGCCTCCGCGGCTCAGGTTGAATGGTATGTATGCCTTTGCCGTCAAATCCATGGAGGGGGTATTCAAAGTATCGATCCTGTAACTGACAGGAAGTTCCTTCGGCCCGGGATTGAACTTCTGATCGAGCCAGGTGTTGGTCCGTTCGTGGTCGTTGAAGTCGAAATTCACTTCAAAGACGGGATAGAGACCCGAATAGTTGATATTCACGTGGCCGGCGTGGAATCCTTTGCGATAGGAGTAGCCCGCAATTGCGGAGAGGTTGCCCAGTTCATTCTGTGACATCACCATCAGGCCGGGTGCGGCGATTCTGTCTATCTGCTCCAGACTGAGCGACATTGCACGGTTGATATCTACGTACAAGGGCGCCCAGGAGTGTATGTGTATGCCGTGCAGAAGTTTGCTGTATCTCTTTGCGGGGATGCTGTCGGCGTATGCGGCGAAGGCGGAGTCCTGCTCCGGAGTGATTTTCGGGGCCAGTCTTGCGCTCTGCCGTGCGATTGAGTCGGAGATTAGATCGACGTATCTGTCTGAAAAATCGGCTTTTTTGCGGAACAGTGAGTCCAGGGGTGTGGAAACGGCGTTATAGCCGCGGTGGTCGTAGTCGGAGTAGTATAACTTATCCCCGCTCACTGTGGGGTGAGTGGTTCCGAATCGGGCGGAGGTGGCCTGTTCCGGCTTGGGCTTCTTTTCAGAGGGGTCAATCCGATAGACGTTGCTCACTCCGTTGAGGTCGGAGATGAACATCAGACGGCCGTCTTCCAACAGGCTCATATCCCTCAGGGATGAGTATTGGGTTCCCGTCACTTCGCTCCACCGGCCCTCTTCATACCGCATTATTTCCATTCCGTCCTCCCCTTTGACGATGATGGCGAAAACCGGGCCCTTGCCGTCGGGGTCGGAGGCAACGGCCTCGCTGGCCTGCCAGCCGGAAGGACAGGCAATCTTCGACTTGACCTTTCCCGAAGCGGCATCCACGAAGACAATATTGGAATTGGAACCCGTGAAAGGCAGATATTCGACGGCTGTCAGAGTGCTGCCGTCCGGCGTGATTGTCGGATTGAAGAATCTGGTGCGTGAGGTCAGGTTAGTGATGCGGTTTGCCTTTTCGTCATATTTGCGGATGATGGAAGTGCTTTTGATTTCCCATCTCGGGTCAGGGACAATCTCGGAGAAATAGTAATTCCCTTTTCCGTCGGATACCATACGGCTTGAGGTGGATGAGAAGGGCCTCAGGTAGTGTTCCTTGCCTGTGGTGTCAATCCTTATCAGATGTTTCGGCTCCTGGAGGCTGACTTTGGTTGCAAGAGCGCCTCCCTCAAGGGAGGGGAGCACGTTGGTATAGTTGATATGGTGGCGGGGATGCCTTTTGGCCGTAAGGGTATCGAAATGGTTATAGGGAGCCCTTTCCCGATAGTCCTGTTCCCATTTTCTGGAGAGGACTTCGGCGGCTTTGTACCAGTTCTGTTTTTGTGTCAGTCCGGATGCGTAGCGGTAGCTCCAGTGGCTCACGTCGAAGATTTTCCAGAACCACCAACGCTGCTGCTGCATAATGTCGCCGCTGGTGAAGTAGTTGCCGGAATTGTACCTTGCCATCGCGGTGATGACATATCCGTAGTTGTATTTGCCCGGAGTGAAGCGGTTGTAGGAGACGAATCTCCAGTTCGGCTCGTCACGGAAGTCCCCTTCGTGGAATGCGGTGCGGTAGTACATCAGGAAATCTGCACTGCGTCCGCGTCCGCTCCTGGAGAATTCGGTCTCATTGATTACGGCGTCCCCTTCGAACAGGGAACCGCTCGGCTGAAGGCCTATTCCCAGCACAATGGACTGCTCTCCTGCAAGATATGAGATGATTTTATAGAACCCTTTCGTAAAATGGGTCATCTGGACCACGTGCCTGCCTTCGTGCAGGGCCAGGCTCCTGTCCCAGTTCTGCGCATACAGGGGAGTGGCTTCCGGAGTGGTGAATACGTCCACGCGCCTTGGGGCCCAGGCTACCGAGGCGTTGCTGTTCACCTGATAGGGGTGCAGGATAATCGGCACCTTGGAGGGCTCTATATGGGCACTCGACATATTGAGTTCCCTCGTGGATTCGAAGAGGTACATATACCTGCGGGCCAGGCTGTCGGCCTGTTGAGGGTATATGATTTTGTAGTGATTCCCGTCGAGTTGCATCCACCGGATGTTTGCGGGGTCCGCACCCAGAGTATAATACTGTGCAAAAGAAGAGAAGCTCATTCCTGTCAGGATGACAAGAATGACTGTCAAAAATCTTCTGATGCGCGAATTCATAATCGCGCGAAGTTAATAAAAATAGATGACAATGCGAATTTCTCAATCCGCCTGCCTGCCCGTGTTTCTGCCCTTATTTTTTCCGGGCCCGTGTCCTCTGAGGCCGTGAATCATTTTCATCCGGAAATGTTCCTCCGCACAGAAAAGCTTGCAGACCTTTTCAATCGGAAGTACTTTCTTGAATTCGGGGTAATATTTTTGCAGGAGGGCCTGCTCGTCATCGAGAGACTTGACGTAATCGTCTGCATATTGTGTCATCTGAGTCTCGGTCAGAGTCTCTCCCTTTCTGTTTGAGAGGAGCATAAGACATTTGCCTGTGTTCTTGTGGGCTTCTCCGCAATCTTTCCAGTACTGGTTGTAGATTGGCCAGAAAACTTGCGCCTCTTCAGGGGAGAGATCGAGTTCTGCGGTCAGAAAAGCGATTTTCTCGGATTGGATTCTCTTTTCCCAATCGTTGGGTTGCGGCTTCTGCGCAAGGGCGGGAAGAGCCGTTGCCAGACATAGAGCCAGTATCAGTGTCCTTTTCATTGTTGTGCAAGATAAGATGTTATGTTATTGACAGTTATATATTCATCAACAAAGTTGTTGATGTCTTCTTCGCTTGCCAGTATGAAGTCGGTCTCTTCGGTTGCGATTTCCTCGATTCCGGCAAAGAAATCAGGTTCGGTTGTCTTCATCCTTTCGGCCGTGCGTGTCAGCGCCATCACTCCGTAGCCTATGCCGAAAATCAGTCCGAACATCGCGGCCATATAGAATGCCGGGCGCAGGACTCTTTTCCAGGAGTGACGTCCGTCTCCCTTTTCCTGTGCGGAGATTTTCTCCATAACGGAAGACTCCATCTCCTCAAGGTAGCCTTCGGGCATTCTGAAGGGATTTTTCCTGATGGAACTATCGTCCTGAAATTCTTTCATCGTATTCATAGTTCTTCCTTTTGACTGCTTGTCGGTGAAAAAGTTAAAAGCAATGTCTCTTCATCCATTCGCTTACCTTTGCGTATGCGTGGTGATACGAGGCTTTCAAGGAGCCTTCAGTGGAGCCTAGAACCTGCTCCATCTCCTTGTAGGCCATATTGTCGTAATATCTCAAGATGAAAACGGCTTTTTGCAAAGGTGGAAGTTGGGAGATAGCCTGCTGCAGCGCTGTCTGCGCGGCGTCTCCGTCGAAATATGGGTCTTCTGCCAGAGATTCTGCAAGCGTTCCTTCGTTGAAGACCTCTCGTTTTGCGTCCAGGAAGGATATTGTCTCATTCACGGCGATGCGGTAGAGCCAGGTATAGATACCGGAATCCCCCCTGAAGGAGCCGAAGGCTTTCCAGGCTTTCAGGAAAGTGTTCTGAAGGCAGTCATCCGCATCGGCGTGGACGGTCACCATCCGCCGGATTGTCCAATAAAGACGTTCCCCATATTTCCGTACTATGAGGCGGAAAGCTTCTTCCCGGCTTCCTTTTCTGTAAAGTTCAAGAATCTTAGAGTCTTCGTCCAAAGGTTTGATCATATGATTTGTTCAACAAAGATAATCATTATCTTTGCGGCAGAAACTTAGAAGTTGTTTTAAAATGATTAACTTCAATACTTATGCTTCTTTTTCGCATATTTTCCGATGCTTTTCAGCCGCAATGGAACCATTGCGCCATCAAATCATCAAAAAATCTACTGAAAAAATAACCTATAATAATTTTCGTGAACCATTTCAAAACAACTTCATAAGTGTATGAAAAACATAAGGAATTTCTGCATTATAGCCCACATCGACCACGGCAAGAGTACACTTGCAGACAGGATGCTGGAAGTGACTGACACTCTTGAAAAGAGGGAGATGGAGGCGCAGGTGCTTGACTCTATGGACTTGGAGAAGGAGAAGGGAATCACCATCAAGAGCCACGCCATACAGATGGAGTACAACTACAAGGGTGAAAAATACATATTGAATCTTATCGACACTCCGGGCCACGTCGATTTTTCTTATGAGGTCTCCCGTGCCATAGCTTCCTGCGAGGGGGCTCTTCTTGTTGTGGATGCCACCCAGGGAGTTCAGGCCCAGACCATATCCAACCTTTACCTGGCTATCGAGCATGACCTCGAGATTATCCCGGTACTGAATAAGATTGATATGGACGCCGCGATGGTGGATGTGGTCCGCGACCAGGTGGTCGATCTTCTCGGCTGTGACCCTGACGACGTTCTTCTGGCTTCCGCCCGCACAGGAGAGGGAGTCGGGGCGATTCTGGATGCCCTTGTGGAGAGAATACCGGCGCCCAAGGGGGATCCCCAGGCTCCTCTGCAAGCCCTTATTTTCGATTCAGTGTTCAACAGTTTCAGGGGGATTATCGCCTATTTCAAGGTTGTCAACGGGTCAGTGAAAGCCGGGGACAAGGTGAAGTTCGTCAACACCGGCAGGGAATACACCGCAGACGAGGTCGGTGTCCTTAAGATGAAACTCTGTCCTACCAAGGAAATACCTTGTGGTTCAGTAGGATACATAATTTCAGGGATAAAGAGTGCGATTGAGGTGAAGGTGGGAGACACCTTAACTCATCTGGATCGCCCCTGCACCTCGGCCATTGCGGGGTTTGAAGACGTGAAACCGATGCTTTACGCCGGAATGTTCCCCGTCACCGCCGACCAGTACGAAGACCTGCGTGCCTCTCTTGAGAAATTCCAGCTGAACGATGCCTCCCTTGTCTTCGAACCGGAGAGCTCCCTCGCCCTGGGATTCGGCTTCCGCTGCGGTTTCCTCGGTCTGCTCCATATGGAGATTGTCCAGGAGAGGCTTTTCCGGGAGTTTGATATGGACGTGGTGACAACCGTCCCCAATGTATCATATAAGGTCTATACGACGCAGGGAGAGTGTATTGACGTGCACAATCCGTCCGGTCTTCCCGCTCCGACACTCATCGACCATATCGAGGAACCCTTCATTCAGGCCCAGATTATCTCCAAGTCCGAATTTTACGGTCCGATTATGAAGCTCTGTCTGGACAAGAGGGGAATCCTCAAAGGTGAACACTATATCTCTGCGGACAGGATAGAACTTACCTATGAGATGCCCCTTTCCGAGATTGTCTTCGATTTCTATGACAAACTCAAATCCATCTCCAAGGGTTACGCCTCCTTCGACTATCATATCATCGGTTTCCGTGATGCCAAACTTGTCAAACTTGACATTCTTCTCAACGGAGAGCCCGCCGATGCACTTTCAACCCTGATTCATCAGGACCACGCCTATGACTTCGGGCGCAAAATCTGCGAGAAACTCAAAGAGCTGATTCCACGACAGCAGTTCGACGTGGCGATTCAGGCCGCAATCGGTGCGAAAATCATCGCCCGCGAGACTGTCCGTCAGGTCCGTAAGGACGTTACTGCCAAGTGTTACGGAGGCGATATCACCCGCAAGCGCAAACTTTTGGAGAAGCAGAAGGCTGGTAAGAAGCGTATGCGCCAGATCGGGCAGGTCGAAGTCCCCCAATCCGCCTTTATGGCTGTCCTCAAGATAGATTGACAATTCTATTCCTTTTTCGTCCGGCGTATTGTATGTCACTTGAGAGGACCTAAGCACCCGCGCTTGATAGCGGGAGGGGCCCAGCCGTCAGGCTGGGAGGGATGAGCGAAGCGAAGTCCGATTCAAGTGACATACAATACGCCGAAGACAGGTGGCTGTATCGGGTAAAAATAACAGCCCGGTATGTTTGAAGCATACCGGGCTGAATATCATTGTTGAAGTATATCGGCTACTCGTAGCTCTTCTTCACGAAGGGAGCTTTCTTGAGGTAATTGGCGCTGATGCGGCAGGTCTCGAGGATATCCCCTACGCCTGAACCTTCCATCTCGACGATATAGCCTTTTGCTCCGGCTACGTCGAAGTTCTTGAAGATTGCATCGAAGCCCACCATACCGCTCTGTCCGATTTCGGTGTAGTCCTTGATGTGGAGCAAGGCGAAACGGCCCGGATTCGCCTTGAAGTAGTTCACGGGGCTTACGTGTCCGTTGACAGCCCAGTAAACGTCCATCTGGAAGAATACATACTGAGGGTCGGTGTTCTCAAGCATAAAGTCATAGATGACCTTGTCCTCAATCTTGTTGAATTCGTGGCTGTGGTTGTGGTATCCGAATTTCAGGCCGGCTTCCTTGCAGAGTTTGCCCACTGCGTTGAAATAGTCGCAATAGACTTTCAGACCCTTGAGATTGTCGGGAACGTCGAAACCGGGAACAACAACATAAGTCATACCTGCGGCAACGTGTGCCGGGATGGCTTTCTTCCACCATTCGAGAGACTCTGAGAAATTGCCGGTGGCAACCTCCTTGTCTGAGAGATTATGACCTGTGTGAGAGGAACGGACCTTCAGTCCGGCAGCCTCCACGTCAGCCTTGAACTGCTTGGGGTCAACTCCGTAGAAATGCTCGCCGTCAAAATTGGCGGCCTCAACGTATGTGTAACCGAGTTCGGCGACTTTCTTGAGAACTTCAGCCTGATTCTTGGCATAATTCTCAGAAGAACCTATCAGTTCGCGAAGAGAATAGAGCTGGATACCTATCTCCTTGTCCTGAGCCTGGTCACAGCACTGATGACCCTCCTTGCACTGATGATTCTCCTTTGTGCACTGATGATCTCCGTTGCCGCAGCACTCACCGGCGGTTTTATTGCCGCAGGATGCCATTGTCATAACGGCCATTGCAAGAATAAATAATCTTTTCATTATTCGTACAGTTTGATGCGGATGTTACGGAACCAGACATCATTGCCGTGATCCTGGAATCCGATGTAACCTTCGTGGTTTTCACCGCCGCAGTTGTTGAGGAGTTCGAAAGCGAGAGGCCAGTCTTTCTGGCTGAACTTGGATGCCTGAAGCATATCTGTCCATTTCTGGGTCCAGAGGTGGTATTCGAGGACGTTGACGTCATTCTGATAGTGAACGACTGTTCCCTGATAAACCATAATCTTTGCCTTGTTCCATTCACCGTAAGGGTTCTGGTTCTGAGGGTTGGCGGGAATCATGTCATAGAGGGATGCGCTCTGGCGGTTGCCGTCCTTACCCATCTTTGCGTCGGGATGGTTGGCATTGTCAAGAACCTGGAATTCAGGGCAAGAGATGTAGATAGGCTCATAGACCTTCTGACCGTCGTGCTCTGAAGTGACTTCCTGTGCAAGGTAGAAGATCCCGGAGTTTCCGCCCTTTGAAATCTTCCATTCGAGTTCCATCTCGAAATTCTTGAACTTCTTGGTAAAGATGATGTCGCCTCCGTCACCTTCCTGGGCCTCGCCGCCGCCAGTTCCGTTGAACTTGATGCAGCCGTCTTCGATGGTCCACTTTGAAGGAACATAGTCCTTGCCGTAGCCTCTCCATCCTTTGAAGGAGGTGCCGTCAAAAAGCACATAATAACCGTCCTTGTCAACGGGGAATTCGCTCAGGTCAACCTGAGGAGCGTTTACAACTTCATAGGCGGGAACAGCGCTCTCTGCGGGAGCCTGTTCAGCCTTTTTGTTGCCACAGGATGTCATACAAACCATAATTGCAAGAGTGGCAAGCAGAAAAATAGATTTTTTCATAGGTTAAGATTTTGGATTGATTATCTGGGCATTTCAGGAAGTGACCATCCCTCGCGATAGTGATGTTTGATGAGTTCTTCTGCGAAGGCGTTTGCATCCACGGGGTCTGTCCATTTCTTGTCGAATGAAGGGTGACCGTCGGTTACGTGGAAACCGTCCTCGATGACGGATTGTATTGTCGCGTCCTTGGGGATGTTGGTGAAGCGCATATTCTCACCGTCCCATTCCAGTTCGCGGTTGAGGCTCTGGAGCCTTACTGCGAGAACACCCATAACCACCATTTCGTTGAGAGGACCTGCCTCGCTGAAGTCGGAAGCGGTCTTCACGCGTACTGAAGGATCTTCCTTGCAGGCGCGTACCCAGTCCATCTGGTGTGAAGTCTCGATCTTGCGGAGAACTTCGGGAACTTCGGGGTTGCGGCCTGATACAAGATAAGGACGTACGCCGTAGCAACCGCAGATGAGAGTGTCTTTTGTTCCGTGGAAAATCACGCAGCCACCCTCGTCGTTCAACTCGACTCCTTCGGGAAGACCTGCGGGACGGGTCGGCTTCAGGCCGCCGTCATACCACCATACCTCGACCTCTGGCATACCTACCTTAGGCATATTGTCGCGGGCGGGGAACACATATTTCACTACCTGTGCGCTGGGGCAGCAGTCTGAAAGAAGGAGAGTTGAACTTCCCTGTACTCTTGTGGGGTACTTGAGGTTCAAGGCCTTTACGACAGGCTGGAGGATATGGCAGGCCATATCTCCGAGAGCGCCTGTACCGAAATCCCACCATCCGCGGAAATTCCAGGGGTGATAGATGCTGTTGTAGGGACGATAGTTGGCAGGACCGATGAAGTTATCCCAGTCGAGAGTCTTGGGAATCTTATGTACTTCGGTAGGACGGTTCAGACCCTGGGGCCAGATGGGACGGTCGGTGAAGGCCTCTACTTTGGTGACCTCTCCGATGGCTCCGCTCCAGATGAGGGCGCAGGTGCGTCTTACACCTTCGCCTGAAGCACCCTGGTTACCCATCTGGGTGGCAACGTTGTATTTCTTGGCGAGTTTGGTCAGCAGACGTGTCTCATAGACTGAGTGAGTAAGAGGTTTCTCGCAATATACGTGCTTGCCGGCAGCGATGGCTTCGGCGGCGATGACTGCGTGAGTATGGTCTGCAGTGGCGATGACAACTGCATCGGCCTGGTCGAGCATCTCCTTGAACATTACTCTGTAGTCCTTGTATCTCTTTGCGTTGGGATAGCGCTTGAACACGGGGTCTGCATACTTCCAGTCAACGTCGCAAAGACCGATGATGTCTTCGGACTCAAGTGCACGCAAGTCAGAGGAACCGCGGCCTCCGATACCTACGCCGAGAATTTTAAGTTTACCTGTTTTTGCTGCGGGGGCAACGGGAGCTGAAGCGGGCGTTGCTGCAAGCAAATCCTTGGGGCTGGCCATAGCCAGACCAGCAGCGGCTGCTGCACCGGCCTTCAAGAAGGACCTTCTGGACATTTCAGATGACATAATGTTTTTTATTTAGAGTTAAACAGAATTTTCCAATTCTTAAAGTTAAGACAAACTCGGAAAAAATACAAGTAATTGTGGCAAAAAAAAAGGGTGGCCCGAAAGCCACCCTTCAGAAAATGTATGTCAGATACTATTTATATCCTTCGTTCTGAGTGAGGTTCTTGTTCAGACTGATGACATCGACGGGAATCGGGAATACGCAGGTGTAACCGGTTGCGTCATAAGCCCAGTCAGCAGCTGAAGTGGCGTGCTTCACACCGACAAATTTGTCCTCATCGGCTTCGGTGTAGATACCGCAGCGGACCATATCTCCACGGGTACCGGGAGTTTCCCAGATAAGCTCGCGGATTCTCTCTTCAAGAATGACCTTCAGGTCGATTCCGTTGACAGGCTCGACACCGATACGATCCCTGACCTGATTGAGGAGGTCAGTTGCGCTGCTGAAGTTGCCAAGTCTGTACTGTGCTTCGGCTGCGAGGAGAAGCAGGTCGGCATAACGGAAGATGGTGCGGTCAGCGTTGAATACGTTCTGGTCGGAAGTGGTGGGGTCATATTCGTACTTCTTGATACGGCAACCGCCCCATTTTACGATATACAGTCCCCAAGGATCGCTGAAATCCTCAGTGCTGTAGTCATTCTGGGCTGCATAGCCGATGTAGTAACCTTCGGGCCATTTGTCCTCGGAAACGCCTGCCCCCACTTTCACACCGTTCACTGAGCAGGAACCGTAGAAGAATGAGAGAGCGAAACGGGGGTCATCGCACTCGAAAACACTCTGTGACAGGTCAGCCTGGTTGATTTCCTCTTCATAACCGAATGCCTTCAGGGCGTGTACCGTGGCAGCAGTTCCGTTCCAGGATGAGAAACCGATTGTGGAAGCGTGGTTGTAGTGGAGGGAACGGGTCACCTGAGTGTCGGAGTTGCGATAAACGTTGTCGTCCATAGGCCTTACGAAGATGTTCTCGTTTGAGTTCTCGTTGCCGCTGTTGGTGAAGTTTGCGGCGAAGTTGGCCTCAAGATGATATCCGAGTTCCGCAACTTTCTCCTGGCAATATACGACTGTTTCCCAAGCGTTCATTGTCCTGCCGTCAACAGTATAGCTGTCGGCCTTTCCGGCTGCGGTGACAGTGGGCTCAACCTTGGCAATGCCGCCGGTGAATTTGCCGTCATTCCACTTGTCCTGGCTGAAGACTGCTCCGTTGATGGCAACTTTTGCAAGCATTGCATAACCGGCAGCCTTGGTGAAACGTGCGTAGTATTCGCTGGAAGTCTTCTGGGCCGTTCCTTCTGCAAGGTGAGGGATGATGGCGCAGATTTCGTCTTTCACGAATTTGTAGGCGGCGCTTCTTTCGCTCTGCTGAACGTCACCTACACCCATATCAGAAGAGGTGACGATAGGAATCCTTCCGAAGAAGTCAACGAGCCACATATAATAGAATGCGCGGATTGCACGTACCTCAGCCTTGTAGGATTCGATAACTTCGGGGTCAAGAGTTCCGAGACCTGCGATTTCATCGAGTTTCTCTATTGAAGCGTTGCAGAGGGCAATGTCTGAATAGGAGTCGTTCCACAAATTCTTGATGTAGTCAGTGGAAGGGTCCCATTTGTGGAGAAATGCGTTCTGGTGTTTACCGCCGTCAACCCAGTCGCCCTGACGTCCGGGGAGGAAGAGTACGTTGGCGGTGAACTCCGACATATAGTTGAAGTTGTCGTCTCCGCCTTTGAAACGGCTGTAAAGTTTGTTGTAAAGGCTGGCTACGGTATTTACATATACCATAGTGGAGCTTTTGTATGCTTCGTCCTCACCAAACTTGCTCAGGGGCTTCTCCTCGAGAGAACAACCGACCATCATCAGCGAGAGCGTAGCAATCAGTGCTGTACTGTAAAATATCTTTTTCATAATGTCTTTTTCTTATCCGTTACGTTAAATTAGAATCTGACAGAGAGCTGCAATGTGTAAGTACGCATAACAGGATAGATGTTGCGGTCAACACCGGCACCAATCTGCTGGTTGTTGAGGATAGGAGTCATACCCGTGTAACCTGTGATGGTTGCAACGTTGTTGCAGGAGAGAGCGGCCCTGAACCCCTTCAGATATTTGGCGTTCTTTACGGGAAGGTTGTAACCCAGAGTGATGTACTGGATGTTCACGTAGTCACCTTTCTCGAGCCAGTATGAAGTGTGCTGTGCGTTGTAAACGCCGAGTTCGGGCGCGGTCTTGAGAACGTTGTAGGTGGGGAATGCACCGAGGCTGCTCAGACGGAGACCCTGGAAGTTGTAAATCATATGGCCGAATGCTCCGTTGAACTGGACTGCGAGGTCGAACTGTTTGAATCTCAGCTGTGCGCCGAGGTTGGCGGTTACCTTCGGAGTTGCCTGTCCGAGGTATTCGCGGTCACCTTCATCGTCGAGGGTGATGTTGCCGTCACCGGTTACGTCCTTGAACTTGTAGGTCTTGTGACCGTTTTCATCTACGTTGAATCCGTCGTGGACGGGGAGACGGAAGATGTTGATAGGATAACCTTCGGTCATATAGACAACGTTGGTGTTGGAGGTAAGACCGTTACAGTCTGCGCTCGCCACGGCGATGTACTTGGATGTTGTCAGATCCTGTCCCTGATATGTACCGGAGAGGCTGACGAGTTTGTTCTCGTTGTAGGCAAAGTTTCCTGTGAGGTTCAAAGACCAGTCTTTCTTCTGGATGACCGCGCCGCGGAGGGAGAGTTCGACACCGTTGTTGGTCATCTCACCCATATTGGCAAGAAGGTCGGTATATACGAAAGGAGGAACAGGTACCTTATAAGTATAGAGGAGGTCTTTGGTCCTTGAGAAATAGACATCCAACGCACCGCTGAAGCGGCCCTTCCACAATGCGAAGTCGATACCTGCATCGAAGGTGTATTTGGTCTCCCATTTCAGGTCAGGGTTAGGATTGGAGCCCAGGGCGTAGGTGGTGACGGTTGAACCGTTGTATACGGTTGTTCCGTTGGGGGACATCAGCTTGAGTGAGTTGTAGGGAGAGATTGCATCCTGGTTACCGGTCACACCGTAGCCGGCGCGGAGTTTCAGGTTGCTGATAACGTTCTGACCCTTCATAAACTTCTCGTTGGAGATAATCCACGCTGCGGATGCAGAGGGGAAGAAGCCCCACTTGTGGTTTGCTCCGAGTTTTGAGGAACCGTCGGCACGGGCGTTGAGGGTGATGACGAATCGGCTGTCATACATATAGTTGACACGTGCCAGATAGGACATCAGAGTGTAGTTTGTGGCACTTGACTGAACGTCGCCCCACTTGACCGTTGAACCGGCCTGGAAGTTGTTGTAGAGGAAGTAGTTGGTGTCGAAACCGGTGGTCTTCTCGTAGTTGTACCAATAGTCGTATTTCTGGGCCTCGACAAGACCGAGCACGTTGATGGAGTGCTTCTTGATTTCCTTGTTGTAGTTCAGCGAAGCGTTGAACAGGCTGTTGGTATTCCTTGTGTATGAAGAGTTGGCCTCACCGCGGCTGCCACGGTATGACTTGGTGTCATAAGGATAGTAGTTGCGGGAGAGGAAGTTGTCGTAGTTGAATGAACCGAACACGCTTGCGGTCAGACCTTTGATGATTTCATAAGAGATACGTCCGCTGGCGACTGCACGTGCGGCTTCGCCGTCCCTTGTGAAATCCATATAGTCACCCGGGTGGGTAACGGTCTCGGCGTTGGGGTCATAATCCCACCAACCGGTCTCCTTGTTACGCTCGTGAGGGAACGTGGGGTTGTAGGTTGCAGCACCTGCGAAGATGCCCCTGTCAACGTAGTTCAGGTTGCGGAGGGAACCCATCAGGTTCACTTCGAGGGTGAGTCTGTCACCGAAGGCCTTGTGGGTTGCGTTGAGACGGGCGCTGTAGTTGGTGTGGCCAGTATTGCGTACGATACCGTTTCGGTCCTGGATACCTACTGAAGCCATCATCGTGCTCTGCTTGTTGCCTGCGGAGAGAGTGAGGTTGTGGTTGTTCTGGAAAGCAAATTTGTTCTCAATCCAGTCAATCCAGTTGGTGTTGCTGCCCATATCGAGACCTACACCGCCGAACATAGTCTTGTTGACGTTCCTGTATTCGTCTGCTGAGAGAACCTCAAGGTTCTTGACAGCCTGGGAGATACCGAACTGACCGTTGTAGCTCACTTCGGCGCGTCCGTCCTTTCCTCTCTTGGTGGTCACCACGATTACACCGGCGGAACCTCTTGAACCGTACTGAGCGGTCTCGGATGCATCCTTGAGAACGGTGATTTCCTGAATGTCCTCAGGAGAGAGGGAGTAAAGCATATCCACGCTTCCGAAAATACCGTCGATAACTACCAGAGGAGTGCTTCCGCCTGAGAGGGATGATGTACCACGGATACGGATATCGGGAGTATCGGTGACGTTGCCGCCGTTCTGGGTGATTACCAGTCCGGGAACCTTACCGTTGATGGCGTCGACTGCGCTTGAAACGTAACCGGTGTTCATGTTCTCGGCGGTTACGCGCTCGATGGCACCGGAGATAGTACGTTTGTTACCTACGGCATAACCTACGACAATCGTCTCTTCAAGGGCTGTTGTCTCTTCCTTGAGAGTGATGTCAATGACTGTCTTCCCGTTGATGGGGAATTCCAGGGTTTCATATCCGATGCAGGATACCTGCAGAGTCGGATTGCTTTGGGAGTACTTGAAAGCGTAACGGCCATCAAGGTCTGTTGAGGCACCTGTGGTAGTGCCTTTGATGAGAACGGCAACGCCTGCTAGAGGCTGTCCGTCCTCGCCTTTAACGGTTCCGCTGATACTCTTCGTCTGTGCGGCGGCTGAGAAGCAGATCATCAGCGCGGCAAGAGAAGCCATAACAGCCTTAACTGAAAAAGAGTTTTGTTTCATAAAAGTTAAGATTGGTTAGTAAAATGATCTTATCGGTTACAATTTTTTTCAATACTTTACACAAGGTAGTGATTTATTTTCGAGAATGCAAAGAAAGTATTGAAAATTAATCAATACTTGACAAAAAGGGTTCGATTTCGGAAGCGTTCGACCCTTTTGCCCTGATGATACCTTCGGAATCCACAAGAATAAGACGCGGCATTCCGTCAATTCCATAAAGGTCTGAAAAGCCTTTCACCACATTGTAATCTCCCTGAAGCTGGATGCCTCCGAGTCCGAATTCTTCAACGGCTTTTTTCCAGGAATCTTCATTGCTGTCCAGAGAAACTCCGAACAGGTTCACCCCTTTACCGGCATATCGGCGGGCAAGCGCGGCTATATCGGGAAGTACGGATTTGTTCCCGTATGACCAGCTTGCCCAGAAAAGCAGGAGTGTGAAGTTGTTTTCGGCGACGGCATCCGAAAGTTTCCGGGGGGCACCCTGTTTGTCCTCCATACAGAGTTCCTTGAATTTCTTTCCCGGAGCGGTCTCCATCCTTGCGAGAGAAATGTCGTGATAATGGGAAATCAGCTTGTTCCCGGAAAGTTCCGCGGGCAGCCGCCTGTAACATTCCACCAACTCCTCGTCGCTCACGTAGGTGTACATATCCGTGATCATCATAGCTCCGAGAAGGTTGTCCGAGTTTGCCTCGAAGGTCTCCCGGACAAGAGCGGTGAAGCCTTCCCTGTCATTGGGATTGAGCGCGTCCCTTTTCTGCTTGTAGATGACCATATTCTCGTTCGCGGCGGTCCCGGTGATTTCGATGAAGCCCTTTGCCGCATCCCCTTTCACTTTTATTTTCTTGTTCTCCAGCAATATGGGGAGGTCCAGCGGATATCTGACGCCAAGAGCGTTGTTTATGTAAACCAGCTGGGGGGCCTCCGTAGTCCCTGTGAACGTGAACTTGCCCTCCTTGACCTGAGTGGTTGCAAGGGTGTGGCCGGAGGCATCCAGAAGGTTGATAGTCCCTTCGTCAAGGTCGCGAATGTCGCCTTTGATGACATATCCTTCCCCGGTGCAGGAGACAGCGATGGAAAGAATCAGTAAGAGGATGGATAATTTTCTCATTCCAAGTAGGTTGCTTTTCTTGCGTCCTGTCGTACGATGCGTCTCACCTGACGGATGTTCTGTCGGAGAGGTTCCACCGTGGGCTCGGGTACACTGTATGATTTGAAGGTCTTGATATAGTGCTCGGGATCCTCCTGGGGAAGTACGAATGGTTTGTGCACTTTGCCCTCAGCGTCGAAATAACTTATGAAAATTCTGGTGTGGACCCCGTCCATCCGGCGGGATGTGAAGATAATCCATCTTCCATTGGAGGACCAGTTGTGGTAGCTGTCCGATTCGTCGCTGTTGAGTAGCTCGAGTTTGTCAATTTTTCCGTTTTCGAGATTCATCATCCACAGGTCCGAATCCCTGTGATAGTTGTGGCAGGAGCCGAATCTTGCGACAGCCACCATCATACGTCTGCCGTCAGGTGAGATGCGGGGGAAAAGGGCGCTCTTGTCCATTTCTTTGGCATTCATTACCATCTGCGGAGGACCGAATTGTCTTGAAGAAGGGTCGAAGGACCTTTTGAGTATGTCATATTTGAACTCCTCGAAGTGCTCTCCCAATTCCACGTCGGAAAGTTCCCTCAGTTCGGGCTGGCTTGCACAGGAATAATAGAGGGTGCGGCCGTCGGGGGCCCAGGCGGGGTAGTTCTCGAACAGGACCGAATCCTTGGCCACGGGGGTCACCACATTTGCGGCTACGTCATACATTATCAGGTCTGAGTCGTTGTCCTGCTGCTCGATTCTGTTGTAATTCCGTGCAAAGAAGAACTGACGGAGCCAGTTGTTGGAATAGACTATCAGGTTTTCGGTGGGGTGCCAGGCGGGATAGAATCCTCCGGAAATGGTCTGGTCTGTCTTCAAATCGACTTTTTCCCCTTTCTCCCCATCTACAATCACGGTCCCTGTTTCCACCAGCCTGACGTGCAACTGCCAGCGGTCGGTATGGTAGTTCTGGAAGCTGTGGCAGTTGATGCACTGCTGTTTTGTGCGGGAGTGTTCGAACCGGTTGTGATACAGTTCCCGGCTCTTGAAGGAGGTGACATCTCTCTGGTCTATCGAGAGATATGAGTGGAATTCGTATGAGGGGGCGAGGAACCGGTAGGTAATCCACCCGTCAATCTCCTCCGGGGCCACGTGACAGGTGAAATCATTCAACCTGAGCCACTGCCCGTCCTTGCGAACATAGGTGGAGAAGGAGATATCCCCTCCCTTCGCCTTTTCCAGAAGAACCCGCCATTTTTTCAGAGGGATTTTCACCTTCTGCCCCTGGAGTACAATCTGACTTCCCTCCGGCCCGCTGATGCAGGTTATGACCTTGTCAGCACCGTTTCGGACCATATAATTCAGGGGGGCGATGTTCGGCGGTATCGTGGTACCCCTGTAGTCGGGGAAGATGTCCGCCTCCTCTTCAGCGGGGTCGCTTTGGGGGATGCCCGGCGTACAGGATAAAGCGGCCTGGAGCAGGACCGGGAAAAGGATATATATCAGCAATTTTCTCATTGTCAGTTGATATCAAAGTCTTTGACGAAGTAGCAATAATACCAGTAGGTGTCGCCGAAACGCTTCCGGAAATATTCCAAAGAGGACTTTGATCCCGAAGATTTGGTCATAGCCTCGCTGAATGCGTTGAATCTCTTGAGGACAGGACTGCCAGCCCCGCCTATCCTGTCCAGAACGTCGGCAAGACGGGCCTCGTTCCTCTCCATATAGGCAAAAAGAAGGGCGGCTTCCGCCATTGCTTTCGGCAGAGGCCTTCCTTCCTTCACCCAAATGTCATATTTCGGCCAGAAATATTCTGCGTCCTTGGCTATGAGAGTATATCCGATGGAGAGATCCAGAAGAGGGCCCTGCATAGGCTCAAGAGTCGGGAGCAGCCAAAGGAACGTGTCCTCCACGACCGTGCTGCTCATAAACTTGGGCTCTGTATATTCATTCAGTGCCTTTGCCATCCTGTATTCCGGGTCCTGTGCAAGCAACCCCGGATATTCCAGGTAACTCCTGTATTTTTCAACCCATCTCTTCTGGCCGGCATTCTGTACAATCAGGCGGAGGTATTTTTCGACCAGTTCCCTTTTTTCTGTCCCGCTGAAAAGGGCAGCCTTCGCAAGATATTTGTATCTCTGCACCCCCGGCTGGTAGAGAAGGGTACATTCCATCGCCCATCTAGCCGAAAACTGAAGCATTCCGTTGTAGAAGAACGAAACGGGGGCGCTCACCATAGTTATCGAAATGGGGGCTTTGGTGGCAATCGGGCTGTAATCGTCGGAGAAGGTGAAGAGCTTTTCCAGCAGTTCTCCTTTATAGAGCAGGGCTATGTTGCGGTACATCACGCCGATGCGGGTGGGCCTCTCAAGATTTTGAGCAATCTTCAGGACCCTGTCCCAGTCGTTTTTTTCTATCGCCTGTTCCATACTGATTTCAGCGTGGAAGTTCTTGTCGCGGTAGGAAAGAAAGACAAGACCTCCTGCCATCAAGGCGGAGATAATGATGCTGAAAACGCCCGAGCGCAACCTTGGCAAGGATTTTCCCGCCACGCATATCAGAATCAGGATGATGCAGGAGGTGGCAATCGGAAGCCATCGTTTCCCGTTTCCGTTGAAATCGAAATAGGGCATACCTGCAAGGTAGGTGAAAGAAGGGTCCGTATGGGTGTAGAGAAGTCTGGTGTAGAGTTGGGGAACCGCCGCCGCACCGAGCAGAAGCAGGAGAATGAGTCTCATCTTCCCCGCATTGTCACGGTTCAGGGTGAGAGCGGCGCAACAGAGAGCCGCAACCACCGCGTAGCCCCCTATGACGGGATAGCCGGCAATCAAAACAAGGCCTCCGTACAGGTATGGTCTGCGGCTGACGGCATAACCGCAGGCAAGGGCGCTTGCCACCGCAACTCCGAGCATCTGGGAAAAGACATAGCCCTGCGCCCTCATAGTGTGGAGGTTATAGTCCATTCCAGTCCAGAAGAGCAGGATACACAGGGCTGGGAGCCATCCGGAAAGGCCTTTCCCAGCAATCCTGCGGCAGAACAGGAATATCTCCACCATAAGGGCAAGAATAAGGAGTATGCCGGCAATGGGAAAATGTCCTGTCTGAGTCATCAATGTACCGACATATTCCAGAAGACCTCCGGGCCTGTTCAGGAAATCGGCGGCGAATCCCCGGTCGAACGAGAATATACTCAGGTCAGCAGCCTTTTTAAGTACCCCTATCTTCGCAATCAGAATCAGAGCAGCGGTGACAGTCACTATGACAGCCGCCGCTGTTTCCGCCTTTTGCTCGGGTTTACGGTACTGGGGCATTTTTTTCATATGGTGAAGATACCCATTATCGGGGAAACAATCAACTTTTTCCGAAAAATTGCTAACTTGCGGGACAATGGAAAGGGAGAAAAAAATATATGGAAAGGACTTCCGGTATGACTTGTTGCATACCTATACGGCACTGTGTGTCAAGTTGTTCTTTAAGAAAATAGAGTGTCTGGGACGGGAGAATATCCCTTCTGACGGGGCAGTGATTCTGGCTCCCAACCACAGCAATGCCCTTATGGACCCCCTTGCAATTCTCGCCACGTTCAAAGGCAGGATTGTTTTTGTGGCCCGTGCCGATATCTTCGGAGGCGTGCTTGCGAAAATCTTCGAATTCCTCAAGATGATGCCCATCAACAGGCGTCGGGACGGTATTCGGAATATGGTCAAGGCGGAGGACACCATAGAAAAAGCGATAGAAGTCCTCGGCAATGATGTCCCTTTCTGCATCCTGCCGGAAGGTACTCACCGCACTATGCACAGCCTTCTCCCCATCGGAAAGGGAATCGCGCGCGTTGCGGTGGGCTTTTGCGAAAAATACCCCTCAAAAAAGGTTTACATAGTTCCCCTGGGACTGGAGTACGGGGATTATTTCCGTCCCTGCACCACTCTGACCGTAAGGTATGGAACGCCCATTGACGTTTCGGCTCTCCTTCGTGAGGGGAATGGCAGGTCGCAGCTCGAAAATATGTCCCTGATTCGTTCTCTGACAGGGGAGGGAATCAGGAAAGAGATAATATATATTCCTGATGACGAGGAATATGAACCTTCCTGGGAACTTGTGAAGATTGCAGGCGGAAAGGTCTCCGAATGCAGGCCCGCATTGCGGAGCCGTGCCGGTATGGATGCGGCCGCCGCGGTGAAGGATTTGAGGGAGAATAATCCTGTGGAAGCATCATCTCTGCTGGAAGAAGCCCGCAGATTTTCCCGGGCGAGGAAGGATGCCGGCATCAGCCTTCATTCTCTTGAGTGCAGGCACACTCTGCTTTCGGCGGTTCTCCATACTCTGCTTTCGGTGGTTCTGCTGCCGTACATTGCGATATGTGCCATTGCGGCGGCGATACCTCTCTCCCTGGCGGAATACTTGTGCGCCAAGAAATTTGCCGATGCGGCTTTCCACAATTCGGCGAGGTTCCTGATGCAGGAACTCATATGGACAGTATGCTTTGTCCTGGGAGCATCTGTGCTGCTGTGCGTGAACGGGTGGCTCGGCCTTCTGTGGATAGCCACCATCTGGCCTGCTCCATATGCGGTGTACCGCTACGCGGAGATGTTCAGAAGGACAGTCTCGCTATGGAAATTGGTTGGAAAGAGGAGAATTCGCGAATGGTACAGCGAATTGCGTGAAAAAATGGAAAAGAAATCAAAACGGATATGAAACTGAGAATTACAGGTGTGACGGCCTTTCTGCTGCTTCTGTCGGCTGTGGGCTGCAACGGAGATCTTCAGGAAAAACTGAATGAATTGAAGGAGAGGGCAACCAGTCTCGAGGAGCAGTGCATCAGATTCAACGGCAATCTGGCTTCTCTTTCCGGGATAATCCGAGCAATTCAGGAAAATGACTTGATTACGGGTGTGTCCAGCATAAAGAAGGACAATGCAGTGATCGGATATACAATCACTTTCCAATCCGCACCCCCGATTACCGTGTATGACGGGGAAGACGGCAAGGCCCCCTATTTCAACGCAAAGATGGACACTGACGGTTCGATGTACTGGACTGTCCGCAACGGTGTGGACGGACAGACGGACTGGCTGCTCGATGAAAACGGCGACAAGATTCTTGCCATCGGGGAAATCCCGTTTCTTTCCGTAAGAAAGGATGTCTGGAGATATACCATTGATGGAAAGACCTGGATTGAACTGGGTCCTGCAAAAGGGGTGGATGCGGATACCATCTTCAGGAAAGTGGATTTGTCCGATTCCCTTTTCGTCCTCTTTCATATGTCAGACGGCACGGTCCTCAAAGTTCCCAAGTATGACGCTTACAAGGAGTTGCTTGCGGCGGTATCTCAGGCCAATGACGGCATAAAGGCCCAGAGAGCGATACTTGAGACCATCTTTGACGATGCGATTTATATAGTCTCGATGGAAGACATCAGGACGGACGGGAAAAAGACGGGAGTGAAGGTCTCTCTTTCAAACGGAAAAAGTTTCGAGATAAAGGATTGGGTCCAGTCGGACATTCCAATAGTGGTGGCTGAAAAGGACGAATCCGACGGCATCTTCTACTGGACTTGCAGATATGGCGACCAGACTCCCGTATGGATTACCGATGCGGACGGGAAAAAGATAGCAGCCCTGGATACTCTGTATGACGTCCCGGTGGTAAGCATCGAAAGAAAAGACGGCAGGTACTGCTGGTATGTGAAATATCGTGATGAAGGGCACTATCTGCTTGACACCGGTGGCAACGATCTGTCCCTGCCCGAAAGGGAGGCTTTTGCGGCCGACTCTGTGCAGTACAGTCTTTTCCGTTCCGTAACCTGCAACGATGATTACCTTGACCTCTATCTAAACAACGGAGAGGGCACCGTCGTCAGGTTGATGAGGCAGTATGCGGTCACTCTTGAATCGTCCCCTTACCCGCTGACGGAAAGGACCTTGTCCATTCCGGACGGGCAAGCCGACACTGTGTCCTACAGGGTGACGGGGGCGAAGGTCAGGGACATTGTCGTAATGGAGGAAGGAAACCTGACTGCACAACCCGATATTGCAAACGGCAGAATTATAATCAACAAAGTGTCCGGAACGGGAGCCGTCTCGTTTCTCTTCACTTTCTCGAAGACGTCTTCGACCAATACGAAATTCATTAAACTGGAGGTGAAACAGTAGCGCGTCGATATGAAAAAGAATCTTTTATACTTCATTTTTGCGGTCTGTCTCGTGACGGCCGGATGTTCTGACGCCATTGAGAATGAACTCAACCTTCTTGACAGGAGACTGAGTTCTCTTGAGGCGGCCTGCGAAAGACTCAACAGCAATATTAAAGCGCTGACATCGGTAGTGTCGGCTATTGAGGACCATGATTTTGTGACGGAAGTCACTCAGGAAAAAATCGACGGAAACACGGTCTATACAATATATTTCTCAAACAGCGGGCCTGTCGTGATTCGCGAAGGGATATCTGCCGATGATCCTCTGGTCGGCGTCAAGATGAATTCCGACGGAAAATATTACTGGGCAATGTCCACGCCCGGCGGCCAGACGCAGTTCATACGGACGAATGACGGCAATCTGGTTGCCGCGAGTGCATCTTCTCCTCAGTTCCGTATCAATGAAGGGATGTGGGAGGTCTCGTACGATGATGGACTGACCTGGACCGACAAGTATAACGGCGTTCCTTACGGAAGAGCCACCGGAGAGAGCCCTCAGGCTTTCTTTGAGGCGGTAATCGATTCAGCGGAATACATTATATTCAAGATGAAGGATTCCACTTCCATCGCAGTTCCCTCCTGGTCCGCCTATGAAAAGATTGAGCAGACCGTCCGCCTGGCCAATGAAAACTACAGGTCAACAGAGACAATCCTCAGGATATTCAGAGAGAAACTCTTCATTAACGGTGTATTCCCCATAGTCAGCACTGCGGGTGATACGACAGGGTACAGGATGACATTGTCCGACGGCACACAGATGTCTTTTTATGACGGGACTTCGACCAACAGGCCTGAGGTGGGAGTCTTGCGGGATCCGGACAATCCGGAAGATTCTGCATATTACTGGACTGTCAAGCAGGTTGGGGATACCTCTTTCACCTGGGCGCTTTACAACGGCGAGAAGGTCCGGGCAGATGCGGTCAGGTCTGTGCCGCAGATAGGCGCTTTCAGATGGGACTCGGACGGCATCTACTTCTGGGGAATCTCCTTCGATGGGGGCGATCACTGGCAGCCGGTCAAGGATGGCTATGGCAATCCGGTGAGAGCCAGTTTGAAGGAGAACGCCGTTATGGATGCCATTGAGGTGACTGATGAATATGTATATATAAGGCAGGGTTCCCAGGAGTACTGGATAGAGAGGTATCAGGATTTCGACGCACTGTTTGACAGTACGTCTCTGGTTATGGGTGCGGAGGATACGGCGACAGTCATTGTAAATCTGACAACGACGGGAAAAACGGTGGATTATTCCGAATATGAAGTTCTTCCCGTGACCTCCGAAGGTTTTGTCGCCAAAGCCGAACCGAATGAGCAGAGGTCCGTATGGACTGTCTCCGTCACATCTCCCGCCTCTTTCAGCACGGACAGCAGAATGTCCGTGATAGTCTCAAACGGCAGGGGCCTCCTGAAAACGTATAGCATAGAACTTGTCTGCAAGAAATAAATCGTAAATTCCGGTATGAAGAAAGAATTCAAACATATTTTGACGATACTCCTGGCTGTCGCGGCGTTGTGCTCCGGATGCCAGAAAGAACTTGAGGAGGAAATTGCAGTTCTGAAGGAAAGGGTGAAGATTCTCGAAGAGGAGGTATATGCCCTGAACAAGACTTATCAGTCCATTTCGGACATTGCGGACGCAATCGAGCGGAACGATTTGATATCTGCTGTTGAAAAGTTGGAAGACGGTTCGTACAGGATTTCTTTTTCCAGCGGAAAAGTGGTGACCCTGCGCAATGGGAAGGATGGACTGACTCCGATAATGGGTATCCAGAAAGCAGATGATGTCTATTACTGGACTGTTCAGATGGGGGAACGGGGTGAAGTGAAGTGGCTCTATGATTCCAAGGGACTCCGGATACGTGCAAGTGCCATAGTCCCCAAGGTGAAAGTTGAAGAAACTGGAGGGAAGGATTACTGGTACTATTCGTTTGACGAGGAGTCCTGGCATCTTCTTGAGGGTTCCGGGGAGACGGCTCACGGCTATTCGGGCTCCGCTGTCTTCAACAGTGTGGAATGCTCTGATGACGGAATTGTGACAATCACCCTTGCCGACGGAGTAAATGTGTTTCAGATTCCCACCCAGTCCATGTTCGACGGACTGAATGCGATGTGCGATACCATAAACAGCAATATGAAGATAGTCGGAGAACTTATTGACGGGGTTGACACGACTGTTTTCGTGAAAAGTGTGACAGAGATTGTGGAAGGGGGAAAGATTGTCGGATATGATGTTGTCTTTGCTGACGGCAGGGCTTTTCCCTTGCGCAGCGGAAGGGATACATCTTCGGTAAAAGTATTGTCGATAGGCTGGAACTCCCAATGGTCTTATTACTGGAAAATCGGGGATGAGCCGGTCAGATACAAAGGTGAAGTGGTCAGTGCCGCTCCACAGAACGTGGTTCCGGTATTGAGAGCGGTCGCCGTGAACGGCAAATTCTATTTCACGATTGCTGTCGGAGATGGCGAAGTTGAATTTCTGCTGGATTCGGAAGGTAATCCGGTTCTTGCATCTCCGATAAGATTCTTTGAGAAAATCGAGGAGAAAAACGGAACCATCGAACTTACTTTGACGGAGAAAGATAGCGAGGGTGCTGAAAGAAAAGTCTCTCTTGTCAGAATGGAAGATTGTACCCCTTATCTCCATCTTTCATCATCTTCTGACTGGAAGATTCTGAAAGAGGAGGGGACAGGTTCTTTCACGGCAGGTATAGATTCCCTGGGCATCAATGAGAAAGAGGAGTTTATCTACGAACTTGAAGCCGTGGCGGTCAATGGTGTGACGGACGTTACAGTCGGGCAGGGAAGCGACCTCACGCCTGTTGACGGCTCTGCCAAAAAGAGCATAAGCCACCAGGTCAGTTTCTCTTTGAAAGAAAATGTGGCAGTGGGGGACACAGTCAGCATAGCGGTATTCCTCTCCTGGGGAAACCGCACGATAATGAAAGTCGGTCAGTTGAAGGTCGAATAGTCTATTTGGCCCCGTTCCCTTCGGCGGCCCGTTTTGCCATCCTCTTGTCGCGCCTGCCTTTTTCCTTGCCGAAAGAGGTTTTGAGATATTTCTTCCATTGTGCCGGAGTGAGAATCTGCTCCAATGCCTTGTCGGTTTTGTCCATCCATTTGTCAGATACGGATTCATAGACATTGTTTGTCGATATTCCGCTCTTTTTGAGGGCTTCCACCTCGTCAATAAGCCCACTGAAGTTGTGCTGATAGACGGAATCGGCGAAAAAGGCCTGGATTTCATCTATTTCTATGTTCCTGATGAGGAATTCGAGATGGTCTGCCGCGAATTTTTCTGCCGACGGCGCTTCCTGCTCCTGTCCGATGGCAGTGAAGGAGAGAAGAAGGAGAACTGCGGCCGTGGATATGAGTTTTTTCCCGTTCATAGTCTTCAGAATGTGTTCGGAGACAAAGATAGATATTTTTTGTATCTTAGTGGCATAAATAGTATAGAACTCTGTATATGAAAAAATTGGCTCTTCTGCTCGTCTCATTTGCAATGGCTCTGTTCCAGTCCCCTGTGACGGATGCCTGCACCAACGTCATTATCACCAAAGGCGCTTCTGCCGACGGCTCTGTTATGGTTTCCTATGCCGCTGATTCCCACCAGCTTTTCGGGGAACTATATTTCCACCCGTCCGCGGACTGGAGAAAGGGCTCCCGGCTGAAAATCAGCGAATGGGACACCGGATTCCCCAAAGGGGAGATTGATCAGGTTGCCCACACCTATCAGACGGTGGGAAATATGAACGAGCATCAGCTCATTATCACCGAAACCACTTTCGGAGGCCGTGAGGGTCTTGCGAATCCTAAGGGGATAATGGACTACGGTTCACTGATATACGTGACTCTTCAGCGGGCCTCCACCGCCCGTGAAGCCATATCTGTCATCGACGGATTCATGCAGAGATACGGATATCCTTCCGCCGGAGAATCCTTCAGCATCGCCGACAAGGATGAATGTTGGATTATGGAGATGGTGGGAAAGGGAGAGCAGAAGGGAGCCGTCTGGGTAGCCGTCAGAATTCCTGACGGATATATATGCGCGCACGCCAACCAAAGCAGGATTCATCATTTCCCTCTGAATGACCCCGAGAATTGCCTCTATTCTCCCGATGTCATCTCTTTCGCCAGGGAAAAAGGGTGGTTCAGCGGAAAAGATGAGGAGTTCAGTTTCTGCGATACCTATTGTCCGGCTGATTTCAGCGGTTTGAGGGGATGTGAGGCCAGAGTATGGTCTGCTTTCCGCATTCTCGGCAAGGAGGGGTTCGACAGTGACAGATATCTTGATTTCGCTTTGGGTTACAATGCCGCCAACAAGATGCCTCTCTACATAAAGCCTTCGTCCAAGGTTTCTCTCAGAGACGTTGCGGACGTGATGAGAGATCATTACGAAGGCACTCCGATGGATTTCAGCGAAGATGTCGGTGCCGGCCCCAGCCGCCTTCCCTACAGATGGCGTCCGATGGATTTTGAAATTGACGGGCAGACATACTCTTTCGAGCGCTCGATTGCAACCCAGCAGACAGGATTCTGGATTGTCTGCCAGTCACGGAATTGGCTGCCGGATGAGGTTGGAGGCGTTCTTTGGTTCGGAGTGGATGATGCCGCTACCAGCGCCCTGACCCCGATTTACACAAACATTACCGCCGTTCCCCACTGCTTTGAGCACGGAAACGGTTCGATGATTGAATACAGCCCCACATCCGCCTTCTGGCAGTTCAACAAAGTCGCCCAGTTTGCCTATCTCTACTATGACCGTGTGGTTCCTGAACTGAGGGCCTTCATAGTCAATTATGAAAACGAGAACCTGAAACTTCTCGCCGCAAAGGATGCAGAGCTTCTGCAGTTGCTCGACCAAGGAAAAAAGACAGAGGCACTTGCTTCTATGACACAGTTCTGCGCATTGAGGTCCCAGTATCTTTTCGAGCAGTGGAAGAAGATGGAGAACTACATTCTGGTCAAGTATATGGACGGCAACGTCAAGAGACAGAATCTCGACGGTTCGTTCAAGGACAACGGGGCCGGAGTGAATATCCCCGAATCTCCGGAGCATCCGAAATTCCGCGAAAGGTGGCTCAGGTCAATTGTGAAGGACCACGGAGAGGTCATCAAGGTTGTGGAGCCTGCGAAGTAGCCCCGGCCTGTTCGACGACGATATACCTTTGGATGGTTTCTGACTTTATCGAGACCTGGGCCTGACGGGCCTGGGTCGCGGTATTTTCAGTCACGGACACGAAAGTCTCGGCATCCGAGTCCCCCCAGTCAACGGAGACGCTTATCCAGTCGGGGTTGTCCTTGTTGCTCCAGATGACGTTGGAGTGTACTTTTACGAGAGCGGAATCCGCGGCGGCACCGAATCGGAGGGTGTCTGGTGCTACGGTCAGTTCCGGCAGGACATATTTCTCGCACGAGACCATCTGGATGACGGTCAGTGCCGCAATGGTCGATGCGACGGCAACGGTTACAATCTTTTTCATCATCACCGCGAAGATATGAAAAAAAAAGAATAACTTTGCAGGTATGAATCGAATCCTGCATATCGTCCTGTTGACTGTGGCGGCATCTGCGCTTGTGGCTTCCTGCTCAACGAAAGTCACTCCCGACAATTTTTTCAGTACCACCAATACCGAACTGACATACAAGGGCGGCGTTGCCGAGTTCACTGTATTCTCCAACGGAAGGTGGGAAGCCAAGTGGACGGACCAGGGTGTAAGCGTGTCTCCTGTAAGCGGATACGGTGACACCAAGGTGACAGTCAGTGTCCCTGAAAATTATTCTTGCACAGACTATCCTGTCCGGATAGAGTTTGTCACTTACATCGATTCCTCATACCATACCGGGAAATCTGTGGTGACCCTTCACGCCGCTCCTTTCGTCATCTGTGAAGATCATGCAAGGATTGTCGGTGGGCAGGCATCAATCCAGAGGTTCTATGTCAATGCCAATCACCCCTGGTCCGTAAGGACTATGACGGTGGACGGATCAGCGTGGGCGGGGAATGTCTCCCCCTCTTCCGGAAAGGAAAATGGAACCTGGGTTGAGGTCTCCATCCCCGAGAATACCGGCGGTCAGCCGAAAGAATATTCGGTGGAAATCGCTCTTGACGGATACTCCGATGCGGATGTTCTTCAGCTGCATATTCTTCAGGATACCCTTTAATACTTTAATCATTCCTTAATGGCGCCGACGGCGCTTTTTAATAGATATGAAATTATTCCAACGGACACTCCTGCTGGCCCTTTTTCTTCTGTCAGCATCTCCCATTTGGGCCGGAATCGTCAGGGTCGCTGACAACAGCCATATTGTACGAAGCGTCAATTGCTCTGACGGACAGATAAATACTGCGTTGTATCGTCTTGCCGGGCAGGAAGACGGATTCATAGAGGAAACCTCACGTGAATTCTCATTTCTGGCGGACGGGAAACTCTATTCCGGTGACAGCCGGTGGAAGGATATTGAAGTCTCCTCTGACAGCAGCACGGTAATCTCCCTGACCAGTGAGGACGGGCGGCTGAAGGTTGAACTGATATATACAAGTTATCCGGATCTTCCGCTTGTCCGCAAGGAGATTCGAATCACCAATGCAGGCAGTGATGATATCCGCATCGAAGGTGTCAGCGTCGAAGATTTGGAACTGACTCTTGACTGCACCCATTCTCAGATATACCGCTCATACGGTCGGTTCCAGGCGCTGGGCCCCTATCGAGGGGACTGGGACGACCCTCTTGTTGTGGTTCATCACGCGAGGGACCAGCGGGGACTGGCAGTTGGCAACGAGACAATCGGCATACTCAAGCGTACCTCAGTATTCGAGGATGGAAAGAGCCTTCTTGCCGGTACAACTATGCCGGACCAGAACTATCCGTTCCGCCGCTGGCTGACGCCGGGTCAGAGCTGGACAAGCGCCCCGGTATTCACCGCTCCATACGAAGGACGGGACTATCAGCGTGTCGTCAGCACAACGGTCCAGGACTATATCCGCAAGTATATGGGCGTGCGTATAGAAAAGATTGAACACAAGCCGCTATTTGTATATAACACCTGGGTGCCGTTCTATCGCGACATCAACGAGACGCTGTTGCTCCAACTCGCAGACGCGGCGGCGGAATGCGGCATAGAGGAATTCATCGTCGATGACGGCTGGCAGAACAGTAGCGGGTCCAGCACTGCGGGAAACAGCAACGAGGTGAAGATAGACTGGGAGATAGACACCGAAAAGTTCCCTAACGGCCTCAAGCCGATATTCGACCATATCAAGGCTCTCGGTATGAAACCGGGTATATGGCTGAGCGTGGGCAGGCTCGACAGGAACAGTGAGACTGTGCAGAGTCATCCTGAATGGATAGTCCGCAGTGCATCAGGTCACATCACCGACCTGCATACGGGCAGCGGCAGCAACGTGACCGCCTGTATGGGCACGGGGTGGGTCGATTATATCAGAGATATCATTCTCCATAATGTCAAGGCGTACGGGATACAATATGTGAAACTCGACCTGGCGATAGTCACCAGCGCATATGTCTATGATCCGGACCATACCGGCTGCTATGCCACCGACCACAAATATCACCGTGACCACGAGGAGTCATACGACGTCATCTACGAGAAATGTATGAAGATGTTCGACGAACTCCACGCGGAAGCTCCGGACCTCTTCATCGACTGCACTTTCGAGACTGCCGGCAAGTTGCAGCTGATGGACTACGGCATCGCGAAGCACGCGGAGGGGAACTGGCTGTCAAACGTAGAAGAGTATTCCCCCGCGGGAGCATTGCGTGTGAGGGAACTCGGATGGGTGCGGAGCCCGGCTCTTCCTGCAACGTCGCTCGTAATAGGCAACCAGCGACTGGACCAGCCGCTGCACATTCTTGCCTACAAATCCCTTACAGGCACGCTTCCCATTATGCTCGGGGATCCCCGCGAACTCAGTCGGGAGGAAAGGGCTGAATTCCGGGCCTGGTCGTCGTGGGTCAAGTCTCTCGAGAAGAAGCACGGCATAATGTCATTCCGTCAGGACCTGTCCGGATTCGGTATGCCGCGTGTGGGCGGTTGGGACGGTTTTTGCCGTATCAACACCGAAACCTGTAGCGGAGGCCTTGTGGGTATCTTCCGTGAAGGGTCGGCTGAAACGACACGTGTCATCACTGTACGGGACCTCGACCCGGAAGCGTCATACATCGTCAAACAAGGCCCTGACGGGCGTGAAATCGCCCGTATGACCGGAGCGGAACTTGAGAAGAAGGGCTTCAGTGTCACTCTCGAGGAGGAGTTCTCAGGTGAACTGTTTGAAATATGCAAATAAACGGACGGAGGACGCTTATCCGACAAATGCCAGCGATGCGACACTGACCTTGAAGAAAGGGGGCAGAACCTTTACGCATTCACTTATGGTGGAGCCTGTCGTGATGGTATCATCAACCAGCAGGATGTGACGGAAGCCCCCCTCTTTCAGTATTTTCCCCTGCGCGTTGTCTGCCCGAAATGCTCCTTTCACATTTCTGCTTTTGATGTCCCCTGAAATACCGCTCTGCGGCCTTGTCCAGCGGCATCTTTTCAGCAGGCCGGGACAGACGGGCACTCCGAGCGCCGCGGCTATGCCGGCGGCAATGATTTGTGACTGGTTGTATCCCCTGCGGAAGCGTCGCAACGGATGGAGAGGGACGGGAACCACGATATCCACCGGACCGAAACCGGCTCCATCTTTCATATAGCGGCCCAGAAGGTAACCTAGACGGTATCCGAGATTCTTTCCCCCTTCAAACTTGATTCTGTGCATCAGGTAATGATAAGGAGATTCGAGACTGAAATGAAACAGAGCCACTCCGTGCTCTATGCTGCACTTGCCTTCGAGCCTTCTCCGGACGGGATTTTCCTCCCAGTCCCAGAAATAGGTCAGCGGCATATCTGAAAAACATTCACGGCAGATATCTTTCTCCCCTGCCTGCAGGGGATTGCCGCACACACAGCAAGTCCGCGGGAAGAACAGTTCCCTCAGACCTGTCAGCGACTCCTCAATCTCTCTCCACATCCCCATTTCAAAATTGTGATTTTCAGTCCTTTACCGGAGGCCGGAACGTTTCCTGTACTTCCCGGTAACTGTCGAGAGTCCCGATATCGTATCTTTTGCCGGGCATTACCATAGCGTGAACGGGTGTCCGAGCCGACAGCCAGGCTACGAAACTGCCCGGAGCGTCTGTCCCGCAACCGTCAACGATGCCTTCTTCAATGCGGGAGGCATCTGCGCTCTTGTAATAATAGAAAGGAGGACAGGCCCAGTGGCTTTTCGGATTGGCAGGTTTCTCTTCCATATCCAAGATTCGGTCATTGTCATCAACGCAGAGTATTCCGCAACGATGGAGCCTCTTTTCATCCGGTTCGTGGTAGCGCATCACGCAGGAAGTTCCTTTTTCCTGCGCGTAGGAGACAAATCCCTTCAGTGAGAAATCCAGGAGATTGTCCCCGGCAATGACAAGAAGGTCGTCGCTGACCGACAGAGCGTCAACGGCATATTTGATATCCACTACGGCCCCCAGACGCGTTTCGTTCGTGGAGGTCCCGTCATCGACCACGGTTATGCTCTCCGGCCTGCTCCCGGCCCATTCCCGGAAATGGGGGGCGAAACGGTGGTTTGTAACGACAATGAATCCGTCAACGACAGACGAGATGTCCTCCACCAGCCAGTCCAGAATGGTTTTTCCCTGAACTTCAAGAAGAGGTTTCGGGAAATTTTCAGTGAGAGGATAAAGCCTTGTGGCATACCCGGCGGCAAGAATCAGGCATTTCATAGAACAAGACCCTCCTCACTGTGACAGATTGTTGACCGGTATTTTCCTTCGAGGTGGGGAAATGCCTTGAGATATTCCTCTCCGACTTTGCGGAGAATTGACTCCCGGAATGCGGGGTTGATTACGGCCATACAGCATCCCTTGAATCCGGCACCGCTGAAACGGCCTCCGTAGATGCCTTCGGTGCGGGTCATTATCTCATAAAGTTCCTTGAGTTCGGAGGAACCTGTCTGATAATTTTCGATGGATGAACGCCCGCTCTCGAAGATGATTTTTCCGTATTCCTCCACATCGCCTTTTCTCCAGGCCTCGGCGCTTCTTTCCACTCTGTCCTGCTCGGAATACCAATGTTCCGCTCTCTTTGCCCAGTTCAGGGGAAGACGGTCCCGGTATTTTTCATAAATGGAAACGGGAACCTGCCTGAGGGATGTTTCGGCAAATTTTCCGTATTCCATCCCGGCAAAGGCCTTAAGTGCGTATGCGGCGCTGCGGCATTCGTCGACTCTCATATTGAATTTACTTCCGATGAGGGTCCTCTCAAGTCCGCTGAAGAATATGGCGATTTCATATGGCTTCATCTTCGGAGAGGTGGGAATCAGTTCGTATTCGTCGTTGAGAGTGTCCAGATGAAGGAGATGGTCCTTTTTTGCGTAAACCTCGCAGCTCTGGTCCAGTTTTCCGCTGGAAACTCCCACATATTGGTTCTCCGCCCGGACGGAAAGGGATATCATTTCTGCCGGTGTGAGATGGATTCCGTTCACTTCGCACAGTGCCTTGAGGAACACCAGCACCACCGCGGCGGAGGAGGAAAGTCCGCCAATCGGCAGGGAACCTTCAATGACACCGCTGATGCCTTTCCCTATGGGGAACATCTGTGAAAGGAAGAGAGTCGCGCCGCGAAGATAGTCCGCCCAGTCATCCTGCTTTGACTCAGGTGTTCCCGCAACGTGCCACTGGGCCCGTTTGTCAAACTGCAGGGAGCAAATCTCGACCACCCCGTTCTGCTTCGGAGCATACGCGAAATGGATGCCCTTGTCGATGGCAAATCCTGTAATCTTTCCGAAATTGTGGTCCACGTGGGCCCCTACCGGGCATATCCTATATGGACAGAAAGCCACCGCCTGCGGTTCCTTCCTGTAAATCTCATAAAATTTCTCTTCGCACTTCATATTTTATGGCAAAAGCATCTTTTCGCAAATATAGTAAGAAGTTGTTGAAATTAGAACCTGTTTTGAGATGACGATGACCATCCTGATTTTTTGGGGAGGGATAGCCATTTTTCAAAAAGCAAACATCTTGATAATCAAGAATTAGCGAATTGCCACGATGGCCAACCTCCGCAAAAAAAGAGGGATGGCCATCATTTAGCGGTCCGGCGGAGGTCGCGAGGGTATTTATAGCAGGCATTTTGATGCCTGCGGCCCGAAGCAGCAGGGCTTTAGCCCGCCGGGTGTGTATTTGCCGCAGGCAAATACGGCAAAGCCGGGATACTTGCAGACTGGTTTGACTTGCGTCCGGACAGCGTCCATTCTCGCCATCTACGTCATTTGCTTCGCAAATAACTTGCTGTCTGCGGCTGAGTCTGTCCTTTGACGCAATGTCAAACCAGTCCGCCTTGAACATATCACTTTCGCATACGTAGCATACGGAGTAATTTTTCAAAAATTCGTTCATCGATATGGAATAATTCGCAATAAAAATGAATATTTTGCAGAAATAACAGCCGTTTTTGCACAATTCTCAGAAATATTGGTTATCTTTCATTGTCCTAATAGAGATACTTTGTATGGATAGAAAGATAAATCGGATAAAAGTGATGCTTGTCGACAAAGAGAAGACAAATCGCTGGCTAGCCACCCAATTGGGTAAAGATCCTACCACGGTCAGCAAATGGTGTACAAACACAGCTCAACCTTCTCTCGAAACAATGATGCAAATAGCCAAACTGCTTGAAGTGAATATGAATGAACTTGTTCGTTTCGAAGCACTTCCGGAGATTTCATCGCTAGATTCAAGCAAAGTAGGGGGTAAGAAACAGTAGTGATGAGTTGAATGAACGCAGTTAAGATAAAGTCAAATATTAACAATAATAAAGTGCCATGGACGTTCAAATAACAGATAATAAAATATATGCTCCGTTAAAAGAAAAATGGTTAGTGTTTAAACCAGAAGAAGAAGTTCGGCAAAAGTTCATTTGCCGATTGGTAGAGAGCTATGGCTATGACCTTAAACAAATGGATCAGGAGTTGAAAGTAACGAATTCTCACAGAGGCCAGGGATCGGCGCGTGCTGATATTGTTATATGGAAGTCCATCCAAGATAAGATTGATAAAAAAAGTGCATTTATAGTTGTTGAATGCAAGGCTGAAAGCGTCACTATTCGAAAGGAGGATTATTATCAGGGCTACAATTATGCGTCTTGGGCGGGAGCAGATTTCTTTGTTACGACAAATCTCAAAGAGACTCGTATTTTTAAAGTTGTAAAAGGCGAGATACCAAAGAAACTTGAAGAAATAGTAGATATTCCAACGGCAGAGATAGCAACAAATGAGAAGAAGGTAAAAGAATTACTTAATCAAACAAAAGCCTTCACTCGTGACGAATTTTCAAAATTGTTGTATAAGTGCCATAATATAATCCGCAACAATGATAAACTTTCACCAGAAGCAGCTTTTGATGAGATCAGTAAGATATTGTTCATCAAAATTCGCTATGAACGTGATAATACTGGTACACAGATTTTCTCGAAAGAAGCGTTTCTAAAAGCAAAAGCAAGCTACAATTCGTATAAGTCAAAAGATGCTCCAGAATTTTATCAATTCTTATTTGAAAAAACCAAGGAGGACTTTTCGAAAGACAATCTATTTGACCCAAACGAAACTATCCGTATTCGTGAAACCAGTTTTGAAAAGATTGTCGAGGAGTTGCAGATATACAACCTTTCAACAACTTCTGACGATGTAAAAGGCATAGCTTTTGAAAAGTTTCTTGGACGTACATTCCGTGGTGAACTCGGCCAATTCTTCACTCCGCGCACCATTGTTGATTTTATGGTCTCTGCTCTTGACCCTCAAGAGGGCGAGTATGTCTGCGATCCTTGTTGTGGCAGCGGAGGATTCTTGATTCGTGCATTCGAATATGTTCGAGAACAAATTGAAAACGAACTGGAAGAAAGTAAAGAGGAAGTGAAAGCACAACTCATACCTGAAAATTATGATGACTTAAAGACGAAAGATCAGGAGGCCATTGATGCAAAGGTTTCTGATGCTTTTGCGAAAATGAACTATGAAGTTGATATAAGCAATGAAAAAGGCCGTCTTCGCAGTCTTTCGTTCAACTGCATATATGGTACTGATGCCAATCCTCGAATGGCCCGTACTGCTAAGATGAATATGATTATGCATGGTGATGGTCACGGTGGCGTGCATCATCATGATGGTCTTCTGAATGTGAATGGCATTTGGGATGGCCGTTTCGACGTAATCCTGACCAATCCGCCTTTCGGTTCTCGTGTTGACAAGGACATAAAGATAACAGATGCTGACAAGTTCACTGATGAAGCAAAAATAAATGCATACATCAAACGTTATGGTGATGAGTATCTTAATGCTCTCAAGCAAGTGAATGACCACATTGGTGAAGCCCTCATTGACCAATTTGGTGTCGGTAAACTGAGTGGTCTTACAGAAGTGCTCTTTATTGATCGTTGCATCAATTTGTTGAAACCAGGTGGCCGTTTAGGTATTGTTTTGCCAGAAGGCGTATTGAACAATACCAACCTCCAGAATGTACGTGAATATTTTGAAGGTAGAGCTAAGATTCTTCTTATTGTTTCCATTCCTCAAGAAGTATTCATGGCAGCAGGTGCAATGGTCAAACCAAGCCTTATGTTCTTCAAACGATTTACATTAGAAGAACAAAAGCAGTATGACGACATAAAAGTACAGGCATATTCAAAAGTTCGTGACAAATATGCTTTCGAACTGCGCGTCATAGAAGAAGATCTTGCAAAGAAAGGCAAAAGTGCAAAACCTGTCATAGAAAAGAAGGTCCTTCGAGCAAGAAAAAAAGAAATAGAAACTGCTATAGATTCAGAAGCCAAGGTGTTGATAAAGCAACGTTTTGATTACGTTATTCCAATCTCGGACATTAAGCGTGCCGGCATCAATTCAATAGGTATTAAAATTGAAAACGATCTTGAGCCTCTTCTTGAAGAGTTTACTAAGTATCGCAAGGAGAACAACCTGTGGTATAAGCCTCATGTTATAAAATCATACCATTACTATGACGATGGTAATATGACACGTTCAACTGAAGTGGATGGCTCCCTGTTGGAAGAAGACGAAGCTTTCTATTACGCAAAGAAACATTGATATGGCAACGGCAAAATACATATTTCTTCATTTTACAAATCTAAAGGATATTCCAAATTGGAGTGTCCAATATGCAGATGAGGAAGATCTTGGCTTCACAAAGAAATTCCCTATGGCAAGAATAGGATCTTTCCTCGTGAAAAGTCGCGATATTATCGAGGTGCAGGACGATGTTGAATACAAGCAAGTAACTCTCAAAATCAACAACGGAGGTGTTGTGCCACGAAATAATGGTGCTACACTCAAAGGCTCTAAGATAGGGACAAAACGCCAGCATGTTATCCATGCAGGACAATTCATCCTGTCTAAGATTGATGCTCGAAATGGTGCATACGGCATTGTACCATCAGAGCTTGAAGGTGCCATTGTTACTAACGACTTCCCTGTTTTTGATGTTGACACCAAGAAGATAATCCCTCAATTCCTCGTTCTTGTTTCCACAACAAACAAGTTCGTAGAATTTGCCCGCAAATGCAGTAGTGGTACCACAAACCGTAAGCGCATTGATATTGATGCGTTTCTAAATCAACAGATTCCTTTGCCAAGCATTGAGGAACAAGTAAAAATTCTGTCTGAGTATAATAAACGCATTCTATTATCTAAAGATATTTTAAAATATAAAAAAGAATTAGGACTTCAAAAAGAAGGCTATCTAAAGCGAATACTTAAGTTCGAGTATAAGAAAAACAGTCATAAAGGCTTACTTAACTTTATATTTTTTAGGCGAATTGTAAGATGGGATGTTCAATATTTTTCGTCTGATTATCAGGTTTTTTCACAATATGAAACTAGAACTTTAGGAGATTCACTTTCCTTCTTTATGAAAGACCACAACTCTTCGTTGAGAATTGAGACCAATAAATGCCCAAACAAAACATTTCACTATATTGGAATGGAGAATATTCTAAAAGAAGAGGGGCGGTTATTGAATATGCCTGCTGTAAAAGGTTGCGATATTAAGAGTCAAACAGTTCGGATACCGAAAGGATTTATGATTTATGGAAAATTGAGACCATATTTGAATAAATATTGGGTAAACGATACTGATATTGAAGATATCGTTTGCTCTTCTGAGTTTTTTTGTTTTAAACCCAGCGAATCATTCAATCAGGATTATTTCAAGTATATTTTATCTTCTTATATTATTCAAGAACAAATTTCAGATGCAATGACTGGGGCAAGAATGCCAAGAATTGACGAGAATATTTTTAAGCAAATAATTATACCAATCCCCCCAATATCAATTCAAAATAATATTGCCGAGGCCCTTAAGGATATCGATAAGCAGATGATACAGATGAAAGACAAAGCAGATTATTTGCAAAGAGAAGCATTTGTTTCATTCCAAAATACTCTTTTTGAATTATGAAACTGAAAGCGCTAATTATAAAAGGCTATAAAAACCTTGAAAATATATCAATAGATTTTTCGGCAAATAGAGGAACATCTTTGTTGGTTGGTAACAACGGATGTGGCAAGAGCAATATACTTGAAGCCATTTCTTCAATATTTGCAGGTTTATATAAAGACTACTTTGTCAAGCCTAGATTTGATTATAAACTGAATTATGAGGTCAACAACCGAGAAATTGATATCTCCCTTACAAAAGGTAGATATAGCATAAAAGTGGATTCTAAAAACATATCACCCAATATTTGATTTGATTAAAGAAATTAAGAAATTATAGGATGTTACATAATCGTACCTGGCTCGCCTTTGCCAACAGAAAAAGGTGCAGACACGCTGACGCAATTAAGTTGTAATTGTTTTTTATACGTATATTTGTAACATTATGGGCACGTTGATTCAACGCACGGAACAGGAAATACTGATGGGTTTTGTGGCATCCTGTATTGAAGATGTCGCGGAGAAACTTGGGCTTGATTATGCGGAAGTATATGTGAGGATGAAAACAGTAGGGCTGATTGAGAATTACATCATTCCGCATTACGATGTGTTGCATACGGAGAGCCGCGCAAACGTGACCGCCGGAATGATTGACACTTTGACGCGTTGGGAGGGACAGAAATGATACTTTATCACGGAGCGACCATACGGGTGGAACATCCGCTGTGTGATTTCGGCAGGGCGGACTTGGATTTCGGAAAGGGATTCTATTTGACGGATTTGCGGGAACAGGCTGAGGAATGGGCGGCCCGTCAGGCAGATTCACGCAAAGAGCCGGAAATGTTGAATGTCTATGAGTTTGACAAAGAGCCGGCCATCAAGGAGTATCGTTATCTGCTCTTTCCGGTTTACGACAGGGCCTGGCTTCATTTTATCGTTGACAGTCGGAATGGCCTGAAACCCTGGTCTGATTATGATATTATTGAGGGCGGTATTGCCAATGACCGAGTCGTCGATACAGTCAATCTTTATTCGCTGGGTTTGATGGATGAAGAGACGGCTCTAACCCGTCTTTCGGAACATAAACCGAACAACCAGATTTGTATCCTGAATCAGGAAGTTGTTGAGAAATATCTGTCATTCAAGGAGGTGATTGCATTATGAGCGAAGAAGAGCACAGGCAGGTACGCAATATCATCCGCTGGAACCGGATAGGGTGTATCGTGGTCAAGATGTCGGAGCGCTTCCACATTTCTGTGACAGATGCGTTGGACATCTTTTATAAGAGCAATACCTGTCGGCGTTTCCACGATGAGAAAACCGGGCTCTATCTTTTCGGAGACAATTACATTGTTGAGGAATTGGCTCAGGAGTTCCATCCATAAATAAAAAAAGCGCCATCAGGCGCTAGCGGAGTGCGGGCAGGGTAGCCCAGCGGGATAGCCGCACGGAGCGGCGGGGTAGGGGGCAGCGCCCCTAATTATAGTCGGGAAGAGGTGACTCGAACACCCGACCTCTGCGTCCCGAACGCAGCGCGCTAGCCAACTGCGCCACTTCCCGATTCCCTTTAGGGACAGCAAAGTTAAGTAAAAGTTGCAAATTAGCAACAACAAAAAGTTGCAGAGTTAAAAATATTAGTTACCTTTGCAGACCGCAAAAGCGGAACTGTTTAATTATTAATTTTTTGCACAATGGCTGAATATTTGAATGCAGACAAGAAGCAAGAGATTTTCTCGCAGTACGGAAAGTCTAATGTAGACACTGGTTCCCCCGAGAGCCAGATTGCCTTGTTTTCCTACCGTATCGCTCATTTGACAGGTCACCTCAAATCCAACAAGAAGGACGTCGGCACACAGCGTGCGATGCAGCGTCTTATCGGTAAGCGCCGCAAGATGCTCGACTACCTGAAGGAGACTGACATTGAGAGATACAGAGCTATCGTGAAGGCTCTCAACCTCCGCCGATAGTAAAGGAAATAGAGTTGAAAGGCCGCCTATGATTGCGGCCTTTTTTATAGGAACATTTCAAGACGATATGAATATTATAAAGAAAACCATCCAACTGGCTGATGGTAGAACAATTGAGATTGAAACCGGCAAACTGGCCAAGCAGGCCGACGGTTCAGCTGTAGTCAAGATGGGAGGGACTATGCTCCTGGCCACAGTCTGCGCAGCTAAAGAGGTCAAGGAAGGGACAGACTTCATGCCCCTTACCGTTGACTATAAGGAAAAGTACTATTCCGCGGGACGTTTTCCCGGCGGCTTTATGAAGAGAGAGGGCAAGTCCTCAGATTATGAAATTCTTATTTCCAGATTGATAGACAGACCTATCCGTCCTCTCTGGCCCGATGATTTCCACCTTGAGGTATTTGTGAACGTGACCCTTATCTCTGCGGAGAAGGATATCCAGCCCGACGCACTTGCCGGCCTTGCGGCATCCTGCGCCCTTGCAACTAGCGACCTTCCTTTCGGAGGTCCTATCGGAGAGGTTCGCGTCTGCCGTATCAACGGTGAATATGTTATCAACCCCACCTTCTCCGAGCAGAAGAACGCCGACCTTGAACTGATGGTTGCCGCTACCGAGGAGAACATTATGATGGTGGAAGGCGAGATGAACGAGGTTCCCGAAAGCGTTATGCTCGGAGCCATCAAGTTCGCTCACGAAGAGATCAAGAAACACTGCCGTGTCCAGAAGGAACTTATGGCCGAACTGGGTACGGATGTCAATAAGAGGGATTATCCTCACGACCTTGAAGACGAAGAACTCAAGGCTGCGGTTCACGATTTCTGCTATCCCAAGTGCTATGCCCTGGCAAAGGCTGCCAAGCCCAAACACGAGCGTGAAGAGGGTTTCGAGGCAATAAAGGCAGACTTCATCGCCACCATTCCCGAGCCTCAGACTGCTGAGGAAAAAGAGGAATATGCTCAGAAAGTCGCCCTGATAAGCCGTTACTATCACGCAGAGGAGAAAGAGGCTATGCGCAATATGATTCTGGATGAGCATATCCGCCTCGACGGCCGCGTATGCGACCAGGTCCGCCCCATCTGGTGTGAAGTCGATTATCTCCCCTGCGCTCACGGAAGCGCCATCTTTACCCGCGGAGAGACTCAGTCCCTCGCTACTGTAACCCTCGGTACCAAGATGGATATGAAGGAGATGGACGAAGTTCTCATTCAGGATGACCAGCAGTTTGTCCTTCACTACAACTTCCCTCCTTTTGCAACGGGAGAAGCAAAGAGTCAGCGTGGCGTGGGCCGTCGTGAGATCGGTCACGGCAACCTTGCGATGCGTGCTCTCAAGCCGGTCATTCCTATGGCTCCAGAAAACCCCTATGCAATCCGCGTGGTGAGCGATATCCTCGAATCAAACGGAAGTTCCTCAATGGCTTCAGTCTGCGGCGGATGCCTCGCCCTTATGGATGCCGGCGTCAAGATCAAGAAGCCTGTGGCAGGTGTTGCAATGGGTCTCATTACAGATGCAGAGCACCCCAATGACCGATATGCCATTCTTACCGACATCCTCGGTGACGAGGACCACCTCGGAGATATGGACTTCAAGGTTACCGGTACAGCCGACGGTATCACCGCCACCCAGATGGACATCAAAGTTGATGGCCTGAGCTATGACGTTCTCGAAAAGGCTCTTGAGCAGGCACGTCGCGGACGTATGCACATTATGGGCGAGATGATGAAGACCATCGACAAGCCTCGCGATGACTACAAACCCTTCGTGCCCCGCATCATCCAGATCCAGGTTCCCGGTGAATTCATCGGTGCAATCATCGGAAAGGGAGGCGAGACCATCCAGGGTATGCAGAAAGAGACAGGCTGCACGATTACCATTGACGAGCAGAAGGATGATCAGGGTAACGCTATCGGTGTGGTTGACATCTTCGGCGACAATAAGGAAGCTATGGATACCTGCCTTGCCAAGATTAAGGCAATCACCACCGTTCCCGAAGTGAACGAAGTGTATCACGGCAAGGTGACCAGCATCCTCGAATTCGGTGCTTTCGTGGAGATTCTTCCCGGCAAGGAAGGACTTCTCCATATTTCCGAACTTGACTGGGCCAAGACCGAGAAAGTCGAGGACATTCTCCAGGAAGGTGACGAAGTTGACGTGAAACTGCTTGAAATCGATGCCAAGAGCGGAAAACTCCGCCTGAGCCGCCGTGCTCTTCTCCCCAAACCCGAAGGCTATGTGGAGCCCGAGCGCAGACCCCGCCCCGCATCTTCAGACCGTCACTTCAGTGGTGACCATCGCGGACCCCGCCGTCCTTCAGGGGACAGAGGAGATCGCCGCGGACCTCGCGGACCCCGCAGAGACAGAGAATAACAACGAATAAAACACAAATACTATGAATCTCAGAGTAATAAAGAAGGATATCAACTACTTCATCAGCGATTTTATCGATGACTGCATGCTGTTTGCAATGTTCCACGAAGAGAAAGGTTATGACAAGGTCGAGGCTCTCATCAACGAGGCAGTCGAACTTGGCGATGAACTTTACGCAAAGGTCAATCACCCCGAGAAGGGTGCCAACCTCAAGGCGTGGTACAAACAGGTAGGCAAGGACCTCGTTGAAGGTCTCGACGCTCTTTGCAAGAAGCTCAGCGAGCAGGCAAAGCAGTAACTTCTCAGAACATTCTTCTGGCCGCGTAAACCTTGCGCGGATAGAAGTCGGGAGTGCCCTCAATCAGACTGTTGATTCTGACACAATAGGAGGACTGGATGATTTTCCCTCCTCCGATGTAGATGGCGACGTGGTTGATTCGGGCGCTCCCGTCTTCTCTTGTCCTAGCAAAGAAGAGAAGGTCCCCTACCTTGAGATTCTGAAGGCCCTGGGAAATGTCAACTTCCTCTCCTTCACGGGCCTGTGCTGAGGCGTTTCTCTGCAGGGCAATGCCGTTCAATGCAAACACCTGCTGGGTGAAACCGCTGCAGTCAACGCCTTTTATGGATGTTCCTCCCCAGAGATACGGTACCCCGAGGAACATCTCCGCCGTCCTGATGATTGACTGCGGCAGAGCTTCTGTTGAAGGGAGGGTCTTTTCCCATCTGTCCAGAAGCATAACGTCCGATTTGGGGACGAAAGCCTCTTTCCCGGAAGGGAGCGTAACGGCGATATAATGGCCTTTATACCCCCTGAAGATGGCCTTGCATCCTATGCATCCGTCACAAACGTGCTTCGATCCTCTTTTAGGCTTTTCAAGAAAGAAAGTGTATGGAGCGGTGACGATAATCTTTCGCTCCGAATTCCACTCATCCAACTGTGTGCCGTCCAATTCTTTTATGGACATCGCGTGACACCAGGCCTTGTATCCGTCAGGGCTTTCGATTCTGTACCAGTCCTGTTTTTCGTCGCGGCCCAGGATTTTCACTACCGTGCCCATCAGGACTTGTGTCCCCATTTCCTTGTCATAATCAGGATGTTCACGCATATTGACAACAGATTGTACCGCCACGGCGAAATTATCGTCGGCGAAAGCAAAGACCGGGCAAAGCAATACCGGCAGAAGGAGTAAAGTTAATCGTTTCATATCTCAAATTTACACATTTTTCGTAGAAACGCGTATTTGCAAGCGGCCCTGGCGGGTATTGCGTTCGGCAAGCCTTTTCTCCAGCATTCTCAGCAATTCGACGTTGCGGACAAGGCCCCAAGGGGTTGAGTTGACGTAACGAGGAGGGACCTCACCCGCAAACCTCTCTATCATAAGGTCGGGACGGAGCCTTTCGAGGAAATCGATGAAGAAATCGATGTATTCATCGAGAGTCCAGGTGACGAACCTCTCCGGACATTTACGGAATTCCTCCTCCATACGGGTCCCCTTTATAATCTGAAGCTGATGGAACTTCACGCTGTCAAGGGGGAGGGAATTGATCTTCTCCGCCCCCTCAAGCATCATTTCCGTCGTTTCTCCCGGAAGCCCGAAGATGAAATGGGCTCCTGTGAGGATGCTTCGGGAAGATGCCTCCTCAACGGCCCATCGAGCCTGGTCGAAGGTATGGCCTCTGTTGATATGCTCAAGAGTGGTGTCATAGCAGGACTCAATGCCGAATTCAAGAAAAACAACCTTCCCTTCTTCCTTAACGAGACTTTCCAGATAGTCCAATTTCTCCTCATCGACACAGTCGGGCCTGGTCCCTATCGCCAGCCCCACTACATCCGGGAAAGAAAGAGCTTCCTCATAGCGGACCCTGAGAGTCTCCAGAGGAGCATATGTATTTGAATAGGGCTGGAAATAAGCGAGATATTTGGTCGCTCTGGGATATCTTCTCCGGTGGAACTCCACCCCTTCCGAGAGTTGTTCCGTTATTGTCTTGTCCGGGGTGCTGTAGTTCGGGTGGAATGCGTTGTTGTCGCAGAAGGTGCATCCGCCGCGCGAAATGGTGCCGTCCCTGTTGGGACAGGTGAACCCTGCATCCACCACCAGCTTCTGAAGCCGGCACCCGTATCTGGACTTGTAAAAATCGACAAGTTGATTGTATCTCTTTTCCATCCTTCGTCCGTAAGTCAATACGGGCCTAGATGACAGTCTCGAATTCCTTGAGGAAGCGGATGTCGTTCTCAAAATAGTGGCGGAGGTCCTTCACCTGCCACTTGAGCATCGCGATGCGCTCGATACCCATACCGAAAGCGAAACCGCTATAGACTTCGGGGTCAATACCACTGGCCTTCAGGACGTTGGGGTCAACCATACCGCACCCGAGAATCTCCAGCCAGCCGGTCCCCTTGCAGATATTGCACCCCTTGCCGTGGCAGATGTTACAACTTACGTCAACTTCGGCGGAAGGCTCGGTGAAAGGGAAATAAGAGGGTCTCATCCTGATTTGAGTGTCTGGACCGAACATCTCGCGGGCGAAGAGCAGGATGGCCTGCTTCAAATCTGCAAAGGAGACGTTTTTGTCGATATAGAGTCCTTCCACCTGATGGAAGATGCAGTGCGCCCTGGCGGAAATCGCCTCGTTGCGGAATACGCGACCGGGACAGATAACCCTTATCGGGAGTTCGGACTTTTCCATAGTCCGTACCTGGACGGAGGAGGTGTGGGTACGCAGGAGGATGGGATTGTCCCCTTCGGGGGCTACGAAGAAAGTGTCCTGCATATCGCGGGCAGGGTGCTCGGGAGGGAAGTTCAGTGCACCGAACACGTGCCAGTCATCCTCAATTTCAGGCCCTTCGGCGACTGAATAACCGAATTTCCTGAAAATTGAAATGATTTCCTCTCTGGTGATGGAGATGGGGTGGCGGGCACCGAGGTCCATTATATCTCCCGGCTTTGTCAGGTCGAAGGATGCGGACGATGCGTCGGCGATGGCGTTCAGGGATGCCTTCATCTCCTCTATGCGGGCGACTGCGGCATTCTTCAGGGCGTTCAGCTTCTGCCCGAATTCTTTCTTTTGATCGGGAGATACCCCGCGGAATTCTTCAAAAAGCTGTGTAATCTCGCCTTTCTTTCCAAGCCATTTGATTCTCAGTTCTTCTATTTCCTGTTCCTTTGCGGCTTTCAATTCAGCCAGCGATCTGGTAAGTTCTTCAATTTTCTCGTTGGAAATCATCTCTTCTTCCTTATTTTGTCCGCAAATGTAGTAAAAAATTACTGATACCTGTCCGCTTTGTCTTTCATTGCAAGGTCGGTGACCACATCCTTTATGGCTTTGTCGGAGCGGGGGCAAATCAGAAGGACGTCCTCCATATCCACTACCATCATATTTTCAATGCCACGTACGACAACCAGCTTGTCGGGGTCGCTCTCGCGGATTACGGAGCCTTTCACGTCGTCAATCATAGAGGAGGGGCAGTACAGGATATTGCCGTTCGAGTCCTTGTTGGGGGAACGCTCGTAGATGGATCCCCAGGTCCCCACGTCGCTCCATCCGAAAGATGCGGGCACCATCCAGGCCTTGTCGGTCTTTTCCATAACACCGTAGTCGACTGAGATTGAGGGGCAGTCCTCATAGACACGAAGTATGAAGTCTTTCTCTTCGGGGGTGTCGTACACTTTCTCGCCGCCCCTGAACAGAGTTGTCACTTCGGGAAGGCATCTTTCCAGTTCCGCGCTGACGGCCTTCAGATTCCAGATGAAAATACCTGAATTCCAGTAGAATTCCCCTGTGTCAATGAAAATTTGCGCCATCTGGGCATCGGGCTTCTCAGTAAAGGTCTTGACTTGAAAGAAAGTGTGCCCGTCGGCACTCCTTTTTACGGACTTGTTTGCCTGTATGTAACCGAAATTGGTCTCGGGGTGAGTGGGTTCGATGCCTATGGTGTAAAGGTAATCTGTCGATGAGGCCTGCTCCAGCGCTGCGTTGACCGTGCTGACAAACAAATCCTCCTTGACGATGTAATGGTCGGCGGGAGTCACCACCACGGTGGCCTCGGGGTTACGTGCAAGGATTTTGCAGGTTGCGTATGCGATACAGGGGGCGGTGTTCCTCTTGTAGGGCTCAAGCAGGATATTCTCCTTTCTGATTTGAGGAATCTGCTCGACAAGCAGGTCGTAGTAACGGCTTGCTGTCACGACGATTATGTTCTCTTCGGGGACTATGCGCGCAAAACGCTCCCAGGTCAGCTGGATGAATGTCTTGCCCAGGCCCAGAATGTCAATGAACTGTTTGGGACGGTCGGTACGGCTCATAGGCCAGAAACGGCTGCCGATTCCTCCAGCCATTATTATACAATAGGTATTTTTCTTTTCCATATAGATTGGAATTCAATGATATATCGGATAAAATGCATTTGGAAGATACTCCAGTTCAAATTCTGTTCCCTTTTTCAAAACGGAGACCACGTCGAACTGAATCTCTTTCACAACGCGGTGCAGGGCTGCGTATCGGCCGGCGGCGGAGACAAGAAGGCGTCGTTTTCTCTGATCGACCTTTTCCAGGGGATTATCCGAGAATCTGCTGTCAAGGGATTTGACCTCGATGATGTGCAGCTTCTTGTGACTCTCCATAATAAGGTCTATCTCCCTGTGCCCGTATCTGAAGTTTCTCTCCTTCAACCACAACCCTTTGTCCTGAAGAAACTTCAGCGCCATATCCTCCGCAATCCTCCCTTTCTCTACCGTACTGCTCATACCACACCCCGATTCCGCATTCGGGCGGAACCTGTTACACAAATTTAACGAAAAAAGAATCTATTTCAAAATTGAACTGAGGGAATCGACCTCGGCGACGTAGGCGTGGTAGATATCGTTGAATTCCTCAAGATATTTCTTATCCAGTGGCTCCGAAGAAGGAGAATTCAGTGACAGGGGGTCGATGGGCTTCTTATTGTGCCAGATTCTGAAATCAAGATGAGGTCCTGTAGCGGTTCCCGTGGCCCCTACATAGCCTATCAGTTCTCCCTGATAGACCCGACGTCCGGCTTTCATCCCCTTTGCGAATTTTGACAGATGCATATAACAACTTTCGTAGCCCTGCATATGTTTGATGCGGATACGGTTGCCGCCGCCGGTGCCGTCCCATCCGCAAAGAGTGATTGTACCGTCTCCAATCGAGTGGACAGGAGTCCCTTTGGGAGCCGCATAGTCAACGGCGGTGTGAGCCTTGACCTTCCCTGTGACGGGATGTTTGCGCCGATAGGAGAATTTGCTGCTGATGCGGTTGTATTTCAGGGGGGCCTTGAGAAACATTCTCTTCAGGCTCTCTCCGTCCTTTCCCCAATAAGCGGCCTTATCTTCCCCGGGTTTTACGAACCTGACGGCGGGGACTTCCTTGGAGCCGCCGCTGAACAGGCTGAAGAAGACAGTGTCGATGGAGATGACTTCGCCTTCGCAGACAGTCTGGCTGTAGAGAACCTTGAACCTGTCCTCTTCCTGGAGAGTGAAGAAGTTGACACTCCACTGGTAGATGTCTGCAAGGTTCACTATCAGGGCGGGGGAGGCTCCTGCCTCAATCATATCGTTCCACAGGGAAGACTTGATGGTAACGTCGGTATATTTCCTTTCGCGGGTGACAGGCTTGTCGTAGTTCCATATGTCAAGGGTGTCCCCGCAGCGGAAGACGGTACTACGGATTCTGGACTGGTCATAGATGACATATTCCAGAGTCCTGGAGAGGGAATCCGAACTGTAGAAAGCGGTCACGGCATCATTCGGCCTCATTTTCCGCACGTCGAAGAGGGTGTCGCAGAGAGTGGCCAGTTCGTGGGCTCGGGTGTAGTCCATCCCGAGGCGTGACATCAGTGTGGTAAAGACTTCTCCGGATTTAAGAGCTGTAGAGTCACATTCGTATTGGTTTGTGGGGAATCCCCAGATGGAAATTTCCTCCTGAACAGGCTCTTCCTCCATTGTTTCGGAGCGATTGCAGGCCACGGCAATCGACAGCAAGGCAAGGATCAACGTCAAAAATCGGGTAGTCTTCATATCGTCAGCAGTTGTGCATTCTTCTGATGAAACATTCTATGGTATTGGCCATCAGCATTGTGATGGTCATAGGTCCGACACCTCCCGGAACGGGGGTGGTGAAAGAGGCTTTGGGGAAGATTGAATCGTAGTGGCAGTCTCCGTGAAGTTTGCCGTCGGCGCCGCGGTTGACGCCCACGTCTATGACGACTGCTCCGGGTTTGACCATATCGCCGTTCACCAACCCTTCCCGGCCGGTTGCAACTACCAGAATATCAGCCTGCCGCGTGATTGCGCCCAAATCGGCGGTCCTTGAATGGGCTATGATGACTGTCGCGTTTGCGTCCAGAAGAAGCTTCGCTACAGGTTTTCCAACGATGTTGCTCCTTCCGACAACAACTGCCGTCTTTCCTGCAGGGTTGACGCCGGTGCTTTCAATCATCTTCATTATGCCGCTCGGAGTGCAGGGGACGATGCACTGCTCCCCAATCCAAAGGTTAGCCACGTTGGAGGGGTGAAATCCATCGACATCCTTTTCGGGGGAGATGGCTTCGATAACTTTGTTCGAGTCGATATGACGGGGCAGGGGCAGCTGGACCAATATGCCGTCGATGCTTCCGTCGGAGTTGAGGTCCGCTATGGTGTAAAGGAGTTCATCCTGGGAGATGGTTGCAGGCAGTTCGATGAGTTTGCCGTCCATCCCCACATATTCGGCGGCCTTTATTTTTCCTCTGACGTAGGACTGGCTGGCGGGGTCTTCCCCTACAATCACCACGGCAAGCGAGGGTCTCCGGCCATACTGGGATTCCAGAGCGTCAATCTGAATCTTCATTTCGTCCTTCATCTTCTGGGAGAGGACCTTTCCGCTGAGAACCGCAGAACTTTGATGAGCTATGTCCTTCCTGTAGAAGAGGTTGGCGCAGTGAATCCTTGCGACGTCCCCATAAGCCTGCAGGCGTGCCAGTGCCGGAAGAGGAGCCTTTGCAACGCACATCATCACCCTTCCTCCTGAAGTCAGAATCCTGCCGTTATCATCCCTTCTGGTGCCCATATGGTAGAGTGTGCCGGAAACGTCCTCAAGGCCTGTGATTTCGAAGCCTTTGGCGTATGAGCCCGGGTATCCTTTCGAAGCGAGGACAACTCCAAGTGTCGCCTCGTCACTCCATTCGACGGGTTCTGTAACGGGTTCCCCGCAGGCGAGGCTGTGGAAAATCCCGAAGATGTCGCTCTTGAGCAGAGGGAGGACAACTTCTGTCTCCGGATCGCCGAACCGGGCATTGAACTCAATCACTTTTATGCCGTCAGGGGTCTTCATAAGGCCTCCGTAAAGAACTCCGCACAGGGGACATCCCTCATTGGCCATGGCGCAGGCGGTTTTTTTCAATATGTTTTCAAGGGCGTAAGCCTCATCTTCCGCGGATATGAAAGGCAGGCGGGTATATGCTCCCATTCCCCCCGTGTTGGGCCCGCAATCCCCGTCGAAGGCCCTCTTGTGGTCCTGTGCGGGAGGCATCGGATAGACATCCCTACCGCAGACGAAGCACATATAGGAGAATTCGGGGCCGGTGAGGAAATCCTCTATAATGACCCGTCCCTGCCCGAAGGAGTGGTCAAGAAGCATATCTTTCAGTGCAGAGTCCGCCTCTTGTGCGGTCTGCGCCACGACAACCCCCTTTCCGGCGGCCAGCCCGTCATATTTCAGGACAATTGGAAGTTCTTTGGAAGCAAGATATTCCGAAGCCTCCCCGTAATCGGAGAAAGAACGGTAACCGGCTGTGGGAATGTCATATTTTCGCATCAGCTCCTTTGCGAACTCCTTGCTTGACTCGATGCGGGTCGCGGCGGTGCTGTGTCCGAAAATCTTAAGACCCGCAGAGGTGAAGGCATCCGCGATTCCTGCCGCAAGGGCCGCTTCGGGTCCCACTACTGTCAGGTCTATCCCGTTTGAAAGCGCGAACTGCTTCAGGGCCTCGACATCAGTATCCTTGATGGGAACGTTTTCGGCGGAAAGGGCAGTCCCTGCATTACCGGGGGCGCAAAATATCTTTCCGACTTGCGGGCTCCGTGAAAGGGCATCTACAATTGCGTGTTCGCGGCCTCCGCCGCCAATTACCAGTACTTTCTTCTTTTCCATATCTTATGAACAGGTTGTCAATGTTTGAAATGTCTCTCGCCTGTCATCAGCATAGCGATTCCAAGTTCATCCGCTTTCACGATGCAGTCATTGTCGCGGATACTGCCTCCCGGTTGCACGATGGCCGTCACGCCGTATGAAGCGGACAGGGAGACTGTGTCATCGAACGGGAGGAACCCGTCGGAGGCCAGGACAAGGCCTTCCGTGAATCCTGCGGCCTGAGCCTCCTTGAGCGCGATTTCGGCGGAACCCACACGATTCATCTGCCCTGCGCCCACACCAAGGGTACGTCCGCCCTTGACGACCACGATTGCATTGGATTTGACGTGTTTGACTATTTTCCAGCCGAATTCCATATCCTTTGTGAGCGAGATGTCCGGTTTGACGGCGGTCACGCACATTTCCGGAGTCAGAGTCGCGGTGGCAATGTCCTGCTGCTGGACCAGAAGACCTCCGTTCACGCTGACATACTGATTGCGGACTTCAGACGAGGGAGTCATATCGATTGTCAGGACACGCAGGTTTTTCTTGGTGGAGAGAATCTCCAGAGCCTTTTCGCTGAAGGAGGGGGCCATCACAATCTCTAGGAAGATGGGTTTGAGACCTTCTGCCACCTCTTCGCTCACCTCGCGGTTGAGGGCGACGATTCCTCCGTAGATGCTGACCTTGTCGGCTTCATAAGCCTTTGTCCAGGCTTCTTCGATGGTCTTGCCGGTTGCCGCACCGCAGGGGTTCATATGTTTGAGAGCAACGCAGAAGGGCTCCGCAAATTCCTTGGTGATGGCAAGAGCCGCGTTGGCGTCCTGGATGTTGTTGTAGGACATTTCCTTTCCTTGAATCTGGACGGCATTTGCAAGGCTGAAACTGCAATTTCCTGTTTCCTTGTAGAACTTTGCGGACTGATGGGGATTCTCCCCGTAGCGGAGGGACTGCTTGATGTCGAACTCGAGGAAAAGTTTCTCGGGAAGAGCGGCCTTATCCCTCATAAACGTGGCTATACAACTGTCATACTGGGCGGTATGTGTGTAGGCCTTTGCGGAGAGTTCGAGTCTGGTCTCCACAAGAGTGTTTCCGTTTGCGGATATTTCGGTGAGGATGCGTCCGTAGTCGCAGGGGTTGCAGACCACAGTCACGTCCTTGTAGTTCTTGGCAGCGCTGCGGAGCATTGAGGGACCTCCGATGTCGATGTTCTCGATGGCGTCATCCATCGTAACGTCCTTTTTGGCGATTGTCTCACGGAAAGGATAGAGGTTGACACAAACCAGGTCTATAAATTCTATCCCGTTGTCTGATAATGATTTGAGATGGCTGGGGTCATCCCGGCGGGCAAGCAGGGCGCCGTGTACTTTCGGATGGAGGGTCTTCACCCTTCCGTCACAGATTTCGGGGAATCCGGTGACGTCGCTTATGCCGATGGTTTTCACTCCGTTTTCATCGAGAACCCGTTTCGTGCCGCCAGTGGCGATGATTTCCCATCCCAGGGCGACGAGTCCCTTCGCAAATTCAACAAGTCCAGTCTTGTCGCTTACGCTGAAAAGTGCGCGTTTCATTCCGTTATCAGTTTTTTAATTGTTTCAACATATAATTCGTATTCAATCTCGTGCCCCATCCTGCGGACCTCCTCTATGTCAGACCCTTCGTATGCATAGGCTCTCTGGGCGATGATTTTTCCCCCGTCAAGGGTCTGATCGACGTAATGGATGGAGACTCCGAACACCTTTACGCCGTATTCGAAAGCCTGTTCCACGGCGTGAGCCCCCTTGAATGCGGGGAGAAGGGATGGATGTATGTTGATGATTCTCCCTCCATAGCGCGCGAGAAGGACGTCACCTATCAGTCTCATATAGCCTGCCAGGCAAACCAACTCAACATCCAGCGAGTCCATAATATCCGCGATTTCCGTCTCGAAACCGGCTTTTGATGCATAATTGCCGGGGGTGAAGGCGAAGGTGCGAACTCCTCTTGCGGCGGCCTTGGCAACTACCGGCGCTTCAGGGTGGTCGCATACGAGCAGGACAATCCGGGCATCGAGACTCCCGTCATTGCAGGCATTGGAGATGGCCTCGAAATTGGTCCCGGTGCCGCTGGCAAAAATTGCAATGTTCTTCATTATTCTATTGTCACGCCTTCTCCGGCTGTTACCTGACCTATTATCGATGCTTTTTCTCCGGCAGCTTTGAGGATTTCGATGGCACGCTCCGCATCGCTGCTCTCAAGTGCGATAACCATCCCGATACCCATATTGAAGATGTTGAACATCTCACGGTGAGGGACACCTCCCCATTTCTCGAGGACCTTGAAGACCGGGAGAATCTCCCAGGAACCTTCTTTGATGGTAACGCCTTGACCGTCAAGGAGGATACGGGGAATATTCTCATCGAAACCGCCACCCGTGATATGGGCCACTCCGTGAACGTCGCAATTGCGGATTACCTCAAGGACCTGTTTCACGTAGATTCTGGTGGGGGTCAGGAGCACCTCGCCAAGCTGGCGGCCTCCCAGTTCCTCAATCTTGTTGTGGTAGCTCAACCCTTTGTCAGCCACAATTTTGCGGACAAGGCTGAAACCGTTGGAATGGACGCCGCTGGATGCTATGCCCACGAGCACGTCACCGACTTTCACCTTGCTGCCGTCAATCAATTGTGATTTCTCGACCACGCCGGTGGTGAAACCGGCAATGTCATATTCACCGTCGGTGTACATACCGGGCATCTCGGCGGTTTCTCCTCCCACCAGAGCGCATCCAGCCTGACGGCATCCCTCCGCGACACCGGCAACAATCGCCTCCACTTTCGAGGGAACATTGTGACCGATGGCAACGTAATCGAGGAAAATGAGCGGTTCTGCCCCCTGTGCGAGGACATCATTCACGCACATTGCCACAGCATCGATGCCCACTGTGTCGTGTTTGTCCATAGCGAAGGCTATCTTCAGTTTGGTACCGACACCGTCGGTGCCGCTGACAAGAAGAGGTTCCTTCAGTCCGAGGGATGAGATGTCAAACATACCTCCGAATGAACCGATACCTCCCATCGAGCCCTTGCGGGCTGTAGATGCGACGTGCTGTTTGATGCGTCGGACCACTTCGTATCCGGCTTCCAGGTTTACTCCGGCGTTTTCGTAAGATTTGGCCATAATTTTATAAGACAGATTCTAATGTTGATAAAGTGACGTTGGATATTCTCCCGTGAAGCAGGCCAGGCAGAGGTCCTCCCTTCCGGGGCAGGATGCTATTGTGGATTCCGGGGAAAGAAATCCCAGAGAATCGGCTCCGATAAAGGCGCAGGCCTCCTCCACGCTTCTTCGTGAACAGAGCAGTTCCTCAAAAGTGGGTGTATCGACCCCGTAGTAGCAGGGGCAGGTCATCTTGGGGCTGGCGATTCTGACGTGTACTTCAGTTGCACCGGCTTCGCGCAGCATCTTTATGATTTTTATGGAGGTTGTCCCCCTGACAATGGAGTCGTCAATCAGGGCGATTCTCTTGCCGCTGACGATGGACCTTATTGCGGAGAGTTTCATCTTCACGCCCCTTTCCCGCATATCCTGGGAAGGCTGGATGAAGGTGCGACCCACGTATTTGTTCTTGATGAGGCCCATTTCGTAGGGGATTCCGCTTTCCTCGCTGTATCCCATAGCCGCGCTAAGGCTGGAATCGGGCACTCCTACCACAATGTCGGCATCCGCAGGGCATTCGCGGAACAGCCTCCTTCCGGATTCCTTTCTGTAGGCGTGGACGTTGCAACCGTCCAGGTCACTGTCCGGGCGGGCGAGATAGATGTACTCCATCGCGCAGAGTTTGTGCCTCTGGAATTTGGAATAGCGGTTGCTTCTGATGCCGTGTGCGTCGAGGGTGACTATTTCCCCCGGTTCCACGTCACGGATGAACTGCGCCCCTATAAGGTCGAAGGCGCAGCTTTCGCTGCTGACCACGTACCCTTCGTCAAGACGTCCGATGGCAAGCGGCTTGATTCCGTACTTGTCGCGACAGGCGTAGATGCGGCTCTTGGTCATAATCAGGAATGCGAACCCTCCTTCCATCATATTGAGGGTATCTATTATCTGCCAGATACGGGGCTTGTTGCTCTCCTTCTTCACGAGCTGGGCCAGAATTTCGCTGTTGGTCGAAGTCTGGAAGAGAGCTCCCTTGTCCTGAAGATAACTCTGTATCTGGCTGCCGTTTATCAGGTCACCGTCGTTGGCGATGGCAAAGTCACCGTATTTGTGATGGAAGAAGTAGGGCTCCACGTTGTCGATTCCGCCCTTGTTCTTGTTTGCGTACTGTACACTGGCTATGCCGATATTTCCCTGGAGTTGTGACAGGTTCTCGGCATTGAAGACGTCGGAAACCAGTCCCAGCCCCCTTTTGCGGCAAGGTTTGCCATCCTCCGTGAAAGTCACGATACCGGCTCCTTCCTGCCCTCTGTGCTGAAGAGCGTGGAGTCCGTAGTAGAGGATTGAGGGGATATTCTTGACCCCGTATGCTCCGAAAACGCTCATTTCTTTCCCTCCATAATTTTGGTCAATCTTTCAAGAACGATTCTGTAATTGTCGCAGATGTACCCCAGGTCGTGGCGGAAACGATCCTTGTCGAGGCTCTCTCCAGTGGCTTCGTCCCACATACGGCTGGTGTCCGGGCTGATCTCATCGGCCAGGATGATTGTGCCGTCAGCGGTGTGACCGAGTTTTACGCGATAGTCGACCAGTTTGATGCCGGCCTTGTGGAAGAGGTTGACAAGCAGTTTGTTGGTTCTTCCGACAATATCGTAGATAGTCTCCAGTTCCTGATATGTGACAAGTTTCAGCGCGACAGCGTGATGGTCATTGATAAGAGGTTTGGAGAGGCCTTCGTTGTCATATCTCAGTTCATATACCACGTTTCTGGGTTTGAACCCGTATTCCAGGCCCAGGAGGTCTGCGGTACTTCCCGTGATGTAGTTCCTTACAATCACGTGAAGGGGGATGATTCTGCACTTGCGGCACAACTGAGTGTCGGGGCCGTTCTGGCAGATAAAGTGGGTGGGGATGCCGTTCTTCTCCAAAACCTTGAAAATCAGGGCTGAGATATTGCAGTTCAACTCCCCTTTTCCTGCAAAGACGGCTCTTTTGATACCATCGAAGGCGGTGGTGTCATCCTTGTACTTCAAGAGCAGAACCTGCGGGTCGTCTGTCTTGAAGAGTTGCTTTTCCTTTCCGTCAAAAATCAGTTTTTCCATTATTTGACAAAATATTTGACAGCATTTTCAAAGAGTTTCTGATCGCAATCTCCGATGATATTCCTGTAGAGGTTGTCCTCGAAGCGTTCGCTGTGGCCCATCTTGCCGAGGATGTGACCATCCGGGCTGATGATGCCCTCAATGGCGTAATACGAGCCGTTGGGGTTGTAGGGGGAGGACATCGTGGGTTCGTCCGTGACAGGGTCTGCATACTGGAAGGCTACCTGCCCGTTCTCGAAGAGGTGGCGGGCCATCTCTTCCGATACGACGAACTTGCCTTCTCCGTGGCTGACTGCGATGCAGTGGGTCTGTCCGACTTCAAGTCCTGCGAGCCAGGGAGATGCGACGCTTGCCACCCGGGTGGTGACAATCTGGGAGATATGCCTGTTGATGTCGTTGCGGAACAGGGTGGGGGATTCCTTTGTCACGTTGCCGGGCTTGCCGAAGGGCAGCAGTCCGCTCTTGACAAGAGCCTGGAATCCATTGCAGATGCCCAGTATCAGGCCGTCCCTTTCCAGAAGAGCTTCGACGGCTTTGGCAACAGGTTCGCTCCTGAGTACGGATGCGATGAATTTCGCGCTGCCGTCAGGCTCGTCTCCGAGGGAAAATCCTCCGCAGAGTGACAGGATGTGGCAGGAGTCTATCTGACGGCACATCTCCTCAGTCGATCTGAGGACATCTTCTCCGGTCAGGTTGCAGAATACACCGATTTCCACCTCGGCTCCGGCTTTGCGGAACGCCTTGGCCGTGTCATAGTCACAGTTGGAACCCGGGAATACGGGTATATAGACCTTCGGGCGGGCGACAGAGGGGAATCTGTAGGGACGGACGGCGGTTTTAGCCTTTGCCCGGGCTTTTGTCCCTTCGGGGGCAACATCGCTGTGGGATGCCTTTGCAGTTGAGGGATAGACTCTTGTAAAAGGCTCCGTATTGGCTTTGTAAAGTTCGTCGAGGTTGATTCTTTCACCGTTGACAGTGCACAGACCGTCTTCTCCGTCAGTTACTTTTCCTATCTCCACCGCTGCATCGAATGTCAGTTCGCTTTCGGCCTCCACAAGTATGGAACCGTAGGTGCAGTCGAACAGGTCGCCTTCGGAAAGGTTCACATCAAACCCGAAACAATTGCCGAAGGAGGCTTTTGCAAGGCCTTCCGCCACGCCTCCGAAACCTACAGACCAGGCGGAGACAATCGAACCGTCCGCAATCCTGTCGTGGATGTAGTTCCAATTCCTCTTGAGCTGCTCCGTGTCGGGCATATGGTTTTTGAGCGGGGTATGTCTTATCAGATAGAGTTTGTTGCCATCCATCTTGAATTCGGGAGAAATCACTTTTCCTGCATTCACGGTAGTGATTCCGAAAGCTATCAGAGTGGGAGGGACGCTGATGTTTTCAAACGTTCCGCTCATCGAATCCTTTCCTCCGATGGAGGGGAGACCCAGAGCCTTCTGCATCTTCAGCGCTCCCAGCAGGGCTGCCAGGGGTTTTCCCCACGAGTGGGGGTCGGAGGTCATTCTTTCGAAATATTCCTGATATGAGAAACGCATACCCGACCAGTCCGCTCCGGCCGCGACAACTTTGCTGCACGCTTCGACCACTGCATAGGCGGCTCCGTGATAGGGACTCCAGGATGAAAGATCGGGGTTGAAGCCGAAGGACATTACGGATGCCGTGTCGGTGTAGCCGTCAACGGGAATCTTCTGGACAGAAACCTGAGTCTCAGTTTCCTGCAGATATCCGCCGAAAGGCATCAGGACGGTCGAGCGACCGATTGTGGAGTCGAACATCTCGATGAGACCCTTCTGCGATGTGACGTTTGGACCTGCGAGGACGGATTTCATCTTTTCCCCGAGGCTGTTTCCGACGGCACATCCGTTACTGAAGGGATTCTTCTCCTCGACAGCACCCACGGTGGCCTTGCAGTAGTGCTTTGCCCCTGCGCTGTCTATGAATTTGCGGCTGATGTCAGCTACCGCCACCCCGTAGTGGAACAGTCTCATCCTTCCGCTGTCCGTGACGTCGGCCACGTAGGTTACTTCAATGTTCTCCTGACGGCAGAGATCCTCGAATTTTTCTCTGTCCTCTGCGGAAATGACCACTGCCATTCTCTCCTGGGATTCGCTCACTGCCAGTTCCGTGGGGTTGAGGCCACTGTATTTTACCGGGACCCTGTCAAGATGGATGTCGAGTCCGTCGGCAAGTTCTCCGATTGCCACGCTGACTCCGCCGGCCCCGAAATCGTTGGATTTCTTTATCAGACAGGTTGCTTCCTTGCGTCTGAAAAGATGCTGCAGCTTGCGTTCCTCAGGGGCGTTGCCCTTCTGGACTTCACTTCCGCAGGTTTCGAGGGAAGTTTCGGTGTGCTCCTTGGAGGAGCCTGTCGCTCCGCCGATACCGTCTCTGCCGGTGCGGCCTCCGAGCATCAGGATGATATCTCCCGGGACGGGACTTTCCCTCCTGACGTCGCTTGCCCTGACTGCTCCGGCCACGGCACCCACTTCAAGCCTCTTGGCGGTGTAGCCCTTGTGGTAGATTTCCCTGACGTGGGTGGTGGCCAGGCCTATCTGGTTTCCGTAGCTTGAATATCCTGCGGCGGCCTTCCGGCTGATGACTCTCTGAGGCAGTTTGCCGGCGATGGTTTGGGAGACTTTCGCGTAAATGTCGCCCGCGCCGGTGATGCGCATAGCCTGATAGACGTAGGCTCTCCCTGAAAGGGGGTCTCTGATTGCTCCGCCCAGGCAGGTGCTCGCGCCTCCGAACGGTTCTATTTCAGTGGGGTGGTTGTGGGTTTCGTTCTTGAACTGGAGAAGCCATTTCTCCTGTCTGCCGTCCACATCAACGTTGATGTAAATGCTGCAGGCGTTGTTCTCCTCGCTCTGCTCCAAATCCTCCAGAAGGCCCTTTTTCTTGAGATATCTTGCCCCGATAGTGGCCAGTTCCATAAGACACAGGCTTTTCTCCTCCCGTCCGAGTTCCCTCCTCATTGCGAGGAAGTCCTTCAGAGTCTCTTCGATGTCCTCTCTGATGAAACTTCCGTCGATTTTCAGCTCCGTGATTTCGGAATTGAAGGTGGTGTGGCGGCAATGGTCACTCCAGTAGGTGTCCAGAATCCTCAGCTCAGTCTCGGTGGGGTTGCGGTGCTCGGACGAGAAATATTTCACTACCTCAGCCAGGTCGTCGGCGTTCATCGCCAGGCCCCATTTCTTGCAGAATGTGGGATATTCATTTTGAGACATCTGTGTGAAGCCGTCCAGAACTGCTACGGGCTGGACTTCGGCCTTGTCGTTGAAGTCGAGCCTGGAAAGGTCTTTCTCCCTTGCTTCCACTGCGTTTATAAGGTAGTGGCGGATTGATGCAAGCTCTTTTTCCGTTGTAGCGTCATCAAATACATAGAGGCGGGAACTCTTGATTCGGATTCCTGCCCGTGGGTCGATGAGCCTGACGCAATCCTCTGCGGAACTTGCCCTCTGGTCGAATTGTCCGGGGATGAATTCCACAGCCAGATATTTCTTTCCCTCAAGAGGGAAACTGTCGGTCACGCTGTCGGTGACTCTCTCCCCGAAGACGGTATATCTGCACTTTTCCAATAACTCTGCGGAGAACCCTGCCAGGTCGTAAACATTGATGACCCTGAGGGAATGAAGATTCATAGAAAGGTTTTCGTTCAGTTCAGCAAGAAGGCTTCTGGCCTCCACTTGAAATTCCGAATACTTTTCTACAAAAATACGGATATGCTCCATTGTTCTAAATCTGTGTTTGGGCTATTTTTTCAGTCTGTAATTTTCTGAAATTCTCGAGTTTCCCCGATATTTCCTTGTCGCTCAGCGCTATGATTGAGACGGCAAGGAGAGCTGCATTCTTCGCTCCGTTGACGGCCACTGTGGCCACCGGTATGCCGGAGGGCATCTGCACCATTGAAAGCAGGGAATCCAACCCCCCGAATGCTTTCCCCGAGATGGGGACTCCGATTACGGGAAGAGTCGTGAAGGCCGCCGTAACTCCCGGAAGATGAGCCGCTCCGCCCGCTCCGGCAATGATGATGTCAATGCCGCGGCTTCTGGCGGTGGAGGCCCATTCGCTCAGCAGTGCGGGAGCCCTATGGGCGCTGATAACCCTTTTTTCGTAGGGGATGCCGAATTCATCGAGTGTCGAGAATGCGGCGGACATTATCTCAAGGTCGCTTGTGGACCCCATCACTATACCTACTTTCATACTCCGGATGCTATTTTGCAAAGAAGAGTTTTGAAAGAGTCATAGGATCGACATACTGACCATCCTTATAGACGCGCATATTGCCGGATGCGATTTCGTCAATCAGCATCACGTTTCCGTCGGGGTCGTAGCCGAACTCGAATTTGATGTCGTAGAGGACCAGGCCCTTGGCTTTCAGGTCATCGGCCACAATGGCCGTTATTTTCTGAGTCATCGCCTTGATGTCGTCATACTGCTTTTCAGTCATTATGCCGAGCACTACCAGGCCGTCCTTGGTTACCAGGGGGTCGCCCTTTTCGTCGTTCTTGAATGTTGTCTCCACGTATGCGGGAAGATCGGCGCCTTCTTCAATATATTCCCCGTAGCGGCGGCGGAAGCTGCCCACTGCCTTGTGACGGCAGATTACTTCGAGACCGTGGCCGAACACCTTGGCGGGGAGAACTTCCATTGTTGTCTCTTTCAGGTCTGCGCTGACATAGTGAGTGCGGATTCCGGCTTCGTTGATTTTTTCGAAGAAATAGACTGACATTCGGAGGTTGACGTCGCCGACGCCTTCAATTGTCAGACCTACAGAGTTTTCGCCCGGATCGAACACTCCGTCCTTTCCAGTACAGTCATCCTTGAATTTCAGAAGATAGTTACCATTCTCCAGGGCAAATACGTCCTTGGTTTTTCCCGTATAGACAAGTTTCATTGCTGTGTTGTTTTTGAAGTGACAAATTTAATCAAACGGAGCGGAAATACCCATTATACTTATCAACAATGAGAAGGTTAAAAATCTTTTTAAAAAAATATTTGCAGATATAAAAAATGTTCGTACCTTTGCCATCCCAAAGCGCGGAAATAGCTCAGTTGGTAGAGCACGACCTTGCCAAGGTCGGGGTCGCGAGTTCGAGTCTCGTTTTCCGCTCAAAAGGAAAGAGGACAACCGACAGGATGTCCTCTTTCCTTTTGCAGTAGCAGGCCGTGGCTCGAACGAGCGACCCCGAAAGCCCGGCGGAGCCGGGCTGGGGTCATAAATAGTCACGCGAAAAGGCCCGCGGCAGCGGGCTCGAGTCTCGTTTTCCGCTCAAAGAAAGGAAGGACAGCCGTTAGGTTGTCCTTCTTCTTTTGTGGAGGACGTGAGCAAAATCCGGCCATTTGCTCACGCGGAGCTCATTTTTGTGGCCTTCGTGAGCGAAAACATCTGTTTTGCTCACGAGCCTCGGCCGAGTGACCCCGAAAAAGTTTATCGGCAGGGACAGGTATGCGAAAGGATGCATTGCGGCAAGTGCCGCGAAAGGATGCCGGATGCGAGTGGAGAATGTCTGTGGGCCGGCTCCTGCCGGCGGGACCCGCAGACATCACGAAGCAGACGAGCAACTTTCAGGCACTGAAGCTCAGCATCCGTCGCAACCTGTCCCTGCCGTAATCTGTTTGCCCTTCCTTTTTTTTGTAATAGACGGAAGACTCGAACGGGCGTCAGGGGTGGACGGGCGAGATGGTGAATTCGAAGAAGTAATCGCCATAGGGCAGCATATACTTCTGAAGCGGAAGCGCTCCCCAACTATCCCTGCACCCGAGCCCCATCTGCACCTTATCAATCAGGACATTGGTCAGATTATCCTCCCTGATGTCACCGGCGTGAAGATTGCGCTTGGCCTTCCCTTCGTCAAGAGTTTCGATGCTGTAGTGGAGAACGGAACCTGAGAAGGGGGTGCAGGCGGAAAATTCCAGTCCCCGGCCTTTACCGTCAAGAATCCTCATCCAGCGGATGTCAGTCTTGTTGCCTGTCTCCTGCGGGCGGATATAGGGATAATATTGGTCGGCGACAAGCCCCTGATACAAACCGATGAAGGTGTTGTCCTTGCGGTCGGCGTAACTCTCGCCTGGCCCTCTTCCGTACCATTCCATACGGTCGAACGCGTGCGGCATTGTCAGCTGTACGCCGAAACGGAACAGATTGGGCACCTCTTTATCTTTTCCTGCGGACATCTTCTGAGAAACCTCCACGGTTCCCGTTTCCCCGATACGGTATCTCATTGTCAGGCTCGCGCCTGTGCCTTCAATGTCATAAACGGCGTTCGCTATAATGTGGCTTGAATTGGCTTCGGTAGCAAAAGATACAAGTTTCAGATCCGGATTCTTCCATACCGAATACTTGTTCTGCAGCTCGGCTCCGAAGTCGTTGTCGGTGGGAGCTCTCCAGAAGTTCGGCTTGAGGACGGTCCCCGGCAGAATCATCTGCCCGCCATCCAGAACATAACTTTCAATCCAACCGTCGGCAGAGAATGAGATAGAAAAGTCATTGCCATTGACAATCAGCGCTTTGCTGGTGGAGACAGAGTAGGAGGGTGCCTTGCTGCTGCCTGTTGCGGCCTTTGCGAAAACACCGTTCCCCAGGGGAAGCTGCTGACGGGCAACCACTGTCCCTTCAGGCAGAAGACCCTCTTTCTTACAGAGGGAATAGCTTACATTGACGAACCACTCCCCGTCCTGACTGCAATCTCCGAAATCAACGTCAATGAGCCTCTTCTGCTGCGGCGCCACGTCAATCTTCCCGACAGATCCGGTCCTGACAACCTGTCCGTTATGGATGACGGTCCATTCCAGGCGGCAGTTGTCAAGAGATTTGAAGAAATTCTCGTTGAAAACTTCCAATCCGCCCTGCGCGAGCGATGTCCAGACGTTCTGATAGTGATACTGCACTTCGTAGGCGTGAGGATTGGGCACCCTCTCCGGACTTACAAGACCGTTGTCGCAGAAATTGAAATCCGACGGGTCAAGAGAATTGAAATCGCCGCCGTAGGCATAGACCGTATTGCCGTTCTTGAGCTTCAGGAGCGGAGACTGGTCCACGAAATCCCAGATGAAACCGCCCTGGGTCTGGGGATATTTGCGAATCAGTTCCCAATATTCCCTGAAACCGCCCTCGGAATTACCCATTGCGTGGGCATACTCGCACTGTATGAGAGGCTTGGTATATTCCGGGTTTTCACAATATTTCACAATGTTGTCCCAGGAATAGTACATAGGGCAGTAGATATCGCTCTTTCCGTCATATTCAGCCCTTTCGTACTGGACAGGACGGCTTCCGTCAAGGGATTTGACCATATCGTATGCGGCTTCGAAGTTGGGACCGTAGCCCGCCTCATTGCCGAGCGACCAGACTATGATGGAAGGATGGTTGAAATTGCATTTCACGTTGCGGCGGTTGCGTTCCAGATGCGCCTTGAGGAAGGCTGTGTCTCTGGCAAGAGTTTCTTCGCCGTATCCCATACCGTGCGACTCCACGTTCGCCTCTGCCACCACATAGAGGCCGTAACGGTCACACAGGTCATACCAGTAGGGGTCGTCCGGATAGTGACAGGTGCGTACTGCATTGATATTCAGCTTTTTCATCAGGGTGATATCCTGAATCATCCTTTCTCTGGGGACTACATATCCTCCATAGGGATCCATCTCGTGCCTGTCGGCACCCTTGAAAAGAACCGCCTTTCCGTTGACAAGAAGCTGTCTGCCCTTGATTTCCACCTTGCGGAAACCGACGTTGAAGTTGTGAACCTCGGCATTGTCGGACTGCCCTGTCTTCAGAGTGACGGCAAGCTTGTAGAGATAGGGGTCTTCCGCGCTCCATTTGTGGGGATTCTCCACTTTGATAGTGGCGCTTTTACGTCCCTCTCCCTTGACGGAACATTGATGTACGCATTTCCCTCCGGCATCGAAAAGTTGCAGGACAGCCTCTCCTTTGCCGACCTGGGAGATTTCCACGTCAAGACGGCCGTCCCTGTAATCATTCTCCAGATCAGGCGTGATGTTGACGTCTGAAATATGATGCCTTTTGTCCCGGGAGTAGATGAAGTTGTCTCTCGCTATACCGCTGTAGCGGAAGAAATCCTGGTCCTCCAGATAGGTGCCGTCACACCATCTCATCACCTGTATCGCGAAAAGATTCTCCTGCCCCGGCTTTACGAACCGTGTGATGTCGAATTCCTGATGAAGTTTGCTGTCCTCTCCGTAGCCCACGAACTTTCCGTTGACCCAGAGATAGACGCAGGAGGTTACGCTGCCCAGATGGATGATAATCTGTTTCCCGCTCCAGGATGCCGGGATGGTGAGGTACCTCCTGTATGAACCCACGTGATTGTGAGCTGAAGGGACGAGAGGGGGATTGTTCTTGTACCAGGTCTTCCAGGCATAGCCAATATTCACGTAGAGGGGGTCGCCGAAACCGTTGAGTTCCCAGACTGCCGGAACTTTCATCGTCTTCCACTGTCCCGCGTCATATTTTTTCGAGAAAAAACCGTTCGGACGTTTTTCCGCCCTTTCTGCAAAATGAAAATCCCATTCTCCCTCCAGGGAGACGATGTCTCCCCCGGGTGCGGGCATTGCCGTCATAGGGAGGCGGTTGATTTCATTGACGGAAGGGTCCTGCCATTCACGAAATGTCTGGGCCGGAGCCGTGGCTGCGATTGCCAGAAAGAGGGTAAGTGCGAGTAAACGTTTCATATACAATATCTTATAAAATCATAGAAATCATTGAAGGATTCCGGCGACACTCCACAGGACAATCCCCACGGAGACGGAGACGTTCAGGGAATGTTTGGTGCCGTATTGCGGTATTTCCAGGCAGAGGTCGGAGGCATCGACCACCTCCTGGCTCACCCCCTTGACCTCATTTCCGAAGACATAGGCAAACTTGCGCCCCTTTTCGGGGTGGAAATTTTCGAGGCTGGTGGAATTCTCCGCCTGCTCGACGCTGACAATCGTGTACCCCTCATCCTTGAGTTGCCGGACAAGTTCCGCAGTGCTTTCCCTGTATTCCCACTCCACGCTGAATTCGGCTCCCAGAGCCGATTTATGGATTTCAGGGGAGGGAGGACAGGCACAGATTCCGCACAGATAGAGGCGTCCCAACCTGAAGGCATCGCAAGTTCTGAAGACCGACCCCACGTTATGCAGACTGCGTATGTTGTCCAGGATTACCACCGAGGATGATTTTTCGGAGGATTTGAACTCCTCGACGCTCAAACGGTGCAATTCGCTGTTTAAAAGTTTTCGGAACATAATTTCCAAATTGGGAGAAAAAAAGTAACTTTGCGGAACAAAAATAACAAAACAATATGAAATACGACGTTCTGCTTTCAGATTTAGTTAAGAGGGAAGAGGAGAGGCAGATGAGCGGCATCGAACTCATCGCTTCGGAGAATTTTGTCAGTGAACAGGTTCTTGAGGCATTGGGCAGCGTTTGTACTAACAAATATGCGGAGGGCTATCCCGGTGCAAGGTATTATGGAGGATGCGAGGTAATAGATAAAATCGAGCAGCTTGCCATAGACCGCGTGAAACAACTTTTCGATGCTGAATATGCGAATGTACAGCCTCATTCCGGAGCCCAGGCCAATACTGCAGTCCTTTTCGCCTGCCTCAATCCGGGCGATACGTTTATGGGTCTGGATCTTGCTCACGGTGGGCATCTCACTCACGGCTCTCCGGTCAATGTCTCCGGCAAGACCTACAAGGCCGTAGGTTATTGCGTGAAAGAGTCCACGGGCTTGATTGATTATGACGATATGGAGCGGAAGGCTTTGGAATATAAGCCGAAACTGATAATCGGCGGCGCTTCGGCCTACTCCCGTGAATGGGACTATGAAAGGATGCGTGCAATAGCGGATTCCATCGGTGCCATTCTGATGGTCGATATGGCTCACACGGCGGGTCTGATAGCCGCAGGTCTGCTCAAGAACCCCGTGAATTATGCTCATATTGTTACATCGACAACCCACAAGACCCTCAGGGGTCCTCGCGGTGGTATCATACTTATGGGCAAGGATTTTGACAATCCCTGGGGAATCACAACTCCCAAGGGGGAAATCAAGAAGATGAGCGCAGTTCTCAATTCCTCCATTTTCCCGGGCACCCAGGGTGGTCCTCTCGAGCATTGCATTGCCGCAAAGGCAGTCTCTTTCTATGAGGCGCTCCAGCCCGAATTCAAGGCATACCAGACCCAGGTCGTGAAGAATGCCGCCGTTATGGCTTCCGCGTTCACGGCCAAAGGATATAAAGTGGTCTCCGGCGGTACGGACAACCATCTTATCCTGATTGACCTCAGGACCAAGTATCCCGATCTGACGGGAAAGGTTGCCGAGAATGCTCTGGTACGTGCCGGTATCACCGTCAACAAAAATATGGTTCCGTTTGATACTCGTTCTCCTTTCCAGACTTCAGGTATCAGGGTAGGGACCCCGGCCATCACATCCAGAGGTATGGTGGAGAAGGATATGGAGTGGATAGTAAAGGAGATTGATGAAGTTCTTGCGGACGTGGAGAATGAGAAAGTGATTGCCTCCGTTCACGAGAAGGTCAGAAAGAAAATGGCCGGAATACCGTTGAATGTTTGGTAGAATGTACTTATTTACTTCAGAATCAGTATCGGAAGGGCATCCCGACAAGGTCGCGGACCAGATTTCGGATGCGATACTTGACGAATTCCTTCGCCAGGACAGGGCTTCCCACGTTGCCTGCGAGACTTTTGTCAGCACCGGACTTGTCATTGTGGGAGGTGAAGCCACAAGCCACGAAGCATACGTGGACATTCAGGAGATTGCCCGCCGGACAATCCGTCGCATAGGCTACACAAAAAGCGATTACAAATTCGATGCAGATTCCTGCGCCGTGATATCAACTCTTCACGAGCAGAGTGCCGACATCGCAAGAGGAGTGGTCCGCTCCGGAAATGAAGACCAGGGTGCCGGAGATCAGGGGATGATGTTCGGTTATGCCTGTTCGGAGACGGAAAGTTATATGCCTCTGCCTTTGAGTCTGGCTCATACCACCTTGATGGAGCTTGCCGCAATACGCCACGACTGCAACTCCCCGATGCCTTATCTGAGGCCGGATGCAAAGTGCCAGTTTACCATAGAATATAATGACGACCACACTCCCTCCAGGATTCATACCATTGTCTTGAGCACCCAGCACGATGAAGGCATTTCTCAGGAGAAAATCCGCGAGGACATTAAGAATATACTTCTGCCGAGAGTCAGAGCGAAGGTCGGTCCTGCAACGGCGGCGCTCTTCAAGGAGGACTATGTACTTCACGTAAACCCTACCGGGCAGTTTGTCATCGGCGGCCCTCACGGAGACACCGGTCTTACAGGGCGCAAGATAATAGTTGACACTTACGGAGGCCGCGGAGCCCACGGTGGAGGAGCCTTCTCCGGGAAGGATCCCAGCAAGGTTGACAGGAGCGCGGCGTATGCCGCCAGGTACATTGCAAAGAATATGGTGGCTGCAGGTGTTGCCTCCGAGATGCTTGTCCAGATTTCCTACGCTATCGGTGTGGCAAGGCCCGTCAGCATTTTCGTCAATACTTACGGCACCTCGAAGTGCGGCCTGACCGACGGTCAGATTGCAGACAGAATCAACGACCTGTTCGACTTGAGGCCTGCTTCAATCACTGAAAAGTTCGGATTGCTGTATCCTATATATGAACCTACCGCCGCCTATGGGCATATGGGCAGGAAACCCTACAGAGCAGAGGTTGAGGTTAGGGAAGGCGGCCGTACCGTGAGAAAGGAGGTTCAGTTCTTCGGATGGGAACTTCTCGACAGTGTTGACAGGTGCGCAACTCTTTTGAAATGAGGCAGCTCCCCATACTCATAGGGGATATTCTCGTCTCTTCAGAGATTCTTCTTGAATATTTCTGCTGCGACTATGACAGTTGCAGGGGTGCCTGTTGCATAGAGGGAGAGGGAGGGGCTCCGCTGCTGCGGAAGGAATGCGCTCTTCTCAAACGGAATTTCCCGAAGTACAAAGAATTCATGAGCAGGGAAGGGAGAGCCGAAGTCGAAAGCGGCGGGTTCTTCCGTGTCGGTGCGGACGGAGATTATGAGACGCCTCTGCTCGGAAATGGCGAGGAGTGTGCATATACACTGTTCGAAGGGGAGAATTGTCTCTGTGCAATCGAGAGGGCGAATGCCGAAGGCAAATGCCCCTTTGTCAAGCCCATATCCTGCAGACTTTATCCTATACGCGCTTCAAGACTGTCCAATGGTATGACCGCACTTAACCTGCATCGCTGGGATATCTGCAACTGCGCCTTCGAAAAAGGCAGGCGTGAAGGCATCCGCGTGTATCAGTTTCTGCGCCGGCCCCTGACCGATGCCTACGGCCAAGATTTCTACGAACAGCTCTCCGCCGCCGCGGAGATGATGGCAAAATAAAAGGCGGTCTGAAAAGACCGCCTTTTCAATATTCTATAATCAACCGATTAGTTGAAGAAATACTTCAGACCGAAGAGGATTCTCCAGCACTGGGTGCTGGTGTTTACGAAGTTTGCATAGCTCTCTGTAGGATATGCACCGTCAACTTTGTTCATTGAGAATACAGGACGGTTGTTGTCGTTTACGCCTTCATACTTGAGGATTCCGATTGCACCTGAGTAAGAAGTCTGATAAGTTGACAGACGGGTTACACCCCAATTAGAGTTGAAGAGGTTTCCGATGTTGTCGATGGAAACGCTGAGCTGGAAATTGTGGGTTGTGTTGCCGGCCTTGAAGCAGAAGTCCTCGGCGATACGGGCGTCAAATCTGTGAAGCCAGGGTGCGCGGGCTGCCCAGGATTCAGCATACTGTCCCTTGTGAGTGCTCAGGTAAGGATCCTGATTTACGAACTGCCAGAAAGCAGCCTGATCTGCAGTGCTCTTGAAAGCGATTTCGCTGGGAGATGCAGGGATGTAGATAAGGTCAGCTGCGATACCGTCGCCGTTCATATCGTTGGAATATACGTAGTTGTATCCATTGGCGCTCATACCTGTGTAGAAGAGGTTGAGGTGGAGACCACGGCCGTGGAATGCCTTGAAAGGAATGAAGTAGTTGATGCTACCGATAAGCTTGTCAGGCACTACATATTCTGAACGCATAGCTGTATTGAAGTTGGGGCCGTTGACGGTGTAAACACCTGTATAAGCTGATTCGGCAGCACTTCCGGGCATACCTGAGATTTCCTTGGACTCGGTGCGGGTATATGCAAGCATCAGGTCGAGGTTCTTGGCGGGAGTCATATTGAAAGTGACGTTGGCTGTGTAGCCCCAACCGTCGGTTGAATTGGTCATCACGTAAGCGTGGGTGCTTCCGTAGTAGGCCTGAGGGCATCTTGTGTAGTCAATACGGCTGTCGGGTCCGCGGAAATGCTTGTTGGCCTTGTTCTCGTTGAGGTTCCAGTCATTGAGGGTTACACCGTAGATGACTTTGTTGAGCATACCTTCAGCTGTAACTGTGAAGGGGAACGAAGTGGGGAACTTGTAGTCGACTGCGAGGGATGTCTTCCAGATCTGAGGCATCTTGAAGTCGGGGTCAACACCGCTGATGTAGGAGTTTCCACCCATACCTGCGCTCTCTGATGAAGGAGAAGAGGGGAGGTTGAGAATCTTCTGCATCTCTTTCACGTCTGTGACAATCTTGCCGTTCTGCATAAGAGAAGAGAGAACTCTCTGATTTTCCGCAGTGTAAACAGGAACACCGTTCTTGAGAGAGGTGCTGTAGATACCCTTGCTTGCTCCACCCTGAATCATACCTGAATACTGAGGCATATTGGTGAAGAATACAAGAGGGAGACGGCCCTGGAAGAAACCTGTACCTCCGCGGAGGACGAGGCTCTTGTCACCTGCGATATCCCAATTGAAACCGATACGGGGTGATACCTGAAGGTTGGCCTTGGGGTATTTACCTGTATCTACGCTTCTGCCTCCCATATCGTATGCGAGGATGTTGGGGTTGGTGGCGATGCAGGAGTTGTCGTATGCAAGAAGGTCACCGCGCACACCGTAGGTCAGTTTGAAGCGGTCGCTGATCTGCCAGTCATCCTGAACGTAGAGAGCGAACTGATTGTAGCGGACTTCACCGGCGGGGTTTTCGTTGCCGTCATAGCCGTAGGTGAGAGCGAAGCTCAAAGGCAGGTTGCCGTTGAGGAAATCGTCAACGTTGGCGAAGCGGTAGTAACCGGTACCGTTACGCATATAGGAGTTGACTGCGTTCTGATATTCCCAGTTGATACCTGCGGTGAGGTTGTGGTTGCCAAGTTCGATTGAGACGTTGTCCTGGATGTTGGCGACTTTGTTCTTCACACCGTTGTTCCAGGTGAAAAGCTCGTAACCGAATGAGGTGTAGGGAATATAGTTTCCGCTGGAGGTGTCACCGGTCATAATGTCAACGTGAGGGAACGGGCTTGACTTGCTGCCGCGCTGGTCGTTGATGTCGGTATAGGTGGCGATGAAGCGGTTCTGCACGTTGTCTGAGAAACGGCTGTTGAGCTCAAGGGCGAATGACATCACGTTGTTCATCTGGGAGTACATATTGTACGCGAACGGGAATGAGATGTCGCTTGAACGGTTGAAACCCTTGTTGCGGTAGTTGTCGTCGCAGGAGTTTCCGTTGGGGGTGTACCACTGTTCGTTCTTGGTATAGTTGAAACGGAAGGCAAGTTTGTGTTTCTGGGAGATGTTCCAGTCCAGACGGGCCAGAATCTTCATATTGTCGATACCGCCGGGGAAGTCGGTGTAGGAACCCGGGTCATAACCGTAGTCGTTGATGAGCTTGTCGCTGATCTTCTTGAGAATTGCCTGGTTTGCGGCATCAGGGGTGTACTTGATGGTCTGATCGGGCTTCTTCTGCATTTCGAAGTTGACGAAGAAGAAGAGCTTGTCCTTTACGATAGGGCCGCCGAAGGTGGCACCGTAGATGAGGTCGGATTCGCTCTTGCGAGTACCGAGGTCTTCACCCATTACTGTGTTGCCGCGAAGGTCCTGATTATTGAAATAGGTGTATGCAGTACCTTTGAAGGTGTTGGTACCTGACTTGGTGACGGCGTTGATGCCGCCGCCTACGAAGTTGCTCTGACGTACGTCATAGGGAGCGACTACGAGCTGAATCTCGTCGATTGCATCGAGGGAAATAGGGGTTCCGCCACCGGGGAGGTTTGAAGAAAGACCGAAGTTGTTGTTCAGGTTCGCACCGTCAACAGTGAAGTTGGTTGAACGGCCGTCAGCGCCCGCGAAACTCATACCGTTGGAATAGGGGGAGAGTTTGGTGATTGCGCTGATGCTGCGGCTGGAGTTGGGAAGGTCCATCATCTGACGGTTGGAAACGTTTGTCGAAGCACCTGTCTTCTCGTTGACAAATTTGCTGGCGGAGGCGACTACGATTACCTCGTCGAGCTGTTCCGTGGCATCCTGAAGCTGGACGTCCTGAGCGTAGATTTCACTCAGTTTGAGAGTGATGTCGGTGAAGACGGTTGTCTTGTAACCCAGGAGCTGAACGGATACGGTGTAAGGCCCGCCGGGACGCATACCCTGGATTGAATAACGGCCCTCGTTGTTGGATACCGCATAGTACTGGGCACCTGTGGGAACGTGTGTGGCTATAATTGCCGCACCGGGCACAGCTCCCTGTTTGTCAGTGATTTTACCGCTTATGGTTGATGTTGTCAACTGTGCATTCATTGCAACGCTGACAAACAGACCAAGAACGGCCACAGCAAAGAGTTTGAGTGTTTTTTTCATAAAGAATTATAGGTTAGAAAAAATGTAAATTTCAACGCGGCAAAGATAATTTTATATATTAAATTAACAAAGGGGTTTTTCGAGAAAATAATAAAAAGAAATGAACAATTAATAGGTATGTTTTTCATAACTTTGCGCCGTTATGTTTGATTTTGTCAACGTCACCTTCGTGGATTTTCTGGACGTTGTTCTTGTTGCGGGACTCATCTATTGGATTATCAAACTCGTGAGGGGGACCAACGCCACAAGGATATTCGGAGGAATAATCGGTATATACGTCATCTGGATTGTCGCAAGGCTGTTCGGGATGAAGCTTCTGTCTTTTATTCTCGGGCAGTTGCTGGGTGTGGGTGTGATAGCCCTGCTCATAATTTTCCAGCCTGAAATCCGCCGTTTCCTTTTCCATCTCGGGGTGCACGGTTCCAACTTCCCCTCACGTCTGATCCACCGTTTCCTCAAGAGCGACAGGGCTTCGGAAATCACTCCGGAGCATCTGGATGAGGTCATCAACGCCTGTGTGAATATGGCTCAGACAAAGACAGGCGCACTGATAGTTGTCAAGGGGCGGGATGAACTGGCCTCCTTCATCCAGACGGGTGATATCATCTCGGCCGGAATCAACAGCCGTCTCATCGAAAACATCTTTTTCAAGAACACGCCCCTTCACGACGGGGCGATGATAATGTCTTCGGACAGAATCCTTGCGGCCAGATGCACTCTCCCCATAACCGAAAGGGAGGATGTTCCTCCGCGTTTCGGTATGCGTCACAGAGCCGCGCTTGGAATTTCCGAGGTTTCGGATGCCGCTGCGATAGTGGTCTCCGAGGAGACGGGGGAGATTCATTTTGTGAGGGATGGAATCCTCTCTTCTGTCAGTTCCGCGATGGACCTGCGGCTTGCCCTTGAAAAGTTCTATAGAAAATGATTCTGGAGCAGAAGATAGGGTTCGACAAGGTCCGCGGCCGGATTGCCGTGAGGTGCTCCACCGGCTATGCGGCCAGAAAGGTGGAGGGGGAGCAGATTTCCCGCGACAGGGAACAGATTATGACAAGGCTCTCCCTGACCGACGAGATGCGGCTGATCTGTATGTTCGAGGATAGTTTTCCCGGTGGAGGTTATTATGATACAAGGCCTTTCCTGGTTCCCCTGCAGGCGGAGAACACATCCATATCTCTGAAGGACCTGAGGACTTTGAAGGCAAGCCTTGACACCCTCCGCAGAATTCTTGCCTTTTTTCAGGAATGCAAGGATGACCTCTACCCGGCGCTGCGCAGGATGACATCATCCGTTGTATTCTACCCGGAGACGGCAAGGCGTATGGAGACGATTCTTGACAGGAACGGAGAGGTGAAGGACACGGCTTCGGAGGCACTCGGTGAAATCAGGCGCAGCCTCCGCGGGATGGAGGGCTCGATATCCCGCAGAATTGCATCTATTCTCAAGAGTGCTCAGGATGAGGGTCTTGTTGATGCCGACGTCGAGGCTTCGATGCGGGACGGACACATCCTCATTCCGGTTCCGAGTGCAAATAAAAAGAAGATACAGGGCGTCGTCTACGACGAGTCGTCCAGCGGAAGGACATCGTTCATCGAACCCCTTGAAGTGATAGAACTCAACAACCGGATAAGGGAGCTGCGTTTTGAGGAGCAGAGGGAAATCTCCAGGATTCTCTTCGAATTCACTGAGTTCCTGCGGCCATATCTGGCGGACCTCATAACGGCCTCCGATTATATCGGGGAACTGGATTTCATCCGGGCCAAGGCTCTGGTCGCGCTCGATATGATAGCCGGGATGCCGGTCATCTCAACCGACGGCACCCTTTCCCTGAGGCGTGCCCGCCATCCTCTTCTGGAAGCCTCCCTCAGACGGGAGAAGAAGGAGATAGTGCCTCTCACTCTGACTCTTACCAAAGAGAAGCACATACTTTTGATATCCGGTCCGAATGCCGGGGGAAAGAGTGTCTGCCTCAAGACAGTGGGCCTTCTCCAATATATGTTCCAGTGGGGTATGCTGATTCCTACCTCAGAGGTGAGTGAGATGCTGATTTTCGACAACATCTTCATCGACATAGGGGACAATCAGTCCATCGAAAACGACCTGAGCACCTACAGTTCCCATCTGAAAAGTTTACGCGACATAATCGAGCACGCAACCGGGGATTCCCTTGTGCTGATTGACGAGTTCGGCAGCGGCACTGAGCCGGCGGCCGGAGGGGCAATCGCCGAGGCAGTCCTCTCCCGGCTTGACAATATGGGGGTTTACGGGGTGATAACCACGCACTACACCAACCTTAAGCTATATGCCGACCGCAGCGGTGGGGTGGAGAACGGGGCGATGCTTTTCGACGGGGCCGCCATCAGGCCTTTGTTCAAACTGGAGCAGGGGATGCCCGGCAATTCTTTCGCATTCGAACTCGCCCGTCAGACAGGCCTTCCCGAAGAGATTGTGAAAGATGCGGAGGCCAGGGCCGGGAATGATTACGTCAGCATCGAAAGGAATCTTCGCAAGATTGCCAGGAACAAGAGAGTCCTTGATGAGAAGTTGGCCAGAATCAGGACTACCGACAAGGCTCTTGAGAGCCTGACGGACAAATATGAAAAGGAACTCAGCCAGGTCAGGGAACTTAAAAGGAGCGTGATCGAGGAGGCGAAGGCCGAAGCCGCCCAAATCGTGGCAGGTGCAAATCGCGAGGTGGAGCGCGCTATCCGCCAGATTCGGGAGTCGCAGGCCGAGAAGGAGACCACCCGTCAGGCCCGTGAGGGGTTGAAAGAGTTTGCAAAGGGGCTCGATGCTGAAAAGCAGAGTGAGAAGGATGCCGCAATCGAGCGCAAGATGCAGCAGATTCTGGCCCGTCGCCAGCGGGAACAGGAACGTCGTGAAAAGCGTGGCGGACAGACTGTTGCCAAGCCCGTTGCCAAGGTTCCCGAGCCGGCCCGGACAACGCCTCTTCAGGTTGGGGACAAAGTCAGGCTGAAGGACAATGATATGGTTGGGGAAATCACCAGAATCTCCGGTAAGAATGTCTCGGTGGCCATAGGGAACATCATCAGCCTTCTTCCACCCTCGAAAGTCGAGGTCATCTCCAGCCAGCAGTACAGGGAGAGGACAAGAACGACCTTCCGTCCGGTCAACAATTTCGACAACGAATCAGTGAGCCGTCGCAGGCTCAATTTCAAGCCCTCAATCGACATCAGGGGAGAGCATCTGGCCGAAGCGCTCGAAATCGTGATGCACTTTATAGACGACGCCACGATGGTCGGAGTCGGACAGGTCACAATCCTTCACGGAAAGGGCAACGGAGTCCTCCGGGAGGAGATAAGAAAATATTTGAGAACCGTTCCTTCCGTGGCCTCGTTCAGAGATGAGGCGGTGCAGGCGGGAGGCGCGGGGATAACAGTAGTGGAAATGGATATCTGATATGAAAAAAACTGCATTGCTGTTCGTTCTGGCAGCGACCATTGTTGCAACCGGCTGCATTTCAAGGGAGGAGACAGTCCTCAAGACAACCGAGGGGTTCCTCTCGAGTTATTTCCGGGCCGATTACCGGGAAGCGGTTAAGTTCTGCACTCCGTCTTTCGCGGCCCTTATTGACACCGCCGTGGTGGATTACGCCAATCTTCCCGAACTGATTAAGGCCAACATCGTTTCTTCTGCGGAAAAGATGGAATTCAAAATCCTTTCGGCTGACAATGAATCCTTCAGCGATATGTCGGTGGTAGAGGTTGAAATATGCTCCGGGGAGTTGACCGCGCCCCTGAAGAAGAGGCTGACTCTGATTGACGAAGGGGACGGATTTCTTGTAGATGCGATGGATTGAGAAGCTGTTTTGCAGAAGTGATTTTTATTTTATATCTTTGCTTTCCTCAACTTCGAACAACAAAAACATTTGATAATTATGAAAAAAATCATCGTTTCTTTCTGCGTTTTTCTATGCGCGCTCGGAATTTCTACAGCTCAGGATCTGGAATCCGTAACTGAACTTTACAATAAAGCGGCCTCAGTCGTAGCGGACAACAAAGTTGAAGCAATCACTCTGTTCGAGCAGGTCCTTGAGCAGGCCGCCGCTCTTGGAGAGGATGGCGCCGAGATGATCAGCCAGAGTGAAGGGATTCTTCCCAAACTGTATCTTGCAGTGGGCAAGGAGGCATTCGGTACAGGCGATTTCAAGTCAGCCATCGAGAAAATCAGCAAGGCTGCACAGCTGGCTGAGAAGTTCGGAGACACCGAAACTCAGGGAGACGCCGAATCAGTTATTCCCAAACTCTATATCCAGCAGGGAGCCGCTCAGGTGAAAGACGGTGACGTGGATGGCGCCGTTGCATCATTCGAGCAGGCTTTGAATCTCGGAGAGACTGAGATTGCCGCAAAGCAGCTTTCCAACATCTATGTCAAGAAAGCCGTCGCCTGCCAGAAAGCGAAGGATCTCAAGGGTGCCATCGAGGCCGCACAGAAGTCTGTGGAATATCTCGACAATGCCAATGCCCAGAAGATTATCGGCTTGTCATCTCTTGGTCTGAAACAGAACAAGCAGGCCGCCGACGCTCTGGAGGCTTATCTTGCACTTAACCCTAATGCAAAGGATAAAGTTCAGATTATCTATCAGTTGGCCACAGCTCTCGTGGCTTCCGGAGAAAACGGAAAAGCCTGCGGATATTTCAAGCAGATTGCTCAGGATGAAAAATGGGGTGAGGCAGCCAGATATCAGCTCACTACCCTGAAATGCAACTAGGACTTGAACTTCTCGCCCCTGCAAGGGACCTGGAAATCGGCATCGCAGCAATTGAGTGCGGTGCCGATGCCGTATATATATCCGGCCCGGCGTTCGGTGCCCGTGCCGCAGCCGGCAACAGGATAGAGGACGTAGCCGCGCTGTGCGAATACGCCCACACCTTCGGGGTGAGGATATACGCCACTCTGAATACGCTTGTCAAAGATGAGGAACTGCCTGAGGTGGAGAAACTGGCGTGGCAGTACTACAGAGCCGGGGTGGATGCCCTCATCGTACAGGATTTCAAGGTCACTAAGTTGAATCTCCCTCCGATTGAACTTCACGCCTCCACCCAGACGGCTATCCGTACCCCGGAAAAAGCGGCCGCTCTTGAAAAGGCGGGTTTCAGCAGAATCATACTTGAAAGGCAGATGTCCCTCCGGACAATCAGGGAAATATGCAGTGCCGTCTCCTGCGAAGTCGAGTTCTTCGTTCACGGGGCGCTCTGTATGAGCTACAGCGGCGAATGCTATCTGAGCGAATACCTGACGGGACGCAGTGCCAACAGAGGTTGCTGCGCCCAGCCCTGCCGCTCCCTCTACGACGTTTATGACGCGAAAGGGGACTTGCTTGCCCGGCGCAGGCATATCCTCTCGATGAAGGACTATCGTCTTGACAGCCATATTGCGGATCTTGTCGGCGCCGGTGTGACCTCCTTCAAAATCGAAGGGCGTCTGAAAAATGCATCCTACGTGAAAAACGTTGTGAGGCATTACCGCAATGTCCTGGATGAATTCATCCTGCACAACCCCGGATACGGCAGGACATCATACGGTGTGACGGAAGGTGGATTCACCCCCGATCCGGAAAGGACCTTCAACAGGGGTTACACCTCCTGCTTCATCGACGGCTTCCGGGAGAAGTGGAACAGTTCCGACGCGGCCAAGGCCACCGGTGAATATGCCGGAACGGTGAAGAGAGTTTCACTGAAAGAGGGGATGATAGAAGTTTCCGGGCCTGTGACTTTCAGCAATGGCGACGGACTTTTGCTGGTGTCGCACTCCGGAGATGAGGCCGGGATGAGGGTTGAGGTGGCCCGTGGTGCCCTGCTGACGGTGAGGAATGCGGACGCAGTCACCCCCGGGATGAAGGTCTATAGGAACTATGACGCGAAATTCGAGAGGGAACTCGAGAAAAATATGCCCCGGAGAATCATCGACGCCACTGTCGATTACGAGACATCCGGCGGCCATACCCGTTTTACGGCCTCTTTCAGCGACGGTACGGTTTCCCACGTGGAGTTTGAGGAGCAGGCCCCGGAGGCCTTGAATCCTGAAAGGGCTGCGGCGATGCTTGAATCCCAGATAGGGAAATTGTCGGGGTGCTTCCGGTTCAGATTGGGAAAGGTGACTGCGGACAGAAACTATTCCTACACTGCATCGTTCCTGAATTCTGTCAGAAGGACGCTTGCCCAAAGGCACGTCAGCCCCGCAAGGAAGTCAGTCCCCTTCGAGAAGGGGGTCCTCACCTTCCCGGATAAACAGGGGGAGAGCGGCGGCATCCTGATGAAAAGCAAATATTGTGTGCGTTATGAACTGGGGCTCTGTGTGAGAAAGGGATCTCCCGGCGGTCCTCTTTATATAGTGAATAATGGAAAGAGGTTCGCATTGGAGTTCGATTGCGCAAATTGCGAAATGTCGCTATCTTTGTAGAATATGAAGTTCAAGGATGTGATAGGAAATGACCCGGTCAGGGAGTCTCTACTCAGAATGATGGATGCGGGACGCCTGGGACACGCCATTCTCTTCCGCGAGGAGGATGGAGGCGGTGCGTTTCCCATTGCCCTGGCCCTTGCAGGTAAAGTCAACTGCACCGGTGACGGAGGCGATGATATGTGCGGAGTCTGCCCCTCCTGTCACAAATACGGAAAACTGATTCATCCCGACCTTCATTTCGTATTCCCCGTAAGCAAGGCTCAGTCTCTGTCCGAGTCCGAGAAAAAAGCTCCTGTGAGTGATTTCTTTCTCGAAAAGTTCCGTGCCTTCGCCCTGGAGAATCCCTATTTCAAAGAGCAGGAACTTTACGACGCTCTCGGACTGGATGCCAACAATGTCGGGATTTCGGTCAATGAAGCCAGAAACATCTCCCGGATTTCATCTCTGAGAAGTTCCGAAGGGCGGTACAGGACAATCATCATCTACCTGCCCGAAAAAATGAACGTCCCGGCGGCCAACAAACTGCTCAAACTGCTGGAGGAGCCCCCTGCGGGGACTCTCTTCCTGATGATATCCCACAAGCCCGAGAGGATGCTGGAGACAATCCGTTCCAGATGTCAGATTATGAACCTTACTCCTCTTTCCGTAGAGCAGTCGTCACGGGTTCACGGTGAATACAAAGGCAATCCGGAGTATGCTTCCCTGATGGAGACCCTGCTGGAAGCCGGTCTGGCGAAACGGGCTATCGACACTTTCCCGGTGTGGGAGGCTGTCAGTGCAAAGGACAGGGAAAAGCAGAAGGAATTCTGCCTCTACGCCGAAAGTTACATAAGAAATATCTTTCTCTTTTCTAAGGGGTTGGAGGCGCTTGCGGTTGTTCCTCAGGGGCAGGAACCTGCAATCCGTTCCTTCAGCGGTCGCATAAAGCCGTCGTTTTACCTGAAGGCATATTCGAAAATAGATTCCGCACTGGCGGCGGTGGAGGGCAATTCCAACGCGAAACTCAATTTTTGCGACCTTTGTAATCAATTATTCTTACTTTTGTAACCTATTATGGGAGAATCTAAATATTTGGAAAAGGGTAATGCCAGTTACGACTATTACAGAGGGTGCCAGGTCGAGCGCACTCCCTCAGGTGAGTTGTATGTGAATTATGATCCGGGGTGCTGCAAGCTGGCCGATTTCGACTGGATGGACGGCATCTCCCAGAAGGAATACAGTGAACTGTTCGAGGTCCGGTTCAAGAATACCCGCAAGGCAGTAATGATGAATTCCTCCGGACAAATATTAAAGAAGGGGGATATTGTCGTGGTCGAGGCGGCCAACGGCCACGACATCGGCATCGTCACATTGAGCGGCCCCATCGTCATCCAGCAGCTTAAGCGCCATAAAATCAATCCCGCCACGGCCGAATTCCGGAAAATCTACCGTAAAGCCAAGATTCTCGACATTGAAAGATGGCAGGAGGCCATCGCACGTGAGCACAAGACAATGATTCGCGCGCGGCAGATTGCGGCAGGTCTCGGCCTTGATATGAAAATAGGTGACGTTGAGTTCCAGGGAGACGGCACGAAAGCAATATTCTATTACATTGCAGACCAAAGGGTGGATTTCCGCCAACTTATCAAGGATTTTGCGGAGGAGTTCCACATCCGCATTGAAATGAAGCAGATAGGAGCAAGGCAGGAAGCAGGTTTGATAGGTGGACTCGGCGTGTGCGGAAGGCCATTGTGTTGTTCTTCATATATCTCTGATTTCCAGTCCATCACGACTCAGGCGGCCAGATGCCAGGATTTGTCCTTCAACCCGCAGAAACTGGCCGGGCAGTGCAGCAAGCTCAAGTGCTGCATCAACTATGAAGCTTCCATATATATCGATGCCCAGAAGAATATCCCCACTCTGCGCGGACCTCTCGAGTTGGAGGACGGGCAGGCCTATCTGATGAAGACCGACATCTTGAGAGGCGTGATGTATTTTTCATACGACAAGGGATCGATGGCAAAACTGTTTGCTCTTCCCGTAGCCAAGGTATGGGAGATTCTCTCCGACAACAAGAAGGGAATACATCCCGTGGCTTTGGGTGCGCAGATTTCCGACCAGGAACAGGATCCCGGCTTTGTCAGCGCGGTCGGGGACGACAGTATAAGCAGGTTCGATGAAAAACGCCGCAAGAATGGCGGCAATCGCCACAAAAGAGGGCAGGGTCGCAGGAAACAGCAGAACCATCACAATGAAAAATAGACTTTTGCTGTCAGTTTCGGTGCTGATTGCAGTTCTTGTCTCCTGTGACGGTTCAGGTCAGTATTCCTATATGCGGACAAAAGACCTTCCGCCGGACAGTGACGGGATTTTCTGGTTCAAGGCGAATCTTTCGGATACCGTTGCATATTCTTCAGGGATTGCAATGAAATATTGTCCCCGTAAGGATGACGCCTTGGCAATAGTCTTCGACATATATCTGATTTCCCCGACAGGGGAGAAGTTCATAGAGAGGGTGGATTTCCCTCTTTCAGTAGCCGGGGATGATACAGTGAGGACTTTTCCGCTTCTGTTCGGTGGAGTCCGTGAGATAGAATGGCCGTACAGGCACAATATAAAAATCAAAGCATCCGATGCCGGAATATGGCGTGTGGGCGTGGAGCCGGTTGACGGTGGGGCACGTCCTGCGATTTTGGGATTGGGTCTTTTCTTCAGAGAGGAATATGGGGAAAGATAAACTTCGAAAATTCAAGGAGAACGAGTCGTTTTCCTGTCTGGTGCAGCCTCAGACCGCTCAGGTTCTGGGCTGTGACCATCCGTTGAAGGGGCACTGGGGAGAACGTATGTTCGGCAACGGCAACCCTATAGTGCTGGAACTCGGTTGCGGCAAGGGAGAATACACGGTTTCCCTGGCCGAAAAATATCCGGACAGGAATTTTATAGGAATCGATATCAAGGGGGCCAGACTGTGGAAAGGGGCTAAATACGCCACTGTCAACAATCTGAAGAACGTGGCCTTTCTCAGGACACGCATCGAATTCATAGAAAGTCTGTTCGCCCTCGGGGAAATATCCGGGATATGGATAACTTTCGCCGACCCTCAGGAGAAGAAACCCAAGAAGAGACTGACTCATCCTCTCTTCCTGGCAAGATACCGTAACATACTCGCGCCGGGCGGGACAGTCCATCTCAAGACGGACAGCCGTCTCCTTCACCACTTCACCCTCGAGACAGCAGCCGTCAATTCTCTTACTGTGCTGGAACACAATGAAGACATCTACGGTACCGGAAGGGCCGATGACCTGCTCTCCATACAGACTTTCTACGAGTCTAATTTCCTGAAGCAGGGGATTCCCATCACCTATATGTCATTCCTGATTGACAATCCCGGTCCGTTGAAAGAGCCGGAATGGGACCAGAAACCTTTTGAACAGCAATACCGTACCCTTACCCGTCAGTAAGAAGCGGTACACACATATCATTAAGCCGCTTCGCGTCCGTAAGAATCGGATAAGGGAAAAATTATTATATTTGCAGATTACATCATAAATTGCGATAAATGGAATCTGCTAAAATCTCTATGGAAGGGCTCACTTACGACGATGTCCTGTTGATCCCTGCACGCAGCGAGGTGCTGCCGCGCGAAGTAAGTCTCAAAACAAATTTCACGAGAGAAATCAGTCTGCACGTTCCTATCGTTTCGGCGGCTATGGACACGGTCACGGATGCAAATCTTGCCATCGCCATTGCGCGTGAGGGCGGTATCGGCGTCATCCACAAGAATATGCCGATTGAGGTCCAGATGGAGGAAGTTCGCAAGGTAAAGCGTGCCGAGAACGGTATGATATACGACCCGGTCACAATCGGAGTCGAAGCCTCTGTCGGAGATGTCCTCAAGATAATGCGTCAGAACCACATCGGAGGCATTCCGGTGGTCGATTCGAAAGGCTGCCTTCTGGGCATTGTCACTAACAGGGACCTCCGCTTCGAGGAGGATATGTCCCGTCCCGTCAAGGAAGTGATGACCAAAGAGAACCTCATCACGGTGAAGGTAGGGACCACAATCCCCGAAGCAACCGGCATATTCCGCAGATACCGTATCGAAAAACTCCCCGTAGTTGACGGTGAAAATCACCTGGCAGGTCTGATAACCTACAGGGACATAACCAAAATCAAGAACAACCCCACCGCCTCCAAGGACGGTCTCGGCAGGCTGCTGGTGGCCGCTGCAGTGGGAATCAACTCGCACAGCCTGACGGATGTGGAGAAACTCTCCTCCGTGGGAGTGGATGCAATCGTCCTGGACACCGCTCACGGACACTCCGTCGGTGTACTGAATATGATCAGGAAAATCAGGGATGCATTCCCGAAGATTCAGATTGTCGCCGGAAACATCGCTACCGCCGAGGCCGCTCTGGCTCTCAAGGAGTGCGGTGTGGATGCCGTCAAGGTGGGTGTGGGCCCCGGTTCAATCTGCACGACCCGAATAATCGCCGGCATAGGGGTTCCTCAGCTGACTGCTGTCCTCAATACTTCCGCGGCGTTGAAGGGGTCCGGCATTCCCGTAATTGCGGACGGCGGAATCCGTTACAGCGGTGACATCGTCAAGGCTCTTGCCGCGGGTGCAAGTACCATTATGGCCGGAAGCCTTTTTGCCGGAGTGGAGGAAGCCCCCGGGGAGGCCATTATCTTGAATGGCCGTAAATTCAAGTCATACAGAGGGATGGGTTCTCTGGAAGCGATGCAGAAAGGCTCCAAGGACCGCTATTTCCAGGATATGGAGGAGGATATAAAGAAACTGGTTCCGGAAGGAATTGTTGCGCAAGTCCCTTACAAAGGTACCCTGGGCGAGGTCATCTATCAGCTGGTCGGGGGGCTGCGTGCCGGAATGGGATATTGCGGAGCGCACAATCTGGATGAACTTAAAGAGGCCAGATTCGTTAAAATCACCCCTGCAGGTATGGCTGAGAGCCATCCTCACGACGTGACAATCACTCGCGAAGCTCCGAACTATTCAAGATAATGAAACGACTGCTCCCGCTGCTGCTTCTGTGCATTGTGCCGTTGTCTTCCTGTGAGATTGCGCAGGACAAGTTGCATCGTGGGCATATGGTTGCAAGAATAGGGTTCGACGTGCTCTACTCGACGGACTTGGAAGGCCTTGTCCCTCCCGGAACGTCCGAGCAGGACAGCATCGCGATAACCAATCAGTATATTGACAGTTGGGCGTTGCGCCGTCTTCTCACCATCCGGGCGGAGGACGAACTTTCCAAAAGGGACAGGGACGTTTCCGACCAGGTCACGGAATTCCGCAACAATCTTCTGGGCTACAGATATGAGAAGCACTACATAGAATCCCGGCTCGACACTGTGGTGACCGGCAGGGAAATACAGGATTACTACGATTCTCACAAGGAGGATTTCACGACCCGGAGGACATTGCTCAAAGGTCGCGCCGTCACTGTCCTGACGAAGTCCCCCTATTATGAAGCCTTCAAATCCTCATATCAGGTGACTGATGAGTCGGCAGTCGCCGAACTGATGGAATTGTGTTATGCTTCTGCTGAAAGATATACTGATTTCGGGGGAGAATGGGTCACGACATCCGAATTTTCCAGAGAGGTGGCGATGGATGTCGAGCAGTTCGAAAAACTGGTCGCCGGTAAATCGGCTGTGGAGAGCAAGGAGAACGGGGTGACCCGTTTCATCTTCATCAGTGAAAGGCTCTCGCCCGGTTCGGTCACTCCTATCGACTACAACGTTGAGCACATAAAAGAGATAATAATCAGCAAGAGAAAACAGACCCTTCTGACAGAATTGGAACGGGACTTGCTGAATGACGCGAAGGTTGACAAAACATTGAGGGTATATGAATAGAAAAGTTCTCCTTGTCATTTTTGCCCTGTTCACGGCGGCTTATTCTCCTGTACTCGGGCAGAATTACGGTCCGGGTGTGGTGGACAAGAGCATAGCCATAATCGGCAATGAGGTGATAATGGTATCTCAGATAGAAAGTGAGGCCCAGATGATGAGGGCCAAGGGAGCGGTGGTGGACGCCTCGGACCGGTGCGAGATACTGGAGCAGATGTTGGTTTCAAAACTGTTCATCAATCAGGCGAAAGTGGATTCCCTCGTTGTGAACGAAGCCAACGTGGCGGCCTCCCTTGAAGGTCGTATCAACGAGATGATGCAGGTGATGGGGGGAGAGAAACAGATAGAGGAGTATTTCGGAAAGCCTATGCACAAGCTCCGCCAGGAGTGGGAAGCGATTCTCAGGGAGCAGTCTCTTATGCAGCAGATGCAGCAGAATGTGATGGGGGACATTCCGGCGATTACCCCCCGTGACATTGAGAAGTACTACAGGGAGACTCCGCAGGAGGACCTTCCTATGGTAAGCACGAAATACCGTATCCGCCAGATTGGCATATATCCGGATAAGAAAGCGGCTGAACTTGCTGTAAGAGAGAGGCTTCTGGAATTGAGGGAAAGAGTCTTGGCAGGGGAGAAATTCTCTACGCTGGCCCGTCTCTACTCATACTCCGGAGACCCTGCGGCGCAAAGGGGCGGAGAGTTGGGAATGGCTCCCAAGGCACAGTTCTGGCCGGTCTTCTCCGATGCGGCGATGGCTTTGAAGGAGGGGCAGGTTTCCCAGGTGGTGGAGACTCCGGACGGATTCCATATCATTCAGATGATAGAGAAGAACGGGGATATGTTCAATGCCCGTCATATCCTGCTCAAACCCCAATATACTTCCGAAGACCGTGAAAAGGGATTCAAGAAGTTGGATTCCTTGAGAAATCTGATAGTTAAGGACAGTATGGAGTTTTCTATGGTTGCCAGATACTATTCCGAGGAGAAGAAAAGTGCTACCAGCGGCGGTCTGATGGCGGATGAATATACGGGGTCGTCCTATTTCGAGAAGGACCAGATAAAGCCTACCGATTATGCCGTCCTGAAGGATATGCAGATCGGAGATGTTTCCGAGCCGTTCGAATCGCTTGACAATGAGGGCCGTAATGGTAATACTATCTACAAGATTCTCTATCTTGACAGGATTCTTCCCTCTCACGTGGCGAACTTCCAGGATGATTTCAATGTACTTGCCGACGAATTGAACAGGAAGCATTCACAGGAGGCTTTGGACAAGTTCATCGCGGAAAAGCAGAAGATTACATATATCGTGCTTGACCCTTTCTTTGAAGGCTGCTCCTTCAAGTATCCCGGATGGGGAAAATAAGATGAGAAGCCTGTCAAGATTCGCCGTACTTTGTCTGTCGTTTTTCCTGACGACATTCGCGGCCTTCTCCCAGGATGCGTCGGAGGAGGACACGTTCCACCTTGTGGAGGCGGATCAGGCGCAGCAGGAGACGGTGGGAAGAATCACTGTCCGGAGAGTCTGGGGGAATGCGAAGTTCCTTCACAACAACACCTTCCTTCTTTGTGACTCCGCAACCTGGAACGTTGAGTCCAAGATTATCGATGCCCGCGGCAACGTTAAGATCATTCAGGGGAACACCATCCTGACCAGTGACAATCTGACCTATTACATCGACCGGAATCTTGCAAAGTTCAGGGGTTCCCTTGTGGAACTTTATGACAAGGAGGGCAATACCCTCAGGACGGAGAGCCTTGACTACAACACCAAGGACAGTGTGGCCACTTTTCTGAACGGAGGCGCCTTGAGGGACACTTCCGGAAACGTGATGGAGAGCCGGCAGGGCACTTATGATTCGAAGACGAAGACTTTCACCTTCGAGCGGAGAGTGGAGATGTTCGTCGATTCCATCAGAATCAAGACTTCCAGGATGAATTATGTGGCGGACATTTCCAAGGCTTTCTTCGGAAGGGAGACCTATATGTGGAGGGGAGACGGGTTCCTCAGGGCGGACAACGGCAGTTACGACCGCAACGGCGCCGTGGCCTGGTTCTCTGACAAGGTCTATATGAACGACCCCACTTACGAGGCCTGGTCGGAGGAGATATATTACTATCAGCAGTCGGGAGTCGTGCATATGCTGCGGGACAGCCAGATAAGGGATACTACTCACAGTTCTTTCTACCTTGCGGACAATCTTCTGTACGAGCCTGTCGGGGACTCTGCCGACGTTTGGAAGGACAGGGTGATTCTTACCGAAAATCCTGCGATTGTCTATTGCGGGGAGAACGAAAACAAGCGGCCGGACACCCTCTATATGCGCGGAGACAGCATCAAGGTCTTTGCTATGAGAAAGTGCGATTTCCCGGAATCCGAATTCAAGGATGCGGAGCAGCGGGTTGCCGATATGGAATTCGATGCTCTTGCAAAATCCAGGGAGGAAATGGCAAAGGTCAGGGAGGAGGAGAGACTCAAGAAGATGCGGGAGGCCGGTCTGATACCTACGGAGGAGGCTCTTGCCTATATGGAAAGGCAGAAGGCTGACAGTCTTGCCCGGGCTGACAGCCTCAGAATAGTGGCTTTTTCAGACAGTCTTGTCGCGCAGGGAATTGACAGCGCCCTTGTATCTCAGAAAGTTAATGAATTCAAGGCCTTGATGGCGAAGTCTCCTGCGGATTCTCTGGCCGTTTCTTCGGATTCATCTTCCGTTGCGGCTGTGCCAGACCCCGCCGCGGCTGACAGTGTTGTTGTGCCCGAAGACACGACCCTGATAAGAGTGATAACCGCATACAGGAACGTGAAGGCCTTCCGTTCTGATGTCCAAGCGGCTTGCGACTCGATGATTTTCACGGAAATAGATTCCGTGGCCAGACTTCACGGGACTCCTGTGCTCTGGAATGAAATCAAGAACCAGCTCACTTCCGAGGTGATGCATCTGCTGTTGAAGAACGGCAATCTGTACAGGGGGAGTATGGTGACAGACGCGTGGGTCATCTCTCAGGAGGACAGCACTCATTTCCATCAGATCAAGAGTACGGAGATGCTCGGTTATTTCTACGATAATCAGTTGTACAGATATGATGCTCTGGGTGGGGTGAACGCCGTTTTCTATATGGCGGAGAAAGCCCAGCTCACAACAGTCAACATAAAGGAAGCCAAGTCTCTGACAGCGCTTATCAAGGATGGCAATGCAAAGAGAATGCTCTATATGGAGAGCATCAGGAGTGATGCCTATCCGATAGCGGAACTGGCAAAGGAAAAACAGAAACTCAAAGGGTTCAAATGGCGCGGGGAGGAGCGTCCGGCGGACAGATACGCCATAACGGACCAGCCTCTGCATAATAGCGAAAGGTCTCTCTACCGCAAATACAAGCCTCCTGTATATGAACTGATAAACAGATATTTCGATAACTGTATGAATCCCCGTCCCAAGGAGAAATCTTCCGATGGCGGACTAAAACCTATGTTGTCAGATGAAGAACATTAAAGGAGACATTTTCGGAGGCATCACGGCCGGTATCGTGGCATTGCCTCTTGCCCTGGCATTCGGTATCCAGGCGTTCAGCGGCATCAACGACCCTGCGGCAAGCTCGATAGGAGCCCTTGCCGGGCTTGTCGGCGCGACAATGCTAGGTTTCTTTGCCTCTCTTTTCGGCGGCACACCTTCGCAGATCAGCGGTCCGACCGGCCCTATGACAGTCGTGACGGCTTCCCTGCTTGCGGGAGCCTGGAATGCCTGCGGGGATTTCAGCACCGTCCTGATTTCAATGTCCCTTGCCGGAATATTCTGCGGCCTGTTCCAGATTCTTTTCGGTATCCTCAAGATAGGCAAGTACATCCGCTATATTCCTTATCCCGTCCTGTCCGGCTTTATGAGCGGTATAGGAGCCATCATCATTCTGCAGCAGATTTATCCTCTGATTGGCCTGAAATCCCCTTCAAGGACCATCGATATGGTTCTTCAGTTGCCGGGATCTGTCGGCGGCATTTCTGTGGCGGCCCTGATTTTCGGCGTCTGTACGGTACTGATTATAGCCTTCTTCCCCAAGATTACCAAAAAGGTCCCCGCAACACTTGTCGCCCTTATAGCCGTGACGGTAGTATTTCTCCTTCTTCCGGACTGCGGAATCCCTGTAATCGGGGAGATTCCCTCCGGATTTCCGCTGCCCGTTTTCTTCAAGGAAGGCATTTCTCTCGAAGGTCTTGACTGGGGCAGTCTGATAACCACCGCCATTGTCCCGGGAATAACCCTTGCGGGCCTGGGTTCCATCGACACGCTGCTGACTTCCGTGGTGGCTGACAACATCACCCGGACACATCACAACAGCAACAGGGAACTTATCGGGCAGGGCATAGGCAATGCAGTCAGCGGTCTTTTCTGCGGAATCGCGGGAGCCGGCGCGACAATGCGTACCGTCGTCAACGTCAGGAGCGGTGGACGTACCGGTATCAGCGGTATGATTCACGCCGCATTTCTCCTTGCAGTGCTGCTCGGGCTGGGATCTCTTGTCAAATATATCCCTCTGTGCGTGCTGGCCGGCATTCTGCTTACGGTAGGGTGGGGAATCATCGACTTCAGAGGCTTCAAGGACCTTGCGAAGGTGCCCAGGGAGGATGCTTTCGTTCTGATTACCGTCTTCCTTCTGACAGTATTTGTCGATTTGCTGACAGCCGTTGCAATCGGTGTGGTGATTTCCTGCGTTCTTCTTATGAAACGCACCAGTGACCTTGCCGAGAATTCATACAGTGTCCAGATGCTCTCCGATACAGAATGGGAGGATGAACATCTTCTTTCAGAGGAAAAACTCAAGAGTATCGGCATAGTGAGGCTTGAGGGGCCTGTATTCTTCGGCAGTGTGTCCGGTTTCAACAAAGCAGTCCAGGATATCCCTGAGGCTGCCGGGACAGTCATCTTCAGGATGAAGAACGTCTCCTACATCGACCAGTCCGGCCTTTATGCGGTCGAGACGGCGGTCAAGGACCTGCTCGCGGCAGGAGTGACCGTCTATATGACGGCTCTTGACGCCTCTGTCAAGGCCAAGCTTGAATCAATCGGCTTCGTCCCGCACCTTGTCCCCGCAGACCATATCTTCGCCGATTTCAAGAGTTGCGCCGTGTATATCAACAAATCGTTATAGCATCTCCCGCTCCCGATTTGTAGAATCGTACTTTTTTGGGTATATTGTCATCGTAAATATACCCATACAGATGAAAAGAACAATATTGACCATTGCTGCGGTGCTCCTGGCGCTTGCGGCAAAAGCACAAGGCGGCTCGAACAGCTGCACCCTTTGGTATGAACAGCCGGCGGAGGAGTGGGTCGAGGCATTGCCCTTAGGCAACGGCCGAATCGGAGCGATGGTATTCGGCCAGCCCGGAAATGAGACCATTCAGCTCAACGAAGAGAGCTTGTGGGCAGGGTGCAAGGAGGACGGCAATGCCCGTTCCGCAGCCGAAATTCCCCACTTGCAGAGGCTTCTGCTCGATGGAAAGACAGCCGAAGCGATTGAGTTGTCAGAAAAAATACTGGCAGGCCCCTATATGCGCATACGCTCCTATCAGACTTTCGGAGACCTTCTTCTTGACTTCGGCTATATCGGAGAGGTGAAGAACTACAGGCGCGACCTCGACATCTCAACAGGCCTTGCGACAGTCAGCTACAGCATCGGAGATGTCAATTTCTCCCGCGAGCTGTTCACTTCGGCTCCCGACAACCTGCTGATTATGAAAATAAGCGCCGACAAGCCGGGTGCTCTTACATTCAAGACGTCGTACAACCGTCCTGAAAATGCATCGGCTTCTCCTCTCGATGACAATACGCTCAAGATCGAGGGACAGATAATAGACCTCCCCGCAGGGAATACCTGCCCTGAAGGTCTTCATATGAAATTTGCCGGCGCAGTGAAATGCCTGGCAAAAGGGGGAAGCACTGCGGTTGCAGGCAATTCCATCTACGTCAGGGGAGCCGATGAGGCAGTAATCCTCGTGGCGATGAACACTGACTACAACCTTGCCCTGAGCGACTTCGACCGCAGCATCGACCCTCTTGCCGAAAGCAGGAAACAACTCGCTGCAGTCGCAGGCGTAGGATATGACACTCTCAAGGATCGTTCCGTCACGGAGCACAGTTCGATGTTCGGCCGCGTGAGCCTCGCCCTCGGCGACCCCTCACGGTGCCTTGTCCCGACGGACAAACGCATACAGGATGTCCGCAAAGGTCTGAGCGACCCCGCCCTGAGCGCCCTCCATTTCCAATACGGCAGATATCTGCTGATGTGTTCCTCTCGCCGTCCGGGCAGGCTCCCGGCCAACCTTCAGGGCATCTGGTGCGAAGATCTCAATGCTGCCTGGAATTCCGACTTCCACACCAACATAAATATCCAGATGAACTACTGGCCCGCCGGAGTGGCCAACCTCGGTGAGACGGCAGAACTCTATTCCGACTGGATAAACACCCTGCACAAGCCCGGCTCGGTGACTGCGAAAGAGACTTACGGGGCGGAAGGCTGGACCGTCAACCACGTTTCCAACCCCTTCGGGCACACCTCAATCAGCGACGGAGTGGGCTGGGGCACTCTCCCCATAGCGGGTCCCTGGCTTGCCCTCGACCAGTGGAGCCTCTACACCTTCACCTGCGACAGGGAATATCTGCAGAACAAGGCATATCCCTCAATGAAGGGAGCAGTGGAGTTCCTCCTTTCCTTTATGGTCGAAGACAGGAACGGGCATCTTGTGACAGCTCCCTCCAACTCTCCTGAGAACGTTTATTTAGGTCCTGACGGAAAGGAATATATGCTGACTTACGGCGCGACCATCGACAACGAGATAGCGACCGAACTCTTCAATGCCACCGTCAAGGCCGCCGGAATTCTCGGTGTCGATGAGGATTTCGTGAAGAAGATAGAGGCCGCGCAGGCCAAACTCCCTCCCATCAGGATAGGACAGCGCTACAACACAATACAGGAATGGATTGAAGATTACGAAGAGGTCGAGCCCGGCCACCGTCATATGTCCCATCTGTTCGGGCTCTATCCGGGAACTATTCTCAATGAGACCAATCCCGAGCTCTTCGCTGCAGCCAGGAGGACCATCGAACGGAGGCGCAAATACAATGAAGACCCCGTCACCCGCAAGGGTTCATACACGGGGTGGAGCCGTGCCTGGATGGTCAGCTTCTATGCGCGTCTGAAAGACGGCAATGCTGCTCTTGAAAGCGTGGAATGCCTTGACGGAGAGTTGACTCTACCCAACCTTTTCAACACCCATCCGCCTTTCCAGATTGACGGCAACTTCGGACAGTGCGCAGGCATTGCCGAGATGCTGCTGCAATCTCACGCAGGAGTGATAGACATTCTCCCTGCTCTGCCCGACAAATGGGCCGACGGCGAATTCTGCGGCCTGAGGGCACGCGGAGGCTACACCGTCGATGTCAAGTGGGAAGGGGGGAAGGTAGTCAGCGCCACAATCAGCAATGACTCAGCAAAGAAGGCTACCGTTCGAATCAACGGCAAGAATATCAAAGCCAAGTTCAGGAACGGGGTCTGGAAATATTCCGCCCGATAGACAAAAAAGGCACCTGCAGTAATGCAGGTGCCTTTTTGCTCCTCAAGTAGGACTTGAACCTACGACCCCCTGATTAACAGTCAGGTGCTCTAACCAACTGAGCTATTGAGGAAGGTTATTCCCTGTTTGGGACTGCAAAAATAGAACATTTTAAGAAAACAGCAAAATTTTTGTATAAAATTTTCAATAAAAAATATCTTTACTATATTTGCAGTCGCGTTTGCCCGGATGGCGAAATCGGTAGACGCGCTAGTTTCAGGGACTAGTGGCCGCAAGGCTGTGCAGGTTCGAGTCCTGTTCCGGGCACTGATTGTCGAAATAGATGGATTTATCCCTGGCCAGAAAATGTTTGGAAGATCTTGTCCGGGAGAACGACAAGGTTGAAGTTCCCTTATTGGGAACTTTTTTGGCTGTGACCGTCCCGTCTTCCTTTTCCTCAGACAGAAAAATCATCAATCCCCCTTTCAAGAGGCTTACCCTTGAAAAGGGAGAAATCACTGTCGCCCAGAGCAGGCTTTTCATAGAGCGGCTGGCCAATATGGCCGACATCTCCCCCGACAGGGCCAGAACAGAATGGAAAGAGTTGATTGAGAGGCACTCCTCTGACATAGAGGCCCTTCTCAATACGGACAATCATCCTGAAATTTTCCCTGAAAACGTAATGTTGAAGGCCATTGCCATACCGGGGGAGGGTGGCCCGAGACGATTGGCAGGAAATGCTTCCATCTGGATCCCCGGACTGTTGCTTGCCCTGGGCCTGATTGCCGCAATGGTCTGTTATTATCTTGGCTGTTTTCAGATATGATAGACGCCGCAACAATTGACAGGATTCTCGATTCGGTCAGAATAGAGGAGGTGATAGGCGACTTTGTCACGCTGCGTAAGCGTGGAGCCAACTATCTGGGACTCTGCCCTTTCCATCAGGACAAGAACCCTTCGATGAGCGTTTCGCCCTCCAAGGGCATATTCAAATGCTTCTCGTGCGGCAAGGCAGGAACGGCTGTCTCTTTCATAATGGAGCACGAACACCTTACCTATCCCGAGGCGCTGCGGTATCTTGCAAAGAAATACAACATCGAAATTGAGGAGAAGGAGGAGAGTGCTGAGGAAATAGCCGGGAGAATGAGGCACGAGAGCCTGCAGATTGTCACCGAATATGCCCAGAAGTTCTATCAGGACATACTTTGGAACACCGATGCGGGTCGTGCCATAGGCCTTTCCTATTTCAGGGAGAGAAAATTTTCCGACGAGACAATCCGCAAGTTCGGACTCGGTTATGCCGCGGGGAGGAATCACGAGTTGTACAGGGATGCCGTACAGAAAGGGTATAAGAAAGAATATCTGATAGATACGGGGCTTTGCGTGGAGCGTGACAACGGTGACCTTGCGGACCGCTTTTTCGACCGCGTGATGTTCCCCATATTCTCTGTCAGCGGCAGGGTGATTGCCTTCGGAGGCCGGACCCTCAAGAGCGACAAAACGGTAGCAAAATACGTCAACAGCCCGGAGACGGAAATCTACAACAAGAGCCGTTCCCTCTACGGCCTGTTCCAGGCCAAGAGCGCCATCGCCAAGCAGGATAAATGCATCCTGGTGGAGGGGTATGCTGACGTCATCTCGATGCATCAGGCCGGAATCGAAAACGTAGTGGCCTCGTCGGGGACCTCCCTGACTGTTGATCAGATTAAGCTTATCAAACGTTTTACGGACAAGATAACAGTCATTTATGACGGTGACTCCGCCGGAATCAAGGCGGCGTTGCGCGGAATCGACCTGATTCTTGAGGAGGGGTTGAACGTGAAGGTGGTGCTGCTGCCCCCCGAGGATGACCCGGACAGTTTCGCCAAGGCTCATTCAAGAATAGAGATAGAAGAGTTCATCCGGGAGAATGAGCAGGATTTCATAGCATTCAAGAGTGACATTCTCTCACGGAACGCCGGCAACGACCCTCTTATGCGTTCACAGATGATTACCGATATCCTGCAAAGCATCGCCGTGGTGCCGGACCCTATCCTGCGGAATGTCTATGTGGATATGGTCTCGGAGAGGGTGGACCAGAAGAGCGAGAATCTGCTTTCCAAAATCGCCGAACTTCGGCGCAAGAAACGCCGTTTCGACAATCAATACCGTCAGTTCGACGCGATGCGCAGGGAGGATGAATCCCGTGGGGAAAAGGACATTGCGCCCGGGGAGCCCGTTGCCGTCGCAGGAATCACTGACACTTTCCTTGCCACCTGCGAGAGAGAAATATGCTACTATCTGCTCAAATTCGGGTCGTATGAATACAAGACTGAAGACGGGGAGAGCGAGAACGTGGCCCGATATATCAGGCAGGCGCTTGAGGATGATGAAATAGTCTTTGCCAACGAACTTTACAGGCAGTTCTACGATGAGTATTTCTCATATCAGGAGGAACTCGACGGGGAGGATCCCTTTGAGTCTGCACTCAGCCGTCAGCCCAGAATCATACGCCATTTCTCCCTCCACAGCAATCAGGCATTGGCGGGGGAGGCCCTCAAACTGATCTGTCAGGACCATCCCATCACCGTCAAGGCATATGAGCGCTCTCTTGTTCCGGAGGAGATGATGCTCTCCGTGATGGTCCCCAAGAGTGTGATTATCTATAAATTGAGAATTACCGAACAGGCCTGCTCCGCAATAACGGACAGAATTCTTCAGGCCCAGAAAGAGGGAGACGAAGCCGGCGTGAAGGAGCTGGTAGGCCGTCTTCAGATGCTCAACAGAGTCAAGAACACCTTCTCGCGCGAAATAAACAGATTGCGGTAGCTCATTTTTCACTATCTTTGCGGCAACCATCAATCCCAAGGAAAATGAAAGACTACAAAAGAACCCTGATCACCTGTGCCCTGCCTTATGCCAACGGTCCTGTTCATATAGGACATCTGGCCGGAGTATATGTTCCCGCCGACATATATGTAAGATACCTGCGGATGCGCGGGAAGGAGGTTCTTTTTGTCTGCGGAAGCGACGAACACGGAGTCCCCGTGACTATGGCCGCCCGAAAGGAAGGATGTTCTCCTCAGGACATCGTTGACAAATATCATAACATCATCAAGACTTCGTTCCGTGATTTCGGAGTGGATTTCGACATATATTCCCGCACCACCAGCGCTGTTCACCACAAGAATGCCGCGGCTTTCTTCCGCAAACTGTACGATGAAGGCAAGTTCATAGAGAAGGAGAGCGAGCAGTTCTACGACCCTGAAGCGAAGGTATTCCTCGCGGACCGCTATATAGTGGGAACCTGCCCCAAGTGCGGAGCGGAAGGTGCATACGGTGACCAGTGCGAGAAATGCGGTTCCACCCTCAGTCCCGAAGAACTGATCAATCCCCATTCGAAAGTGAGTGGAGCGGAGCCTGTCAAGCGAAAGACTAAACATTGGTATCTGCCTCTGCAGCAGTATGAAGAATGGCTCAGGGAGTGGATTCTCGAAGGGCACAAGGAGTGGAAGACCAACGTTTACGGTCAGGTAAAGTCCTGGCTTGACGGCGGACTTCAGCCCCGTGCCGTGAGCCGTGACCTGGACTGGGGAGTGCCCGTACCTGTGGAAGGTGCCGAAGGCAAGGTCCTCTACGTATGGTTCGACGCTCCCATCGGCTACGTATCCAACACTATGGAACTTCTGCCGGATGATTGGGAGAAATGGTGGAAGAGCTCCGACACCCGTCTGATTCACTTCATAGGAAAGGACAACATTGTCTTCCACTGCATTGTATTCCCCTCTATGCTGAAGGCCTACGGTGACGGATTCATCCTCCCGGAGAACGTCCCCGCCAACGAATTCCTCAATCTTGAGGGAGACAAAATCTCCACTTCCAAAGGGTGGGCGGTATGGCTCCACGAATACCTGCAGGATTTCCCCGGCAAGCAGGATACCTTGCGATACGTCCTTACCGCCAATGCCCCCGAGACAAAGGACAACGACTTCAGTTGGAAGGACTTCCAGGCAAGGAACAACAGCGAGTTGGTCGCTATTTTCGGCAATTTCGTAAACAGAGCTGTCGTACTGACCCACAAATATTTCGGGGGTGTCGTGCCCGAAGCTGTGAAGAGTGAGCCGATTGACGGAGAGACTCTTTCCCAGATTGCCGGCATTCGCTCCGCGATTGAGGAGAACATCGAGAACTTCAAGTTCCGCGAGGCTCTCAGGGAAGCGATGAACCTGGCACGTGTGGGCAACAAATACCTGACCGACACGGAGCCCTGGGCCGTAGCCAAGACCGATCTTGACCGCACCGCCGCCATTCTGAACACTTCTCTTCAGATATGTGCCAACCTTGCGGTTGCCTTTGCACCGTTCACCCCCTTCTCTGTGGAGAAACTTTGCGGAATCCTCAATGTCTCTCCCTTCGGTTGGGACGATTTTGGCCGGACGGACCTCATTCCTGCCGGACATACGCTGAACAAGGCCGAACTTCTCTTCTCCAAGGTTGAGGACGAGGATATCCAGAAGCAGCTCGACCGTCTGGATGCCATCCGTCAGGCACGTCTTGCGGCGGAAGCCGAAGCCGCTCCGAAAGTCGCCGCTCCCAAGGGGCCCTGCACTTTCGATGAATTCGAGAAGATGGACATCAGGACGGCGACCGTTCTTGCCGCCGAACGTGTCCCCAAGACAGACAAACTGCTGAAGCTTTCGATAGATACTGGCCTTGACAAGCGCGTCATCGTCTCCGGCATCGCGGAGTACTATACCCCCGAGGAGATGGTTGGAAAGCAGATCTGCATCCTTGCCAACCTCCAGCCCCGGAAAATCCGCGGCATAGAGAGCCAGGGGATGATACTGATGGCCAAGCAGGTTGACGGGAAGATGCGTTTCATCACTCCCGCCGAAGCCCTCGCCAACGGATCAACCATAGGATAATTATTTGTATTTCTCTGACTGTTCGCGGATGAGTTCGTCGAGGACTCCGGCGTCGAAGTAGTTGATGCGCATTGCGCGCTTCACGTCGGAGAGAGTCTGAGCGGCGACGGCGCGGGCCTCTTCTGAACCCTTGCGGAGCACCTCATAGACATAGGGGATGTCTTTCTCCAGTTCGTGGCGACGGGTGCGGATGGGCTCCAGAGTGTCGTTGAGAACGGCTGCAAGGAAATTCTTGAGCATCATATCACCGAGACCTCCGGCCTGGTACTGCCTCTTCACCTCATCCAGATTCTTGAAGTCGAAGCTGACTTTTTTGCCGTGGAAACAGTCGCCGAACTTAGCGAAGTGAGCGTCACGGCAGAATGCGTCGAGATATGTGAAGACCGTGTTTCCCTCGATATGACCCGGGTCGGAGACCTGAAGGTGCAGGGGATCAGTGTACATACCCTTCACCTTGGCATTGACCTCCTCTGCGGAGTCTGACAGATAGATGCAGTTGCCCAGGGACTTGCTCATCTTGGCCTTACCGTCCGTTCCGGGCAGACGCAGGCAGGCCGCATTGTCGGGGAGGAGGATTTCAGGTTCGACGAGGGTGGGGCCATAGACTGAATTGAACTTGCGGACAATCTCGCGGGTCTGCTCAATCATCGGAGCCTGGTCTTCCCCAACAGGAACAGTGGTGGCCTTGAATGCGGTGATGTCAGCGGCCTGTGAGATCGGGTAGCAGAAGAAGCCTACCGGAGTGCCGGCCTTGTTGTCGGCGTCTTCGCTGTCGTTGAAACCGCGCATCTGGATTTCGGCTTTCACTGTCGGGTTGCGCTGGAGACGCTGCACCGTGACCAGATTGTTGTAGAAGAAGGTCAGTTCGGTCAACTCGCTCACCTGCGACTGTATGAAAAGGACGCATTTTTCAGGGTCCAGCCCGGCGGACATATAGTCCAGTGCCACTTCGATTATGTTCTGACGGACTTTCTCCGGATTGTCGGCGTTGTCGGTCAGTGCCTGAGCGTCGGCAATCATTATGAAAATCTTGTCAAACGCTCCGCTGTCCTGCAATTCCACGCGACGTCGCAGCGAACCTACATAGTGTCCTATGTGAAGGCGACCGGTGGGCCGGTCGCCTGTAAGGATTATTTTGCTCATTCTCAGTCTTTTACTGTCTTTAGTTTTTCACGGATCTGCGCTTCGATTTCCTCTGCAAGCTGGGGGTTGTCCTTGAGCAGGTTGGTCACCGCGTCGCGCCCCTGCGCAAGTTTGCTCTCGCCGTAGCTGAACCAGGAACCGCTCTTCCTGATTACGTCAAACTCGACGCCAAGGTCCACAAGTTCTCCTATGTGGGAGATTCCTTCACCGAATACGATGTCGAATTCGGCCTTCTTGAAAGGGGGTGCCATCTTGTTCTTGACAATCTTCGCGCGGGTCCTGTTGCCAAGGGCCTCGTCACCGTCCTTGAGCTGGGTGATGCGGCGCACGTCGATACGGACGGAAGCGTAGAACTTGAGAGCGTTGCCGCCCGTGGTAGTCTCAGGATTTCCGAAGAGGACGCCTATTTTCTCGCGCAGCTGGTTGATGAATATGCAGCAGGTGTTGGTCCTGGAGATATTCGCCGTAAGTTTTCTCAATGCCTGACTCATCAGTCGCGCCTGAAGGCCGACTTTGTTGTCTCCCATCTCCCCTTCGATTTCGGCTTTCGGGGTGAGGGCGGCCACGGAGTCGATAACCACGATATCCACTGCTCCGGAGCGGATGAGGTTGTCGGCGATTTCGAGAGCCTGCTCTCCGTTGTCCGGCTGGGATATCAGCAGTGTGTCGCAGTCAACCCCGAGGTTGCGGGCGTAGGTGCGGTCGAAAGCGTGCTCCGCGTCGATTATTGCGGCGATGCCTCCCTGCTTCTGGGCCTCTGCAATCGCGTGGATTGCGAGAGTTGTCTTTCCGCTGGATTCGGGACCGTAGATTTCGATGACCCTGCCCCGCGGATATCCTCCGATTCCCAGGGCGTGGTCGAGCGCTATGGAACCGGTCGCGATTGTTGAAACTTCAAAGGAAGGTTGATCCCCCATCTTCATTATGGTGCCTTTTCCGAAATCCTTTTCAATCTTGTCGATTGTGGCCTGCAGGGCCTTGAGTTTTTCAGAATTGCGGACGGCGCCGTTCCCGTTGCTTTCAATTGATTCTTTTGCCATTTCCTTAAATGTTTGATTTGTTCGTAAATCGCTGGTTTTTCCTGTATACCTACGGCAAATATACCACATTTTTAGTCATTAATAAAAAAATAACTTGGTAATCTTCATGAATCTTTACCAACTTATTTTTTAACCATTCCTTCGAATCACACCACTTTTATATTAATTTTGTAACAGATATGGATGAGAAGCGGACATTACTCGGGATGACACTTGAACAGCTGCGGCAACTTGCTGCAGATGAGGGTCTGCCGCGCTATGCGGCAACCCAGATAGCCCAGTGGCTATATCACAGGAAAGTCCGTTCCATTGACGAGATGACAAACCTCTCAAAAACTGTCAGGGAGCATCTCTCCCAGAAATACACCGTAGGTCACGTCGAGCCCGCCGCAAGGTTCGTCTCCTGCGACGGGACGAAGAAATATCTTTTTCCCACGGCAGTGGAAGGGAAATTCATAGAGACGGTGATGATTCCGCAGTATGAAGATTCCTCTGACGGTCCGGCCTCCCGTTCCACAATCTGCGTCTCTTCCCAAACCGGCTGCAAGATGAACTGCAGTTTCTGTATGACCGGCAGGGGAGGCTTCCACGGCCAGTTGTCCGCCGCGGAGATAATATCCCAGTTTTTGAACATAGACGAGGCTTCGGATCTGACCAATGCTGTCTTTATGGGAATGGGGGAGCCTCTCGACAATTGGGAGAATGTCAGCGCCGCGCTGGAAATCCTTACCTCCGACTGGGGGTTCGGGTGGAGCCCCGGGAGAATCACTCTCTCCACGATTGGGGTTATCCCCAATCTCAGGAAGTTCCTGGACGGAAGCAGATGCCATCTTGCGGTGAGCCTCCACAATCCTTTCCCGGAAGAGAGGGCGGCCCTGATGCCGGTCCAGAAGGGCTTTGACATTCTGCAGGTTATCAATCTTCTGAAACAGTATGATTTCACCGGGCAGAGAAGGGTCAGTTTCGAATATACGATGTTCGCCGGCGTGAATGACACAAAACGTCACGCAGACGGACTGGTACGTCTTTTGAAAGGTCTCAAGTGCCGTATCAACCTGATCCGGTTCCATCCGATTCCCGACAGTGTTCTTTCTCCGTCCGACGACAGGACAATCGAACAGTTCAAGGCATGCCTGAACAATGCAGGTATCATTACCACCCTGCGGGCTTCCAGGGGGCAGGACATTATGGCGGCCTGCGGATTGCTTGCCGGAAAAGGTTTGAAAAAGTAATTTTTGCGATGAAAAGGTTGGTTTCTGCAATATTTGCGGCAGTTGTCTGCTTCAACTCCCTTTTCGGACAGGAGGGAGTCCCCGCAGTTTCGCTCAACAGGCCTGACACTGCGGGACGTCCCAAGGTGGGCCTTGTCCTCAGCGGCGGAGGGGCCAAGGGTATGGCGCACATCGGTGTGTTCAGGATGCTTGAGGAACTGGATATTCCGGTTGACTACATAGTCGGTACGAGCATAGGTTCGATTATGGGCGCGATGTACTCCCTCGGATACAGTTCTTCCGAGATTTGTGAAGTGATGGAAAACATCGACTGGGACAATCTTATGCAGGATAACTTCTCCAGAAGGAGGACTCTTTATGAGGACAAGAAATACGGGGACCAACTTCTTATCAAGATTCCCTTCTGGAACAGGATGACCTTCAGGAACGCCGTGGTGGGCAGGGATGGAAAGTACCAGCCTTTGAAATCGAAAAGGGGAGGAGTTGGTGACATTCTCAACAATCTGCCCAACGCTCTGGTTGAGGGGCAGAATGTCCAGTCCCTCCTGACCCAGTTGAGCGTCGGATATCAGGATGACATAGATTTCAATGACCTTCCGATTCCATTTGCCTGCGTTGCGGTCGATTTGAACAGCAAGAAGGAATATGTATTCCACAAAGGGGACCTTGTGACCGCTATCCGGGCAAGTATGTCCATCCCGGGATACTTCTCCCCCGTGGAGAAGGACGGGATGTTTCTTGTTGACGGAGGGATGCTCAACAATTTTCCCGTTGACGTTGCCCGTGAGATGGGCGCTGACATCGTGATAGGAAGCGACCTGCACAAATATACCAGAGGCCGGGTGGGAAAAGTCGAGAATCTGGGAGATATGGTCTCCAGCACCCTTGCGATAATGAACGGTCCCAAGTTCGATGCCGGAAGAAAGGACTCCGACATACTGATTTGCCCGAACACGAGTGATTTCGGGGTGCTCTCGTTTGATGAAAAGAGCATCAGTGCCCTTATCGAAAGAGGTTATGTGGCTGCGCAGGAGGTGATTGGCCCTCTCAGGGAGTTGGCCGGCAAACAACATTCACGCGGAGGTCACAACATCTACTCTCCGGGGCAGCCGCCCGTGGAGGGACACGCCATCAACATAACTAGCGATTCCGTCAGAGTGAGCCAGATTACAATCGAGGGCGTTGACTCGAAGGAGGCGTCCATTCTGATGAAAGGCAAGCTGAAGAATCTCGGAAAATATTCGAACGGCAGGGAGATAGACAGTGAGATAGAAAAAATGTATCTCACCAGGGCCTTCTCCAAAGTGAATTATTCCCTTGTGGGAGGTGTGAAGGACAGCGGTTACATATTCAAGATAGACCTTGTCCCCGAAAGGATTCATCAGGTGGGCGTCGGATTCAGGTTCGACTCCGAGGTTATGGCGGAGATACTCCTGAATATGAGTCTGAACCGTCACCGCATCTATGGATGGAAAGTGGATATGATGGGGAAGCTGGGAGCGAATCCTTACGCGACGGTCGTAGGCGGGTATTCCTTCAGCCCGAAGTGGCAGTTGAGCGGTTCGTATTTGTTCCGACACAGTGACATTCAGCTCCATACCATCGAGACGGATGTCAGATACGCTTCCTATGACGTCTATAGCAACAGAGCTGAAATTTTTGCCCAGAACAAGGGCCTTGTCCACGACCTGCGGATGGGAGTCAGGGGGGATATCAACAGCCTGACGTCAATTGTGGTGCTTCCGGACGGGCAGGAGGATATCTCAAGTGTCAAACCTTTCAGGGAACAGTATTTCTCCGCATTCGCATCATTGGATGTGGATAACCGTGACCGCAGTTATTTCGCCACCCGGGGAGTCAGGCTGCATTTGAGCGCGGCATACGATATCTTCGGAAAGAACAATGACAGCAATTCGGTCGCCGGAAGGCTTGATTTCAGGTTCAATGTCAAGGGCTACGTGCCGGCAGGGAGAAGAGTGACAATCATCCCCCAACTTTATGCCCGCTATCTGTACAACAACCCCGTGCTCGGACCGGATTACAATCTTATCGGAGGTTACGAAGAGGGCAGATACGTGGATGGACATCTTCCTTTTGTCGGAGCCAACAATGCCTATATTATGCAGGATTTTGTGAGTATAGCCCGCCTGGATTGCCGGGTCAACATATTCAGGAATCATTTCGTTACGGCAATGGCGAATTATTTGATGAGCGGCACGGGTCCCGGGGAGGCTGTTGACAGCCCCGGCTACAGCGGAGTGGGGCTCACCTATTCCGTCGACACGTTCCTCGGTCCTATCGGTTTGACGGGGCACTGGTCCAATCTGAGCAACAAGTTCGGAGTCTATTTCTCATTGGGATACAGTTTTTAGAATCTGTTTTGAAATGATTAACTTCAATACTTATGCTCCTTTTTCGCATATTTTCCGATGCTTCTCAGTCGCAATGGAACCCCATTGCGCCATCAAATCATCAAAAAATCTACTGAAAAATAATCTATAATTATTTTCGTGAACCATTTCAAAACAGATTCTTAGAATGAAAAAGGCAGTTGTAATATTGTTCTTGGCTCTGACGGGATTCTATTCCGCAATGGCCGCTCGCCCCAAGGTTGCGCTTGTCCTCAGCGGAGGAGGGGCCAAGGGGGCGGCTCACGTGGGTGTGATAAAAGTTCTTGAAGAGAAAGGCGTCCCCATTGATATGGTCGTGGGAACAAGTATGGGAGCCGTGATAGGAGGCCTGTATTGCGCGGGTTATACCGGTGCTCAGATGGATTCTCTGATGATGGTTCAGGACTGGAACAGGATAATGTTCGACGGAGGCCTTGTCGGAGGGAGGTATCTGGTCAGGATTCCTTTCGGCCAGCGTTCGGGTGAAAAGGCTTTGTCCGCATTCCCTTCAGGTCTTGTGAGGGGCACGGAAGTCGAGGCTCTTTTTGAACGTCTGCTTCCCGGAGTTCCTGATTCACTGGATTTTGACAGGATGCCTACCCGTTTTGCCTGCGTGTCGGTCGACCTCGTTCACAAGAAGGAAGTTGTCCATCACAGCGGAAATCTGATAGAAGCCATCCGCGCCTCAATGTCAATTCCCCTGTTTTTCGAACCTGTCAGGAAAGACGGGATGGTGCTCATTGACGGAGGAATGCTGAACAATTATCCGGTGGACGTTGCAAGGGCGATGGGTGCCGACATAGTGATTGGAGTGAAGGTGGGTGAGCCCGAATATCAGAAAGAGCCGGAAATCAATGATATGTTCTCGGTGGGGGATGAGTGGCTTGAAATGTATCTCAGGCCGAAGACCGAAAAGAATATTGCCGGGACGGACATCTTCATCGGCCCCAGTGTAGGGGATATGAATGTGATGAGTTTCCAGAAGGAGTGCATCCGGCAACTTATTGACAATGGTGAGGCGGCGGCAAGGGAGGTTCTGCCTCAGCTGGAAAAGCTCGCGGTATCTTCAGGACAGGATTCGAGGGGAACGCTGTTTGCCACGGAGGCAGGCTCTGAAGAGACCTCTCCCGTGGCCCGGTGCAAGGTGTCAATTGCCCCGGCAAAAAAATCCTCGCTTTCTCTCGGCGGCTATTTCGATACGGAGGAGATAGTTGCCGGCAGGGTGGATCTGGCTTTGAATCAGTCCGCAGACAAGGGACTTAAAATGAATCTGACCGCAAAGTTGGCTTGGAATCTTCAGGCCGGGGTGGAGTGCAGGTATGATTTCGGACGCGGCTTCGGACTGGGAGTGGGGTATGATTTCAGAAACACAAATTCCAACATATTCAGTCAGCAGGATGTTCCGGCTGTAAAGTTCAGGGAACACAATGTCGGAGCTTTCTTCAGATATGGTAATTCAAAAAATCTGGAAGTCAGGGCCGGCGCCCGTATTCAGGCATTCCGTCTCTATGATTTGAAGCGCCTCGATATATTTGCGAGGGTGGAGTTTGACAATTTCGACCGTCCCTGCTTTCCCACAAGAGGCGTCAGGTTCACGGTAAGGGGGGATGCGTATCCGCACTATCAGGACGGATTCGCGGCGTTGAACGTGCAGTTCAGCGGGGTGATTCCCGTCTCCCGGAAGTTTGCCTTCATCGCCTCTCTCGATCATCGCGGTATGTCTGACCGGGAAGGTGAAGTCCCTCTTGTCTATGCCAACTGGATGGGTGGGGTGCAGCAGGGCCGATATTTCGATCAGCAGTTTGCTTTCTGCGGCTTCAACCACGCATATCTTTTCGGGGATGTCCTGACAAGTCTGAATCTTGATGCAAGAGCCAATTTCGGAAAGAAACACTATCTGACCCTTTCAGGCGCGTATGCTCTGGACAGTGCGACATATAAGACAATGTTTGACGGCCGTTCCACATTCGGAGCGAGGATAGGATATTCATACGATACCATAATCGGACCGGTGTCGCTTAACGTGAACTGGTCCAGCCTTACGGAGAGGGTGGGATTCTACGCAAGCATAGGATATAACTTTTAGCATTTTATGGAGGGGGAGAAGCAAAGGCTGATAGAGAGGATGATGAGGCTGTGTTCCATTTCTGAGCATTGCAGGAGCGATATCCGCGCAAAAGTTGCCCGGGTAGAACCGTCGTGGTGTGAAGAGATTCTCGAGTGCCTGTGTAAGGAAGGATATATCAATGAGATGAGATATGCGACAGCATTTGCGAGGGATAAAAGTTCCCTGTCGGGTTGGGGAAGTGCCAAAATTAAAGTAGCTTTGCTGTCCAAAGGCATAGAAGGCTCCGTTATCGAGGATGCCCTCGGTGAGATTGAACCTCTGGCCGCGCAGAAAAGGCTTTCGGCACTTCTCTCTGCCAGGTGGAAGACCCTTGCCGGGGAGGCGGACCCGGCCGTTAGGCGGGCAAAACTGTTCCGGTATGCTCTCGGGCGGGGATATGACTATGCACAGATAAAGGAAATATATGATAACCTCAGAAGAAATTAAAAGTTTGAAACAGCGGATTGAGACGTTGGGGAGGTGTCTTTGACATCGCTGCAAAGCGAATCGATCTGACAACCAAACAGGAACGTACTCTTGCTCCCGATTTCTGGAATGACCCGAAGGCCGCCGAAAGTTTTATGAAGGAGGTCTCTCAGGTCAAGTTCTGGGTTGACGGATATGACGATGCATCATCCTCATTCGCCGACCTTGAGACGCTGCTGGAATTCGGCGAGGACGCGTCGGATGACATTGACGCCGCATACAGGTCACTCTGTGGCAAGGTCGATGCCCTGGAACTTCGGAATATGCTCTCCGGGGAAGGGGACGAACTGGGCGCAATTCTCAAAATCAATTCCGGTGCCGGCGGGACCGAGGCCAACGACTGGTCCTCTATGCTGATGAGAATGTATGTCCGTTACGGCGAGCGTAACGGTTACAAAGTGCATATCTCCGACATTCTCGAGGGTGAAGATGCGGGCATAAAGTCCGTCACCATCGAGTTCGAGGGGGCATACGCCTATGGATACCTGAAGGCCGAGAACGGGGTGCACCGCCTTGTGAGAATCTCTCCCTTCAACGCTCAGGGCAAGAGGCAGACCACCTTTTCTTCGGTCTTTGTCTATCCCCTTGTGGACGACACGATTGAAATTGAGATAAACCCCGCCGACCTCGAGTGGGACACTTACCGTTCTTCCGGAGCGGGCGGGCAGAACGTCAACAAGGTGGAGACAGGTGTAAGGGTGAAGCACATCCCCACCGGCATTGTCGTGGAGAACACCGAGACCCGCAGCCAGCTCGACAACAGGCAGAACGCCTTGAGAATCCTCAAGTCCCACCTCTATGACCTGGAACTGAAGAAACGTCAGGAGAAGCAGGCCGAACTTGAGGGGCAGAAGAAAAAAATCGAGTGGGGCTCGCAGATTCGCTCCTATGTGCTGCATCCCTACAAGATGGTCAAGGACCTCCGTACCGGATATGAGACTTCCGATACGCAGGGTGTTCTGGACGGTGATTTGAACGAATTTATGAAAATATATCTAATGGAAAACGGAGGAAAGTAAGCAATGGAATTCAAGTATGCTCCTATGTTTCAACTCGGTGAGGATACAACCGAGTATTATAAAATCCCTGGGTCCGAGGCGTTTGTGTCTCTGGGCGACTTCGAGGGCAAGTCTATTCTGAAAATCAAGCCGGAAGCGCTCACCGTGATGGCCAACACAGCCTTCAGGGATGTGTCATTTATGCTGCGCCCCGCTCATAATGCGCAGGTGGCCAAGGTCTTGAGCGACCCTGAGGCGTCGGAGAACGACAAATACGTTGCCCTGACTATGCTCCGCAATGCCGAGGTTGCCTGCAAGGGGCGGCTTCCTTTCTGCCAGGACACCGGTACTGCAATCATCCACGGCGAGAAGGGACAGCAGGTCTGGACAGGCTTCTGTGACGAAGAAGCCCTCTCGAAAGGTGTGTATAAGACCTATACTGAGGAAAATCTGAGGTACAGCCAGAATGCCCCTCTCGATATGTACAACGAAGTCAACACCAAGTGCAACCTCCCCGCACAGATTGACATTGAGGCTACCGAGGGTACGGAATACCGCTTCCTCTGCGTGACAAAGGGAGGCGGAAGCGCCAATAAAAGCTATCTCTATCAGGAGACCAAGGCCCGCATCCAGAATCCCGGCACTCTGATTCCTTTCCTTGTGGAGAAGATGAAGAGCCTGGGTACGGCAGCCTGCCCCCCTTACCACATCGCCTTTGTAATCGGCGGCACATCTGCCGAAAGGAACCTTCTTACAGTGAAGCTCGCATCTTGCAAGTATTATGACTCCCTTCCTACGACCGGAGACGAGACGGGTCGGGCTTTCCGTGACGTCGAACTTGAGAAGCAGGTTCTCGAGGAGGCTCACAAGATTGGCCTGGGCGCCCAGTTCGGAGGCAAGTATATGGCTCACGACGTGCGTATCATCCGTCTGCCCCGCCACGGTGCAAGCTGCCCCATCGGATTGGGAGTAAGTTGTTCGGCAGACCGCAATATCAAGTGCAAGATCAACGCGGATGGAGTCTGGATTGAAAAACTGGATGACAACCCATCACGCTGGATACCCGAGTCCCTGCGTCAGGCAGGCGAGGGGAATGCTGTCAAGATAAATCTGGACCAGCCTATGAGCGAGGTCTGCAGGATTCTCACCAAATATCCCATCGGCACCCGCCTGAGCCTGAACGGTACAATCATAGTGGGCCGCGACATCGCGCACGCCAAAATCAAAGCCCGTCTCGACGCCGGTGAGGGGATGCCTCAGTATATGAAGGAACATCCGATTTACTATGCCGGTCCCGCCAAGACTCCCGCGGGGATGGCCTGTGGCTCAATGGGCCCGACCACTGCCGGCCGTATGGACCCCTATGTCGATGAGTTCCAGGAAAATGGCGGCAGCCTGATTATGCTTGCCAAGGGCAACCGCAGCCAGGCCGTCACTGATGCCTGCAAGAAGCACGGCGGTTTCTATCTCGGTTCGATCGGAGGCCCCGCGGCTATCCTTGCTCAGAACAACATCAAGAGCATAGAGTGCGTGGAATATCCTGAACTGGGAATGGAGGCAATCTGGAAGATTCGCGTCGAAGATTTCCCCGCCTTCATCCTTGTTGATGACAAAGGCAACGATTTCTTCGCGAAATTCAAATAGACAACTTCCTACGAGAGCGTAAGCGTCTCGATTTCGGGAATGATTTTCTTGTTGAGGCCCTGGAGAACTTTTCCGGGGCCTATTGCTGTGAAAGAGGTGGCTCCGTCAGCTACCATATTCCGGATGGTTGAAGTCCAGCGGACCGGGGAGGTGAGCTGCAGCAACAGTTTCTCCTTGATTTTCACGGGGGATGTCTCGGACAGCCCATCTACATTTTGGTAAATCCGGCAGATTGGGGTGTGGAATCTGATACCGTCGATTGCGCGGGCAAGTTCCTCTCTGGCCGGTTCCATAAGAGGGGAGTGGAAAGCTCCCCCAACTTTCAGTTTGAGCATCTTCCTGATTCCTGCCTGACGGAGGGCTTCGATGACGGCATCCACTGCCGGTTCCTCCCCGGAGATAACCACCTGAGTGTCGCAATTGTAGTTGGCCGGAACCACGATACCTTTCGCCCCCTTGCAGGTGTCTTCTATCAGATTCTGGTCCGCACCGATGATTGCAGCCATCGCTCCGGGTGCCTTTTCACAGCATTTCTGCATCGCTTCGGCTCTGACTGAAACAAGGGTGAGAGCGTCTTCAAGGCTGAGTACGCCTGCTGCGGCGAGGGCGGAAAACTCCCCGAGGGAATGGCCCGCGGCCATATCCGGATGTACGTTATTGCACAATGCGGCAACTGCGGAGTGAAGGAAGACTGCCGGTTGAGTCACTCTTGTCTCCAGAAGGGCGTCCTCATCCTCTCCGAACATTATGTCGGTGATTCTGAATCCAAGAATCTCGTTGGCTTGCTCGAAAAGTTCCCTGGCCTTGGGGTTGTTCTCGTAAAGTTCCTTTCCCATTCCTGGAACCTGGGCACCCTGTCCGGGGAAAATGGCGGCTGTCTTCATAGGCTATTCGATGAAACCGAGAACCTGTCCGACCTGGACCTTCTCGTTGTGTTTTGCATTGATTGATACGATTTTGCCGCTGAAAAGGGCATTGACCGGCTCGATGCCGTAATAGGTCTGGATGTAGCAGACGGGCTGTCCTTCCGTGAATTTCTGACCGATGTTGGGGGCCGTCGATTCCTGCGCCACGTCGTATCTCCAGATAAGGGTCCCGGTTGCGGTTGCCTGGATGGGATGTGCACTGGGGTGCTGCTCAGCCACCTTCTCCACGTCGAATGCGGGTACTTCCACCACGGGGCGGACAACCACCTTCGGGGCGCCGGCCTTTGCCTTGGCATCTTCCAGGGATTTGTTGAACCTCTCTTCGGCTATGCCGCTCTTGTAATCCCTCCACTGGCGCTCGTGCATCGCGAGCTCGAAGAGGTCCTCATCGTCCTGGCCTCTTTCCCAGCCCTCTTCCTGCAGCATCTTCTCGAATCTGGGGAGGTCGTTGGGGAAGGCGTCCTGAGGGTTGCCGGTGTAGAATTCCAGCCCTTTTTCCTTGACGATTTCCTTGATTTCCGGAGCAAGTTCGCCGGGCAGTCTGCCGGTCTTGCCGAGAATCATATTCATAGTGTCGGGGTCGATTGTCTTCCACCTGGGCTCGCCTTTGAGGGTGTGCATCAGGTTCATCAGGGCGGTGTTCTTGACATACTGGCTGAAAGGGGTCACCAACGGGGGGTAACCCAGTCTCGGCCATACATACTCGACTTCCTGGAAGAGTTTGACCGTCATCTGGTCCAGCGTCAGTTCGCTCTTGCCCTGATTGCGCTGGGACATATTGATTGCGCCCATAAAGCCCTTGAGGTCGGCCATCATCGAGCCCATCATTCCGCCGGGCAGGCCGCAGCCTACGAGCAGGGACGAACAAATCTTGTTTGTGGGTTCTATGAAATATCCGAGAAAATCGTCTATGAACTTCTGTGTCAGGCTTCTGGCTTCCATATAGGCATCCATGTTGATGTCCTTGACAAGGAAGCCGGCATCCTTGAGCATTGCCTGGATGGTGATTACATCGGGATGAATCTTACCCCAGGAGAGAGGCTCTATGGCAACGTCCAGATAGTCCGCACCGGCTCTTGCCACCTCGAGCATCGAAGCTGTGGCGAAGCCGGGACCGGAATGGCCGTGATACTGGACAATGATGTGAGGGTACTTGTCCTTTATCGCCTTGACAAGCTTGCCCAGGAATACGGGACGTCCGACGCCGGCCATATCCTTGAGGCAGATTTCGTCGCAGCCGTATTCCACAACGTGGTCAACCACACCCATATAGTATTCCACGGTGTGGACGGGGGAGTGGGTGATGCTGAGCGCGACCTGTGAAATCATACCCGCCTTCTTGGCGCCGATGACGGAGCCCTTGAGGTTGCGGTGGTCGTTAAGTCCGCAGAATGAACGTGAGATGTCCGTCCCCTGCGCCTTCTTGACCTTGTACATCAGGAATCGTACATCTTCCGGGACGGGGTTCATACGGAGGGCGTTCAATCCCCTTTCGAGCATATGAGTCTGGATTCCGGCCTTGTTGAAGGGGGCGCACCATTTGCGGACTGCCGTGTTGGGGTTCTGCCCGTAGAGGAGCTGCACCTGTTCGAAGGCGCCGCCGTTTGTCTCGACCCTGTCGAAACATCCCATATCGATAATCACGGGAGCGATTTCCTCAAGCTGGTCAACTCTGGCGGTGTATTTGCCGGAGGATTGCCACATATCTCTGTAAAGGAGCGAAAATTTTATTTCACGAGTCATAACGCTGTTTTTTAAGGAAGATATATTTTATTGAGCAAAGATACTCTTTTTATCAAAAAATAGCAATATCTTTGCGGTGGGCTCGATGCAGCCCTACGCGTCTCCGTAGTTTAATGGATAGAATTTCAGATTCCGGTTCTGAAGGTCGGGGTTCGATTCCCCGCGGGGATACCTATTTTACAGGGCTCTGCCCTGAAACCCGCCGCTTCATCAGGAACTTTAATATCTCACACTTTTTCGAAGACCTCTCTATTCGTCTTCGGCAGGGGTAGATTGCGAAAGGATGCATTGCGGTAAGTGCCGCGAAAGGATGCCGGATGCGAGTGGAAAATGTCTGTGGGCCGGCTCCGGCCGGTGGGACCCGCAGACATCACGAAGCAGCCGTGCAACTTTCAGGCACTGAAGCTCAGCATCCGTCGCAACCTGCCCCTGCCGCTAGCGCCCGACGGCGCTATTAATGTTCGGAATTTTGTACTTCAAAGCGTTTGTATTATCTTTGCGGTATGACTGAACTGCTGTTGTTTCTGCTGCTTGCCCTGTGCGTCTCTTTTCTGTGCTCCGTCCTTGAAGCGTCATTGATGAGCACGCCCATCTCATATATAGTAATGAAAGAGGAGGAGGGGGTCAAAGCCGCCAAACTCTTCAAGAAATACAAGCAGGACTCATCACGTCCCCTTGCCGCGATTCTTTCGCTCAACACAATTGCCAACACCATAGGCGCGGCCGGAGTTGGCAAGCAGGCCACGGAAGTGTTCGGTTCCCAGTGGTTCGGACTGGTGAGCATAGTGACCACGATTCTGATTCTGGTCTTTTCGGAAATATTCCCCAAGACCATAGGCACCTCCCATTGGAAATCCCTCACCGGCTTCACCGCCAAATCCATAAGGATTCTCATAGCGATTCTTTTCCCGATTGTGGTGACGGTGGAGGCCCTTCAGAAACTCATCTCCCGCGGCAAGAGCGACATCAGCGTCTCCAGGGATGAACTTGGCGCAATGGCAGACGTGGCCGAGGAGACTGGAGAACTGGAGGAGGACGAGAACGAGATTATCCAGAACATCATTAACATCGATGAAATCGAGGCGAAGGATGCGATGACTCCCCGCGTTGTGGCCGCAATCGCCCCCGAGTCGATGACCATCAAGAGATTTTACAAGGACCGCAGATTCCTGCATCACAGCAGAATACCCGTATATGCCGACAACGATGAATATATTACGGGCTATATCCTCCGTATGGAAGCCCTGCAGCTGATGGCTGAGGACAAATACGACTGCACCCTCGCGGAGATAAAGAGGGAAGTGGCCAGTTTCCCGGAGGAGACCACCATCGACAGAATATGGGACGAAATGCTCCGCAGCAAGGAGCAGATAGCCATCATAATCAACAACTACGGCTCTTTCCAGGGGCTTATCTCGATGGAGGATATCATCGAGACAGTTCTTGGGGATGAAATCGTGGACGAGCGTGACGTGGTCGTCGATATGCAGCAGCTTGCCCTCGACAAATGGCAGAAGCACCAGTCCTGATCCTTCCTTGAGTTCCGGTCGAAACGGGGCGTTCCGACGATTTTTTACTGCCGGGTAAAGGTCTGAAAAATCAACAGTTAGTATTGCAAAAATTATGTCGAAAATCTGCAAAAAATTTTTGCGGAATAAAAAATATGTGTATCTTTGCAACCCTGATATTTATGCCTGTGAAAGGCTAAAGTATTGACAAACAGGAATTTAGATATAATTTAACTTATACAGAAATGTTACAACCAAAGAAAACCAAATTTAGAAGACAGCAGAAAGGCCGTATGAAAGGCAATGCCCACCGTGGCAGCCAGCTGGCCTTTGGATCTTTCGGTATCAAGACCATGGAGAGCTGCTGGCTTACCGGCCAACAGATTGAGGCCGCCCGTCAGGCTGTAGTCCGTTACATGAAACGTGAAGGAAAGATTTGGATTCGCGTATTCCCTGATAAGCCCTATACCAAGAAGCCCGCTGAGGTCCGTATGGGTAAGGGTAAAGGTAATCCCGAAGGATTTGTAGCCCCCATCACCCCAGGCCGTATGCTTATCGAAGCTGAAGGTGTTCCCTTGGAGGTTGCAAAGGAGGCTCTCCGCCTCGGAGCTCAGAAACTCCCCGTTTCCACCAAATTCGTAATCAGAAGAGACTTTGTTGAATAATTAGAGGATTGATACAATGAAGACCCAGGAAATCAAAGAGATGGCCACCAAGGACCTGCGTGAGCGCCTTGAGACCGAGAAGCAGAATCTGAACCGCATGAAAATGAATCATGTGATATCTCCATTGGAGAATACTTCTAATATCAAGAAGGCCAAGACCGACATCGCACGTATGATGAGGGTTCTTGCTGAAAAGGAACAACAGAACTAAAACAGGTGTCCTATGGAAAGAAATCTTCGTAAAGAAAGAATAGGGATCGTGGTAAGCAACAAGATGGACAAATCCATCGTGGTTGCCGTCAAGACAAAGGAAAAACACCCCATTTACGGCAAGTTCGTAAATAAAACCACGAAGTTCGTCGCTCAGGACGACAAAAACGAGTGCAGCGAAGGCGACAAGGTTCTCATTATGGAGACAAGGCCTTTGAGCAAGACAAAACGTTGGAGATTAGTAGAAATCGTAGAAAAAGTTAAATAACCATGATACAACAGGAATCACGTTTATTGGTGGCAGACAACAGCGGTGCAAAGGAGGTCCTCTGTATCCGTGTGCTTGGCGGTACCCGTCGTCGCTATGCCACTGTAGGTGACAAGATCGTTGTCGCCGTAAAGAGTGCCATTCCCGGTGGAAACACCAAGAAAGGTGCCGTTTCTAATGCAGTAGTCGTACGTACCAAGAAAGAGATCCGCCGCGCTGACGGTTCTTACATCCGTTTCGATGACAACGCCTGTGTACTTCTTACCAAGCAGGATGAGGTTGTCGGTACCCGTATCTTCGGTCCGGTTGCCCGCGAACTGCGTGACAATTTCATGAAAATCGTTTCACTGGCCCCTGAGGTACTATAAGGAGGTGATATTATGGCAAAGTTACACATCAAGAAAGGCGACACGGTTTTCGTAAACGCCGGTAATGACAAGGGCAAGACAGGAAAGGTACTTGCGATTGACACTGAAAAGTCCCGCGCCATCGTCGAGGGCATCAATATGGTCAGCAAGCACACCAAGCCCAATTCAAAGAACCCCCAGGGAGGTATTGTTAAACAGGAGGCTGGCATACACATCTCCAATCTCCAGGTAGTTGATCCCGTCAAGGGTGGCGCCACCAGGATAGGCCGCCGTCTCAATGAGAACGGCAAACTTGTACGCTATGCTAAAAAATCAGGTGAGGAGATCAAATAATGGCAAAGAAAGAAAAAGCAGCCGCGGCTTCCAACGGCCCTGTGGCATCAATGGTCGGATATGTTCCTTCTCTTCAGAAGAAATACAAGGAAGAGATTGTTGCAACACTGATGAAGGAGTTCAAGTACTCCACAGTAATGCAGGTTCCCAAGCTCACCAAAATCACCATCAACGAAGGTGTTGGCAGCGCTACTCAGGACAAGAAGCTTGTTGAGGTCGCTCAGCAGGAGCTGACAACCATCACAGGTCAGAAAGCAGTCCAGACAGTTTCCCGCAAGGATATATCAAACTTCAAACTCCGTAAGGGTATGCCCATCGGTGCCAAGGTCACTCTCCGTGGCGCCAGAATGTATGAGTTCCTCGAAAGGCTCATCGCCGTATCCCTCCCCCGAATCAGGGACTTCAAGGGTATTGCCGAGAATTTTGACGGAAGAGGCAACTACACCCTCGGTGTAAAGGAGCAGATCATCTTCCCCGAAATCGACATCGACAAGATTACCAAAGTAATGGGTATGGAGATTACTTTCGTTACCACCGCTACCAAGGATGAAGAGGCTTACGCCCTCCTCCGTGAATTCGGTTTACCTTTCAAGAATATCAAACATAATAACTAAGAGGTATGGCAAAAGAATCAATGAAGGCACGCGAAGTTAAACGCGCTAAATTATGTGCCAAATATGCTGAAAAACGCAAAGCTCTTAAGGAAGCCGGAGACTGGGCCGCTTTGGACAAGCTCCCCAAGAACTCAGCTCCCTGCCGTCTTCACAACCGTTGCTCGCTCACCGGTCGTCCCAAGGGCTATATGCGCGCTTTCGGCATCAGCCGTATTCAATTCCGCGAGATGGCTTCCAAAGGCCTCATCCCCGGAGTCAAGAAGGCCAGCTGGTAGCAGACATATAATCAACACAATATATTAACCATTGGATATCGGGCGTTGCGGCAGGGTTTTTCCGAGTGACGCCGGGATTCAAAAAAATCAAAAAAAATGACTGATCCAATTGCAGATTATTTGACAAGAGTTCGCAATGCGTACCTTGCAGGTCACAAGACCGTCGAGGTTTCCGCATCGAAGATGAAGGTCGAGCTTACCCGCATTCTCCACGAGAAGGGTTACATCCTCGCCTACAAGGTTGTTGAAGGCTCTCCCTGCAACACCATCAAAATGGCTCTCAAGTATCATCCCGAGACTAAGAAAGCCGCTATCAAGAAGATTGAACGTATCAGCTCTCCCGGTCTGAGGCGCTACACCGACGTAGAAAATATGCCGCGTGTACTCAACGGACTCGGAATTGCCATTCTTTCCACATCCAAAGGTATTATCACCGACAAGGAAGCCAAAGAGCTCAACGTCGGCGGTGAGGTACTCTGCTACGTTTACTAGTGTCAACAATTTAAAAATCAGAAATAATGTCAAGAATCGGAAAATTACCTGTAAACCTTCCCGCGGGCGTCACCGTAACAGTGGCCGCTGACGGCGTGGTAACGGTTAAAGGCCCTCACGGTACCTTGTCACAGAAGGTCGTTGACCCTCAGATCAAAGTGTCTGTTGAAGGGAATATTCTTACAGTAACACGTGAATCAGACGAACCTCAGCAGCGTTCAAACCACGGACTTTACCGCGCCCTCATCCAGAATATGGTGACCGGCGTTTCTGAAATGTTCACTATCAGCCAGGAATTTGTCGGCGTGGGTTACCGCGTTGAAGTCAACGGCCAGATAGTTACTCTCTACCTCGGCTATTCACACGACATCCAGTTCCAGCTTCCCGAAGAGGTCAAGGCTGAAGCCGCTCCCGTGAAGAAGGGCCAGAACCCCGTTTTGATTTTGAAAAGCTGCGACAAGCAACTTCTCGGAATGGTTGCCGCAAAGATTCGTTCAATGCGCAAGCCTGAACCTTACAAGGGCAAGGGTATCAAGTTCGTAGGTGAACAGCTCCGTCGCAAGGCCGGTAAGAGTGCAGCTGCTAAATAATAGGAGATAAAGTTATGGCATTGACTAAAATAGAAAGAAGACAGAGAATTCACTACCGCATCCGCAAGATTGTCAACGGCACCGCCGAAAGACCCAGAATGGTGGTGTTCAGAAGCAACAAGCAAATCTATGTCCAGGTAGTGGACGATACAAAAGGTGTCACTCTGGCCAGCGCCGCATCCAATGACAAGGCTCTTGTCGAGGCTTGCAAGGGAAAGAACGGTGTTGATGCAGCCGCTATCGTAGGAAAAGCAATTGCGGAACGTGCAGTTGCCAAAGGTATCACTACAGTCGCTTTTGACCGTGGCGGTTACCTCTATCACGGAAGAGTTAAAAGTTTGGCAGACGCTGCCCGTGAGGGTGGCCTTAAATTCTAAGAGCTATGGCAGATATCAATGTAAAGAAAGTGAAAACCACAGATCTTGAGCTTAAAGACAAGTTGGTTGCTGTACAGAGAGTGACTAAAGTTACCAAAGGTGGCCGTCATTTCAGTTTTGCAGCTATCGTCGTCGTAGGTGACGAAAACGGCGTTGTCGGCTATGGCCTCGGAAAGGCTAACGAAGTGACTACTGCCATATCCAAAGGCATTGAAGACGCAAAGAAGAATCTCGTAAGAATTCCTCTCAGCAAGAAAACAATCCCCCACGAGCAGGAAGCTAAATTCGGTGGCGCAAGGGTATTTATGAAGCCCGCTGCTCCCGGTACCGGTGTAAAGGCCGGTGGTGCTATGCGTGCAGTGTTCGAGTCTGTAGGCATCAGCGACATTCTTGCCAAATCAAAGGGAAGTTCCAACCCCCACAACCTCGTAAAGGCTACTGTAAACGCTCTCTCACAGATGCGTGACGCCTACACGGTTGCAGGTTTGCGCGGTATTCCCATGAGTAAAGTATTCAACGGCTAGGAGGGTTAATTATGGCAAAAGTAAAAGTAACTCAAATCAAAAGTGTAAGTGGTGCCACTGACCGTCAGATTGCCAATCTTGTTTCTTTGGGAATCCACCGTATGCACCAGACAGTAGAAGTTGAATTGACCCCCGTGACCAAAGGTATGATCCAGAAGGTTCTTCACCTTGTTACAGTGGAGGAGGTTAAATAAAGCAAAGGAGGAAACTTAAGATGAAATTGAATAATCTCACACCCGCCGCAGGCTCTGTAAAGAGTGAAAAGAGAGTCGGTCGCGGTCCCGGTTCAGGACACGGCAAGACAGCTTGCCGCGGTAGCAACGGTGCAAAGTCCCGTTCAGGATATTCCAGGAAAATCGGTTTTGAAGGAGGTCAGATGCCTATCCAGCGCCGTCTTCCCAAGTTCGGATTCAAGAATCCCACAAGGGTTGAGTACAAGGCCGTCAATCTTTCCGCTCTTCAGACCATAGCCGACAAGTTCGACGTCAAGGAAATCAACGTCGACGTTCTCCGCAGTGCAGGTTTTGCAGGCAAGAACGATCTTGTCAAGGTTCTCGGAAACGGTACTGTAACAGCTCAGTTGGATGTTACTGCGAACGCATTCTCAGCATCCGCAATCAAGAAGATTGAAGAAGCCGGGGGCAAAGTAACCATTCTATAAGCTTTATTATGAAACATTTCTTTCAAACAATAGCCAACATATTCAAGATTGAGGACCTCCGCAAGAGAATCCTCTATACCTTCGGTCTGATTGTGGTTTACCGTCTGGGCAGCTACATCGTCATCCCCGGTATAGACGCTTCCCAGCTTGCTTCTCTTCAGAACACAGCTTCCGAAGGTCTGGTCGGTCTGTTGAATATGTTCTCCGGCGGTGCATTCGGCAATGCCTCAATCTTCGCATTGGGCGTTATGCCGTATATCTCCGCCTCCATCGTCATCCAGCTTCTGGGTGTGTTCCTTCCTTCATTCCAGCGTCTGCAGCGTGAAGGTGAGAGCGGCCGCAGAAAGATGAACCAGTACACACGTTATCTCACAATATTGATTCTTGCCCTCCAGGGCCCCGCTTATATCGCTTCATTGCACTCTACACTGCCTCCAGAGGCATTCATCAGTACAATGGGCGGCGGCTGGTACGGAGCCTTCGCGACATTGATTCTCATTGGAGGTACGATGTTCGTAATGTGGTTGGGAGAAAGAATTACAGACCGCGGCATTGGTAATGGTATCTCCCTCATCATTATGGTGGGTATCATTGCACGTCTCCCTCAGGCATTGTGGCTCGAATTGAGTGAGAAGTTCAATCAGACAACAGGAGGTCCCCTGATGCTCATTGTCGAGATTGTAATCCTCTTCCTTGTGTTCGTAGGCACTATCGCTCTGGTTCAGGCTGTAAGGAAAATCCCTGTACAGTATGCCAAACGTGTCATTGGAAACAAACAATATGGTGGTGTCCGTCAGTATATCCCCTTGAAGATCAATGCTGCCGGCGTTATGCCTATCATCTTCGCCCAGGCGTTGCTGATAATCCCCATCATGTTCTCCAATTTCAATGCGACAAAAGGTCTGGCCGCTGTATTGAACAATACAAACGGTTTCTGGTATAACTTCATCTATGCCCTTATGGTGATTCTGTTTACGTATTTCTACACCGCTATTACCGTAAACCCCACCAATATGGCAGAGGAAATGAAGAAAAACGGCGGATTCATCCCCGGGTGCAAGCCCGGCCGCAAGACCGCTGAATATATCGATGCTGTAATGTCCCGTATTACGCTGCCCGGCTCAATTATGTTGGCCTTCGTGGCGATTTTACCCGCATTCGCGCGTATGCTTGGCGTGAACAACCAGTTCGCTCCCTTCTATGGAGGCACTTCACTGCTTATCCTTGTAGGTGTCGTTCTGGATACGATGCAGCATATTGAAAGCCATTTGTTGATGCGTCACTACGACGGTCTTATGAAGACAGGACGTCTGAAAGGCCGTTCAGGTATGTAATTAGTTCTTTGAGATGATAAAACTCAAGACTCAGGAGGAAGTCGAGATTCTGCGCGAGAATGCGTTGATGGTGTCCAGGACGTTAGCCGAAGTCGGAAGACACATCGAACCGGGAATCACTACCAGGGAACTGGATGCGGTTGCCGAAAAATATATACGTTCTCTCGGTGCAGAACCCGGATTCCTGGGTTATGAGGGTTTCCCCGCAACGCTCTGCCTCTCGGTCAACGAGGTGGTGGTGCACGGTTTCCCCTCCGAATACAAACTCCGCGAAGGAGATATCCTTTCAGTGGATTGCGGTACGAAGTACAGGGGGTTCTACGGTGATTCGGCCTACACTTTCCCGGTAGGAAAGGTGGATGAGAAGACCCGTGCCCTTCTTGAGACTACCAAAGCCTCTCTTTATGAGGGTATCGCGAAAGCTGTTGCCGGCGGGAGAACAGGCGATATCGGGAATGCGGTTCAGAGCTACTGCGAAAGCAGAGGTTTTTCCGTAGTCCGTGAAATGGTGGGGCACGGTCTGGGCAGGAATATGCACGAAAGCCCGGAGGTCCCCAACTATGGCCGTCAGGGTCACGGGGTCAAGCTCCGTGAAGGGATGGTCATCTGTATAGAGCCTATGATCAATGCCGGAGCGAAGGATGTTTATCTTGATGACAACGGTTGGGGCGTCGTGACTGCGGACCACAAGAAATCCGCTCACTTCGAGCTGACGGTTGCCATAAGGAAAGGGGAACCCGACGTTTTGTCAACTTTTGAATTTATAGAAAAGAATAACAGTTAGTCAAATACAACACGAATTTATGCCCAAACAGACTGCCATAGAAAAAGAAGGGACAATCATTGAAGCGCTGTCCAATGCGATGTTCAGAGTCGAGCTGGACAACGGTCACGTGATTATCGCTCACATCTCCGGGAAAATGCGTATGCACTACATCCGTATCCTTCCCGGCGACAAGGTAAGGGTTGAGATGAGTCCGTATGATTTGACCAAAGGAAGAATCTCTTTCAGATACAAATAAAAATTAAAAGATATGAAAGTCAAGACATCCATCAAAAAGCGTAGTGCGGACTGCAAGATTGTCAAGCGCAAAGGCCGTTTGTATGTAATCTGCAAGAAAAACCCTAAGTTCAAGATGCGTCAGGGATAATTGTTTAATCTGAAAAAAAACAATAAAAACAATAATACATTATGGCACGTATAGCCGGAGTTGATTTACCAAACAACAAACGCGGAGAAATAGGTTTGACCTATATCTTCGGAATCGGTCGCAGTTCAGCCAAGACTATCCTGAAAGATCTCGACATTGATCCCAACATCAAGGTCAAGGATTGGAATGACGACCAGATTACAGCAATCCGCAGTAAGATTGCCAACGAATTCAAGATTGAAGGTGAACTTCGTTCATCTGTACAAATGAACATCAAGCGATTGATGGATGTAGGCTGCTATCGCGGCATCCGTCATCGTCTCGGTCTGCCTGTTCGCGGTCAGAGCACCAAGAACAACGCACGTACCCGCAAGGGTCGCAAGAAGACTGTGGCCAACAAGAAGAAAGCAACCAAATAAAGGGAATTGATTATGGCAAAGAAAACTACAACAAGCAAAAAGAGAGTTGTCAAGGTTGACGCTTATGGTCAGGCCCATATTTCGTCTACTTTCAACAACGTGATTGTGACCATCACCAACAGTGTGGGTCAGGTTATCAGCTGGTCTTCAGCAGGTAAGATGGGCTTCAGGGGTTCCAAGAAGAACACTCCCTACGCAGCTCAGGTTGCCGCTGCAGATTGTGGAAAGGTGGCTTATGATCTCGGACTTCGCAAGATCAAGGCATATGTAAAGGGCCCCGGTTCAGGACGTGAATCAGCAATCCGCTCACTCGCCGGTCTGGGTATCGACGTAACTGAGATTATCGATGTCACTCCTCTTCCTCACAATGGTTGCCGCCCCAAAGGACGCCGTAGAGTATAACAATTTAAAAGATTTAGATTATGGCAAGATATACCGGTCCTAAAACTAAAATCGCCCGCAAGTTCGGAGAACCCATTTACGGCGCAGACAAGAACTACGAAAAGAAGAACTATCCTCCGGGACAGCACGGTCTGGCAAAGAAGCGCAAGAAAACTTCCGAGTACGGTATCCAGCTGGCTGAGAAGCAGAAAGTCAAATATATGTATGGCGTTCTCGAGCGTCAGTTCCGCAAGTTCTATGACAAGGCGAACCGTATGAAAGGTCGTACCGGCGAGAACCTCATCATTCTTCTCGAATCCCGTATCGACAACATCGTATATCGTCTTGGCATCGCCCCCACAAGGCCCGCTGCCAGGCAGCTCGTCTCACATTGCCACGTCACCCTTGACGGAAAGGTATGCAACGTTCCCTCCACAATCGTCAAGCCCGGTCAGGTAGTCGCTGTCCGCGAGAGGTCAAAGAGCCTTGAGGTTGTCCAGAACAGCCTTCAGAGCGCTTCCAAGTATTCCTGGCTCGAATGGGATGCTGCAAAGTGCGCAGGCAAGTATGCAAGTGTTCCTGAAAGAACAGAAATTCCTGAAACAATCAACGAGCAGCTCATCGTCGAGTTGTACTCCAAGTAAAAATTAAGAATATGGCAATATTAGCATTTCAAAAACCCGACAAGGTGGTAATGCTCGATTCGACCGAGACCTTCGGGCGCTTTGAATTCCGGCCTCTGGAGCCGGGATACGGCATCACGATAGGAAACGCGTTGAGAAGAATATTGCTCTCCTCGCTGGAAGGATTTGCCATCACCTCAATAAAAATCGAGGGTGTCGACCACGAATTCGACACTATCCACGGTGTTATTGAGAATGTAGTGGATATCGTCCTCAACCTCAAGCAGGTTCGTTTCAAGAGAATGATCGAGGACGTTGACAGCGAAGTAGTGAATCTTGTCGTGTGTGGAACGAACGAGTTCACTGCTGAAGACATTTCCAAGTACTGCTCATCGTTCAAGGTTCTCAATCCCGAACTTCATATCTGCTCTATGGAGCCCGACGTGAAGATTACGATGGAACTCAAGATAGGGAAGGGTCGCGGATATGTTCCCTCAACGGAAAATATCGTGGAAGGCGCTCCTCTTGGAACGATTGCCATTGATTCCATTTTCACACCCATCAAGAACGTCAAGTATTCAGTCGAACCCTGGCGTGTCGAGCAGAAGACCGACTATGAAAAGCTGAACATTGAGATAACAACCGACGGATCAATTCATCCCAAGGATGCTCTCAAGGAAGCCGCCAAGATTCTCATCCATCATTTCATGCTCTTCTCAGACGAGAAAATAACCCTTGAGGCGCCCGTTGACGTGGAGAGCAAGGAGCTTGATGAGGAATCAATCAGGATGCGTCATCTCCTGCTTACCAAACTGTCCGATATGGAGCTTTCAGTACGTGCTCTCAACTGCTTGAAAGCCGCCGACATCGAGACGTTTGCAGACCTCGTTTCACACCAGAGGAACGAACTGATGAAGTTCCGTAACTTCGGAAAGAAGTCTTTGAACGAGATAGATATGCTTGTTGAAAGATTGAAGTTGACATTCGGAATGGATATTAGCAAGTATAACATCGAACAAAAACCTAAGAAAGATTATGAGGCATAACAGATCAATAAATCACTTGGGACGCAAGAGCGGTCACCGCAAAGCTTTGCTGTCGAATATGGCGTCATCGCTTATTCTCCACAAGCAGATAGAGACAACCCTTGCAAAGGCCAAGGCTCTCCGTTCATACGTCGAGCCTCTCATCACCAAGTCAAAAGAGGATACTACCCACAACCGTCGTACTGTCTTCAGCTATCTCAAACAGAAAGAGGCTGTCAGCGAGCTCTTCAGAGTCGTTGCTCCCAAGATTGCCGAGCGTCCCGGCGGATACACCCGTATCGTGAAGAACGGATTCCGTGAAGGTGACGGCGCCGATATGGCCATTATGGAACTCGTTGATTTCAACGAATTCACAGTTGCAGCGCCTGATGCTGCCGCAGCCAAGAAGCCCGCAACACGCCGCAGCCGTGCAAAGAAGGCAGAGACCGCTCCCGCAGAGGGTGCTGAAGGTGCAGAAGCTTCTGCAAAGAAGGCTCCCGCAAAGAAAGCCGCTGCAAAGAGCGCCGCTCCCAAGCCTGCAGGAAAGGTTTCTACCAAAGCCGCTCCCGCGAAGAAGGTTCAGGCTCCCCGCAAGACCGGTAACGCATAACAAACCAGCGTTCGAATATAAAAAAGCCACCCTACGAGGGTGGTTTTTTTTATGCAGATTCTTATTATCTTTGCAGGTTATGCAATTTACGCTCCTGAAGAAAGATACCTGTTCCAATGCGAGGCTGGGCCTCCTGGAAACCGACCACGGGAAAATCGAGACCCCGATTTTTATGCCCGTGGGTACGGTTGGCTCCGTCAAGGGCGTGTATCACAGGGACTTGAAGGAGGACATAAAAGCGCAGATAATCCTCGGCAACACATATCATCTCTACCTTCGTCCCGGACTTGACATACTCCAAAAAGCCGGAGGCCTCCATAAATTCATCTCCTGGGACAGGCCGATTCTGACCGACAGCGGCGGATTCCAGGTCTTCTCCCTTGCCCAAAGCCGCAAACTGACCGAAGAAGGATGCGTGTTTCAGAGCCATATCGACGGCTCGAAGCATATCTTCACCCCGGAGAACAATATGGACACCCAGCGCAGGATAGGCGCGGACATCGTGATGGCCCTCGACGAATGCTGTCCGGGTGACGCCGACAGGAAATATGCCACGAAATCATTGAGGCTGACCCAGCGCTGGCTTGAAAGATGCGTGAAGCGTTTTGATGAGACGGAGCCCCTCTACGGCTATCATCAGTCCCTTTTCCCGATAGTGCAGGGATGTGTCTATCCCGACCTCAGACGCGAGGCCGCGGAGCACGCCGCTTCACTTGACAGGGAAGGATATGCCATAGGAGGCCTTGCAGTGGGGGAGCCGACAGAAAAGATGTATGAGATGCTCGAAGTCCTCCATCCTGTCCTGCCGCAGGACAAGCCGCGTTACTTGATGGGGGTGGGAACCCCCGCCAACCTGCTGGAGGCGATTGAAAGAGGCGTTGATATGTTCGACTGCGTGATGCCCACCCGTAACGGCCGCAACTCGATGATTTTCACCTCTGAAGGGAAGATTCATCTGCGCAATCTCAAGTGGGCGGACGATTTCAGCCCCCTCGACCCGAACGGAACGTCTTTTGTTGACAGGACCTATACCAAAGCATACGTGAGGCACCTCTTCATTGCAGGAGAGATGCTCGCCGCGCAGATTGCCACCGAGCACAACCTCGCCTTCTATCTGAATCTGGTGGAGCAGGCGAGAGTTCATATCGCCGCCGGAGATTTCAAACGGTGGAAGGACGAAACGGTCAGAAGACTCGACAACAAACTGTAAGGATGAGGAAGCCGCAGATCAACATACTCGACAGATACATTATCAAGAAGTTCATAGGCACGTTCTTCTTCACCATCCTCATCGCCATTGTCATAGTGATAGTCTTCGACCTGAGCGAGAAGGTTGACAAGTTCGTGGAGCACAACGTCTCGATGCACGAAATAGTGTTCGACTATTTCGGTGGGTTCATCCCCTGGATTCTCAACAGTTTCGCCCCGCTCTTCGTCTTTGTCTCGGCAATCTTCTTCACCTCCAAGCTCACCCAGCGCAGCGAATTCGTGGCGATGCTCTCCAGCGGCATCAGTTTCAACCGTCTGATGGTTCCCTATATGGCCTCCGCGGCATTTATGTGTGCGTTCTCATTGCTGCTGGCCCTTTATATCATCCCTCCGGCCGACCAGAAAAGGCTTGAGTTCGAGAACAAATACATCAAGACGCAGACAGCGGCCAACAACCAGCGCAACATCCATTATCAGATAGCTCCCGGAGAGTTCCTCTATGTCGAGCAGTTCAGCCAGTGGTCCAACACGGCCTACAAATTCACCCTTGAGACAATCAGGGACGGGGAGGTGAAATCCAAACTTTCGGCGGATGCCGCCCAGTGGGATTCCACTTTCAGCGGATGGACACTGAAGAACTACTACATCAGGGACTTCTACGGTCAGAGCGAGGTGGTGCGGCACGGAAAGACAATCGATACTGTGGTGGCGCTGCATCTGAAGGATTTCTACCGCAGGCAGAAAATGGTGGAGAGTCTCTCCCAGAAGGACCTGAACGACCTGATAGCGATGCAGAAGATGAGGGGCGACGAGAGTGTCAAGGTTGCGCTGATTGAGAAATACACAAGGACATCCACCCCTTTTTCTGCTTTCGTGCTCACAGTAATCGCCGTATCCCTATCTTCCCGCAAGAAGAGGGGAGGACTCGGCATCAACATCGGTATAGGGCTGGCACTCAGTTTTATATACATTCTTTTCATGAGGTTCAGCCAGATGTTCGTCTATACGGGGACACTTCCCCCGCTGCTTGCAATCTGGTTGCCCAACATAATCTTCGGGATTGTGGCCGCAGTGCTTTACAAATTCGCGCAAAAATAGACTGATATATGGGAACAAACAAACAAAAACACATTCTGAGCACACGCCTGATAGTGATGAACTTCCTTCAGTTCGCCGTATGGGGCGCATATCTTACCTCACAGGGAAGATATCTGGGCTCCGTAGGGCTTTCCACGTCAATCGGGTGGTTTTATTCAATCCAGGGCATAGTTTCCATTTTTATGCCTGCGATAATGGGTATCATAGCGGACAAATGGATTCAGGCCCAGAAGGTTTACGGATTCTGTCATCTGGCTGCGGCTGTCTTTATGATGGCAGTCGGCATCTACGGTATGAATGCCGGAACGGTACCCCAACTCGGGATTCTTTTCACTCTCTACTCATTGAGCGTGGCTTTCTATATGCCTACCCTGGCCCTCTCCTATTCGGTTTCCTACAACGCACTGGAGCGTGAAGGGATGGATACGGTCAAGGCCTTCCCCCCTATAAGAGTGTTCGGAACGATAGGATTCATCTGTTCGATGTGGTTCGTGGATCTTATGGGATATATGGACGGCCCGTTCCAGTACATTGTCTCCGCGATTCTCGGCATAGTGCTGGGCTGCACCTCGTTTACCCTTCCCGCCTGCCCCGTGGCCAGCGGAAGCAAGTCCTCTGCATCCTTCGTGCAGGCGCTGGGGTTGGATGCTTTCAAACTATTCAAGGACAGCAGGATGGCGGTATTTTTCATCTTTTCGCTGCTGCTTGGCGCCTCCCTTCAGATAACCAACAGTTTCGCCAACCCCTTCCTCGGTGATTTCGGAGGAGTAGGGCAGTACAAGGGCTCTTTCGGCGTGGAACATTCAGGCATACTGATATCCCTCTCCCAGATTTCGGAGACATTGTGCATCCTCCTGATACCTTTCTGCCTGCGCAAATGGGGAATCAAGAAAGTGATGCTCATCGCGATGCTCGCCTGGGTGCTCAGATTCGGATTCTTCGGCCTGGGCAATCCCGGCGGTGGAGTCTGGCTTTTCGTCCTGTCGATGATTGTCTATGGCGTGGCCTTTGACTTCTTCAACATCTCCGGTTCCCTCTTCGTCAACAAGAGCACCGACGCCTCTATGCGTTCCAGCGCCCAGGGCCTCTTTATGCTGATGACCAACGGCATCGGCGCCGCGGTCGGAACAATCGCCGCACAGGCTGTAATCAACGTATTTGTCAACGTTCACCCTGTGGAGACCGAGGCTGTTGCCAGAATGGCGGGATGGCAGACAAGCTGGTATATTTTTGCTGCATATTCACTGATTGTGGCGGTGCTTTTCGCCATAATTTTCAAATACAAACATCAACCTGAACAATAAATACTTACAGATATGACATCCAAGGAGATCAGAAAGACATTCACTGATTTTTTCGCCTCTAAAGGCCACACCATAGTAGCTTCAGCGCCGATGGTCGTAAAGAACGACCCGACCCTTATGTTCACCAACGCCGGGATGAACCAGTTCAAGGATATCTTCCTGGGCAATGCCCCCGCGGCTTCAAAACGCGTCGCCGACAGTCAGAAGTGCCTGCGTGTCAGCGGAAAGCACAACGACCTCGAAGAGGTGGGCCACGACACCTACCACCACACGATGTTCGAGATGCTCGGCAACTGGAGTTTCGGCGACTATTTCAAGAAAGAGGCCATCGCCTGGGCGTGGGAACTTCTCACCGAGGTTTACAAGTTGCCCAAGGAGCGTCTCTACGCCACCGTATTCGAGGGCTATGCCCCCGATGGACTGGAGGAGGACAAAGAGGCCAGAGAGTTCTGGCTGAACTATCTCCCCACCGACCACATCATCCCCGGCGACAAGCACGACAATTTCTGGGAGATGGGAGATACAGGTCCTTGCGGCCCCTGCAGTGAGGTCCATATCGACCTCCGCTCCGATGATGAGATTGCGAAAGTTCCCGGTGCGGAAATGGTCAACAAGGGCCACCATCTGGTGATTGAGATATGGAATCTGGTCTTTATGCAGTTCAACCGCAAGGCCAACGGCTCCCTGGAACTTCTGCCGGCAAGGCACGTCGATACCGGTATGGGTCTGGAAAGGCTGTGTATGGCTCTCCAGGGAAAGAAGAGCAACTACGACACCGATGTCTTCACAGGAATGATAAATGAGATATCAAGGCTCAGCGGCAAGAAGTATGAGCCTGACACTCAGGTTGGAGTGGCTATGAGGGTGATTGCGGACCATATCCGCGCCATCAGCTTCTCGATAACCGACGGGCAGCTCCCCAGCAACGTTAAGGCCGGCTATGTCATCCGCCGTATCCTCAGGCGTGCAGTGCGTTACGGTTATACCTTCCTTGATTTCAAGGAGCCCTTCCTCTGCCGTCTGGTACCCCAGCTCATCAGCGATATGGGCGAGGCCTATCCCGAACTGAGGGAACAGCGCCAACTTGTGGAAAAGGTCATCAAAGAGGAGGAGGAGGCTTTCCTCCGTACCCTCGACAAGGGTATCAAATTGATGGACAGCATTCTGGCAAAATCCAGCGAGACCCGCAGGATTGCCGGTACGGATGCGTTCACACTCTACGACACCTTCGGATTCCCGATTGACCTTACCGAACTCATCGCCGGAGAAAACGGCTATACGGTGGATATGGAAGGCTTCAACGTGGAACTCGGCAAGCAGAAGGAGCGTGCCCGCAATGCCACCGCAATCGAGAACGGCGACTGGGTGAGTGTCCACGGCGCCGAGACAGTGGAGTTTACCGGATATGACGGCACAGTGGTTGAAGGGGCGCTTCTGGCCAAGCACAGAGTTGTCAAGGCCAAGGGGAAGGAACTCTACCAGCTTGTGTTCGACCGCACTCCCTTCTATGGAGAGATGGGCGGTGAGGTAGGAGACAGCGGCTATGCTGTTTCCGCTTCCGGAGAGAAGATAGCAATCGTCAACACCGTCAAGGAGAACAATCTTACAATCCATATCGCCGAGGCCATCCCTCAGGATGTCCAGGGAGGGTTCACTCTTGTTGTGGATGCCGCCCGCAGGCAGAAAATAGCGAACAACCACACCTGCACCCACCTGTTGCACCAGGCTCTCAGGGAGATTCTCGGCACTCACGTGGAGCAGAAAGGTTCGTATGTATGTGACAAATACTTCCGTTTCGACTTCTCCCATTTCGAGAAGATGACGGACGACCAGCTCCGACAGGTTGAAAAGAGAGTCAACGAACTTATCCGTCAGAACAGCCCTCTTGAGGAGAACCGCAACGCAACTATGCAGCAGGCCCGTGAAATGGGCGCCATGGCCCTCTTCGGAGAGAAATACGGGGATACTGTAAGAGTTGTCCGTTTCGGTAAAAGCGTGGAACTTTGCGGCGGATGCCATACAGGCGCCACCGGCAACATAGGCCTTTTCAAGGTGGTTGCCGAGAGCGCGGTCGCCGCCGGAGTGAGAAGAATAGAGGCTGCAACCGGGCAGGAGGCGGAAACCATCGTCGACAATCTCCAGAATACCGTCAGGACCGCCCGTTCGTTCTTCAACAACGTTCCCGATCTGGCCGGAGCCATACGCAAGATGGTCGAGGAGAATGATGGCTACCGCAAACAGATGGAACAGATTGCAAAGGAGAAGACTCTGGCTCTGAAGAAATCCATCCTTGAGCGTGCCAAGGGAGGGGAAGGACGGGCCGTTGTCGCCTTCGACGGCGGGGACATCGATTTCGGGATGCTCCGCAACGCGGCGGTGATGCTTCAGAAAGAGGCTGTCAATCTTGCACTTGCCGCAGCCCTGGTATCCGACGGAAAGCCGCAGTTGCTGCTTATGTACAGTGCTGACCTGGTTGACGCCGGCAAGAACGCACAGGCAGACATCAAACAGGCCGCACGTCTCATTCAGGGTGGCGGCGGCGGAAACGCGGGCCTTGCCACGGCCGGAGGAAAGAATCCGGATGCCATAGCGCAGGCTCTCTCCGAACTGAAGAAACTCGCATCGGAATAACGGCAGATGAAAAAACTCGACAGACACCTGATCCTTGCATTCGTGGGGCCGTTCTTCGCGGTTCTGCTGGTTGTCACGTTCGCCCTTTCCCTCCAGTTCCTCTGGAGGTACATAGACGAACTGGTCGGCAAGGGGCTGGGTCTGGGAGTCATTCTGGAGTTCCTGGGATGGGGCGCCTGCACTCTTCTGCCTCTGTCAATGCCGCTTGCGGCCCTGCTCGCCTCCATTATGACTCTCGGAGGTCTCGGGGAGCACAACGAACTGCTTGCGATGAAGGCGGCGGGAATCTCCCTTCAGAGGATTCTCTCCCCCGTCATAGTCGTTTCGGTCGGAATCAGCATAGGCGCCTTCTTCGTGTCGAACAATCTGGTCCCGCTCTCCTACAACAAAATCTATACTCTGAGGGAGGATATTGCAAGGACAAAGGAGGAAATCAAGATTCCCTCCGGCACCTTCTATGACGGCATCGACGGCTATACCCTCAGGATAAATTCCGTGAACGACGAGACCGGTATGATGTATGACCTGATTGTCTATGACCACACCTCCACCATCGGAGGCAACACCAAGATGACTCTGGCGGATTCCGGCTCGATCAGGATTACTCCGGACAAGAAAAATCTGATATTCGACCTTTACGAAGGCTGCTCATACGAAGAATCCAACGTGATGAATTACAGGGACACGACCCTGGAACTCAGCAGGGCGGCCTTCGACAGGCAGAATCTCATCATCCCCCTCGAAAATTACGGTTTCACCCGCTCCGAGGAGGATCGTTACGGGGATGAGGTGATGTCGAAGGGGTTGAAGACCCTTATGCAGGACAGGGACTCCCTGCAGAAGGTATATGACACTCTCATAACGGCGCAGTACAGGCGTTATCTTTACAGTTCCGGCTTCACCTTCGGCTATCAGCTGGACACTGCCAACATCTTCTCGCGAAAGTTGTCAGGAAACGTGGATATCGACACGCTGTATCGGTTCCTCGACTCGATTCCCCTGCACAGATCGGCCGTGCGCAATGCCATTGGCCACGTCAACACAAATATCGAGGCACTCCAGACTTTCGAAAGGGAAGGGGTCAGGTATGTCCTGCCCACCCGCAGAATCGACATAGAAAGTTACCGGAAGTTCACCCTTTCGCTGGCTTGCCTGCTCTTCTTCTTCGTGGGGGCACCTTTGGGAGCCATCATCAGGAAGGGTGGCCTGGGGACACCGGTCATCATATCGGTATTCTTCTTCATAGTCTATTACATTATCGACACAATCGGAAAGAGGCTTGCCAAGAACGGGTCGATCACTCCCTTTGAAGGGACGATTGTCTCCACCCTGGTGCTGCTTCCGATTGGCATTTTCCTTATGAGAAAATCCACTCAGGATTCCGGCCTGTTCAACCTTGACACCTACAGGGACCAGATCAAATTCCTGACAAAGAAGGTCGTCAAGGGCTACCACCGTCTGATCAACAGATTCAGCCGCGCCGGAGGAAAAATCAGAATTGTCTATATGGGAACTCCCGAGTTTGCAGTCGCTCCGCTGGATGCGCTGCTGCACAGCGAATTCGAAGTTGTGGGAGTGGTTACTGCCACTGACAAGCCCAGCGGTCGGGGGATGAAGGTCAACGAAAGTGCGGTCAAGAAATATGCGGTGGAGCACAATATTCCCGTCCTGCAGCCGGAAAAACTGAAGGACCCGGAATTCCTGGCGGCGCTGGCCTCCCTGCGCGCAAACCTTTTTGTGGTGGTGGCTTTCAGGATGTTGCCCAAGGAGGTCTGGACTATGCCGGCTCTGGGCACTTTCAATCTGCACGCCTCCCTGCTCCCGCAATACCGCGGTGCGGCCCCCATCAACTGGTCCATAATCAACGGCGAGAAGTTCACAGGAGTGACGACCTTTATGCTGGACGAAACTATGGACACGGGGAAAGTGCTTTTCCAGGAGTCCTGTGCAATCGAGGATTACGATGATGCCGGTTCCCTTCACGACAAACTGATGAAAATGGGTACGGAACTCGTAATGAAGACGGTAGATGCCATCGAGAACCATTCTGTCAAGCCGAAGGAGCAGGTTATGCCTTTCAACCGGGCTTTGAGGGTGGCTCCCAAGCTGACAAGGGAGACCGGCAGAATCGACTGGACCGCCGGCGCCAGGGTCGTGAACCTCCTGATTCGTGGACTGAGCCCGTATCCGGGTGCATACAGTACTTTGGTTTTGGACGATAAAGTTCTAAATGTCAAGATATTCGAGGCGTATGTCGTGAATCGTTCGGATTACGATGTCCCCGTCGGGACCATCTCCACCGACTGGAAGAGTTTCCTCGAAGTCAAATGCGGCGCGGGTTCTCTGAGACTGGTCAAACTCCAGCTTGCGGGAAAGAAGCCGATGGATGTCGCCGCTTTCCTCGCCGGATTCAGGGAAATTGACAAATACAGGTTTGTCTGATGATTGAACTGCCCTATTCCGACTTCGGATTCCTTGATTTCGGCGTGGCGCAGGTTCGGCGGGCGGTGGAGTGCGAGCCGTCATATCTTCATTGTCTCGAAAGGGGCTATTTCGCGGAGATGGACTATCTGAAACGCAATCTCGAGAAGAGATTCGACCCCTCCCTTCTTGTGGAGGGGGCCCGGTCCGTCCTCTGTTTTCTTGCCCCTTACGGACAGGCTGCAGGAGGGGTAGCCGGGTTCGCCTGTGGGAAAGATTATCATAAAGTTGTGAAGGACAGGCTTTTCGAGGTTATTTCCCATTTGAAGGGGATTCGCGGCGATTTTGAGGGGCGCCCCTTTGTTGACAGCGCTCCCGTCCTGGAAAGGTGGTGGGCGGCGCGTGCCGGACTCGGATTCATCGGCAGGAACCGTTTCCTGATTTCCCCGAAATGGGGGTTGAGGACCATAATAGGAGTGATTGTCTGCAATCTCCCCGCCTCGGAATTTCCTCCCCACGAGCCTCTTCCCGTCACGGACTGCGGTCTGTGCGGCAGATGCGCGGCCGCCTGCCCGGGGGGAGCCCTGGATGACCCTGACGGTCTGGATGCCCGCAGGTGCATCTCATATCACACTGTCGAGGCCCCGGGAGAGGATTGCCCCGTGGATTGCAGAGGGTGGTCTTTCGGCTGCGAGGAGTGCCTGAAAGTCTGCCCCTGGAACAGGGAGATTCCCTCCTGGCCCCAATTCGAGACCAACCGCTCCTATCTGGAGTCGGCGGACTGGAGGACCCTCTCCGAGGAGGAGTTCAGAACCCGTTTCAGTGACTCCGGGCTGATGCGCTCCCGCCGATTTGGAATATAATTTGCAATTGCCTAACTTCGCTTGATTATACACGGTTGAAAGGGTGAAGATTAAAAGGCCTCATATACGCAAGTTGAAGAGATTTATGGGATGGTTCGGCATATTCTGCCTGTTGCTGTTCTGTCTCTTTTTCTATGGGTTCGCCTATGTCTTCGACCTGCATACCCCCAAATCCCTCTATCTCGAGAATGAGAACAGAAAGCTTGCCTCCCGCCTGGAACTGCTCAATCAGCAGGCCGCGGCGCAGGACCTCTGTCTGGCCGAAATCCAGCGGCGGGACAACGTCGTTTACCGTCCAATCTTCGGAATGGATGAAATATCCCCTGAAGTGAGGGACGCCGGAATAGGAGGGGAGGGCAGATATGACAGTTACAAGGGGTTTGACCACAGCCAGGTGATGACGGCAGCGGCCAGGAATATGGATATCCTTTCCAAGAAGGTCTATATCCAGTCCAGGTCCTTCGACGACGTCGAACTGCTTGCAAAAAGGGCCGGAGATATGGCTTCCTGTGTCCCGTCCCTCAATCCCGTGGCCCCCAAGCCTAGAAATTCCATCTCCAGTTCCTTCGGATACAGGGTTCATCCCATCAAGAAACTGATGATATTCCATTCCGGCATCGATTTCAGGGGCGAGAAGGGGGAGCCGATTTATGCCGCCGGAAGCGGGGTGGTGGAGAGCGTCCAGCGAGGCTATTACGGCTATGGTTCCCTCATTGTCATCGACCACGGATTCGGATACAAGACCCGCTACGCGCATCTCTCCTCGATTCTGGTTCTGGAGGGTCAGGCCGTGACCAAGGGGGAGGAGATTGCCAGGATGGGCAGAAGCGGCCAGAGCACCGGAGTCCATCTCCACTATGAAGTGATTTACAAGGGAAGGCATCTCAATCCATACAATTTCATCAATATGGATATGACTCTCGACGAGTACCGTACAATAGTCAAACCCTCAAAGAAAGGATGAAGATGAGGGTGTTCGACAGGATATTGAAATGGAGAATCTCCGGGAGGCGCCTTCTGAAAGCATTTCTGAAGGGTTTCAAATACATAGGGATAGGGCTGTGTGTCATTGCGGTCAGTTACCTCAGTATGGCTCTGCTGATGGATACCGAGAATGAGAAGAGGCTTCAGGAGGAGAACAGGATGCTGGAGCAGGAGTATCGGGAACTGTCCGGAAAGATGCAGATGATTGAAAATGTCATCTCGGACCTGAAAGTCCGTGACCGCGCCATATACAGGGACGTCTATAATGCGGAACTCCCGGAGCCCGTCTCTGAAAGTGACTCCTCCGGCTTGAAGCTGGAGAATCTTTTCAACAAGTCCTTCGAGGAGATGATATGGGACACTTACGCGAAGGCTCACAGGCTGGACTTCGACGTTGCGATGGTGGGAGGTGCACTGGAGGATATACAGAGGAGGCTGCCCCGCAGAAAGGGAGGCTCCACCGGCATACCTTCCCGGATTCCCATAAAGGGGCTTGAACTGGTCCAGACAGGGGCTACTTATGGCCTGAAATACAACCCTTTCTTCAAGAAGCCGATGATGCACGAAGGGATAGACCTTATGGCCCCCATAGGCACGGAGGTCATCTGTACTGCGGACGGGGTCGTCTCAAAGCTGACCCGTTCCGCCAAGGGGCTGGGGAATACCGTCACGGTGAATCACCAGGACGGCTATCAGACCGTCTATGCCCATCTGAGCGAATTCTCCGTCCGTCTGGGGACCCCTCTCAAGCAGGGGATGGCCGTGGGGAAGGTCGGGGTGTCGGGCAACTGTTTCGCCGCCTGTCTGCATTATGAGGTGAGAAAGGACGGCCGCTGTCAGGATCCGGTGCACTATTTCTTCGGCGATTTGTCGCCGTTCCCTCTCCGGGAGATGGACCTTACGGCGATGACCACAGGGCAGGCTATGGATTAAAAAGATAATAACAGATAAGATTATGAGCAACAAACTATTGTATTCTATCGGAGAGGTCTCTCAGATGTTGGGGCAGGAGCCTTCAGCGGTCCGGTACTGGTCAAAGTATTTCGACAAATACATCAAGCCGGAGCGCAATGCCAAGGGCAACAGATTGTTTCACCCGGAGGATGTGGAATGCCTCAAGACAGTGCAGTTCCTGCTGAAGGAACAGGGAATGACTCTTGACGGAGTTGCGCGCCGCCTGGCCGCGGACAGAGGAGAACTGAACAGGAAGATGGCGGTCGTCGGGAGCCTGACTAAAATAAAAATGCAACTGGAGGAAATATACTCGACTTTATAGCACTTTTTTATTAATTTTGCAGGTTAAATATTCAAATTGAAAAACCAATATATCAATAAATATGGCTACAACCAAGGCAAAAAAAATCGCTGCTCCCATCGATGAGAAGGAGACTTTCGTATCCCTCCAGAAAAATATGGCGGAAACCGACGCCATCGCAATGGAGGAAAAACTGCGTACTTTGTACAAAATTCAGCTTACAGACAGCAAAATAGATAAAATCCACCTGCTTCGTGGGGAACTTCCTCTCGAAGTGCAGGATCTTGAGGACGAGATAGCAGGGCTTCAGACCCGCATAGCCAAGGCCGAGGATGAAATCCGCACCCTTGAGGCTGCCAATGCCGAAAGCCGTCACACCATTGAAAATGCTAAGGCTGCCATCAGCAAATACGAAGAGCAGAGGAACAACGTAAAGAACAACCGTGAATACGATTCCCTGTCGAAAGAGATTGAATTCCAGGAGCTTGACCAGCAGGTCTGCCTGAAGAGGATAAAAGAGAACGACATCACCATCAACGAGAAGAGGGAAGCCGCTGAAAACGCGAAACAGCTTCTTGAACTCAAGAACGCCGACCTCGAGGAGAAGAAGAAGGAGCTTGAGACGATTGTCGAGGAGACTGCAAAGGAAGAGGAAGAACTTCTCAAGATAAAGGAAGAACTCTCCTCCAGGGTTGACCAGAGAATGCTGGTGGCATACGACCGCGTGAGGTCGAACGCCCACAACCACCTTGCAGTGGTTACCGTCAGGAGAGATGCCTGCGGCGGATGCTTCAACAAGATACCCCCTCAGAAACAGCTTGATATCAAGGAAAGCAGGAAAATAATCGTCTGCGAATATTGCGGACGCATCCTGGTGAATTCTGATTTCGAAGAGGAATAGCGGATGGCAAAGGCTCCCGACAGAAAACGGCAGGAGAAGGTTGACATCGGTTCAATCGGCCAGGAGATGGGAGGGCTCAAGCCCCCTCAGGCCATTGACATAGAAGAAGCCGTTCTCGGCGCTCTCCTCCTTGAACCCAATGTGGTGACCGATGTCCTTGACCAGATACAGTCGGACTGCTTCTACAAGGACGCCCACAGGAAAATCTTCGAGGCAATCTCGCAGCTCTCCCAACGGAACGACCCTGTCGATATATTTTCCGTCGCCGACGAACTGACCAAGCGGGGGCTTCTCGAAGAGGTCGGAGGGATGGCCTACCTGAGCCAACTCTCGAACAAGATCGGGGCCGCCGCCCACGTGGATTACCACACCAAGGTCCTTCTCCAGAAATTCATACAGAGGGAACTGATATCCATCTCCTACGACATCCAGAAGAAAGCCTTTGACGACACTCTCCCTGTCGATGACCTGGTTGACAGCGCCGAACAGCGCATCTTCAATCTTGCAGAGCGCAATATGCGCAGCGAGACCGAGACAATCAAGAGCATCATCAATCAGGCTATCTCCGAAATCGAGGAGAGTCAGGCCAGGGAGGACAGCCTCAGCGGCGTCCCTTCCGGATATACCGGCATCGACAAAGTCACTTACGGATGGCAGAAGTCGGACCTTATTATCCTTGCGGCCCGTCCCTCAGTCGGTAAGACCGCTTTTGTCCTGACGATGGCCCGCAACATGGCCGTGGATTACAACGTACCTGTCGCCATCTTCTCGCTGGAAATGCCAGCCACCCATCTTGTAAAGCGTCTGATGGTCAGTGAGACCGGCTTGAGCACCGACAAGATCAGAGGCGCGAAGAAGCTCACCCAGGACGACTGGGAGCAGCTGAATCAGGGGTTGAACAAACTCTCGCAGTCCCCGCTCTGGATTGACGACACCCCCTCCCTGTCCATCTACGAATTCCGCTCGAAGGCAAGGCGTCTTGTGGAGAAGAACAACGTGAAGCTGCTCATCGTCGATTATCTGCAGCTGATGGCCGGCCCTCCTGAACTTCGCGGTATGAGGGAGCAGGAAGTGGCTTCCATCAGCCGTTCCCTCAAGTCAATAGCAAAGGAACTGAAGGTTCCCGTAATCGCACTTTCGCAGCTCAGCCGTGCCGTGGAGACAAGAGGCGGCAACAAGCGCCCCCAACTGAGCGACCTCAGGGAGTCCGGCGCAATCGAGCAGGATGCCGATATAGTTATGTTCATCCACCGTCCGGAATATGTCGGAGTGCAGGACGAAGCCTCCTTCCCCGGCGAGACGGACATCATAATCGCAAAGCACAGGAACGGTGAGGTCTGCGACGTGAAGATGCGCTTCCTCAATTCCGAGGTCCGTTTCGTGGACGTCAACGACGGCGAGGCCTATTACAACGACGAACCTCAGTATGCTTTCACCCAGTCCGGACTCAATTCAATGTCTGATTTCGGGCCGGGCAACGAATTTGAACCATAGACTCTTATGAAAAAGATATTGACAATTTTGGCTTTTGCCCTTTCAATACAGGCCGCGGTTGCCCAGAGCCTGCCTTTCAAGGCTGGAGAGAAGTTGGACTATGTCATCGAATACAAGGCTCTGTTCACTGCGGATATGGTGAGGGTCAGTCTGGAGTTGTCCGATTTCAATGAGGACCACAGAGGCCCCGGCTTTCACGCGGTTGCCAAAATAAGCACTTTCAAGTTCTGGGATTCGTTCTACAGGATGAGGGACACCTACGAAACGTGGTTCCTCGCGAACGATACAATCCCTCCTGTAAAATTCCATCGTGATGCCAAGGAGGGCAAGAACTACGAGTCGGAGGCATTCCTCGACTGGAACGGGGATTTCTCCTCCGTAAAGGTCAAAATCGAGAAAAAGGATGTTCCCACCAAGGACACCGTCTATACCGAAGGCGTCCTGCTGAGAGACATCATCAACTCTCTCTATCTTGCACGCATTCTGGATTATGACGATATGCTTGAAAACGGAAATACTGTCGAGGTCAGGATGACTCCCTACCGGGATATACTCCAGTTGAGGGTAAGAGCGGCGGGCCGTGAGGAGATTTCTTCCGGCAAGCTCGGAGGCCGGTTCAAGACTGTCAAGCTTGCTCTGGCAATCAAACCCAAGGACGTAGAGGGGAGCGGCAGCGGTTTCAAGATAGGAGCCTCTGAGGATGGCTCATACCAGGACGGAGAGAAAATTTTCCTCTGGGTCAGCGATGACGAAAACCACATTCCCGTCTATTTCTCCGCACCGGCGTCAATCGGCTCCATCAAGGGCAGGCTCTCGTCCCACACGGGGCTGAAATATGAATTGACCAGTTTTTCGGAGGAATGAACAGATACGACAGGATAGAGCACGAGGGAGTCGTGGCCGATATTTCCGAGACGCACATTTGCGTGGAGATATTGAGCAAGTCTGCGTGCGCCGCCTGTCACGCCAGGGAGGTCTGCGCCGCCGGGGATTCCCGGACCAGGCTTGTCGAGGTACCTCTTTCCGTCTCCGTGCTCGCTTCGGACTACAAGGTGGGGGACAAGGTCAACCTGATTATGAGCCCCTCTTTGGGTACAAGCGCCGTCTGGCTTGCGTATGTCGCACCTCTGGGTGTGCTTCTTGCTTCAATCGCAGGCCTTTCCCTTGCCGGTCTGGATGAACTGTACGTCGGGCTCTGCTCGATAGGGGCGGTGGCTCTCTATTATGCAGTACTTTCCCTCTTCAGGTCAAGGCTTTCGAGAATATTCACCTTTTCCGTCGAGCCGCTTCAAAACAGATTATAATCAATTAATCATCAAGATATGTTAAAGACAATACTTCTGACTGTCGCCTGTCTGGTTGTCCTGGGACTTCTCTTTGCAGTGGTGCTCCACTTTGTGGCGCGCAAGTTTGCTGTGAAGGAGGACCCCCGCATAGATGAGGTGGAGTCCATAATGCCCGGCGCCAATTGCGGAGGATGCGGTTTCGCAGGATGCCGCGCCTTTGCCGAGAACGTGGTCAAGGCCCCCGATATGAAAGGCTTCTTCTGCCCGGTGGGAGGTGAAGCCACTATGAAGAAGGTGGCCGGTGCTCTGGGCCGGGAAGCAGAGGCGGTGGCCCCCAGGGTAGCCGTGGTCCGCTGCAACGGCGGATGTGACAACCGTCCCCGCACCAGTATCTATGACGGCAGTTCTTCCTGCCGCGTGAGCGCCGCTCTCTACGGAGGCGACACCGATTGCAGATACGGCTGCCTCGGGCTCGGTGATTGTGTCTCCGCCTGCAAGTTCGACGCAATCCATATCGATCCGCAAAGGCATATCGCCTGTGTGGATGAGGAGAAATGCACGGCCTGCGGAGCCTGTGCGAAGGCCTGCCCCAAGGGAGTGATTGAGCTCAGGGACAAGGGTTTCCGCAACCGCAGAGTCTATGTCTCCTGTGTCAACAGGGACAAGGGCGCACTTACCCGCAAGGCCTGTTCCGTGGGTTGCATAGGCTGCGGCAAATGCGTCAGGGAATGTAAGTTCGAGGCGATTACCGTGACGGACAATGTCGCCTACATAGATTTTACCAAGTGCAAGTTGTGCCGCAAATGTTTCGACGCCTGTCCGACAAAGGCGATACAGGCGGTCAATTTCCCCAAACCAGTAGTAACAGTCAAGAAAGATGAAGAAAACGTTTAGAATAGGAGGTATCCATCCCGATGACAGCAAGCTGGCTGCCGGTGCGGCAATCGGGCAGATGCCCCTTTGCCCGGAGATGAGAATATCGATGGCCCAGCATCTTGGAGCCCCGGCCACACCTGTTGTCGCCGTAGGGGACAAGGTGAAGGTGGGTCAGGTGATAGGAGAGCCCTCAGGGTTCATTTCAGGTTTTGTCCACTCTTCCGTGAGCGGTACGGTGAAGTCCGTCGGGCCTGTGCCCGACATTGCCGGCAATCCTGTTCCCCACGTGACAATCACCGTGGAGGGGGACGATTGGGACGAGTCAATCGTCAGGTCTCAGGACGTTGAGGTTCCCTATGACATTACATCTTCGGAGATTATAGACAGAGTCCGCAAATGCGGAATCGTCGGTCTGGGAGGCGCGTCATTCCCCACCCACGTCAAACTCAACCCTCCCAAGGAGAAAAAGGCGGAAGTCCTGATACTCAACGGCACCGAATGTGAACCGTTCATCACCTCCGACGACCGTCTGATGAGGGAGCGCCCCACATCTATTCTAAAGGGTGCCGCCTTGATTATGAAGGCGTTGGCCGTCAATCGCTGCTACATCGGAATCGAAGAGAACAAGAAAGAGGCAATCAAGTGTATGGATAGCGCCGCGGCCTCCTTCCCCGGAATATCGGTGGTCACTCTGGCCAAGAAATATCCGCAGGGAGGCGAGAAGCAGCTCATCGATTCCGTCATCGGAAGGCAGGTCCCTTCAGGAGCGCTTCCGATTGACGTGGGAGCGGTTGTCCAGAACGTTGCCACCGCATACGCGGTATATGAAGCCGTATGCAAGAACAAACCGTTGATTTCCAATATAGTGACCGTTTCAGGCCCCGGCCTGGCATCCCAGCTCAATCTTGAAGTGAGAATCGGTACGCCGGTTTCCGCCATTCTCGAATTTGCCGGAGTCACACTGGAGGATGGAGCCAAGGTCATCAGCGGCGGCCCTATGATGGGAAAAGCAGTCGCCAACCTGAACGCCACCACCGTAAAGGCCAACGGAGCCTTTACCATTCTGGCGGGGAAAGAGGCTCTGCGAGTTGCTGAAAGCCCCTGCATCCGTTGCGGAAAATGTGCGCAGGCCTGCCCGATGGGTCTTGAGCCCTGGCTGCTGAGCCGTCTGTTCCGCGCCGGCGACAGAAATGCGGAACTTGAGAAGGAAAGGGTTTTCGACTGCATCGAATGCGGATGCTGTCAATATACCTGCCCCGCAGGCATCCCTCTGCTCGATTCCATCCGCCTGGGCAAGGCGGACGTGATGAAAATTATTCGTTCACGCAGTAAAAAATAGTAACTATGAACAGATTATTGATATCACCTTCACCCCATATCCACAGTCCGAAGAGCACGGCTGTGCTGATGCGGGATGTCCTTATAGCCCTTTGTCCGGCAATTCTGGTGAGCGTCCTGCTTTACGGCCTTCCATTTGTCGTGACTCTTGTCACGAGCCTGGCCGCGGCGCTTGCCACCGAATATCTGATTGTCCGTTTCATATTCGGGAAGCCCTCCACTCTCAACGATTTCTCCGCACTTGTCACAGGATGCCTGCTTGCATTGAATATGCCTCCCTGCGCACCCTGGTGGATTTCAGTGGTGGGCGCTGTGTTTGCAATCGGGGTGGTCAAGATGACCTTCGGCGGTCTGGGGCAGAACATCTTCAACCCGGCGATTGCGGCCCGTGTGTTCCTTCTGATATCATTCCCCGTCATTATGACGGACTGGGCTGTTCCCGACGCTTTCTCCGGAGCCACTCCCCTGGGAGTAGTGGCCGAAGGCGGCGCGGTTCCCCAATTCGATCTGAAAGAGGTTTTCCTCTATAAGGCGGGAGGTTCCGCCGGAGAGGCCTCCGCGCTCGCACTCCTTGTCGGATTTATCTATCTGCTTGCCAGAAAAGTTATTACAGCCACAATCCCTGTTTCAATCCTCGGCACCGTGGCAGTCTTCTCCGCAATACTCCATTTCGTGAATCCCGAGTCCTTCACAGGTCCGATCTTCAACCTCTTCAATGGAGGTCTCCTCCTCGGAGCAATCTTTATGGCGACGGACTACGTCACTTCTCCTATGACCTGCAAGGGCCAGATTATCTTCGGAGTGGGCATCGGTCTGATAACTATGCTGATACGTTATTTCGGGGCCTATCCTGAAGGAGTCTCCTTCGCGATACTGATAATGAACTGTACGGTTCCCCTGATTAACAAATATTGCAAACCGCGCAGGTTTGGGGAGGTGAGAAAATGAAAGCTGAGTCAACGTTCAGAAATATGGCCCTTGCTTTGGGGTCAATCTGCCTGGTCTGCTCCCTTCTGCTGGGTGTGGTCTATTCGGTGACGAAGGATCCCATCGCGGCGGCTGAGGTGGCCAAGGTCAATGAGGCAATCGCCAAGGTTGTACCTTCCTTCGACAATGTCCCTTCGGAGGAGGTCCTCCGGATTGACGGATGTGACGTCTATGTGGCCAGGAAAGGGGGGCAGCCCGTGGGATATGCCGTGAAGGTCTTCTCTTCCGGATTCGGAGGCCAGATTCAGATGATGGTCGGCTTCACCACGGAGGGGACAATCCACAACACTTCGGTGATTTCCCACAGCGAGACTCCCGGCCTGGGGGCGAAGATTGCTCAGGACGGTGAACAGACGGCCCCTCCCCGTGCCCAGATTGTAGGGAAGAACCCCTCATCCACCAAACTCTCCGTGAGGGCGGACGGTGGTGAAATTGACGCGATTACGGCCTCCACCATAACTTCGAGAGCTTTTCTCAAGGGTGTGGGGACAGCATACGAAGTTTTTCTAAAAATCGGAACAGATGAGCAGAAACAGTAAACTTCAGATAATGATTGACGGCATTGTCAAGAACAATCCGACCTTTGTCCTTGTCCTTGGAATGTGTCCGACGCTCGGAACCACGACTTCGGCAATCAACGGTATGAGTATGGGCCTGGCGACTTTATGTGTCCTCCTGCTCTCCAACATAGTGATTTCATTCGCGGCGCGATTCATCCCCGACAAGGTGAGAATCCCCTGCTACATCGTAATCATCGCCTCCTTTGTGACGATGGTGCAACTGCTTCTGCAGGCATACGTCCCGGCAGTCTATGAGGCTCTGGGCATCTTCCTCCCCCTGATTGTGGTAAACTGCATAATCCTGGGCCGCGCCGAGGCTTTCGCCAACAAGAATTCCGTATGCGACTCCGCCTTTGACGGAGTGGGAGTCGGTCTGGGCTTCACAATCGCCCTTACCGCAATCGGACTGGTCCGCGAGATTCTGGGAGCGGGTTCCGCATTCGGATTCAAGTTCATCCCCGGTGACGGTGCCCTTGCCTTCGTCCTTGCCCCCGGAGGATTCATCGTACTGGCCTATCTGATGGTGGCTTTCAGGAAATTAACCTCATCTGACAAAGCGTAATTATGGAAATAGTAGTCATATTCATCACCGCCATCTTCGTCAACAACATCGTTCTGGCGCAGTTCCTGGGCATCTGCCCGTTCCTCGGCGTATCAAAGAAAGTCTCCACTGCAGTCGGTATGTCGGCCGCGGTAGCCTTCGTTATGGCAATGGCTACCCTCTTCACCTGGCTGTTGCAATATTATGTGCTGGTCCCCTGGAAGATAGAATTCCTCCAGACTGTCAGCTTCATCCTCGTGATAGCGGCCCTCGTGCAGATGGTCGAGATTATCCTCAAGAAAATAAGCCCCTCCCTCTATCAGGCTCTCGGCATCTTCCTGCCGCTCATCACCACCAACTGCGTGGTACTGGGCGTGGCAATCCAGGTTGTTACCAACGAGTATGATTTCGGGGCAGGCCCCCATATGCTTGGGCTTGGGCATTCCGTTGTCTTCGCGGTTGCAACCGCGTTGGGCTACGGTCTGGCCATCACCCTTTTCGCCGGTATCAGGGAACAGCTCGAGTTGAGCAGCGTCCCCAAGGCTTTCAAGGGGGTCCCCATCGCTCTGCTCACTGCTGGAATAATGGCGATGGCCTTTATGGGATTCAGCGGCCTGAAATTCTGACAATATGAAAATAGCGCTGATAGGGTACGGCAGGATGGGTCACGAGATTGAGCGGATTGCTCTTTCGCGTGGTCACGAGATTGTATGTACGGTGGATGTGGACAACCCCGAGTCCTTCGGCAGTCCGCAGTTTGCAAGCGCCGACGTGGCCATTGAATTCACGGCTCCTTCGGCGGCATACGACAATGTCAGGCGTGCCTTTGAAGCCGGAGTCAAGGTTGTAAGCGGCACCACCGGCTGGTTTTCGGACCACAGGCAGGAGATGGAGTCCCTGTGCAAAAGCGGGCACACTCTCTTCTGGTCAAGCAATTTCAGCGTCGGGGTGGCGGTCTTCTCTGCGGTTAACCGGTTCCTTGCCGGGATTATGGACGGATTTGAGGGGTATGATGTCTCGATGGAGGAAGTTCACCACATCCACAAACTGGATGCACCCAGCGGGACGGCGCTCACCCTTGCCGCGGATATCGAAAAGATTGTGAAAAGGGTGGGCAGGGTTCCAATCTCCTCCATAAGGGAAGGGGAGGTCCCGGGCATCCATACCGTGAAGTATGAAAGCGGCGCCGACGTAATCACAATCTCCCATCAGGCGAAGAGCAGAAGCGGGTTTGCTCTGGGTGCAGTCCTTGCTGCGGAATATGCGGCCGGCCACAACGGCCTGCTGACAATGAAGGATTTATTTGATTTTTAGAAACATATGAAAACGGGAATCAAAGGTGCGGGAACGGCTTTGGTGACACCTTTCACTGTGGAGGGTGCGGTTGACGTGCCTGCTTTGCGGAGGATTGTCCGCCACAATATCGATGGGGGAATCGATTTCCTCTGCGTCCTCGGCACGACTGCCGAGACTCCGACCCTGAGCCGGGAGGAGCAACTTCTGGTAAGGAAGACAGTCCTGGAGGAGGCGGCCGGAGCAGTCCCTTTGATACTCGGTTTCGGCGGCAACAACACGGCGCAGATGGTCGAGTCCCTGAAAAAGGAGGATTTCTCCGGCTTCGATGCGCTTCTGGTGGTCACCCCCTTCTATAACAAGCCCAATCAGGAGGGTCTCTACTGCCACTACAAGGCGCTTGCGGACGCCAGTCCGAAACCTCTTTTCATCTACAATGTCCCCGGTCGTACCGGAGTGAACATCCTGCCTGAGACAGTTGTCCGACTGGCTGAAGGATGCCCCTCCATCGTGGGTATCAAGGAGGCTTCGGGAAAGATTGACCAGATTCGGAAACTGATTTCAATCTGTCCGGAGGAGTTCACAGTCCTTTCAGGTGACGATGCCCTGACCTGCGAGATTATGGCTGCGGGTGGCAGGGGAGTCATCTCGGTGGCTTCCAATATGTTCCCCGCTCAGGTGGCAAAGGTCGTACACTCATCGGGCAGCGAGGCAGCACAGGCCAACGCTGCAATAGAAAAATATTTCGAACCTCTCTTCAGGGAGGGCAACCCCGTGGGAATCAAGGCTCTTCTCAGTGTGAGAGGCTTCTGCGGCAATTTCCTACGCCTGCCTCTGGTCCCGGCATCCTCATCCCTGATGGAATACTTCAGAAACGATTGCGATGGAAAAGATTAAAGTTGCCATAGTCGGCTACGGAAATATTGGCAGAAGTGCCCTTGAGGCCGTTGAGGCGGCTTCCGATATGCAATGTGCCGGTGTAGTCCGCAGGAGCGGCTCTGCGGAAGGTTATCCCGAACTGGAGAGGTACAAAGTCGTCTCCGACGTGAGGGATCTCGGCCACATTGACGTGGCTCTCCTCTGTGTCCCTTCCCGCAAGGTGTGCCAAACGGCAATCGAATATCTGGGATTGGGAATCAGCACCGTTGACAGTTTCGACATACATTCTGGGATTCTTTCCCTGCGGGAGTGCCTCGACCCTCTTGCAAGGCAGACAGGGGCTGTAAGCGTGATTTCCGCCGGTTGGGACCCCGGAAGTGATTCCGTGGTACGGGCCCTGATGATGGCTCTTGCTCCCAAAGGGTTGACATATACCAATTTCGGCCCCGGCCGTTCGATGGGCCATTCCGTCGCCGCAAAGGGTGTCGAAGGGGTGAAGGATGCATTGAGCCTCACCATCCCGATGGGCACCGGCGTACACCGCCGTATGGTCTATGTGGAACTTGAAGATGGAGCCGATTTCGAGGCTGTCCGCAATGGGATCACCTCCGACCCCTACTTCGCCGACGATGAGACTTACGTGATTCCGGTCCCCTGCGTGGCAGACCTCAATGACGTGGGGCACGGGGTCAATATGGTCCGCAAGGGTGTCTCCGGCAGGACCCACAACCAGCAGTTCGAGTTCAATATGAAAATCAACAACCCGGCATTGACGGCTCAGGTTATGGTCAGTGCGGCCAGAGCGGCTGTGAGGCAGAAGCCGGGGTGCTATACGATGGTGGAGTTGCCTGTAATCGACCTGCTTGAGGGCCAGCGTGACGAATTGATAAAAAAACTGGTATAACCGGATATGAAAATAATGAAATTCGGCGGAACTTCCGTAGGCTCCGCCAAAGGCATCAAGGCGGTTGCGGACCTTATCTGCAACGGGGAACAGAATCTGGTGGTTCTCTCGGCGATGGCCGGTACCACCAACACTCTTGTTGAAATCGGAGGATACCTCTACAACAGCAACATAGAGAGTGCGAGCAGCATCATATCCGCTCTCGAGGGCAAATACAGGGTCCACGTCGAGGCTCTCTTCTCCACTGAAGAATACAAGGAGAAAGCCTGGGACTATGTCCACGGCGCCTTCTCCCAGATGATGACGATGACAAGCCAGCCTTTCGCCGTGAAGGAGGAGAAAATCCTTCTGTCCTATGGGGAACTGATTTCAACCCATATGATGACCTTCTACCTTCAGGAGAAGGGGGTGAAGGTTGCCTTGCTGCCGGCTCTCGACTTTATGCTCATCGATACAATCGGCGAGCCTGACATCAGGCATATCCGGAACAATCTGACCAATCTTCTCAATCAGAACAAGGATGCCGACCTCTTCATCACCCAGGGCTTCATCTGTATGAACAGCGTGGGGGAGGTGGACAATCTCCAGAGGGGAGGGTCGGACTACACCGCATCCCTTGTCGGAGCAGCGGTGGGTGCTTCTGAAATCCAGATATGGACCGACATCGACGGTATGCACAACAATGACCCCAGAATCGTCGAGGGGACCAGGGCCGTGCGGCACCTTCATTTCGAGGAGGCCGCGGAACTCGGTTATTTCGGGGCGAAGATTCTCCACCCCACCTGTATCCAGCCCGCAAAATTTGCCAACATCCCCGTCCGTCTGCTGGACACTATGCAGCCGGACGCCCCCGGTACTCTGATCAACAACGTCCCCGAACCCGGGACAATCAAGGCTGTGGCAGCCAAGGATGACATCACCGCAATCAGCGTCATCTCCTCGAGGATGTTCCTTGCATACGGCTTCCTGAGGCGGGTGTTCGAGATATTCGAGAGTTACCGCACCTCAATCGATATGGTCTGCACCTCGGAGGTGGGAATCTCGATGTCCATCGACAACACCAGCCATCTTACCGAAATCATACAGGACCTCAAGAAATTCGGAACCGTCAAAGTTGACCGCAATATGTGCATAGTATGCGTGGTGGGGGATATGGACTGGCAGAACGTGGGCTTCGAGTCACGCGCGATGGAGGCTATGAGGGACATCCCCGTGAGGATGATATCATTCGGCGGAAGCGACAACAACATCTCCTTCCTTGTCCACAGGGATGACAAGATTCGTGCGCTCAGGGCCCTGAGCAAACATCTTTTCTCGGAAGAAAACCCCGGAAACGACAAATAGATACGGTTATGAATGCAGCAATTGTCGGCGTCAGCGGCGCCGTTGGCCAGGAATTCCTCAGAGTATTGGAGCAGAGGGATTTTCCTCTCGATGAACTCTCTCTCTTCGGCTCCTCACGCAGCGCGGGGCGGAAATACAAGTTCCGTGGAAAGGAATTGGAGGTCAGGGAATTGAAGTATAACGACGACTTCAGGGGCATCGATATGGCATTTGTCTCCGCAGGTGCATCTACATCCCGGGAATTCGCGCAGACCATTACAAAGCACGGGACTGTGATGATAGACAACTCTAGCGCCTTCCGTATGGACGAAGATGTCCCGCTTGTAGTCCCCGAATGTAACGCCGCGGATGCCCTGGTCCGTCCGAGAGGCATCATCGCCAACCCCAACTGCACTACCATAATGATGGTTGTGGCTCTTGCCCCCATCGAGGCGCTCTCCCATATCAGAAGAATCCACGTGGCCTCCTACCAATCCGCATCGGGAGCCGGGGCAAGCGCGATGGCAGAACTGCAGCAGCAGCACCGCGACATTGCCGAGGGCAACCCCGTCACGGTTGAGAAGTTCGCTTATCAGTTGGCATACAATGCAATACCCCATATAGACGTCTTCACTGACAACGGCTATACCAAGGAGGAGATGAAAATGTATCACGAGACCCGCAAGATTCTCCACTCTGACGTGGAATGTAGCGCCACCTGTGTCAGGATACCTGTCCTGAGGTCCCATTCTGAAGCCGTATGGGTGGAGACAGAAGAGCCCCTTTCAGTGGAGCAGGTGCGCCGGGCAATGTCCTCCGCAGCGGGTGTCACACTGTGTGACGACCCTCAGTCGAAGATATATCCGATGCCTTTGTTCACCGCGGACAAGGACGACATTTTCGTGGGCAGGATAAGGAAGGACATAACAAACCCCAACGGCATCTCTTTCTGGCTCAGCGGCGACCAGATAAGAAAAGGAGCCGCCTTGAATGCCGTCCAGATAGCGGAATACCTTCTCCGCTCCAATAACTGACGGGCTTTACGGCTGATATTCAAGAATGTCCCCGACCTGGCAGTCGAGGGCTTTGCAGATGGCTTCCAGAGTGGAAAAACGGATGGCTTTCGCCTTGCCGTTCTTCAGGATTGACAGATTTGCCGGCGTTATGCCGATTTTATCGGAAAGCTCGCCGCAGGACATTTTCCTGCGGGCGAGCATCACGTCTATATTGATTACAATCATTCCGCCGACACCTCCGCAGCTGTGTTGTCTTTGCTTTCGGTTTCAGCGGCGGCAGGCCCCTTGAGGTAGGAGGGGAGACTCATACCTGCCATCTTGAAGAGTTCCTCCAGGGGAGGTACGCTTCCCATAAGGCCTGAGACGAAATTGGCGGTGGCAGTCTTTCCGTTCTCTCCCTTGCCTGAATCCCAGACGGTTACCTTGTCGATATTGATACCCTTGATAGCTTCGACCTGAGTCTTGACAAGTTCGGGGAGTTTGTCTGTGATCAGCATTGTGATGGCCTGGGAAGGGTCTCCTCCGGCGGCGCTTACCAGCTGGCCGAAACCTTCAGCCTGTTTGGCGAGCACTTCCAGAGTACCGCGAGCCTGGGCCTCCATCTTTGCGTAGATTGCATCCGCTTCACCTTTGGCCTTGCGGCGGACCTGCTCGGCGATTGCTTCGGCTTCGATGATGGCTTTCTCCTTTTCAATCTGCGCGGCAACCACGATATTGGCCTGCTGGGTGGCCTTTTCCCTTTCAGCGCGGGCGATTTCGGCGTCACGCTCACTGCGGTAGGCCTCTTCCAGAGCCTTTGCTGCCTGCACCTTCTCGGCGGCCACTGCGATTCTCTCCGCCTCAGCCTGTTTCTCGCGGCGCAGGGCGTCGGACTTGGCAATTGCTATCTTGGAATTGTTCTCACCCTCGACTGCCTTCGCATTGGCATCGGCGGTGTTGATACGTGTGTCGCGGCTTGTCTCGGCGATACGGATATCCTTGTCGCGATCGGCCTCGGCCTTACCGATTTCACCGTAACGGTTCTGCTCGGCAACGCTCTTCTTCGCATCGTTGATTGCTTTTGCGGCGGCTTCCTTACCCAGAGCCTCGATATAGCCGGATTCGTCGCGGATATCGGTGACGTTCACGTTGATGAGTTTCAGACCGATTTTGCGGAGCTCGGCCTCGACGTTTGTGCTCACGTTGGCCAGGAACTTGTCGCGGTCGGAGTTGATTTCCTCGATGTCCATCGTGGCGATTACAAGACGGAGCTGGCCGAAGAGGATATCAGTTGCGATATTGCGGATATCTTCGGTCTTCAGACCCAGGAGCCTTTCGGCGGCGTTGGCCATATTCTCCGGTTCGGTGCTGATTCCCACCGTGAAGCGGCAGGGGACGTCAACGCGGATATTCTGTTTTGAAAGGGCGTTCTGAAGGTTGCACTCGATTGAGATAGGGGTCAGGTCCAGGAACTTGTAACTCTGGAAGACGGGCCAGATGAAGGATGCTCCTCCGTGAATGCATTTTGCGGAGGTGTTGCGGCCTGTCTTACCGTAAATCACCAGTATCTTGTCTGACGGACAGCGTTTGTAGCGTGCGAGGATTGCGGCCAGTGAGATGAAGACCACCGCAACGATGATAAGAAATAGTATGGGTCCCATAATCTTTGAATGTGTTAGATGATGATTGATTCCTGTTCTTCGACCAGAAGAGTGCTGTCGCTGATGACTTCAACCACTCTGATCTGCACTCCGGTAGGCAGTTTGGTGCCGTCCGTGACGGCGTCGAACTCGCGTACCGAACTGTTTATGTTTATCTGCACCTTGCCGGTCCCTTCGCGGTTGGCCGGGACTGTCAGATAGACCGTGCCGGTACATCCCACAGCCTGTCTGTGGACGTCGATGTTGCCGCTCTGCTGCATCCCGCTGAGCCATTTGAACATCATCATCACGACAGCCACCAGGCCGGCTCCCACCAGAACCGCCACGACAAGCAGCAGCGGGACGGATGAAATCTGCTCCCTCAGAAGGATTGCGGTCCAGCCGAAGCCGAGCAGGAAGTTCACCAGATTCCTGAATGTCAGCAGTCCGAGTCCTGTGCCGGGCTCAGAACCCCCGTCAATGTCAACCCCTCCCGCGTCGGTGTCGAAATCCAAATCGGTGTCCGCACCGAGGAAGGTCATAATGCTCTGGATGATGAAAATCAGGGATGAGGCGAGAGTTATGCCCCATAGGATTTTCATCACCACACTTAATGTATTCCACCATTCAATCATAGCAGTAGTGTGTTTGTTTTGAGCAAAAATAATAAATATTTATTGAAAAACAATAAAATTATAATTTTTTCGACATTGTGAAGAAGTTGGTACCGTTCTCATAGTGGTATGTCACGGCGTCCATCATCTGTTTGCACAGAAAGATTCCCAGCCCGCCTATCTGCCTCTCTTCCAGTGGAGCCTGGATGTCGGGGTCTTCTTTGGCAAGAGGGTTGAACTCGATGCCTCCGTCCCGGAATCCTATCTCAATCTCATCGGGTTTGCGTGTTATGGTAAGTTCCACCCATTTGGAGCCGGAGTAACAAAGGATGTTCTCCTCGACCTCCTCCACGCAAAGTCTTATCTTGAACTTGAACTCCTCCGGCACGTCGGCCATCTCAGGACTGTTCATAACGAATTCTATTATCTCGGCATTCCTGCCTTCAAGTGGTTCAAATTTTTTCTTCATTTCAACAAATTATCAAAAACTGACTGTGTATGTTCCTGCCTCATATTTCCTGGCCTTGCTCTCTCCCGGGAGGGTCACGGAAGCGACGGCGCCTTCGGGAACGGTGAAGTCCCAGATGCACTTGTCCCCTTCATATCTCCAGGAACTCTTTATCAGGCCTGCGGCGGAATTGTACCTGGCATCGATATGCCCCAATCTTTTGTCGGGGATGGGTTTCATTATTATATGTTTGAATCCGGGCTGCGCGGGGTCCGCCGCTATTCCGGCCGCCGTCTCCCAAATCCACTCGCAGACAGCACCGTAGGCGTAGTGGTTGAAGCTGTTCATCCCGGCAGGGCCCATACCCTCTTCGAGGGTGTAGCTGTTCCATCTCTCCCAGATGGTGGTCGCCCCGTTGTCGATGGAATAGAGCCAACTGGGGTTCTTTCTCTGGAAGAGGAGTTCGTATGCCAGGTCCGCCATTCCGTTCTCGGTCAGGGTGGACATCAGTATGGAGGTCCCCAGGAATCCGGTCTGCAGGCAGTTGCCGTGCTCCTCGAAGTTCCTGCGGAGGCGCACCAGCATATCGTCCTTGGCCTTGCCCTCGACTGTACCTGTCTTGACAGCGAAGAGCGCAGGGGTCTGCATAGTGTTGAGTATCTGAGTCTTGAAGAAGCCTTCCGGAGTCAGGAACTTATCCTTGATATACTCCTGAGCGCGATAGACCATCCTTTCATACTGCTCGGCGTCGCGGCCTGTGGCCTGAGCCATATCGCGCATCATACCTGCATCGATGACCCAGTATGAAGCAAGGAGGAAGTTCCAGTATTCGATTGTCTCGGGAAGGGGACCGTTCTTTCCGAACCCTCTGCCGCTGCAGCTCTCCAGGGGCTCGTAGCTCAGCCAGTCGGCCCACTGGTAATTGCCGTTCTCCTCGGAAAGAGTCCTGTGGTCAGCGTTGGTCCTGTCCAGATGGGTGATATATTTTTCCATCGCCTCCCAGTTCTCGTCGATTATCCTGCTGTCTCCGAACTGCTTCCAGACTGTCCAGGGAACGATAACCCCTGCATCGGCCCATCCGAGCCTCATCATATCGCCTTCACCCGCGCCGTACTGTGCCCAGGGGGCCACGCCGGGGAATGCACCGAATATGTTCTGGCTGTCACGCATATCTCTCATCCATTTGTGGAAGAATCTGTCGGTGTTGGCGAAGAAAGTGCCGGTCTCGGAGAATACCTGAGTGTCCGCGGTCCATCCCAGGCGCTCGTTGCGCTGCGGGCAGTCGGTCGGGACGGAGAGGTAGTTGGACCTCTGGCCCCATACGGTATTGGAGATCAGTTTGTTGACAAGTTCGTGGCCGGTGGTGATGCTGCCTGTCTCCATTTCCTGCGAGATGGAGGTGACGGGAATCGAGGAGATGCTGCTTATGGTGACTTCGTCAGTCGCGGTGATTGACGCCAGGCGGAATCCGAAGAATGTGCAGTGAGGATAGTATGAAACCGGGGTCTCGGATGCGGCGAAGGTGTATTTCAGATACATACCGTCATCGGGGATGCGCAGGTTGCGGCGATGTACGCTCCCTTCAGGGCCGTCCATACCCCTTTTCTCGGAGCCGTTGCCGTCATTGAGCAGTTCCGACAGTTCGCAGGTGAGCACCGTCCCTTCCTTTGCATTGAAGGTGAATGCGGGAACACCGGAACTGTTCTGTCCGAAGTCCACCACAAGGGTCTCGCCCGGCTTGACAGTGAGGGGCTCTCCCTTGGCGAACTCCTTTTTGATTATGACTTTGCCGTGTTCAGTCTCATCTTCGTTCGCGCTCTCTACGGCTCCTTCCACCCCTTCCCATACGTATGCCCTGACAGGTGAAAGGGTGAGGTCCTTGCGCAGAAAGATTTCAGCGCCGTCGCAGGGGAGGATTATCCCTTTGAATTCGGTATTCGCCTCGGGGATTGAGAGTTTTTCGGGGGTCGCGTATCCGGGAAGTTCCCGGGCGTCATAGATTTCACCGTCGAAGATGGCCGCGTGCCTGACGGGCCCGGCGATACCGGCTTTCCAGTTGTCGAGGTCAGTGCCGATGACGGTCTTTGTGCCGTCGGTGTAGGTGAGTTCGACCACTCCGCGGAAAGCGCATTTCTTTCCTATCATACCGTCGTTGCCGCCGGGGGTAACAATCTTGTCCGCCCACCATCCTGGAGTGACCTGCGCGGAGAAAGTGTTCCTAGCGCCGGCTTTGGTGTCAAAGACGTCGGTCACGTCATATGTGTAGGAGAGTTTGGTCTTCATAGGGTGGGTGAAGCCCGGCTTGAGAATCTCCTCCCCGATGGGCTTGCCGTTGACATAGAGTTCATAGACTCCGAGTCCGGAGGTCATCCACTTCGCGGATTTGACCTTCTTGCCGTTTATGACTTCTGAGAGGAACCAGGATGCTCCGTCAGCCGCGCGGGAGCCGTCTTCAATCTCCCCGGTGACAACAGGGGCGTCAACGACCGATATCCATTCGGAATTTTCCCAGAGGGTGTTGTCAAGGGCGTCGATACGTTGCCCGAAGTGTGCGGGCTGCGGGTTGCTGCAGGAGATGATAACTGCAACTGCCGACAGAAAGGCTGCAAGATGGAAAGATGATTTTCTCATAATATATCAGTGATTGTATTGTCCGTCAATGTCGCCCAAGGCTTCGATCAGGGCGTCTATGCTGCTGTCGGGGGTGGCCCAGCAGGCTTTCCTGACAGTTTCCCTTGCTCCGGCACATATTTCATCCTCCCCGTACCCGGGAGTCTGCTGGAAGTTGGTTTTCGTCAGCCGCTCCAGAATCCTCGGATGGCATCCTTCCAGATAGTCGCTTTCAAATTTTATCATAGCCTCCAAATTTAACATTCTTTCATCCAATAAGCAAGATATTTCCTTCTTTTGTTGACCGTGGTGATATTATCCCTTACCCGGACTTCGCGCTTCGCGCTCATCCCTCCCAGCCTGACGGCTGGGCCCCTCCCGCTATCAGCCGCGGGTGGCTAGGTCCGGTTAAAGGGATAATATCACCACGGAACAATCAAGGAACAATCAAGGAAATACCTCAGAAACATCACGGCGCTGAAAATAGTTGTATATTTGCAGCATTGACGATTAATTGAACAGAACTATATGAAAAGATTGATGACACTTGCGGCTGCATTCGTGATTTTCGCGCTGACAGCCTGCTCACAGGGTGAATCTGCATCGAACGCGGATTCCTCGGTACGTTTCAACGCAAAGGGCAAACTGAAAATCGCCCAGTTCACCGACACCCACCTCTGCGGCGAGAATCTTGAAGAATACGAAAAGACCCTGGGTCAGCTCTGCAGCATCCTCGACACCGAAAAGCCGGATCTGGTCATCCTGACAGGCGACATTATGACGGGGGACATCAACTCCGCGCAGATGCTGGACCGCTTCTTCGGCGCAATCGACGAGAGAAAGATTCCCTTTGTCTCCCTCTACGGCAACCACGACAGAGAGCGTGAACTCTCCGAATGGGACTATGCGAAGATAGTGACCGGGCACCCTATGTCTCTCAATACTATGGAGAAAGGCTACCTGGATGACATCGCCCTCCCGGTCCTCTCCTCGGACGGAAGCAAGGTCTCCGCAGTCCTCTACTGCATCGACTCCAACGACTATTCGCAAGTCCCCCAATACACGGACTACGCCTGGATAACCCAGGACCAGATTGCCTGGTACAATACCCGAAGCAAGGCCTTCTCCGCCGCCAACAGCAACCTCCCGGTCCCTTCATACGCCTTCTTCCACATACCTTTGAAGGAGTTCTACGACGCTTATTCGAGGAATCTGATTGTCGGACAGAGGAAGGAAAACGAGTGTCCGGGCGAACTGAACTCCGGACTTTTCGCGGCTTTCGTCGAGAACAATGACGTCCACGGAGTCTTCTGCGGCCACGACCACGACAACGACTATGTCGCGAGCGAGGGTGGAATAGCCCTTGTATATGGCCGGTTCTCAGGCGACAGGACCACCTACTGCAACCTGGAGCGCGGCATCCGCATCATCGAACTCTCCGAAGGGGACTACGGCTTCCGCACCTGGGTCCGCGAACGTTCCCTCGCCGTAGTGGATGACGTCAGATACGAGGTCCCCGTGGATTACACCCTCCGCAAGGCCGTCCCCGCGGAAGGAAAGGAACACGGTATGATTCTCACCCGTTACGACAATGTGAACGCCCTTGCCGATATGGAAGCGCAGGCCACAAAAGGGGAGAGCAGGGTCATCGAATATCCCCGCCTCTGGGGCAACTTCGGCACTCCGAACTACGGATACACCTTCGAGGGTTATCTCCGCGTCCCTGAAACAGGCCTTTGGAATCTGCTTGTGCAGGCTGACAATGAGGCGATTGTAACCGTGGATGACTTTACATTCAGCGACCAGCCCGGACGAGGCGGATGGGGCCTTGCCCGCGTCAATCTGGAGAAAGGCTTCCACCACGTCAAAATCGGCCTGAAATGCTACAGCGACCTGTGCCACGTCAAGATGATGTGGTATCCCCAGGGTGAAGGGCGTTATCACGAAATCCGTCCCGAATTCTGGTACGTGAAATAGTTGTACAAACGCGCATCGCGTTTGTTCAAAGTCTGTTGAGGGCGGATTTGGCTTTGCGGACGGTCTCGGAAGCGTTGAGCGAGTCATCGGTGACAATCTGCCCGAACGGGGCGAGGATTGTCTCCAGCGCCTTGAAAATTTTCGCATCTCCGGTCTTCTTCAGGATACGTACTTTTTCGAAATCCTGAATGCCTTCAACCAGCCGTTCGAAACGGAGGCTGCTCCCCTCGGGGTAGAGGAGGTATGTGTCACCGCTGAGCCAACTGCCGAAACGGCTGTCAGTGCAGGGATCCTCGGGCCAGCTGAATAGCGCCCAGCGAAGATACCCGTCATAGCCGCGTGCGGCCGCCGAAAGACCGATGTATTCCGATTCGGCCAGGGGGGAGAAGGTGAAGGTGTTTGGGTGCATCGGATTGCAGCAGGTGTAGATGGTTGTATATTGACCGGCGGCCCTTCTGCTGACCTTCACCTCATCCGGCAGTCCGGAATATTCATATCCCACGCTGATATCGTGCATAATGTCCACGACGTCAGGGGAGTAGTTCACCGCACCCTGAATCTTGAACCCCGGGTCCGCCCTGCGGACAACCTCCCTTGCCGCTATCAACTGGTCCATCGGGCGCTCGTCCATCGCAATGCAGGTCTTGCCGAACCATCCCTTTCCCTTGAGATGCGCCGCGAAATCGGTGAGGAAGGGGAGGATGTACTCTTCGTAGGCCTTCTCTCCAGGATTGCAGGACAGAGTCCTGACGGTGGAAGAGGCAAGGTCGAAATACTCGAACTCATAGCCCCAGGGGACGACTGTGTAGCAGTCAATCTGCCCCGTGACACCGCAGGAGAGCATAAACTCCACCCACCTGTCGAATACGCTGTAGTCGTAGCTCCAGCTGCCGTCCAGGTGCTTTGTCTTTGCCACCATACTCTCGTAGGGGTCGTAGGTCTGGCTGTTCCAGGGGTGACGGATGATAGAGGCTGTGATGACCTTTCCCCCCGCGGCGGCGTACTTCTCAATGGCCGGGCGCATCGCCGCGAAGTGCTCTTCGCTCCAAAGCGGAACATTGAAATACCTCGCGAAAGCATAGGGGTCCTGCCACAAATCGAGACGGAACGCCCACTCTTCGGGGGCTGGGAGGACCCTGTCGGTGACAGTGACGCTGATGGGGAGGGCGATTGTACCGCTTTCGCAGGAGATGCTGACCGAGCCCCTGTATCTGCCTGCCGCGGCATCCCGGGGCACCTGGACGGTGAACCAGACAGGGCAGTTGTTCCCGGCGGCAACCTTGAAGGAGTCCGCGTTGACCATCCGGTCCGGCTGAAGCGACACATTTTCTCCCAGCCTCCCGTAATAGTCGGAGATTACATAATCCACGAAGGAGTGCGATATGCAGGATGCGGGGATGACCTTCTTGCCGCATTTAAGGTCGGAGACGGCTATTCTGACGGTCGATTCATCCTTTGCGGAGAATACGGCCTGGGCGCTCACCCGTTCCCCCTTCCAGGCGGTCAGGTCGGGAGCCTTGCAGGCTTCGGGAGCCGGGGTGCGGCTGTATCGCACGTCAGTGGAACCCCATACGAAACTTTGGGCGGCGATACCCTGTGAAAGCAGTGTCAGGATTGCCGCCGCGGCGATAAGAGCAGATGTTCTATTCATATTTTCGGATTTTTGATTTTGACTGTCGTTTTGCGTTTCCTGACAAAGTTAGTCATTATTAAAAAAATAATCCATTTGTGAGGTTTTTTTAATAACTTTGTTCCCTTAAGGGAAGTTGTATCCCTCGACGTATATGTCTGCTTGTCAATGTGACAGGCAGAGACGAAGTTATTGTCTTTTCCGAAGAAAATTGCAAAAATGAAGATTCTGATTACCGGCTCGGCCGGATTCATAGGGAGCAATCTGGCGCTCAGGCTGCTGAGAACCGAGCCTTCCGTCGAGATAGTCGGCCTGGACTCCGTCAACGACTACTATGACGTCAGTCTCAAGGAGTGGCGTCTGGAGCAGGTCTCGAAATGTGCGGCGGAGCACCCTGAGAGCCGATACACCTTCGTAAGGGGGAATATCGCAGACAAAGCTCTGGTTGACAGCCTATTCGGGCAGTATCGGTTTGATGTTGCGGTGAACCTCGCCGCCCAGGCGGGAGTGCGCTACAGCATCACCAATCCGGGGGCATACATCGAGAGCAACCTCATCGGATTCTACAACATCCTTGAGGCGTGCCGGCACTTTCCGGTGGAGCACCTGGTCTATGCCAGTTCCAGTTCGGTATATGGCGGCAACGCGAAGGTTCCCTTCTCCGAGGAGGACAAGGTCGATAACCCGGTGAGCCTCTACGCCGCCACCAAGAAAAGCAACGAACTGCTTGCACATTCATATTCAAAGCTTTACGATATCCCGAGCACGGGCCTGCGGTTTTTCACCGTCTATGGCCCCGCCGGCCGCCCCGATATGGCTTATTTCGGTTTCACCGACAAGTTGCTCCGGGGTGAGAAGATTCAGATTTTCAACTACGGCAACTGCAGGCGCGACTTCACATACATCGACGACATAGTCGAAGGGGTGCAGAGGGTGATTCACAAAGCCCCGGCAAGGCAGACCGGCCCCGACGGCCTCCCGCTGCCTCCCTACAAGGTCTATAACATAGGCAACTCCTGCCCGGAGAATCTGCTTGACTTTGTACAAATTCTTCAGGAAGAGCTGGTTGCGGCAGGAGTCCTGCCCGCGGACTACGACTTCGAGGCCCATAGGGAACTGGTCCCGATGCAGCCCGGCGACGTCCCTGTAACGTATGCCGACACCTCCGCCCTGGAGCGAGACTTCGGCTTCAGACCTTCGACACCGCTCAGGCAGGGGCTGCGCGCTTTCGCCGGGTGGTACAACTCTTTCTACAAACCGTCGGAAACAACACGACAATAATAATCAACAGATACGTTATGAAACGAATTTTTATCATTATCCTCAGGGTGGCGGCGGCCGTACTGCCTTTGTCCGCCATCCTTGCCTCCTGCACAACAGCCAAGGAGATTGTCTATTTGCAGAACATTGACGAGGTGCAGCTCCAGAAACTCACCTCCCAGTACGAAGCGAGAATCAAGAAGGACGACCTTCTCAACATCGTGGTGTCCGGGCCGGACAAGGCGGTCGTGATGCCCTACAACCTCACGCTCAACGAAACGGGCGGCTCTACCAATGACCCGGAGAGAGCCACCCTTTCCTATCTTGTCGATGTCAACGGGGAAATCAACTTCCCCACCCTCGGCAAAATCAAGGTGGAGGGGATGACCCGTTCGGAACTCGTCGATTATCTGACAGCCGAAATCAGCAAGGACGTCAAGTCCCCGGTTGTCTATGTCTCCTTCAGGAACTACAAGATAACGATTCTCGGAGAGGTAAGAAGCCCCGGTACCTACAGTATGGGTTCCGAGCGCATCAATATCTTCCAGGCCCTGGGCCAGGCGGGGGATTTGCTGCTCACTGCGGAACGCTGCGACGTGATTCTCATCCGTGAGGTCGATGGCACTCCGACTTACTACAAGATTGACCTCAGGGATGCCTCCCTTCTCAATTCGGACATCTACTATATGCAGCAGAACGACATCCTGTATGTCCGTCCTTCCGCTTCACGGGTGACCTCGGCCACGACAGCTACAGGCATATGGAGTATAGTATTGAGCTCCATCACCACTATGCTGGCTGTGGTTTCATTGATACTGACACTTACAAGATAAAACTTCAGAACTATGGAAGAAAACAGTTACAAAGTAAAGCCGATGGCCGGCACAACGGACGATTCCTTCAAATTCGGGGAACTTCTCGCCTTCATCTGGGGGTTGAGATACTGGGTTGTATCGCTCGGTCTGCTTGCCCTGATAGTCGCGTACATATACGTCAAGTTCCAGACTCCTGTCTTCGAGCGCAAGACCAGGGTATTGCTGGTGGAAGAGCAGTTCAGCGGCTCGAACGAGATGAACGTCCTGAGGGAAATCACCGGCTCCAAGCAGGCTTCCCAGATCGACAATGAGGTATTCATCCTCCGCAGCCCCGGCCTTATGTCCAAGGTTGTCGATGAACTCGGGTTGAACTACAGGTATTATTCCTACTCAGTCCCGAGGAATCTCCTGAAATCAGGTCTGGCCAAAAAACTGTTCAGCATACGCAAGAGCGAGTATTACGAGAACTCCCCTTTCGAACTCGTCCTGGAGTTCGACGAGATGTATCCTGAAAGCGCGAGGCCTTCGGGATTGACCCTCGACTTCACAGTGGCTGACAAGGGGAGGATTTACCTCAGCCGATTCCTTGAAAACGGAGCGAGAGTCGATGGTGGCTGGACGGAGGAGCAGAGGCTTCTCCCGTTCGACGCCCCATTTGTGCGCAACGGCTATAGCCTGAGGATTGTCACCAGGAACGGCATCTCCCTCAAGGAAGGGGACAAATTCAGGGTGACGTGGTCTTCACCCTATGCTATGGGTGTCGAATTGTCAGGAAAACTCACCGTAGCGATGGAGCCCGGCCTGACGGGAAAAACATCCAGGACCAATGTCGTCACGATGACAATGCTCGACTCCAAGCCCGACCGTGCGAGCGATGTGCTCAATATGCTGGTTGTCAAGTATATGGAAGAAGCAAGGGTCTTCAGGAACCAGTCTGTGGTAGCGACCATCGATTTTCTCGACAAGCGTCTGGAAACAATCAGCGGAGAACTCGGAGAGGTTGAAACCGACTATCGGAACTATCAGCAGAACAGGACTCTTGTCAACATAGAGGCCCAGTCGCAGCTCACCCTCACCTCCGATATGCAGTATGAGAACCAGCTCACCGACATCCGCTTGCAGCAGCAGATACTCTCGATGATAATCCAGGACCTCAATTCGATGAAATCCGGCAAATACGAGGTCATCCCCTCCAACATCGGCCTTACCGATGCCGGACTGAACCAGACCATCAACGAATACAACACCCTTGTGGCGGAGAGGAACCGTATGGTCGCCAACTCCTCCGAGAACAATCCCCGGGTGCGCAACCTCGACCTCCAGCTTGCTGACGGCCGCAACAGCATTATGCTCTCGATTGAGAATCTGGACAAGGTCTATAACATACGGGCAAAGGAGATTCAGAATGTCCTGCGCACCTCCAAGAGCAAGATGTCGAATATCCCCACCCAGCAGTTCGACCTTGCTCAGATCGAGCGCAAGCAGCAGATTATCGAGCCCCTCTATCTCCTTCTCCAGCAGAAGAGGGAGGAAGCCCAGATTTCGATGTTCGCCGTCCCGGACAACGTGCGTGTAATCGAGACTCCTTTCGGCAGTTCCGCGCCTATTTCGCCTCAGCGTATGAAGATTTACCTGATGTTCCTGATTGTCGGCTGCTGCGCCGCTCCGGTCTATGTCTATCTCAAGGACACACTCCGCACAACGGTCCAGACCAAGGAGGACGTGGAGAAGAATATAAATGTCCCTATCCTGGCCACTCTCCCGAAGAGTGATGCCCCGATGGAATTCATCAAGGTCCACTCCCGTGACGTCAAGAGCGAATCCTTCCGAATGTTGCGCTCGAATCTCAAGTTTATACCGGCCAAGGTGATACAGATTACCTCCTCAACCCCCCGCGAAGGCAAGTCCTTTGTGGCCACCAACCTTGCGCTGTCGCTCTCTCACGTGGGCAAGAAAGTGCTTTTGGTAGGTATGGACCTCAGGAAACCGGCACTTCAGGGCAATCTCCCCAAACTCAAGATGGACAAGGACAATTCCGTTGTGGGATATCTCATCGGGAGATGCGCCTCCCCCGCGGAATCAATCACTCACGCTCGCGAGATTTACGGGATAGACGTCGCATTCTCCGGAAGCGTCCCGCCGAACCCCACCGAGATTCTTTCAACGGACAAGGTCAAGGAACTGCTGGAGTATTACCGTTCGGCATATGATTATGTCATTGTGGACTCCGCCCCTATGATGCCCGTTTCTGACTCCATCCTCATCAACCGCTTCGTGGATACCACCCTGTATGTTATCAGGAGCGAGGTGACTGCTCTCAGGATGCTTGACGAGATAATCAGACTCTTCAAGGAGAGGGAAATTGTCTCCCCGAAGCTTGTCCTCAATGCACTTGACCTCGATTCCAACCGCCTCCGTTACGGCTATGGCTACGGAAGTTACGGCTATGGTTACGGACGAGGCTACGGCTATGGCAAGGGCTATGGTTACGGACGAGGCTACGGCTACGGTTACGGTTATGGTTATGGATACGGTTATGGTTATGGTTCCGACCCGGAGAAGGCGAAGAAGGGGCACCATTTCCACAACGCGATTGACAAAGTGAAGGGCGTTGTAAAGAAATTCGATAAGAAGCAGTGATAGGGCTTTTCAAAAAGAAAACGGCAGGGTTCAGCCAGTTGGAAGTGAAGACCGACTGGCACTGCCATCTCTTGCCCGGGGTGGACGACGGGGTGCAGGATATTTCCGATTCGGTGCAGATTCTGCGCGCGATGAAGGCATCCGGGATTACAACCGTTGTCCACACTCCGCACTTCAACCCGGAAATCTTCGTCTCCAACACCGAGGAGCGCATCCGGGAGGCTTTTGCCCGCTATCTGGAGGCTCTCCCGTCCGATTGTCTGGATGGGATGGATATCCGGCTCGCAGGAGAGTATATGGTTGTTGATGGGTTCGAGGAGAGGAATATGTCCGAACTCCTTCAGATAGAGCCCGGCAAGGTGATGATAGAGATGTCCTATATGTACCCCAGCGCCACTATCGAGCAGACTCTCTTCAATATCGGTATGGCGGGCCTCACGCCCGTAATCGCCCATCCGGAGAGATATCTCTACTACTCCGGCAATATGGACACTTTCGAGCGTTTCGCCGATATGGGGGCGCAGTTCCAACTCAACCTGCTCTCCCTGAGCGGTTGTTATGGGCCTGCTTCCGTCCGCATCCTGGAGTACCTCCTGGGCAGGGGGATGTACAGTTATGTCGGCACCGACACCCACACTCCCCACCACTTCCGGAACATTGCTGAACTTGAATTTCCTATAAAATACCTGAATCCTCTACATCAGCTATGAAACGATATTGCCAGACACTGGAATTGGTTGACGATCCTGAATTGATTCGGAAATACTGCGAGGTGCACGCCCGCGTGTGGCCGGAGATTATCGAGGGTCAGAGGGCCGTCGGCATACTCGATATGCAGATTTATCTCAATGGGACGAGCGCCTTTATGATATGCGACACGGTCGATGACTTCGACTGGGACAAGGATTGGGCACGACTTGCACAGATGCCCCGCCAGGCGGAATGGGAGGCCTATGTCTCCAAAGCCCAGGGCGCGGACCCTTCGCTCCCGTCCACAAGCAAATGGCAACTTATGGACAAAATCTTCGATATGAACCAATAACTCACACGAAAAGTTTGCGCAATACGCGAGTCACTCGCGTTTTGCGCAAACTCCCAGAAATGACAATGACGAAGAAAGTATTTGTATCCGGATGTTACGACCTGCTGCACAGCGGTCATATAGAGTTCTTCAAGCAGGCCTCGCAATACGGGGATCTGTATGTGGGCATCGGCTCCGACAGGACAATCGAGGAGTACAAACACCACAAACCGATGTTCCCGCAGGAGGAGCGTCTCTTTATGGTGAGTGCCGTAAGGTACGTCAAGGAAGCCCTCATCAACGAGGGCAGGGGAGTGATAGATTTCCTCCCCTCATTGGACCGTGTCAGGCCCGACATTTTCGTGGTCAATGCCGAAGGCGGCTCCGATGCCAAGAAGAAAATCTGCGAGGAGAGGGGGATAGAATATGTTGTACTGCAGCGAACCCCTGCAGAGGGGTTGCAGGCCCGTTCATCATCCTCCCTCAAAAAGGAGATGGGGGCCGAGACCGAATCCACCGGGAATTACGGCATCCCCACCCGTCTCGACCTTGCCGGCACCTGGATTGACCAGCCCTACGTGAGTGTGCACCATCCCGGATGGGCCGTCACCATATCGCTGGAGCCCACGTTCGAGGTGCGCGAAAGATGCGGGCTGAGCACTTCCACCCGCAGGATGATACAGAAAATCTGGCCGGTGAAACTCCCGAAGATGGACCCGGAGACTCTTGCCCGCCTGGTGTTCTGCTTCGAGAACAACCCCGAGCGTGAGGATGGCATCATCAGCGGAGCGCAGGACTCCATCGGAATCTGTGTGCCCGGCCTCTGCCGCCACTATTATGACAACAACTTCTGGCCCAAGAAGATAGAGACCTGCAGCGATGAGATGACCTTGAGGTTCCTCGAGGACCATATCGTGATGGTCCCTATGGAGCCCCGCAAGCCCGGTTGCTCCGTGGTGGAAGGCAAGGATATCACTCCGGTCAAGGTCAAGGCCCTCGCCGATGCGGCTGACGCCTGTTGGGATGCGATTCTGCGACACGACCTGCCTGCTTTCGCCGCCGCCTACAGGGCGTCGTTCAATGCGCAGACGGCGATGTTCCCTGGGATGCTCCGGCCGACTTATATTGGCAGCGAGCGCTGCGACTGCGGCTACATCACAGAAACGATAGCGCTCTATTCCGCAATGGACGGCGTCCTTGCCTGGAAGATGCCCGGTGCAGGAGGAGGCGGCTATCTCGCCCTGGTGGTGGACGATGCCTCTGCGTGGGCGAATCTCCATCCCGAGGCGATAAGGATAACTATAAGAAGATAATGCAGATAATAAAGACAGACATAGAAGGAGCGCTCATCATTGAGCCGAAAATCTTCGGAGATTCGCGGGGCTACTTCTTCGAGAGTTTCAACGCGCGCGAATTCCGGGAGAAGACCGGGCTGGAGATTGACTTCGTGCAGGACAACGAGTCCAGCAGCCACTATGGAGTGGTCCGGGGACTCCACTTCCAGCGGCCCCCTTTCGCCCAGAGCAAACTCGTCCGTTGCGTGCTCGGCAGAGTGCTCGATGTGGCAGTCGATATCCGCAAGGGGAGTCCCACCTACGGCCGGTATGTCAGCTGCGAACTCACCGGGGAGAACCACCGTCAGTTCTTCATCCCCAAGGGTTTCGCCCACGGTTTTGCCGTACTCAGCCGTGAGGCTGTCTTCCAGTACAAATGCGACGAGTTCTACCATCCCGAAGCCGAGGGAGCCATCGCCTGGGACGACCCCGGAATAGGTATTCAGTGGTCTGTACCGGAGGCCGAGGTGGAACTTTCCGCCAAGGACCGGTGCCACCCTTTGATCAAGGACTTCGACAGCCCGTTTGTTTACTGACTTTAGACCACAGATATTTTATGAACATACTTGTTACAGGAGCGGGCGGACAGTTGGGATGCGAGATGCAGATTGTCCTCCGTCAGGCTCAGTACAAATCCCGCCGGAGTGTGGACACATTCTTCTTCACGGACGTATGCGAGGGCTATGAACATCTGGACATCACAGACCTTCAGGCTGTCAGGGAATACGTCGGTCGGAACGGCATCGGTGCCATCGTCAACTGTGCCGCCTGGACCAACGTCGATGGAGCGGAGGACCCTTCCCGATTTGAGACGGTTGAGACTCTCAACGCCACAGCCCCCGGGAACCTTGCCATCGCAATGAAGGAAGCCGGAGGCCTGCTGGTGCATATCTCCACGGATTATGTATTTGGTAGAGAGCCGTATAACGTGCCCTGCCGCGAAGATCAGAGCGGAACCCCCACCGGAGTCTATGGCCTGACCAAACTCCACGGGGAGCAGAACATTCAGGCCGCCGGTTGCAACTATGTGATAATCCGCACCGCCTGGCTCTACAGCGAATTCGGCAGGAACTTCTGCAAGACGATGCTGAACCTTACCGCCTCAAAGCCGCAGCTCAAGGTCGTATTCGACCAGGTGGGGACACCTACCTACGCCCTTGATTTGGCAAAGGCCATAGCAGTGGTGTTGGACGACTACCGCCGTCATACCGCAGCCGCTACGGATTCTCCTTACTCCAAATCCGGCATTTACCACTTCTCCAACGAGGGGGTCTGTTCCTGGTACGACTTTACCAAGATGATACAGCACTTCAGCGGCCAGACCGCCTGCAACGTCCAGCCCTGCCACTCCTCCGAGTTCCCGAGTCCTGTGGTCCGTCCTGCCTATTCCGTGCTGGACAAGAGCAAGATAAAAGAAGTTTTCGGGGTTGAGGTGCCCTATTGGACCGACAGTTTGAAAAAATGCATAGAAAACTTGCGCAATACGCGAGTGACTCGCGTCCGCGCAAACTAAACCATTTTTAGCAGATGAAAATACTTGTAACAGGAGCCAAGGGTTTCGTAGGCAGGAACTTATGCCTTGAACTCAAGAACATACGCGACGGCAAATCCCGCCACTGGGGCCTCGGTTGCGCAATACGCGAGTCACTCGCGTCCGCGCAACTTTTGACCATCGATGAGGTGTTCGAATACGATCTCGACTCCACCCCGGATGAACTGGATACCTGGTGCCGGGAGGCGGATTTCGTCTTCAACCTTGCGGGTGTCAATCGTCCGAAAGACGCTTCCGAGTTTATGCAGGGCAACTTCGGGTTCGCTTCGACTCTGCTCGATACTTTGAAAAAACACGGCAATAAGTGCCCGGTAATGCTTTCTTCTTCACAGCAGGCGTCGCTTACCGGTCGCTTCGGCAACAGCGAATATGGCCGCAGCAAGAAGGCGGGGGAGGACCTTTTCTTGGAATATGGTCAGGAGACGGGCGCTAAAGTGCTGGTTTACAGGTTCCCGAATCTGTATGGCAAATGGTGCCGACCCAACTACAATTCGGCGGTTGCAACCTTCTGCAATGCCTTTGCCAATGACCTGCCCTATACCGTCAACGACCCTTCGGTGGAGTTGGAACTCCTTTATATAGACGATCTTATAGCAGAAATGATAGCTGCGCTGAAGGGCGAGGAGCACCGGTGCGAATTCAACGGCCTTGATGTCATCCCCGCAGAGAGTTGCGCGGACGCGAGTCACTCGCGTAATGCGCAAGGTCGCTACTGCTACTGCCCGGTGACGCATAAGGCCACCCTCGGGCAGATAGTGGAGCTACTGCAGCAGTTCAAGGAGATGCCGCAGACCTTGATGATTCCGGAAATTCCCGCAGATTCTTTCGCCAAAAGGCTGTACAGCACATACTTAAGCTATCTCCCTGCCGACAAGGCGGTTTTCGATCTCAAGATGAATTGCGATGCTCGCGGAAGTTTTACTGAACTCGTCCATACACTCAAATGCGGACAGGTCAGCATCAACGTCTCAAAACCCGGAATCACCAAGGGACAACACTGGCACCACAGCAAATGGGAGCAGTTCATCGTGGTTAAAGGCCACGGACTCATCCAGATGCGCCCGGAGAACCCCCGTCCCGACCAGATTGGGCCCGACGGACAGCCGCAGATTCTCGAATACGAAGTTTCCGGTGAGCGCATCCAGAGCGTGATAATGCTCCCCGGCTACACACACAACATTATAAACCTCTCAGACACAGAAGATTTGGTCACGGTAATGTACTGCAACGAAATCTTCGACCCTTCGCACCCCGACACCTTCGGGGACCCGGTATAACAAAAGTTGCGCACACGCGAGTCACTCGCGTCCGTGCAAAGATTGGAAAACAAAAAACAGTTATGTCAGAAAAGGAAATACAGCAGCAGATGGAGGCAATGAGAGCCTTGGATGAGCCTATGCCGCAAGTCGGAATCTTCTGGTACGATCTCGAGGACAAGGCCTTCTTCGGCGTGCGCAAGCAGGAACTCACCCCAAAACAGGCAGAAGAAGCGGCTGACAAGGGCCTGCCCTTCATCAACTATCCGCACCTGCACCGTAATATATGGGCCAAGGAATACTTCCGCGCCCAGGCAATGGGCGAAGTTACCAAATTCAAAGGCGACTACACCCAAGTGCCCAGGGGGCGCGTGGCCTGGAACATCAACAAGTTCATCGTCTTCGTAGGCCAGTGGGCCAAACCCATTGAGGATGAACTCTCTCAGATGATAGAGAGGGAATTCGCCCTTCCGTACTTCGAGTTCGTATATGACGAGCACTGGGACCTCGGCCACGGCTGGTCAGGTGATATGTAAACCTTGCGCATACGCGAGTCACTCGCGTTTTGCGCAAACAAAATTCAAGCAATATGACACAATTCAAGAACAACGGAAAACTCAAACTGCTCATTATCGTGGGCACAAGACCGGAAATCATAAGACTGGCAGCGGTAATCAACAAATGCCGTCAGTACTTCGACTGCATACTGGCGCACACCGGCCAGAACTACGATTATAACCTGAACGGCATCTTCTTCAAGGATTTGAAACTCGCTGATCCTGATGTATATATGGATGCGGTGGGAGCAGACTTGGGAGAGACGATGGGCAATATCATCGACAAGAGCTACAAGCTGATGGTGGAGATTAAGCCCGATGCAGTGCTTGTGTTGGGCGACACAAACTCCTGTCTTTCAGTGATTGGAGCCAAGCGCCTCCACATACCCATCTTCCATATGGAGGCCGGCAACCGTTGCAAGGACGAATGCCTCCCGGAAGAGACCAACCGCAGGATTGTAGATATCATCTCCGATGTGAATATGGCTTATAGCGAGCACGCGCGTAGGTATCTGGCAGAGTGTGGATTGCCGAGGGAGCGCACCTACGTTACCGGATCCCCGATGGCAGAGGTGCTGCACCAGAATCTCGCCGAGATAGAGGCTTCCGATGTGCACCAGCGCCTCGGGCTGCAGAAGGGCCACTACATTCTTTTGAGCGCCCATCGCGAGGAGAACATCGACACTGAGAAGAATTTCCTCTGCCTTTTCAACGCCATCAACGCAATGGCGGCCAAATACGATATGCCGATTCTTTACTCGTGCCACCCCCGCAGCCGCAAGAGGCTCGAAGCCAGCGGATTCCGGCTCGACCCTCGCGTCATTCAGCACGAGCCCCTCGGTTTCCACGACTACAACTGCCTGCAGATGAACGCTTTTGCGGTGGTATCAGATAGCGGAACACTGCCAGAAGAGTCGAGCTTCTTCACCAGCGTCGGACATCCTTTCCCTGCCGTCTGCATCCGCACCAGCACCGAGCGCCCCGAGGCCCTCGACAAAGGTTGCTTCTTCATCAGCGGCATCGACGAAAAGGGTCTGCTTCAGGCAGTTGACACGGCAGTCGAGATGAACGCCAACGGCGACCACGGCATCCCAGTGCCTAATTATGTTGACGAAAACGTCAGCACCAAGGTCGTGAAAATCATCCAGAGCTACGTCGGCATCGTCAACAAGATGGTGTGGCGCAAGGAGCAATAGTTGCGCAATACGCGAGTCACTCGCGTCCGCGCAAAGAGGGATAAATAATGGCTAACTATCAATAGGACAACGATATAAGCCCAAAGTTGCACACGCGCGAGTCACTCGCGTCCGCGCAAACTCAAAGAAAATATAAAACAAAGAGATATGAGCATTTTTGCAGGGAAAACATTGATGATCACCGGGGGAACGGGTTCCTTCGGCAATGCGGTTCTCAACCGTTTCCTCAGAACCGACATCGGCGAAATCCGCATCTTCTCACGCGACGAGAAGAAGCAGGACGATATGCGCCACGAGTATCAGGCCAAGATGCCTGAGGTTGCGGGCAAAATCAAATTCTACATCGGAGACGTGCGCAACAAGAGCACTCTCAAGACCGCAATGAAGGGTGTGGATTACATCTTCCACGCTGCCGCCCTCAAGCAGGTGCCGAGTTGCGAGTTCTTCCCTATGGAGGCAGTCAAGACCAACGTCATCGGTACGGACAACGTGCTGGATGCCGCTATAGATGAGGGAGTTAAGTGCGTCATCTGCCTCTCCACCGACAAGGCCGCATACCCCATCAACGCGATGGGAATCTCCAAGGCGCTGGAAGAGAAAATCGCTGTGGCACGCTCGCGCAACAGCGGAACCTATGACGAAAACGGCAATTTCCACGGCACCAAAATCTGCTGCACCCGCTACGGTAATGTGATGTGCTCCAGGGGTTCCGTCATTCCTCTCTGGATTGACCAGATCCGCAGCGGCAACCCTATTACATTGACCGAGCCGAAGATGACCCGCTTCATTATGAGTCTCGAAGAGGCCGTTGACCTCGTGCTTTTCGCCTTCGAGAACGGTCAGAACGGAGACATCCTCGTGCAGAAAGCCCCCGCCTGCACCATCCAGACCCAGGCAGAGGCAGTGTGCGAGCTCTTCGCAGAGCAGGCCGGTGGCGAGCTGCAAGGCAAAGGCGCTCAGGGACTTAAGGACGCCATCAAGGTCATCGGCATCCGCCACGGCGAGAAGATGTACGAGACCCTCCTCACCAACGAGGAGTGCGCAAAGGCCGAGGATATGGGCAACTTCTATCGTGTCCCTGCCGACAACCGCGGCCTCAATTACGACAAATACTTCAAGGAGGGCGACGAGAAGCGCAACGTGCTGACAGAGTTCAACTCAGACAACACCACCCGCCTGGATGTAGAGCAGACAAAGGCCAAAATCGCCAGCCTCCAGTACATCCAGAACGAGCTTAACGGGGTCGCGAACCTGGCAAAGTAGAAAAGTTGCGCAATACGCGAGTCACTCGCGTCCGCGCAAACTCAGCATACCAATGAGAGAATTAAAGGACATTCAGATAGCTGTAGCCGGCACGGGTTATGTCGGCCTGTCTATCGCGACGCTGTTGAGCCAGCACCATAAGGTGACGGCAGTCGATGTGATACCGGAGAAGGTGGAGAAAATCAACAGGCGCATTTCACCCATACAGGATGAATATATAGAGAAGTACTTCAAAGAGAAGCAGTTGAACCTTACCGCCACCCTTGACGGAGCGGAGGCTTACAGGGATGTCGACTTCGTGGTGATTGCCGCCCCCACCAACTACGACCCGGTGAAGAACCACTTCGACACCTCGCACGTGGAGGAGGTCATCGACCTGGTAATCAGCGTTAACCCCGATGCCGTGATGGTCATCAAATCGACCATCCCCGTGGGCTACACCAGAAGCCTGTATGTGAAGTATGCCCTTAAGTTCCTGACGGACCCGGCCCTCAAGGGCAAGAAATTCAACCTTCTCTTCAGCCCCGAGTTCCTGCGCGAGAGCAAGGCGCTGTACGACAATCTCTACCCCAGCCGCATAATAGTCGGATACCCCAAGATGCTCCCTACAGGCAGCGAAAGGAGATGGGACGAGGAGAATGCAGCTATCGAGGCCATCGGCAACCCGCAAGCAGAGGAGTTCGCCCGCACCTTTGCGCAGCTTCTTCAGGAGGGCGCCATCAAGGAGAATATCGATACGCTTTTTATGGGGATGAAGGAGGCGGAGGCGGTGAAACTTTTTGCAAACACCTATCTCGCGCTGAGAGTCAGCTACTTCAACGAACTCGACACCTACGCGGAGGTCAAGGGGCTCGACCCGCAGGCAATAATAAACGGCATCGGGCTCGACCCGCGCATCGGCACGCACTACAACAACCCTTCCTTCGGCTATGGCGGATACTGCCTGCCGAAGGACACCAAGCAGCTGCTGGCCAACTATCAGGATGTGCCCCAGAATGTGATGACAGCCATTGTAGAGTCCAACCGCACAAGAAAGGACTTCATCGCTGACCAGGTGCTGAAGATGGCCGGTTATTATAATGAAAACTCACAGTATGAGTCCGGTAAGGAGAAGGAAGTGGTGGTGGGAGTCTATCGTCTCACGATGAAGTCCAATTCCGACAACTTCCGCCAGAGCGCCATCCAGGGCATTATGAAGCGCATCAAGGCGAAAGGCGCCACTGTCATCATCTACGAGCCCACTCTGCCTGATGGCGATACCTTCTTCGGCAGCCGTGTAGTCAACGACCTCGCTGCCTTCAAGGCACAGAGTCACGCAATCATCGCCAACCGCTACGACACGAGCCTGGATGATGTGGCGGGGAAGGTTTACACTCGCGACCTGTTCCGCCGAGATTGAATAGTTGCGCAAACCTCTGACCCCACCCGCGCGAATCTGAAATCTGAAATATTGCAGCCGGCAGGAGGAGGAAAAGCCGCGAAGCGGAGAAAAAATTGACAGTGATATAATTTAATTTTGCTATGAAAGATGTGATTGTTAGGAATGAAGATGTTCAGCAGGAGTTTGCGTATGTGGATTCGCTTATCAGGGCGCATACCAACACTGCCATTGCCAAGGTGAATGCTGAGCAGCTTCAGATGTATTGGGAGATTGGAGGTTACATCTCTCAGCATCTGAAGGATTCTTCGTGGGGCGACCACGTGGTGAGTGAGCTTGCCGACTACCTGAAGCGGCAGAACCCGGGCAGGAGGGGGTACAGCAAACTGCACAAATCGAATCCGTTCCAATTGTGCAGGTGATGCTGTTCCGCGACAGACTTGAAGTTTTGAGTCCCGGCGGTCTTCCCGAAGGTATGACAGAAGAGAAGATGACAAAGACCCACCAGTCCTATCCCGTGAACCCAACGCTTGCGTACCCCGTCTATCTGGCCGGATACATCGAGCATCTGGGTACAGGTACAATCGACCTGATTGACAAGTGCAGGGAGAAAGGCCTCAAGACTCCGGAATTTCATTTCGACGAAGACGGTCAAGTGATAATCTGGAGGAAAAATGTCACCCCTGATGTCACCCCTGTAGATGCTGAAATTCAATCAGTTGACAAAGGTGATGCTCAAAATGTCACCCCTGATGTCACCCCTGACAAGGTCGCATTGAGAGTCAAGAATATCCTTACGGAACTGATGTCCAACAGATATATTACAACCGAAGAGCTGGCCGCCAAGTTCAAGGTGTCGTCCAGAACAATCACGCGCAACATCAACTCCCTGAGAGAGACCTATACAATCATCTGGATTCCCCTCTCGAACACCAAAGGCTACTGGACGGTCGAGCGCAAGTAAAGATGGTTGATGAGAGAGATGGAAAAAAACCACTACCTTTACAACAAAAACAGATCAACGGAATAGACAAGCGCAATGCGCACAGATGAGAGCCATGGAGAAAGAGAATATTACATCAAAGAAGTTACAGCCGATGATACGTATGGACGAAGAATACAAAGCCTGGATTGCGGGCCTTGTCGAGCAATTCCGGCAAGGGCAGGCAAAGGCATCATCCATACCATATCCAAGGATTTGCAACGAAAACTGCCCCACATCAAGGGTCTTACCGAAAAGAATATCTACTATTGTAAAAGGTGGTACTCGCTATACAACAACGAATTTCAAAAACTCCCACAGCCTGTGGGAAAATCTGACGGCAGTGAATTTCCCAAAGTCATAGCAGAATTCTTCAGCATCCCGGGGACCCACCTCTACCGCTACTCTCCGGCCTACCTCTATCAGCGGATGCAGCAAAACAACGCCTCGTCCTAAGACTAATCTTGCGCAAAACCGCCACCTTTACCGAATCAGACGCCAAACCGAGTGCAATGAAGCTTGCTTCGATTGCCGAGGCGTAGCAGAGGGACGAGCAAAACTCAATGAACTGAAGTGGGCTGCTAACCTTGCTAAATAAAGCCACAATGTTGGGAGATGAAATGGAACTGGTTCGGAGATAGTTCGGAGAAGAACGCCCCACGCACCCATACGGCTTGCAGCTGCAAGAGTGCTTAAAGGGGTGAACCAGAAACCGTCACTCTGCCCTTTCGGTCAGAGAGGCTATAGACTAAGATAGATTTAGGTAACATAAAAAAACATTTAACTGTAACGTGAGTAAATATCAAGACTTGGTACGAGTTCTCGACTCGTTGTGCGATGAGGCACCAGCCTCCATTACCTTTTACCATCCAAATAAGTCGGATATTCCTAATGTGGAACAAGCTCGTTCACACGCATACATACATCTGTTTCTCAAATCAAAGTTTGGACTTCTATCCTTTGATGAGAGGGAAAAATATATAACAGATGGATCTGCCGATGGTGGAATAGACGCATATTATATTGATAGGGAACATCGTAGAATATATCTCATTCAATCAAAGTTCAGAAATAGCGATTCCAATTTTGAAGGGAAGGCAATAAGCTATTCTGAACTTCTCGCTATGGATGTCGATAGAGTTACTAAGGGAGAAAGAAGTAACGAAGATGGTGAACCATATAATTTATCCATATTGTCTATGCTGGATGAGTTGCAGAGTATTGACGACTTGGGAAGATATAATTACGTTGTAATTATTTTGGCTAATATACAGGATAAGGCAAAGAATAAGCTTGCCCGTTTAATAGGTTCATTCGAGTCCGAGATTTATGATCACGAACGTGTCTATGAACAGATTCTATTCCCAATAGTAACCGGTACTTTCTATGACCCAAAAGAGCTAAAGATTGTCTTGAATATCAGTAAAGATAGTGCTGGACACAGAATTCAATATTATCCTGACACAGAATTTGGTGAGTGTACAGTTAATGCATGCTATGTTCCGACAATAGAAATAGCAAAGACATTGTACAAGTACAAAAATGCGATTTTGAAATTCAACCCCAGAAGTTACTTGGAACTAAAGAGAGGAAGCGTAAATGAAGAAATTGCGAAATCTATTACAACAAAGGCGACCAACGAATTTGCTCTCTTCAATAACGGCATAACAATGCTCTCTGATGAGACCGAGTACAGTGATAGGGTCGGTCGTAAAAATACCGCTGAACTTCATTTGTCGAATCCACAGATTATTAATGGAGGGCAGACTGCATATACGCTTAGTCGCCTATATGAGGATGCAGAAAAAGATGGTACTCTTTCAATTTTTGAGGGTAAAGAAGTCCTTCTGAAAGTCATATCGTTTAATGATGGAGATCAGAAACTAACAAAGGCCCAGATATCACAAAAATTACGATTGATTGAGCAAATATCAGTGGCAACTAATCAGCAATCACCAGTTTCTGAAGCTGACCGTAGAGCCAATGATAAAGTCCAAGTTGAATTACAACAGAAAATATTTTCGGATTTCGGACTGTATTACGAGAGAAAGCGAGGAGAGTTTTCTGATGGTCTGCAGAAAGGGTATATTTTGCCTAACCAGATTATTGATAGGGAAGAATTTTTACGATGTCGTATAGCGATAAATAATCCAATTTCAGCTAGAAGTACTGGGTCGCGAATTCTATTTTCAAAAGAACGCTTTGATGCACTTTTTGCAAATTCTGATGATTACAGGAAATGTGTATTTGCACATTCTGTATTTGGGAAAATGAGTCGTGAACTCCTAGATATGGAAGGTGTAAAGCAATATGCGAAATATGCAGTTGTATATGTTTGCTGTAAATTGTTTGATGAAAATACACCTGTTGATGATTATGATACCAAAGCAAATGAATGTGTTTTTAAAGTTTTGAGGCAATGGGCAGATTTTGAAAAGCACGCAATGTCTATTAGCGTGAATCAGCGATTCTATTTTATGGAGAAAAGCGATGATGGTGTTACTAAACAAGTAGATGCGAATTGGCAAGGCTATTATAAAGGAAGGACATTATTGGAAGATTTGGATTCATTCTTTGGAAAATCTTCAAAAGATGACGTGTTAGGTACTCTTTTCGAAAAAACAGATTGTGACAAATGATAATCGATAAATCCCTTCTCTCCACCCTCTCCTCCCAAGTCAAGGCTTCGCCTCGGCTGAGGCAGGCGTATGACTTGCGAAACACGCCAAAGGATAAAAGCCAGCGAATGCTGAATGCGCTGGAGCCGGTTATCTCCAAATGCCCCTTGTTAATACGAATATGATTCACTTTACTAACTACACTCAATACAGATGCCAATAACCCCATCAATAGCAAATCTAGCAATCGGTTCGCTTAGCTTGCAGCAAGTACTGTGTGCTAAGCAGTCCTCTGCAGTTATCGCGGGGTACGGTGATGCGGTAGCGCATATTACCATTCCTCTGATAATCGCATTGTTCGCGTTTGCTATGCCGTTGTTGTTTCAGGTTATTACGCACATCAACAGCAAGTACTCCTCCGAGGCGTTGTCGAAGATGTTCGAAAACAGTCTGGCTTATAAGGCATTCTGGGGCACTTCTGTTTTCAGCATTGTATTTCTCATAGCATTTGGTGCCACTACCTTGTTGATTTCTGGAGAATGCAGGGAATCTGTTATTGAATGGTTCAGTTGGATAAGTGTTTTTGTCGCTTTTGTATACTCTTGTGCGATTCTACTTTTTCTCAGGACCTGTATTCGGTTTAATTCTCCGGAGAAATTGTTGGTATATATTGAGAAGCAGTATCGGGCCGAGTTGCGGTATGATGATATTCGCCTTGCTGTCAAAAATTTTTCACAGATAAAAAATCGCCTGCTGTTCTGGAGGACAAAAGGGTGGAAGTCTTTTCAAAGTTATATATACCGGATGGCAAGACTATTCAACCACTATCAAACAAAAGAAGATTTCGGCAAGAGATGGGTTGATATATGCAAGTATTCGTTGGCAACTCGCAATAATCAGCTGATGTTCTCGATTATGATGAAGGTGGACGAAATTGCAAAATCGGAAAAACACTCCGGCAGACTTTGTGAGGAATTCGATGCAGAGGATTTTACAAAGCCATACAACTCCTTATTGCTTAAGGCATATTACGATGGTGTGATGGAATATTACAACCATGCAGAAACTAATCGTCAATTCGAAGACTGGATGGTCTGGCGGAAATTCTCTGCCATCAAGAAGAGCAGATTCCCTTGGGAGAAAGATGTGGTGGATACTGTCAGGTCAATAATTCTGTCCGTAGAATCCGGTCACATTGGAGTATATGAGAGATATATAGACAGGTCCTCCTTCGATTACCTTTACATCTTGGATCTGCCGAATGTCGCTTATGTGGAAAGTGCTGAAGAAAGGGAGATTATAGATATTGAAAACAAGAGAAAAGAGGCGTGGGAGATGCTCTGTAATCTGCACTTTGCAATGAATGCTTTCTTGTTTTCGCAAGGGCATTTGGACATCTTGCCATCTCTTCTTTCCGCTCGTTACTATATGACAGGACATCTGTATGATTTGTCCCCGCAGGAACTGCTTGTCCGCTATGTGAAGTGTAAAAAGATTTTTCACGAGGATTATTTTGGCCGATGGCCTTCGATGGACATATTTGGTCGCCACAGAGTTGAAGGAGACATTCTTGAACAGTTCGTTTCCGCAATGGTGCTTCTGAACTCGGAAACCGGATGGGGCGAACAAATCAGAACGTCACATAAGAATGTAGAGCAATTTAAGAATTTCCGGAAAGCGATTGTCGAGATGATGGAAAGGCAAAAATGCGATAAGAAGCTTTGCTCTATGTATCCAGGCATCGAATCTGTTAATCCAGACGAAAAAATTGATGCTTGTATCAAATCGATAATCGAACCGGATGGCGGCAAAGACATTTATCGCTCCAGAAGACCGGCAAAGCGTATCAACTTACTAGAATCTGATATCCTTAACGTTTTCAGGAATACAGGATGGATGCCCGCTGGACTTAAAGAGTCCGTTGACAAAGGTTCTCTGGAGAGAATATCCTTGCAAACATATACGACCCGAATGAGAAAGGAGTATGTGCTCCAGTATAACGAAGAGGATTCCTTCCATTTACAAAGGGGATTTGAGATATTGTTTGAGCAGCGTGCACTGTATATGATGTATGCCGCTATCAGTAAAATGGATATAAAACAAAAGAAAGTCAAGCCGGAAGATTTTGAAAAAGTACTGAGCAGATACACAAAAAGAAGAAATGGCGATTATGTCATATTGGATACGGAATGTGATATGAGTATCAGGTTGGACGTCGATACCAGCTCCAATTGCGACAATTGGACGTATAAGGGAGCAGCATATAAAAAGCTGTTTCTTAATTCAAGGGAGTTTCTGGGAGATTCCACCTTGCCCAACGCATTCAGGAATAAACTTCTTATATTGCGTAAGAAAGACTTTCCTTCGCTTGTGAAAATAAACGAAAATACGGCACCTCAGGTGCGAATTGAGGATGTGTCGGACCGAAATGAGGGAATAGCGGCCATCAGAGTCACAATTGTGCCGAATATGGAAATGAGGTATTATAAAAACACGAAGGTGCTTCAGGTTGAATTGGAGAGGTAGTCGTGTAAAGAGTATGGCGAAAATAGACGATATTGGAGCGAAAATATTAATTTTGTAGATTAACTTGAGAGTATCGGCTCTTATAAGGCCGAATTATTAACTGATTGTCCTTTTTTATGGCTACACAAGTAATACAGCAATTGAGTTTTACTCAATATAAGAGGTTTTATGGAACAGAATCCATAGACATAAGACCGGTTACAATACTAGTGGGTAAAAATAGTAGTGGTAAGAGTTCCATAACTAAGCTGATGCCCGTCATAGGGCGTTCAGTTTCTGGTTCTTTGAAGAAGACTGTACTTCATCTGGATTCAGATGGAGTATCTTTGGGAACATCTTATCAGAGTTTGTGTCACAACGGCAATTCTTTGGGATTGTCGTTCTCTGTTAGATTCAATGGTGGATTAGAGATTAATGTATCGTTAATTGCTACCCCAAAAGATGAGATACAAATCCAGAAATATACAGTTATACAAGAAGATAAACGCTACGAATTGGTTCTTGGAAAGGATCGCGAAAATTATATCTGCACGCAAAATGGAAAAGAATATTCCGGAATAGGTTTTTCAGGTTTTATACATAAAGACTTTTGGCTGGACTGCGGCATTGAAGATATTTGTGAAATGAATGTTGATTACATAGGTCCGCTTCGATGTGTGCCAGGCAGAACTCACTATAATATCGGTGTCGAGTTACCGGACAATGTAGGTCCTGATGGCGCGAACGCATATCAGCTGCTCTGTTCAAGTGAGGATTTAGTGAACCGGGTATCTGAATGGTTTGAGAAAAATTTCAATGGCTGTAAGTTGAGAGCCGTGTCTGCGGGTTCTGAGAAAGGAACTTATTTGATTCAGATGAACAAGCTTGATAATGGTAACTATTGGGTAAATATTGCTGATGAAGGTATGGGACAGATACTGCCAATCTTAGTGCGCTGTATGCATCCCGTAAAAGATTCAATAGTAGTCGTTGAACAACCGGAACTCCATTTACACCCGGCTGCTCATGAAGGAATCGCTAAATTATTTGCAACAACCAGTAAGAATAATGGTCAAAGATACATTATCGAGACTCATTCAGAGAATATCCTTTTAGGATTACGTGATGCGGTTGTTGATAAAGAGATAGATTTCACCTCTGATGATGTTATCATCTATTTTATTGATGAAGATGAGGAAGGTGCATATCTGAAAGAAATAACAATAGAGAACGACGGCCTGCTTTCTGATTGGCCGACTGGCGTTTTCAACGAGTCATACGAATTACTTAAGTCTATTAAAAGGAAATCTCAGGAGCAATGATATTCAGAATAGATAAATCTATTACGGAACTTAATGCCCCTGACTTACTTGTCTTTGCTGGGGCATTGCAGAAAGCCTCAGAGAATCTCCATTTTCTGGATGTTGATTATCAAGTTCAGTTATGGATAGAGAGAACGATATTTCAAAGCGACTTGTATCTTGGGAAACTGGTGATTCAGCAGATTCAAAGAAATGAAGAGATGTGGTCCCCTTCGTCAATGAATAGGAAATACCTGAGAACAGTAACCGTAGGGTGCGAGGAAGGCATGCTGACAGCATCCTCTATGAAGATTATGGCTGAGGAGCCGTCCGTAGTGGTGTTGGAAAATGGAAAATATGATTGGTGTGTTATCTCCAAGTGGATAAAACTGTATCGGAAAGATCACTCTTTCGGATATGTAAATGCATATGTTAACAGGGCAGTTGGATGTAACTTGATAAGAAGCGGGAATGCTGGTGGCTCAGGTGGTATTCTAAACGAAATTGATATCTTGATACCATCGTATAAAGATACATATCCTTTGAAGTTGTTGTCAATTTTTGACAGCGACAAAACTTCGCCAACGGATATAGAGGAACATAATAACACCATAAAAGAAGGGCTTAATAAATTAGGCATAGAGTATCATGAGCTCTGTAAGCGTGAAATAGAAAATTATTTTCCGCTGGATACGTATCGCAGAGCTGGTTTTGTTGTTGCGGGTGTTGATGTTCCGGATTTGCCAGAAGAAGAATGGGATTACCTTGATGTCCATAAAAATGATTTTCTCTCATTGGAAAAGAAAGATGTTGAAACATTGGCAAAAGAGATAACGAAACCTGAACTTCAGTCAAGAGTAGGCAATGTTAATGGACAGGACGAGATACAGGAGATAATACTCAAACTTGCCCGTCATATATAAAATACGTTGGTTATGAATATTAAATCGGAACGGGACTATATAATAAATATTCTGGAAAAAGTTAAAGCAGGCAAATATCTGGTGCCTGAATTTCAGCGTGACTTTGTCTGGTCCCCCAGACAAGTCATGGACCTGTTTGATAGTATTATGAAGGGGTATCCTATCGGGTCTTTAATACTTTGGCAACCTGAATCTGTCGAATTCAAGAATTTGAGTGAACTTGGTGGTATCTCTATTCTCGAACACAAGAGTAATGATAAGTTATATGTTCTTGATGGCAGACAGAGATTGACAGCATTGCTCAGTGTTTTGTATGAAGGTGGTGATTATTATGGAAGTATCTGTATAAATCTTGATGATGGTCAGATATTGAATGCCCCGATGAGTAGAATGCAAAAGCCAAATTACTTATGTATGGGAACGGCCTTCGATACCTATGAATTGGTTGGATTCATAGATAGATTGCGCAGGTCTAACTTGTTTGAGGAAAAGAAGAAAATATATGCAGAAAGAGCCAAGTCCGTAAACCGTAAGATCCTTTCTTACGAATTAAGTTATATAAGCGTTATGGGAGGAAGCATTGATGATGCGGTAGAAATGTTTTCGCGTATTAACTCAAAGAATACCAAAATAAGTATAGATTACATGCTCCAGGCTTTGGCTTATCAACCAAATTCGGATTTTCTTTTTGCTAATGAAATAACCAGGATAAAACAAAAATTGTCAAAATTTAATTTTGACAGAATAGACAGAGGCTTGATTCTAAAATGCGTATATAACTATTTGGATATTCCTTTTATTGATGGTAGCGAGAAAGTTTTATTGACAAATAAGTCTAAACTACCTCCTATAATGAATGAAGTCTCTAAGGATGTATATAATGCGGTAGAGTTTCTTTACAAACATTGCGGATTGATAGACTGCAAAATGTTGCCTTATTCCTATCAATTCGTAATGATGGCTTTATTCTTCAAGAATAATAGAACACCAAGTGAGGAACAATTGCATGAACTCGTCAAATGGTTTTTCTATACAACATATTCAGGATACTTCACCAATACATCTTTGGCTGTTATTCGAGAAGATATAAAGATGTTTAGAGATTATGCTATAGGAAAGACAGAAAATCCCATCAATTATTCTCCGGAAGTGTTTGATATGAGACTTCCGGAAAGGATACAATTGGGAAGCGTAAGAAGTTGTGCGATGGCTGCAATATCTGTTTTGAATCAGCAGATTTCACCGGAATCAACAGCTATATTTATGGTTTGGGTGCTGCCGGATACCGGCCCCAAAACATGGGGTAACACTTTCTTTTTGACAAACAAAAAAGATATTGAATCAATTGAGTATTTCTTGAATAGTGATGATGCTTGGGATGATAAGTTTAGTAAATATGCTCTATCTGAAAACATCGTTATATCCTACAGAAGAGGTCAAATAGATAAGTTCCTCTCAGAACGTAAAGCTTTGATGCTGCAGCAGGAATCATCTATGTTAAGAAATTTGCTGGGTGTGAATATGGCGGACAAAGCCATTGGACGGTGAATAAGCAAAAGTGTTTATTCCGTAACAGTACAATGCTAAAAAACTGGTAGATACTTGCTCTGGCTTTAGATCGTAATCATGTTCACTACAAACGAAACCATAAAAGGAGTTCATGGGATACCTCAAAACCAAATAGAACTTCTTTTGGGAAGATACACCAGCCGAGGCACTGTATCGTCATTATTTGGAGAAAAGTGATAATGACCACGACTATGCTTTCTCTGAAGCGGCTAAAGCCACAGGACGTTTGCTTAAGGCTGTCCTTATTGATGATAAAAGAATCTTCGAGATCCAGGAATGATATGTCAAAGGCAATAGGTGGACAGGTCAGTATAGGGATGGCAGTCAGTAATTGAAACAATAATGCCCCACGCACCCATGCGGCTTGCAGCCGCAAGAGTGTTTATTATAACGAGATGAAGCAATTGTTTTCTGAAAGAATGGGATACGAGAAACCGAGTGACATCGTGATTAGGGAAAGTATGCCACGTGAGGTGATGAACGCTATTTCCAGCACCATAAGCCTGCTGTCAAATGATTTAGACGATGCCGATTATAAACTTCTTGGTGATATCCAGACAGTTCCGTATTATGATTTGTCTTATTACAGACTTAAGATTGCATTCTGGACTGAGTTCCTTAACAAGAAATACAGAACACTTTTAGATAATGATTTTCAGGAAGATGAGTTGACTCATTACATATCTGACAACCGTATTGCCTGGTACAAGAAACTTGACTGTATTGAGTTCCTTATTGATTATATGACGGAGAACTTTGTCGATGATTTCAGGAAACAGGTAATTGAGAGATTCATTGTAAAACTGAACTACCATTTTGAGAGGTTGAGATACGGCTACAGGATAATTGACGGATGCTGTACCGATATCACATCAGATGAGGAGATTTCCTCTATTCTGGAGGCGGTGTCCGCTGACGATGCTCCGGCAACTCATTTGAATAAGGCACTTTCTCACTACTCCCATCGGCCTGATCCTGATTATGCCAATTCAATAAAGGAATCCATTACAGCCATTGAGGCTTATTGCCGCGAAAAGACAGGCGAATCCACTTTCGGACTTGCGCTGAACAAGCTTCAGTCCAAGGGGCTAGCAATCAACCCACAGATGAAGTCAGCATTCGAAAAGCTATATAATTACACCAACGATAAAACAACAGGCATACGGCACGCTATGCTGGATGCTTCAGAAACATACAAACCGTCAGCCGATGAAGCATACTTTATGCTCATAGCAAGTTCAGCCTTCGTAAATTATCTCAAAAAGAAAACCAGTTGCCTTAAATAGTAGACACTATGTTCATCTCACAGTCTTTTCTCTCCACCCTTTCCTCCCGCGCCAAGGCTTCGCCTCGGTTGAGGCAGGCGTATGACCTGCGGAATACGCCAGAGGATAATAGCCAACGTATGCTTAATGCCTTGGAGCCAGGAACGGTGATGCCGGTTCACCGGCACAGGAATACATCCGAGACTATTTGTATAGTCAGGGGAAAGATGGTTATGAGGCTGTATGATGATAATGGCAATGTCACAGATGAGTTTGTGATGGCTCCCATCTCTCTACATTCTTTACCCTCTATACCGGAAGGCGAGTGTGACGAACCGACCATCCCTATGGTTTAAGTTGAGGCTGGTCAGTGGCATTCGCTGGAGGTGCTGGAAGAAGGGACAGTTGTGTTTGAGGCAAAGGATGGGAGGTATGAGCCACTTTCGGAAGAAGATATAATGAAGTAACCGAGGTAACGAAGGTAACTTGACGCAAGGCGTTTATCCTGAGCAGAGATTTTACCCTGGGCTTAGTCGATGGGAAGGAACTCTTGACGAAACAACAGAATTAACAATTAACATTTAACAATGTCGAAGAAATACGAAATATCCACAGAGGCGCAGGTGCTGCTGAAGCTGCTTAGGATTGCCTTGGGCACGGAGCCGATGGCGGCAGACGGCAGGGCTATGGGGGCAGACGGCAAGCGGGCAGCGGTAGAAGGCGCCACTGTCTCGGAGGGGAGCACCCCGGTCGAGCCGTTCCCCTCAGACATCGACTGGCGGGAGGTGATACGGCTGTCCTACGAGCAGAAGGTGTCGTCCCTGGCGGTGGATGGGCTGAAGGCCTCGGGATACGACCCGAGGGAGGGCAAGAGCGGACAGCAACTCGAAGAATTGAATGCCGTTCTTGCACACTGGTTCGATGACGTGAAGAACAACGAGGAGAGCTACGCCTACTACCTCACCGTCCTTTCCACCCTCTGCCAGATATTCAGTGCCAACGGGCTCAAGCCGGTGATTCTCAAGGGATATGGGCTCAGCAGGGATTATCCCATTCCGAGCCATAGGGGAGCGGGGGATATAGACATATATCTGCTTGATGAAAATGGCAATCCGGCAGCAGCCAAGGGAGATGATATCTTGGAGAATCAACTTGGACTGACATTGCTTTATCCGGAAGAGAAAGACCAGCATCATTCGCAATTTGATTTTAAGGGCATCCATATTGAAAATCACCACGAGTTGGTCAGCACATATTTTGAGAAAACCAGCGATGATACGCTAAGGCAGTCGCTATTCGAAATTTTGAAACCTGAAAGGGAGCGTGAAGAGTCTCAGATATTTTTTCCTTCAGCAACTTTCAATGCAGTATATCTGTTACAGCACCTTTATGCACACTTCTATTTTGGGATGATGAATCTCAGGCAATTCACCGATTTGGCCTCATTTCTCAATCGCCATCATTCTGAAATCAATTGGCAAGAATTCAGCAGCATAATCGAGGCAGGTGGCCTAATGCATTTCTCCAAGGGAATCAACGGAATACTGAAGAATTATTTTAGTAAAGACACGCTTTTGCAGATAGAAATTGATGAAACACTTGCCAATAGGTTGGTGCACGATATCTTCAATTTCGGCACAAAGGGAAAACGAGGAATTAGGAATCTGAACCTATACTTCAAAGACAGATGGCATTACAAGTATTTCGGCAATAAAAATTGGTTCAGTTTGACAACAAAACATATTTTGAAAAAGATTTTTTCATAGTTTAATGATACTTGTTAAGCATATCTTATTTCGTATAATGTAACGTCCCACGCACCCATGCGGCTTTGCCGCAAGAGTGCTTAAAGGGGCTCGCAAGAGACCGCCACTGCTCCCGTTGGTCGCAGAGGCTACGAATGTCAATAGGAAAGAATAATCACTAGATAGGCAGCAAGGCAATCAGACTATTTTACTTTTGATATTAATAATGTCAACGCTAAGTGAATTATACAAATATCTTGAGGATAAGAAGGACCAAAGTCATATAGATGGTGCCTTCCCTTGGGCTTCTTTTGATGAGAAAGAACGCGAGGATGCTCGTCTAGAGATATTAACTTGGTGGAATGTTAAATATATTGTTGAGGATGAAAATTGTCCGATTAACAGCGTTAAAGCATTAGCTTACTTCGATAAGCGTATTGCTTCTACGTCCAATCAATACCTGCGACATCGATATTGTTATTTCTCCTATTTGCTATCCAAAAATCGGAAATATGCAGAAAAGGCTATCGATAGCCTGATAAGCTGTCTGGAGGATTTAATTTTGGAGGAGAAAGATAAATATCCTTCTCATACAGAAGATGCCATAGCCACCTTGCTTACGCTTTCACACAAAATAAAGTACAATCAAAAGAATTCTGAGACATTAATTTGGAGAATACTTGATAGTGATTGTGGAAGCATCACGAAATTGGTAATTTTGGAAGAAGGAAAGCAATGCTCTTTTTTCCCAGTGAGCGATGCTCTTCGTATTGTTGAGAAATGCAAACAGATTTTGCAAACTGCACCAGAACTTTGGAAAGACAGATGTTGTGAAATTGGCTTATTTTTTTCAGCGAAACTTCAAGATAAAGGAAGAGCTAATGTGTCTTATTTCTATGAAGCGTTAGGTGATATCCAAATGACTCAGTTAGTTGATATCGCGTCTGATACAAATAATATCGCATTACCTCATATTAATGATAGTCACCTTGAAAAGGCAATGCTCTATTATAAAGAAGCATGTGTAACTTCTAAAATGCTTGAAGCTCAGAAATTATATGCTTCTAACAAGAAAAATTTGAAATATTTTCATTTTGTGTCGACAGTAAAGACAAATTCAGAGGTGGTTGCCTATTTTCAAAAACTAAATAATGACCTGTTAAACGGTGATTTCAGTTCGTTGATGTGGAGTCTTGTTTGTCCAGTTCAGTACCTCTTCCCGTCACTGAAATTGATAAAAGAACGGATGACTGCCGATGAAAAGTCAACGAAAACACCATGCTTTTCAGATAGGATTAAGGACATAAATGGAAATAGCCAAGATGCAGACGTTGATTTCCAATTATGGAGATATTATGAAACTTGGCTTTTGAATATTGTTCGCAATCCTCTTCTTGATTTGATTCTATCTGCTGTCAAGCTGAGGAAGATGACCTATAGCAAGATACGAACATGGATGAATCGTAATACCTGTTTTGGTATTCCGATAGAGTACGCACGAAATGACGAAGTGGTAGCGTCTTCCTGGTTTTCACAGATAGACTATGCCATTAAATCGCTTTTGCAACAGTATCAACATACAATTGATAAAAAACCTATAGACTGGCGTATTCCAATAGAAGTCTTATCACTCCGATTTGAGGGTATATTGCGAACTATAGTTTCAGATCAGGGAGGGAAGACTATTAAAGTTGACCGTAGGGGAAACACTTCGGAAGCTATGCTCGACAGTCTCCTTCGAGAGAAATGCCTTATGAAAGTCTTTGCTGAGGAAGATATTGAATTTTTTGAATATGTACTTACATCTAAAGGCCTGAACATTAGGAATAATGTTGCTCATGCATTCTACATACCGCAGGATTATGGAATCGTATATTCTACCTTGGTATTCCTATGTGTTTTAAGATTAGCTAAATTTAGGCCGTTATAACTAAAATCAAAATTTAAAACAATAATAGCTATGAAATCAGTTTTATTGAATTATGCTAAAAGCGTAACTGACAAAAAATATTTCGATAATGTAGTCTATGATCACGAAAGAAATATGTCAGTTTATAAAGAAGGAGATAAATATATACCACTTATAGATTCTCCTTCCGTTAATATGGGCATTATGACTAAGACGGAGACGGCAAGGGAAAAAGATGACACGTTCCCTATTAATCTTGCTTTGGAGTCCAAGACTTTTTCTAATAGAGAATCCGATGACCAAGGTTCTTATAATAACTAATACAACCGATTTTACGGTCGACTATGTTGTACGTAGTCTGGAAAATATTCAAGCATCTTACTATAGACTGAATACAGACGAGATAGGGATTCATGTTTTTTTATCATTTGATTTTACTGAAGACAGATACATTCTATATGATAAACTAAGAGATATTACTTTTGATATACTTTCATTTAAATCAGTATATTTTCGTCGTCCGAATCTTCCTTCAATAAATGACAATGGCTTATCATCAGATGAGAAACAATTCATAGGTATAGAAGAAAGGCAAACGTTGGAAGGCTTGTATAAAATACTTAGAAATGCATATTGGATAAGCGATGTGGATTCTATTAGAAGAGCTGAAAACAAAATATACCAGCAATTGATAGCCAAAGAGATAGGTTTCCAAATTGCGTCAGGTATTGTTACAAATCATCCAGAAGAGTTTATGCGGTTTTGTGAAGCGAATAATGATTGTATAATAAAGCCGATTTATTCTGGCCAAATAGGGTGGCCAGAGATGAAGCAAGTTGTATACACAAGTAAACTTGATATTATACCAACTCCAGCTCAGATAGAAGTTTGCCCTAATTATGTTCAACAAAGGCTAAAAAAGAAATTTGATATAAGGGCAACAGTAGTAGATGAAACAATATTTGCTGTAAGAATTCATTCGCAGTTGAACCCAGAGACAAATACAGACTGGCGTGTTGGCGAGAATATTTTGAAACATGAAATAATTGATCTTCCTGTTACTATAAAAAATCAATGTGTTGCTCTATTAAAGAAACTGAACTTAAAATTCGGAGCAATAGATTTTGTTGAGACCGAAGATAACGGATACGTGTTTCTTGAGATAAATCCTAATGGGCAATGGGCTTGGATTCAAACTCAAACAGGGATGCCGATTTCCGATACAATAGCTAAATTACTGACCGATGAACATACTGCGTAATATTATTGATTTTATATATCCTCTTATGCCAAAAGGGAAAAGGGAAAGTGATGCGAATTCGATCTCAATTGAAAGCATCGTTGGTGACGAAACAATCCTTCACGAGAAAGAAAAAGCCGCACGACAATATTATCAGGAAGAAAAAGACAGAGTAAAATCTATTGAGGGAAAAGCTTCGATGTTTATTACGTCTTCTGGATTTCTTGGGACAGTCCTTATTGGAACTTCTAATATTTTAATTGGACAAAACGACGAACCTGTATTCTATAAATTGATGTTTGCTTTATGCTTGTTGTTTTTTGTGGTGTACATGGTATCAACGGTTATCTTCTCAATTGAGGCTTTGAAGCGTGCAACATATACCCGTCCAGACCCAACGACATTGATTACTATTGAGAAGTCAGAACAATATGAGAAAAATTTAGTCGCGGACCTCTTAAATTCCACATTAAGAAATCAAAATATAGCGAATCAAAAAATGGATAATGTAGTAATGGCGCAACGGTACTTTAGACGGCTAATGTTGTCTGTTTTGGCATTTGTTATAGTTATCCTTATTCATGTCCTTAACCAAAAAAGAATATCCTTATTAAACTGGTTTAACGATATTAATGAAGTTGTCAAAACCTGGTCGGTAGAACTGTGGATAGTAATTTTAATGTTTATATTGATAGTTGCTTCAATTACACTTAGTATTGTAACGTTGGTTAAGATTTCAAAGAAAAAATAATGAAGATTAACAACCAACTTCTCTCCACCCTTTCCTCTCAAGCCAAGGCTTCGCCTCGGTTGAGGCAGCCGTATGACTTGCGAAATACGCCAGAGGATAATAGCCAAAGAATGCTGAACGCTTTAGAGCCGGGGACGGTGATGCCGATTCATAGGCATAGGATGTCGTCGGAATCTATTGCGATTATTAGAGGTAAGATGATTATGAGGCTTTATGATGATAATGGTAATGTCACAGAGGAGTTTGTGATGGAGCCTTGTGGGGAACATCCGATGATTCAGGTTGAGGCTGGTCAGTGGCATTCACTGGAGGCTCTGGAAGAAGGGACAGTTGTGTTTGAGGCGAAGGATGGGAAGTATGAGCCATTGAAAGGAGAAGATATTAAGAACAAATAAATTTATATATAAAACTATGACAGAGCAAGAATGTATCAGAGTTGCAATCAGAATGATAAATGAGATTTTGCCAAGTTGCGAAAGTTTTAAAATTGGAAAAACCGGGATGGATGTTGAAGCGCGTAGAAATGAACCCGACTATAAAGATGTTTATCCAAACATAAAGTGGCTCATTTCTACACCATGGGCAGACGCTGCTAGCCGGATGGAAGCAGCACTTATAGATGCTTGTATTGGCCATTCCAGATGCGATAATCAAAAAGACGGTGTGGCCAGCGTCAATGACAATATGACTGAGGCTGAAAGATATTTTGTTTATATCGTATGGCGGTAAATTCTGGGGTTATGACTGGTTTTGACACAATAATAGCAGAAGTCTGTGAGACAAGAAAGCCTATCAAAATTTCGGTACGGTCTATATTTGACCACTTTGGTTATAAGCATAGAACGCCAAAACATTGCCGAAGGGTTGATGAATTCTTATCTGAACACGATTTGATAGCCATTCCGTATTTTACAGATGTATGGATAGATTGCGAAGTGGAAATAAGGCCAAAAGAAGTAGCACAAAGGAAGTCTTCAGCCGATCCAATTAAGCGGTTAAGCCTTTTGAAAGAGGCAAATACTAATCCGGAAACAATAGACGAAAATGCAACCCTTAAAGAAGCAATTACAATGCTGATGATGAATGAGTATTCCGTCTTACCTGTTACTAGAAATAAAGGACATCAAGTGGCTGGATACATCTCTTGGCAAACAATAGGGATTGCCCGTTCTAAAGGGGTTCAGTCAGATAATGTCAAGGATTATATGGATTTGAATGTTACGGTTCTATCTAAATCAGAATCTCTTTTAGATGCTTTCAGTACTGTGAGAAAAGAGCGTTTTGTTCTGGTACAAAACGAAGATAAAACGATAGGAGGAATTATAACATTGTATGACTTATCCACGCATTTCTTGAGGTGGGCTAGTCCATTCTTGCAATTAGAGGAGATAGAAAATCACATTCGAAAATTGCTTGACGGTAAGATACTTTTAGAGGATGTCCAAAGAGAAGTTAACACCACTGCAGATATTGAGTGTATTGATGACTTGTGTTTTGGTGATTATATAACGATACTTCAAAATCCGCGATACTGGAAGAAAGTTGGTCTAGAGACTACTGATAGAGCTTTGTTTACCAAAATGTTGGACGATATTCGCGAGATACGCAATGATGTTATGCATTTCGACCCAGATGAATTAGAAGATTCACATCGCAGGAAACTTTCCGGAATGGTTAAGTATTTACGGAATCTAACAGAGCGTTTATAGTAATGAGGGAACGTCCCACGCACCCATGCGGCTTTGCCGCAAAAGTGCTTAAGGGCGCGAGTGAGAGACCGCCACTGCTCCCGCTGGTCGCAGAGGCTATCGAATCAATGAATTTGAAATCTGAAAGAACTATAATATAAAAACAAACCGAGTTAACGGTTAACGAGTTAACATTATATACTTCTCACATAATTATCTCTACGGGATATATGAATGTAACAATTTCTGAATCACTTATACACGATTTTGAAAGAATATGGCGTGAGGAACTAGAGTCAGTAGGCTTCAATACGGCCAACATTCCGGATGAAGATATACCTTTTAAGTACTTTACGGTTTCCCTTCGAACAATCCAAAAGAAAGCAAGAGCCATTCACAAACCTACAAACTTCACTTGCCCAGATAATCTTCAAAATGGTTTAGCGCTTCTTGAAGACAAAATTTTTAATGGTAAAAGTCTCTTTCCTCATCAGAGTAAAAGCGTGAATAATCTTTCCTCAGAAGATTATATGCTATATTCTTGGTCAATACATCATTTTCATCTTGGTGATACAATTGAGGCTGATGGCTTCATAAAACGTACAGGACCGGTTCTCTTTGCGTATGTTACTGAGGATGACTTCTACATGATTGATATCAAACAGCATGGAGCATGGTCAGACAAAGACCTTATCCAAACGCTTTACGATAATTGGCCTTCATTGCTTGAAAGTTGGAAAGTAAATTGTCAACCAGAAGTAAATTTTAATTCTTCAGACATAGGGCATTTGAGGAAGGCACATATAAACACCATTGTGGAACTTAACGATGGTAGTTCTTTTGTGGGCCCAGGCTTCGGTGTGACTGCTGCTGGTACTCCAGTTGAAGCTACATTGAAATATGGAGATATAAGAAGTCATCTCGAAAGATTCATACAGGACCTTAGGACAGATCCAACTGGTTTCCTGAAGACGAAATATAGCGATGCGGATATTGCTTCAATGCAAAATGTTTGTTTCGATTTTTATTTAGGCAAGAACACTCAAAATCAGATTATTGCTATAGACCGTATTCATGGAATATATCGATTGTTATTTAATCAAAGGAAATTCCTGAGGGAAAATATTTAGTATGTTCACTACAACTGAAAGATTAATAGGCGTTCACGGAGTATCTCAAGAAGATATTGACAAAATTAAAGTGTATCTACAAGGTGCAGTTTACGCTTGGTGTAATTCGGAGAGGAAGCACGAAGTGTTTTACGCTCGTGATTTCCTCGGAGGAGTAAATAATGATTGGAATACAACGCCTGTTCAGGTACTGTATGATTATTATCGGAATGTAATGCATCGTAATCACGATTATGCCCATAGAGAGGCAGGAAAAGCAGCAGGCCGATTGCTCAAGATTGTTTTGGATGAAGATGAGCGGCAGTTTGAAATTCATAATGGGCGTGTGAAAGGATATAAGTGGACGGGACGATAATAGCCCCACGCACTCAATCGCTTCGCGATAGAGTGCTCTTCGGGGGCTATGGAGAGACCGCCACTGCTCCCGTTGGTCGCAGAGACTGCTGGAATAGAGAAGTAATAAATATAAAAAATTGATTATGCCATTTTTATCTATAATTGTGCCTGTATATAAGGTGGAGAAATATATCACTCGCTGCATTGATAGTGTTATTAACCAGTCTTTTACTGATTGGGAACTGCTTTTGGTCGATGATGGCACCCCAGATGGGGGGGGGGTATATTTGTGATGAATATGCAAGGAACGATGAGAGAATTCGCGTGTTCCATAAAGAGAATGGTGGCGTAAGTTCAGCCAGAAATTTAGGCTTAAAAAATGCAAAAGGAGAATGGATAACCTTTGTTGATGCTGATGATTTTATTTCAAACACATTCATTGAACATTTGATCGCTCCTATTATGATGGATTCATCAGTACAGTTTGCTTATTGTTCAGGAACATATTTTAAAAATGGAAAAGCAGCAGGTATAATGCGTGAATATCAGGATTGCGTAAGTTCAGACAATACTTCTCTATTTGATATGTTCAACGGATATGTATGGGGCAAAGTGTTCAAACGTGAAATTATTGAAAGCGTTGCAGGAAACAGTCCAATACGATTTGATGAGACTGTCAGGCTGGCGGAAGATTGGCTTTTTACGGTGGAATATATTCTGAGAATCAACAAATATGCATTATCCTCCGAAGTGGGGTACAATTATAACAAGGATAACGAAACAAGTGCAACAAATGCAAATAGACTTTCTTATGAAGAGAGACTATATATATTCAAAAAGCAGTATATGTATGAAATGAAATATGTAGAGTTGAACCATATACAAGAAACGGACATATCAAAAAGATTGCACTTCTCAGCAATCTCATTATATGGGATATTGGAAATGATTAATCAAATGAATATTCCGATACGTGAAAAAGTAAATAAAGTTCGCAATGAATTAGGTTTGGGACCTCTCCATATTCTCTCTTTCCGTGGTGGTTCTGTCGTTTCCCGGTATATTGATAGACTTTTCGTTAATGGTTCCTGTCACACTGCTTTTATGTTAATGCCAGTTGTTAGGGGCGCGAATAAAATATTAGGTTTGTTACGATTAAGTTAAGATAATAAATGCCAGAATTATCAGATAATAAACGAATAGCAAAGAACACCCTCTTACTGTACTTGAGGATGTTCTATAGTCTGCTGATTTCCCTTTTTACAGCCAGGGTAATATTACAAGCTCTTGGATTTACGGACTATGGACTTTATAATGTAGTTGGTAGCGTTACCACAATGTTCATCTTCATCAGGTCAGCAATGGGTAACGCAACGAACCGTTATATTGCATTTGGCGTAGGCAAGGGTGATTTAGAAGGATTGAAGAAGACGTTCTCAACCTGCGTGATTGTCCATACGATACTGGCAGTGCTTATAGTTGTACTTTGTGAAGTAGTCGGCTTGTGGCTGATGTACAACAAAATGGAAATTCCACCAGAGCGAATGAACGCCTGCTTCTGGGTGTTGCAATTGTCAATAGCAACTTGTGCAATTGGAGTGATATGTGTCCCATACGATGCTGATATTATTGCCCATGAAAAGATGGGGGCATTTGCGGTTATTGCTTTACTGGATTCTACATTAAAACTTGGAGTGGTATATGCTGTAAAATACTTTCCTCAAGATAAATTAATTTTCTATGCATTCTTGTTATTCGCAATTCAAGTAATGGATAGGGTGATTTATAATGTCTATTGTCATAGAAATTTCCCCGAATCGAAGTTTGCACATATTGTAGATAAAGCGCAAATTAAGGAAATGTTCCAATTTGCTTTTTGGAATTTGTTCGGAAATATGGCATCGATAGCGTGTACCCCAATACTAAACTTATTCCTGAATATATTCTTTGGACCTGTCGTGAATGCCGCTAGAGGTATTGCAGTACAAGTTCAAGGTGTCGTTCAAAGTTTTATATCTAACTTTCAGTTGGCTGTAATTCCTCAAATAACCAAGAGTTATGCTGTCGGTGAATTGAGACGAATGCAGAAACTTATAATAACCAGTTCAAAATTTTCGTATTTTCTTTTCTTCGTCATCGCTCTTCCACTTACATTGGAAGCAAAGCAAGTATTGACGTTATGGCTAGGTGATATTCCGGAGCATACAATAGAATTTATGCGAATTACAATGCTTACTATGTTGGTGTCATCTTGGATTCAACCATTGCATACTGCAAATTTGGCAACGGGTAAGATAAAGAAATTTCAAACATGGAGAGGTGCAGTTATGCTTCTAATGTTGCCGATCTCATATTTGACGCTCAAAGCCGGAGCAAAACCGGAAATAGTTTTCGTAGTTCAGTTGATTGTGACATTTGCTGCTCAAATAGTAATGTTGTTTATTATACGTCCTTTGATTCAATTGTCGTTGAGAGAGTATTTCACAGAGGTGTTCTTCAAACCGGGTTTGGTCTCAATTCTGGCGGCAATCCCAGCATATATCACTTACCATTACCTACCTGTTAATATATTGACACTGTTTGTGGTATGTCTTGTAAGTGTTATATTTTCGACCTTCTTTATATATTTTCTTGGGTTGAATAGAAAGGAGAAGATGATGATTAAATCTTATGCTAACCCTATAATAACTAAATTTAAAAAATGACAAAAGTATTATACTTTATTATATCCAAGCTCAGAAGCTTTTACATCCAACAAATTACAAAGCAGACTGTCGGTTCTTTTGCGTCATTCGGAAAAGGATCTACATTGGGATACCCTTTTAGAATTAGCGGAACAAATGAATATACTCCCGGTGTTAAGTATATTCATATTGGAGAAGGTGTAAGCATCGGTTCTGGTTCTACAATTTTTGCAACACGTGCTCACGTCTATATAGGTAAACGCTCTTTCAGTGGTCCAAATTTGACTATTATGACTGGTGATCATCCTGCTGATATAAAAGGTAAATTTATAGCAGATAATCGTAAAATAGATTTGGAAAAACAAGGAGTCGATATCTCAAAGTATGACAAGGATGTGGTTATTGACGAGGATGTCTGGTTTGGAAGTAATGTAACTATCCTTAAGGGCGTACATATTGGCCGGGGAGCAATTATTGCAGCGGGAAGCGTTGTAACTCGTTCAATTCCAGCATATTCAGTGGGGGGGGTATCCCTGCTAAGGTCATAAAATTTCGTTGGACAGTAGATGAAATAATAGAACACGAAGAAATGTTATATCCGATAAATGAAAGAATGGATAGGACTGAGTTGGAAAAGATAGTTGTATCATATCATAAATAGAAACGAGATAATCCGTATATATTATGAAATATCATTTTAAAGACTATAAAAACTACATTCTTCACCGCATCTTCAAAATATCTGTTGGTAAAATTCATTACCTCCGTCTTGTTATTGATATAGACGAGGTAAATAGTCAACTCGAAGGTTTTGACCTTCCTGTAAAGGAATTGACATACGAGGATTTTCTGAAAGGGAATCCAGATACGTTCAACGAAAAGAAACTGGCATTCAACAAGGCTCGTCTGCAAGACCCCAATTATAAGTGCTACGGAATAATCGAGGACGGTAAACTGATATACTCCACTTGGATATCACTTGACAAACTCGGGCTTTCCGTGGACACGAAGTACATCAAAATGAATCCGGATGAAGGTCTGCTCGAAGATTCCTTCTGCGACTATTGTGCAAGAGGCCGGGGAATCCACGGCAAGATGAACTTCTGGCGTATCCGCAAACTCTACGAACTTGGCAAGCGAAAGGTTCTCGCAATGGTTCTGGACGGAAACATACCGGCAATGAAGGTGCAACTGAAAAGCGGTTTCAAGGAGGTTGGAACGTTTTATAACGGTTATATATTCGGGATTAAGGTGAATACTCTCGACAAGGAGAAATTCGACAAAATGCCGGCGAAATAGATTATGGGTTTACTGAAAAATATTCAAAACGGTTCCAATTGGAATATCGGGTTCTGCGATATGACTCCCGAAGAGCTTGTGTCTGAAAAAAGGCTCAGGCCAATACAGTGGATGAAACATCCATACAAGGACAGGTTCTTTGCCGATCCTTTCATCTACAAAGTTACATCTCAGGAAATAATCGTTTTCGCAGAAGAGTACGTGTTTGACAATCCCCCGGGGCTGATTGTCGAACTGGTCATTGACAGGAACACAAAACGCCTGAAGCAAAGATACGAGCTGTTGAGGCTCCCGACGCATTTGTCCTATCCTGCAATTATTCGGGAAGATGGCGTGACATACGTCTATCCGGAGAATGGTGCCTCCGAAAAGTTGAATATTTACCGTTATGATGAGATAGAGCATAAGTTGATGGAGCCGATATGTATCTTGAACGAAGCCGTGGCTGACGCTACGATGTACAAGCTCAATAATGGTAAATTCCTCTTGGTGGCAACAAAATATCCGGAAAATCAGGAGAATGCATATTGCTACGAAAGTTTGTCGGTTAAAGGTCCGTTTGTGCCCCAAAGCGAAGCCCCGTTCCAAACATCAAGATCTTGCTCACGACCGGCAGGAAATTTCTTTGAGGCATACGGACAGCTGTATAGGCCTGCGCAGAATTGTGTCGGCAGCTATGGTGCATCGACCAATGTGATGGAATTTGACGCATCAACTCTCAGAGAAAAGGTGATTTTTGAGTTGAAACCGCAAGGGAGGAGATATCCGTTGGGACTTCATACTATCAATTTTTATGAAGGCTTATGTGTCGTTGACGGGTTGGGATATCTGTATCCGACCCTTGGGAAATGGTATTGTTCTCCATTAGTTGAGAATATTAGAATTTCTTACAAAAAAATATCAAGATTATGGAAGTGACGAAAGAAAAGTATTGGATTATAGTGTCTTCATTCGATAATATACCCACAGAACAATCAGAATGTTGGATTGACGCTATTTATTCTCAGAATGAGGCAAACCTTGTTTATTTTGTCAATTCTGATGAAACCCCAAACGTTGCTTGTGTAGGATATTCATCATATCATCGGTTTTTAGGGAGGCATTTGCATATCGAGGGATTATGTTTGAATAATAATGTACAAGTTTCTGAAATTAAATCCTTTTTTTCTGCTCTTACAGAGTCGGGCTATTCCTATATCTCTTTTTCAGATATTTATGAATACAGACCGGATTTTGAAGTTGCAATAAGAAGATCTGGCTTTATAAGGCCTGCTGGCATTTCTCTATGTCCTTTGACAATGATGGTTGATTTACAATCAAATTTTACATTTCATAGAAACTGGGTACGTGGAGTAAAAAAAAGCATTGCATCTGGAAATACTTTTGAGTTTATAAAAGAACCCAATCATGATTATGCCGTAATTTTTGAAGGTTTATTCAGGAGTATGTCTGAACGTAAAGGTTTGAAATCATATCCCAAAGCATATCAGGTAGAAAAGTTGTTGTCTCACAATAGCCCCTATCACCTATTTGTCATAAAAAACAGTTGTGGAAATATTATTTCTGCAAGAGTAGAATACACGAATCAAGATTTGGTATATGATATATGGGCGGCAAATTCAGATGAAGCAATGAAAACAGGTGCTGCATATCATATTCAAGAAGAGGTATTTAATTTTTACAAAAACTTGAATTATAGAAAATTTGATTATGGACGTATCCCGCCAAGTGCTGATTATATGGATAATATTTATTTGTCAAAAAGTTATTCTGGGGGGTATCCTGTAGCATATAATGGTCAATGGGAATACTCCAAATCGAACTTATATAGTTTTTTATTAAGTTTTCGGACATTTGTATTAAATAAGCAACGTAGATATTAAGCATGTCCAAAAAAATCCTTATTGTAGTCGGCTCGTACGGGATGGGTGGTACTGTTGCCAGTTTGTATTCCCTCTTGACAAAGATTCCGGAAATAGATGTCAAGGTGGATTTGTTCTGCCGCTTTTGGGAAGGTGATTTCAAGGGTAAATTGCCTAATTGCAACGTTTTGCCTGAAAACATCTGGCTTTCACACAGAATGACAGAATCAACAGTCATAGCGAAATTGCTGAACTATCTCCTGTGGATAGTGCGTAAAGCTCTCTCGTTTGTTGGAATCGATATGTTCAGACTTTATTGCAAGATAGGAGGACGACAAACAAATAGTGTCAAGTATGATGCTGTAATCGGGTTCGATGAAAGTCTGGCTCAGTTCATAAGCTATCTGCCTGCAAAAAAACGTATTAACTGGATTCATTGCGACTACCGAAGATATGCAAACGGAAAAGATGAGTCCCGCTATTATGACAGAATAGATACTGTTGTCTGTGTATCGGAATTCGTTAAGACCATATTCAGTGAAATCTATCCTCAATATAAAAACAAAACTGTAGCCATCCATAATATAATTAACGTAGAAGACATAGTTGCGAAATCTCTGCAACCAAATGATGACAAGCGATTTGATACCTCTGACTTTACAATTGTTTCTTGTGGCAGACTGGATTCGGTAAAGCAGTTTTCTAAGATTCCATCCATAGCAAGAAAAGTCACGAGTCTGACAGGCAAGCCATTCAAATGGTACATAATAGGAAGCGGTAGCGATGAATGTCGTATTAGGGACGAAATCATCAAGAACGATGTTGGCGACACTGTGATATTGCTTGGTAAAAAAGAAAATCCATACTCATATATGGCAAAGTCCAGTCTTTACGCGTGCACTTCCTCGTCTGAATCTTTCCCTCTGGTTGTAAATGAGGCGAAAGCATTGGGTGTTCCTGTAGTTTGCAATAATTTTCCGAGTGCCAATGAATCGGTCACTTCAGCTTCGGAAGGAATAATAACTACAATTGACAAGTTCCCTGAAATAATTGCTGGCTGTATTGACAGTCCCCCAAAAAACAATAACAGCACAATTGACAACAAACATATTCTTGAACAAATAGCTCAAATCATATAAATTATGGAAGATATCGTTTTCATTAAGAGAAACAAATATTGGCAGGAGAATCATAAGCCCCTTGTCACTGTCATAACCTCAAACTACAACAGACGCGAGATTCTTCTCCGCTGTATGCGTTCCGTTGATGCCCAGACTTTCAGGGACTTGGAATATATCGTAGTAGATAACGGCTCATCCGTAAGTTTCGATGACATTATGGAGCAGTTTATGGAAGAGGCCACTATTCCCGTAATGTTCATCAAACGCTCCAACGGCATAGGGCGCCATACGGGAAGAAATTCCGCCATACGTGAGGCAAGAGGCGAGTATCTAAGTATGATAGACTCCGATGACGAATACCTGCCCGATGGAATTGAGAAACTTGTGAATGCCTGGATGCAAATACCTGAGGGTGAGAGAAAGGATTACAGGGAGGTAGTGGGATTGTGTCAGGATGAGAAAGGGAATCTTGTCGGCAAGCCATTTCCGGAAAACATCAATAAACTGTCTAAAAAAGAGGCGCAGACTATATGTTTCAGACCGGAATATTGTTGTGAACATGCCAATATGAACAGGACTATTCTGTTAAAGGAGAATCTTTTTCCGGAACCGGAGGGCGTATCAAATTACACAGATAGTATTATATGGTGGAAATTAGCTAAAAATCACAAATCGTTTTTTCTCAATGATAAACTTAAGGTTTATTATACAGATTCAACAGATTCCATTACCAACACAAACAAGGTGTCCTCTCCCGCATCTTCAATGATAGGCTTATTGTGGACAGATTTATACTATTTGAACCACTGGGGTGAGTTTGATTTTCCTTTTAGGGAAAGAGTCAGACGAATGTTTCTATATATCGTTGAAAAAAGCATATTGAAAGCTCATAATAAATTTCCTTGTTTCGGATGGTCAAAACAAGGTCTTTTAGGTGGTGGAAATAAAATAATGTACGTCATATTGTATATTCCAAGTGTCATGATGATACCAGTAATGAAAAAAAGACACGGAGACATTTCAGATTAATAATTAAGTAAACATTAAAAAATAAGTTGGTAAAGTTTATGCCGGTTTGACAAGATAATTCCACTTGGGCAGGTTTTCCATCGGAATGATGCGCCTGCGGCACTTCCTCTCGTAGGATTCGTCAATCGGTCTCTTGATATCATA
>JAZUIV010000016.1:0-101886 GCA_045642485.1 Bacteroidales bacterium | reverse complement strand
AATGCAGAAAAGTTCGAGTCCCGAACGGGTCACAGAATATGCTTCCTTAGCTCAGTTGGTAGAGCACCTGACTCTTAATCAGGGTGTCTAGGGTTCGAGCCCCTAAGGGAGCACACAAGTTCCAACTAATTGACAAACGATTAGTTGGAACTTTTTTTGGGGTGGGCCGTTTAAGACTTCCTTACTTTCTCTTTCATTCGGTTTTAGAAGCTGTTTTGAAATGATTAATCTCAATTCTTATGCTTCTTTTCCGCGTATTTTCTGATACTTTTCAGCCGCAGCCCGGCGGGCTAAAGCCCTGCTGCTCGGGCCGCAGGCATCAAAATGCCTGCTTTTAACCACTCGCGACCCCATTGCGGCTGAAAATTATCAAAAAATCCATCGAAAAATAAACTATAATAATTTTCGTGAACCATTTCAAAACAGCTTCTTATAACATTATGACAGTCGAACAAAGACATTATCTTGAATATTGCAGGGAGCGTTATCTGAATTCCTTCCAGAATGACATAATGCCGTTCTGGCTCTCCCACGGACTGGACAGGGAGAACGGCGGCATCTTCACCTGTCTCGACAGGGACGGGACTCTTATGGACACCACCAAATCTGTCTGGTTCCAGGGAAGGTTCGGTTTCATAGCCGCTTATGCCTACAACAACGTGGATAAGAATCCCGAATGGCTCGCCGCTTCGAAGTCCTGCGTCGAATTCATTGAGAATCACTGCTTCGACACGGATGGGCATATGTTTTTCACAGTCACGGCGCAGGGTGCCGGCATCCAGAAGAGAAGGTACGTCTTCTCCGAGTGCTTCGCAATCATCGCTATGGCGGAATATTCCCTTGCCTGCGGTGACAAATCTTATGCAGTCAAGGCTCTGGAACTGTTCAGGCGGACCCGCGAGATGCTCTCCCGTCCCGGATTTCTCCCTCCGAAGACCACTCAAACCGGTTACAGCCATTCCATCACGATGATGTTCTTCAATGTGGTGGCGGTGCTCAAGAAGGTGATTGACGACCCGTCGCTGGACGAACAGCTCAGGACATCCCTTGATCTGATTGAGAACAAGCTGCTGAGCAGGAAATATCGCACATTGTTGGAAAGCGTTGACCTTGAAGGGAATATGATAGACACAATCAGCGGACGTGTGATAAATCCAGGCCACTGCATCGAGACCTCCTGGTTCCTTATGGAATCGGCCGGATTCTTCGACAGTCCGGACAAAGTGAAGGCGTTGGCCCTGCAGATATTCGACTGGGATTTCGAGTGGGGATGGGACAAGGAGTACGGAGGTATCATAAATTTCCGCGACTGCCGCAATTTCCCTTCTCAGGACTACTCCCAGGATATGAAGTTCTGGTGGCCGCAGTGCGAGACCATCATCGCCTCCCTGTATGCCTACAAGATTTCCGGGGATGAAAGATACCTCAGAATACATAGAGAGGCCAACGAATGGGCTTTCAGCCACTTCGAAGACAAGGAATACGGAGAGTGGTACGGTTATCTGCACAGGGACGGCACGGTCGCGCAGCCTGCCAAGGGCAATATCTTCAAGGGTCCGTTCCATATCCCCAGAATGATGATAAAGTCGGCATTGTTGTGTGATGAAATTCTAAGACTTTGATGTTCAGATTAATACGTTCAATAGCAGCATTGATTATGATTACAGCCTGTACCGGAAGAATCGAAATCTCCCAGCTTCCTTCTCTTGACGGCAAAGGCCTTTCCGGTCTTTATGCCGCACAGATAGGAGAAAAACTTTATGTGGCGGGAGGATGCAATTTCCCCGACGCTCCCCTGATTGAGGGAGGAAAGAAAAAGTTCTATGATGACATTTTGATGCTGGACGGAGAGAAATGGGTGACGGTGGGCCATCTGCCGGCACCTTCAGCATACGCAGCATATCTCGCGACAAACGGAGGGATGCTGATTATTGGCGGTGCGAACGCTTCGGGGTCAATGGACTGCGTGTGGTTTTTCGACGGTGCCACTGTCACGGAGCGGCCTTCTCTTCCGAAACCTCTCGAACAGGCGGCCTGGTGCAAATCGGAAGGAAAGATATATCTGGCCGGGGGCCTTTCCGACGGAGAACCGTCGAAGGACGTCCTGGCCTGCGGGAATGACGGGTGGAAAACCGTTGCAGTCCTGCCTGCCCCTGTGGTCCAGGGTATTGCGGTGGTTGAGGATGGTCACCTCCTTGTCTGGGGAGGGTTCGACCCTTCCACGAAAGAGGCTCTTAAAGGAGGATTTTCCCTGAATCTGACGACGGGCGAGTGGTCGGCCCTGGCGGCGGACGTGACCTTTGCCGGGTCGGCTCCTCTTGGATATTATGCCGCAGGCGGATGCGACGCGGAAATTCTCACAAACGCCCTGCATCTTCCGAAAGAAAAAATCCGCGAATATCAGAGCCGTCCCGTTGATTATTACAGGTTCCGCGGAGAACTCAGGAAATATGAATGCGGATGCTGGAGGGTGGTGGCAAAATCGGAACATCTTGCCCGTGCAGGGGCGGCACTTGCCGAATATCAAGGAGATATAGTTTCAATAGGAGGGGAACTCAAACCCGGGGTCCGTTCTCCTGAAGTGTGGAGGGTAAAAGAGAAATGAAAACATCCGGAAAGTTTCAGAAATTCTATCCGTGGGCGGTTGTGGCGATGCTCTGGGTGGTCGCTCTGCTTAATTATATGGACAGGCAGATGCTCTCCACGATGCGGGAGGCGATGCAGATTGACATATCCGAGTTGGAGTCGGCGGTGAACTTCGGCCGTCTGATGGCAATTTTCCTCTGGATATACGGATGTGTCAGTCCGTTCGCGGGAGCCGTGGCAGACCGCATCAGCCGCAAGTGGCTGATTGTGGCATCTCTCGGAGTCTGGTCCGCGGTGACTCTGCTGATGGGCCATTGCACCACTTTCAACCAGATATACTGGCTCAGGGCCTTTATGGGGGTCAGCGAGGCACTCTATATTCCCGCCGCCCTTTCTCTGATAGCCGATTTCTTCACCGGTTCAGCCCGCAGTCTTGCCATAGGCATCCATATGACGGGCCTCTATCTGGGACAGGCTGTCGGCGGATTCGGAGCGGTTATGGCAGAATCTTTCTCCTGGCAGCAGACATTCCACTGGTTCGGTCTGGTGGGGGTGGTCTATGCCGTTTTCCTGGCTTTCGCACTGCGGGACAAGGCCCGTGCGCAGGAGGCAGGCCAGGTCAGGATGAAGAAAGAGTCTGTCGGAAAGGGGTTTGCAATGATTTTCTGCAATGCCGCCTTCTGGGTGATTCTTTTCTTCTTCGTTTCTACATCCCTTCCCGGATGGGCCACAAAGAACTGGCTTCCGACCCTGTTCGCGGAGACTCTTGACATTCCGATGGCACAAGCCGGTCCGATATCGACCATAACAATTGCGGCATCCTCTTTTGTGGGAGTGATTTTCGGAGGGACTCTGTCAGACAGATGGGTGAAGAGGAATCTGAAGGGAAGAATCTATACCAGCGCAATCGGCCTCTCCCTGATGATGCCCGCTCTTCTCCTTCTCGGTCTCGGGCAGGGTATGGCGGCAGTCATCGGAGCCGGAGTCTGCTTCGGAGTGGGCTACGGGATGTTCGACACCAACAATATGCCTATACTCTGCCAGTTCGTTCCTGCAAGAAACAGGGCGACGGCTTACGGCATACTGAATATGACAGGAGTGTTTGCAGGAGCCCTCATCACGAGGGTGCTGGGGCAATGGTCCGACAATGGAAATCTGGGGCTGGGCTTCGCGATGATGAGCGGTGTCATAATAATCTCCCTGGCGCTTCAAATCTTCGTTCTCAAGCCCACTACGGACAATCTGGAGTAATCTTCCTACAACATCTTCAGCGCCTTCTTTATCAGGGCCTCGATAGTGATGTCGGGAGTCTCCTTCAGAATGGCGGAGAGGACCTTATCGACGGCAGGCCTTGCAAAACCGAGCAGGATGAGCGCGCTGCGGGCTTCGTCCCTGACAGCGGAATCTGCTGTCGCAAATCCGGGCAGCGCCACGTCGCCGGCGGCAGTCTTGTCGATTTTGTCTTTCAATTCCAGAATTATGCGCTGGGCGCTCTTCAGGCCGATTCCCTTGACGGCCTTGAAGCGTCCTGTGTCCCCTGCGAGGATGGCTGAGCGGGTCTCATCCGCCGTCATTGAGGAAAGAATCATCCTCGCGGAGCCGGCACCGATGCCACTGACAGAAATAAGTTGCTGGAAGACAGTCCGTTCATCTTTTGTAAAGAATCCGAACATCTGTTCGTCATCCTCCCTTACATAGTGATGGATGAAGAGTTTGACTTCCTGCCCTGCCCGGGATTGCAGGGGGGAGAAGGTGGTCAGGGAGACGGCCAGGCGATAGCCGATGCCGAAAGTCTCCACGATTGCTTCGGCAGGGGTGATTTCGGTGAGTTTTCCAACAATATATTCGTACATAGGAAATCTATTTTTCTGTAAAAATAACTATTTTTGCCGGATATATGAAAACGAATGAGATACGCGCTATGTTCCCGGGCCTGGAGAAACAGGTCTATGGGAGGGGTCTTGTGTATCTCGACAACGCCGCCACCAGCCAGAAACCGCTCAGTGTGCTGAAGATGCAGGACGAGTTGTGCCGTGAATCCTGCGGTAATGTCCACAGAGGTGTGCACAAACTCAGCAATGATGCAACCCGTGCATACGAAGAAGGGAGGGAAGCGGTTCGAAATTTCATAGGCGCCGGTTCGAGGGAGGAGATAATATTCACTTCAGGGGCCACTGCATCCTTTAATCTGTTGGCTCACAGTTTTGTCTCCCGTTATGTGGGGGAAGGGGACAGGATCCTCGTCAGTGAGGCGGAGCACCATTCCAACATCGTTCCCTGGCAGATTGCTTGTGCCGCGGCCGGTGCCACGATTGACGTGGTGAGGGTGGATGACAGGGGTGTTCTCGATATGGACGACTTGTCCCGCAAACTGGACGGGCGGGTAAAACTTCTTTCCATCGCGCAGATTTCCAATGTCCTCGGGGTAGTGAACCCGATAGGGGAGATTGTGAGGATGGCCCACGCAAAGGGGATTCCGGTGGCGGTTGACGGGGCTCAGGGGATTGTCCATCTTCCGGTCGACGTAAAGGCCCTTGATTGCGATTTCTATGTTTTTTCAGGACATAAGATATATGCTCCTACGGGAATAGGGGTTCTCTATGGCAAGAAGGAGTTCCTGGAGGAGATGCCTCCGTTCCTTTCCGGAGGGGAGATGGTTGGTACTGTCACTTTCGAAAAGACGACATATGCCCCGCTTCCCTTGAAATTCGAGGCGGGGACCCCCAATTTCGTTGCGGCATCCTGTCTGAAGCCTGCGCTGGAACTCGCTTCAGAGTTGAATTCGGACGAGGGCCTGACAGTGTGCGGAAAGGAGAATCTGGCGTTCCTGATGGAGGAGATGCAGAAAATGGAAGGGCTGAGGATATATGGCAATCCGGAGGATGACGCGGCCAAGGCGCCGTTGATAAGTTTTACGGTGGAGGGGACACACCCTTCCGACATCGCTCAGATTCTGGACAAGATGGGAATAGCGGTACGCAGCGGTCTGCTGTGTGCGGAGCCGGTTGTCCGGAGGTTTTCAGATGTGGGGATGGCCCGTGTATCACTTGCCCCATACAATACGGCGGATGAATGCAGATCATTCATCGAAGGGTTGCATAAAGCGGTGAAGATGTTGAGATGAAAACGATAAAAGAGATAGAAAAAGATATTGTCGGGGAATTCTCCCTTTTTTCCGACTGGATGGAAAAATACGAGTATCTCATAGAACTCGGGAAGGAGATGCCTCTGATAGATGAAAAGGATAAGACGGATGAGACTCTCATCAAGGGGTGCCAGTCCAGAGTATGGCTCTCCTGCACGGATGAAGGGGGCTGCCTGAATTTCCGGGCGGACAGCGACGCCATCATCACTAAAGGGATGATATCCCTGCTGCTCAGGGTGTTCAACGGCCAGAAGCCGGAGGATATCCTTGCCGCCGACCTCGATTTCATCGATGAGATTTCCCTAAGGGAGAATCTCTCGCCCACCCGCGCGAACGGACTTGTCTCAATGATAGAAAAAATCAGGAATTATGCCTCAGCCCACCGCTCTTGAATCGGATATCAGACAGGCTCTCAGAACCGTCTATGACCCTGAAATCCCGGTCAACGTGTATGACCTCGGACTGATATACAGAGTGTCCGTCGAAGGGGAGGGTGCTGTCATCATCGATATGACGCTGACCGCTCCCAACTGCCCGATAGCAGACCAGGTTGTGGAGATGGTGCAGGAGGCGGTCCGGGACGTGCCCGGAGTGACGGACGTGAAGGTGAATCTGGTTTTCGAGCCGGAGTGGACGAAGGAGATGATGAGCGAGGAAGCGATGCTTGAATTGGGGCTGCTATGATTTGTCTGCTGCTCGGTTCGAACAAAGGTGACAGGGAGGGGAACCTGGCCGCAGCCAGGGACCTGCTCTCCGATAGGCTCCGGACCGGATTGAGGTGTTCGGAGGTGATGAGGACGGAGGCGCTGGGGTTTGAGGGAGCGGAATTCCTTAATCAGGCGGTTGCTTTCGACAAGGAGATAGACCCTATGTCACTTCTTGAGTTGACCCAGGCCTGCGAAGTTGAGTTGGGGAGGGAGCCTCATACGGCTGAATTTGATGCAGAGGGCCGCAGGGTGTACAGGGACAGGACAATAGATATAGACATATTGATATTCAATGATTTGCAGATACATACAGAACGGTTGGAAATACCTCATCCCCAGATTTGGAGCCGTCCGTTCGTGAAAGTCCTGCTGGAACAGATTGAAACAAATGAAAATCAAAAAAATATAAGACAATGACACAGGAAGAAGTTTTTAAAAATCTGATTGCCCACGCAAAGGAATACGGATTCATATTCCCTTCAAGTGAAATTTATGACGGACTCAGCGCCGTGTATGACTACGGCCAGATGGGAGTCGAGATGAAGAACAACATCAAGCGTTACTGGTGGGAGGCGATGGTCCACCTGAATGACAATATCGTCGGAATAGACTCTGCAATCTTTATGCATCCCCGCATTTGGGAGGCTTCCGGCCACGTTGGCGCCTTCAACGACCCTCTGATAGACAACAAGGACTCCAAGAAGAGATACCGCGCCGACGTGCTGATAGAGGAGTATCTGGCAAAACTTGAGGAGAAGATGAACAAGGAGGTCGAGAAGGGGCGCCGGAAATTCGGCGAGGCTTTCAATGAGGAGCAGTTCCGTGCGACCAACCCCAACATCCTGAGAGTGAAGACCAAATTTGACGAGGTTCACGAAAGGATGGCCAGGGCTTTGAATGACAACGACCTTGCAGAACTCCGCCAGATAATAGTGGATTGCGAGATAGCCTGCCCCATAAGCGGAACGAAGAACTGGACTGAAGTCCGTCAGTTCAACCTGATGTTCAGCACCCAGCTGGGCAATGTGGACGGAGGAGTGGGAATGTTGTATCTCCGCCCTGAGACGGCTCAGGGTATCTTCGTCAACTTCCTGAACGTACAGAAGACCGGCCGTATGAAGGTCCCCTTCGGAATAGCACAGATAGGCAAGGCATTCCGCAATGAGATAGTGGCCCGGCAGTTCATCTTCCGTATGAGGGAGTTCGAGCAGATGGAGATGCAGTTCTTCGTACGCCCCGGAGATGAGATGAAGTGGTTCGACCAGTGGAAGAAGACCCGCCTGGCCTGGCACAAGGCCCTCGGTCTGGGAGATGAGAAATATCGTTATCACGACCACGAGAAACTCGCTCACTACGCAAATGCGGCCACCGACATCGAATTTGAGTTCCCCTTCGGATTCAAGGAGTTGGAGGGAATACACAGCCGTACAGACTTCGACTTGAGCCAGCATCAGAAATTCTGCGGCCGCAAGATTCAGTATTTCGACCCGGAGACAAACGAAAGTTATACTCCGTACGTAATCGAGACTTCTATCGGGCTGGACCGCACTTTCCTGGCAATTCTATCGTCATCATTCTGCATCGAGCCACTGGAAAACGGCGAAGAAAGGGTTGTCCTCAGACTCCCTGCCTGCATCGCCCCTGTCAAACTTGCAATACTCCCCCTTGTCAAGAAGGACGGTCTGCCTGAGAAGGCTCGTGAAATCCTCGACACCCTCAGGTTCGACTTCAACTGCCAGTATGACGAGAAAGATTCCATCGGCAAGAGATACCGCCGTCAGGATGCCATCGGCACTCCTTTCTGCGTGACTGTCGATCACGATACCCTGAAAGACGATTGTGTGACAATCCGTTACCGCGACACAATGACTCAGGAGAGAGTCCCTGTCGCAAGTCTTCGAGCCATAGTCTCCGAAAAAATCAGTATGGCGCCCCTTTTCAAACAGATTCACAAGATTTGATATAACAATCGTCAATAATAATTGGTTAAAAAGAAAATAATAATTATATTTGCGCGTTGAATAGAATAATTTCGTAAAGAAATGAATGCACCTGCCGAACTGAAATACACAAAAGATCACGAATGGGTGAGAGTTGAAGGGGAATATGCCGTTGTAGGCATTACCGATTTCGCACAAAGTGAATTGGGGGATATTGTCTTTGTGGATATCCAGACGGAAGGTGAAACTCTTTCACAAGGGGAAGTGTTCGGAACGATAGAGGCCGTGAAGACAGTTGCGGATGCCTATATGCCCGTATCCGGTGAGGTTGTCGAGGTCAATGCCGATCTGGAAGGTTCCCCCGAGAAAGTCAACAGCGACCCTTACGGTGAGGGTTGGATGGTAAAGATCAAAGTTTCCGACGCTTCGGAATTTGATAGTCTTCTTTCTGCCGCGCAGTATGAAGAAATAATCTGATTTGTAAATCAAATGTGATGTGTTCAAGGGGGCTAAGCGACTGGCCCCCTTGGTTTTTAAAAAGAAAGAGATGTCATTGAAGTGTGGAATAGTCGGACTCCCCAATGTGGGCAAGTCCACTTTGTTCAACTGTATCAGCAGTTCGAAGGCTCAAGCCGCCAATTTCCCGTTTTGTACCATAGAGCCGAATATAGGATCCACAGTAGTCCCCGATGAAAGGCTTAATGTCCTTTCTGAAATATGCAAGCCCAAGAGGACGATTCCGGCAACGGTCGAGATAGTGGATATCGCGGGCCTCGTCAAGGGTGCCAGCAAGGGAGAAGGCCTTGGGAATCAATTTCTTGCCAATATCCGTGAGACGGATGCGATTCTGCATGTCCTCCGTTGTTTTGACGATGACAACGTCACCCACGTCGATGGAACCGTGAACCCTGTCCGCGACAAGGAAGTGATTGACCTGGAACTTCAGATCAAGGACCTTGACACGGTGAACAACCGTATCGCAAAGGTTCAGAAGCAGGCTCAGACAGGGGGCGACCGGGAGGCGAAAAAAGCATTGGACCTTCTTCTCAGATATCGGGATGTCCTGGAAAAGGGAAGGAATGCCCGTGAAGTGGCCCTTGAGACTCCCGATGAGAAGCGTCTGTCCAGGGAGTTCTGCCTTCTGACCTGCAAGCCGGTGATGTATGTCTGCAACGTGGACGAGGCTTCCGCAGGGAGTGGCAACGGTTATGTGGATGCAGTCAGGGAAGCAGTCAGCGGAGAGAATGCCCAGATTCTGGTGATAGCGGCTAAGATTGAATCGGAGATAGCGGAGTTGGAGGATTATCAGGAGAAGCAGATGTTCCTTCAGGAAATCGGATTGGAGCGCAGTGGCCTGGAAAGGCTTGTTCAGGGCGCATACTCTCTTCTGAATCTGCAGACCTTCTTCACCGCCGGTGCCGATGAGTGCCGGGCCTGGACAATCAACAGAGGGGACAAGGCGCCTCAGGCCGCAGGAGTGATTCACACCGATTTCGAAAAGGGTTTCATCCGTGCTGAGGTAATCAAATATGCAGACTTTGTCTCTCTGAAAAGCGAATCCGCCTGCCGCGCTGTCGGGAAACTGTACAGCCAGGGGAAGGATTATGTGGTTGAAGATGGCGACATAATGCATTTTCTTTTCAATGTTTGACACAAATCGCTATTTTTGTTTTGTATTTTTAAGAATGGAATATATGAAAAAATTGTTTCTGGCTTTGGCCTTGACAGGGGTGCTGCTTTCCTCCTGCAAAGAGAAGGAAGTTGTACTTGAACCTGTGTCTGAACCCACCTGGTATGAGAACGAGGGATATACGAGGAGCACTTCCGATATGTACAGGGATTTTGAAATCCGGAAGGGAGACATAGTCCTGGCAGGTGACAATTACATTCACAAGGCTCCCTGGGCCGAGATTTACGCCGATACATTGATCAAGAACAGAGGAATCAGCTCAACCGGTGTGCAGCACGTCCTTTACCAGATAGATGACATTGCATACGGCAAGCCTGCCAAACTGTTTGTGCAGATAGGAAACACCGACCTGGACAGGGGAACCTCCGCGGAGGAAGTTGTCACAGAGGCTTGCAGGATACTCGCAAGGGCAAATAAAATCTCTCCCGAAACCAAACTTCACTTCATCTCCCTGATTTCCCGCGGCGATGAAAATGTAAGGGCTTCAGTGGAGAAAGTGAACAGCGCAATGAAGGGATATGCCGGGAAGGGAGTATTCACGTTTGTGGACGTGGATTCCGCGATGAAACAGGGCATCGGTGAGGGCCGTTTCAGCCGGGACGGAGGATATTCTTTCAACGGAGCCGGATATGAGGCATTTGCGTCAGTCCTTGACCAGTATGTTGGAAGGACACACCTGAACAAGGCAGTTGAGGATGAAAAGACCGACGTTGCTGACAGCAGTTATTACGGCTCCAGAGTTTCCCTTTTCCGCAGCCTTGCCAAACCTGAGGGAGACGTTATTGTGATGCTCGGAGCCAGCATAGTGGAAGGCGGTCTGTGGAACGAACTTTTCCCCTTCTCCCACATATATAACAGGGGTATAAGCGGAGACAGCACCAAAGGCATCCTTGCACGTCTGGATGACATCAAGGCGATGAATCCTGACAAGATATTCCTGCAAGTGGGAAGAAACGATATGGGAGGAAAGGAAGATATCGACGTGTCAGAATGCTGGACCTCATATGAGGCACTTATCCAGCAGATAAAGAAGGATTGCCCCGATGCTGATCTTTATGTGCAGAGCGTCTTCCCTGTCGGCAGGCAGGTGGAATACTGTGACCGGTTCAATGCCGCCGCTCAGCAGATCAACAAGCTTCTTGAGGCTGGGGTCGAGCGTTATGGATACTTCTATCTGGATATCTGGTCCGTTCTTGCAGACGAGCAGGGATATATGAACGAGGCATACTCATACGACGGAGTGCATCTGGTTTCCGACGGATATTTCAGGTGGGCCACCAAACTGCTGGAAGGCGGTGGGGTAAGGATGATCATCCTGAACGATCAAATTTACGAAAGTGACATCAAATAAAGAATACAATGTATCGTTCTCATAATTGTGGCGAGTTGCGGATAGCCCACGTGGGGCAGACCGTGACTCTTGCGGGTTGGGTACAGAAGGCCCGCAAAATGGGAGGAATCAGTTTCATTGACATAAGAGACCGCTATGGCATCACCCAGTTGAGAGTGGATGAAACTTCCCCGGCCTCCGTAGCGGAGGTTGCCGCCGGTCTGGGTAGAGAATATGTCATACAGGCATCTGGCGTTGTAGAGGAGAGACAGAGCAAGAATGAAAAGCTGGAAACGGGGGACATCGAAATCCGCCTGACAGAGCTTAAGGTCCTGAATGTCGCCCAGACTCCTCCTTTCACTATTGAGGACGTCTCTGACGGAGGAGAGGAACTCAGAGCGAAATACCGCTATCTTGACCTTCGCCGCAACCCGCTGAAGAAAGCCCTGATGCTGAGGCATAAGATGGCTGTCGAGGTTCGCAACTATCTTGACAGGCAGGGATTCCTCGAAATAGAGACCCCTTTCCTCATCAAATCGACTCCTGAAGGGGCCCGCGATTTTGTGGTACCCTCGAGAATGAATCCCGGCGAATTCTATGCTTTGCCTCAAAGCCCTCAGACATTCAAGCAGTTGTTGATGGTGGCCGGTTATGACAGATATTTCCAGATTGTCCGTTGCTTCCGCGACGAGGACCTCAGAGCCGACCGTCAGCCGGAGTTCACCCAGATAGACTGCGAGATGAGTTTTGTGGAACAGGATGACGTTCTGGATCTCTTCGAGGGGATGATGAGACATCTCTTCAAGTCTGTCATCGAAGTGGAGATTGCTCCCAAACTTCCGAGGATGAGCTGGTTTGAGGCTATGGACCGATATGGCAGCGACAAACCGGACATCCGCTTCGGGATGGAAATAGCGGAGGTGACCTCTCTTGTCCAGGGCAAGGGTTTTCAGGTATTTGACAGCGTTCCCTATGTCGGTGCAATCACAGTGCCGGGAGCGGCTGAATATACAAGAAAACAGCTGGATGAAATCACCGACTGGGTGAAACGCCCGCAGGTCGGCGCAAAAGGGCTGGTCTATGTGAAGGTCCTCAAGGACGGCATCAAATCGAGCGTGGATAAATTCTATACTCCGGAAGAACTGCAGGCTGTTGCAAAAACGGCCGGCGCTTCTGAAGGGGACCTTGTCCTGATTCTATGCGGGGCAAAGAGAAAAACCCAGACCCAACTGGGGGTTCTCCGCATTGAGATGGGTAATCGTCTGGACCTGCGCAATCCCAAGGTATTCGCTCCTCTGTGGATTGTGGATTTCCCTCTTCTGGAGTGGGATGACGAGACAAACCGTTTCTACGCAATGCATCATCCTTTCACCTCTCCCAAACCGGAGCATATGGAACTCTTCTATTCGGACAGAAAGGAGGATCTGGAGAAGGTCTGCGCAAACGCCTATGACTTTGTCCTCAACGGCACGGAACTGGGAGGTGGCTCAATCCGTATTCACGAGGCTGACGTACAGCAGAGAATGTTTGATGTGCTGGGTATCTCCAGGGAGGATGCTGAATACAAGTTCGGCTTCATAATCAACGCTTTCAAGTTCGGAGCGCCCCCCCACGGAGGTCTTGCTTTCGGCTTTGACAGGGTCTGCGCGCTGTTCGGCGGGCAGGAAACTATCCGCGATTTCATAGCATTCCCCAAGAACAACGTGGGTCGCGACGTTATGCTCGACGCTCCGTCAAGAATCGATGATGTCCAGATGGACGAACTTTTCCTGAAGTCAACAGCACCCGTTCATAAATAAATCAAAGCAGTTTCTTATGAAAAATCGAATTTTGACACTTTTTGCCGCGGCGGCACTTCTGGCGGCCTGCAATACCAATTCCCAACCCGTAACGGAGGTCCCTGCGACAAGAGGATCTTCCGATTTCAAGATAGGTGTTGCCGGGTTCTCCTACAGAGAGTTTTCTTTGGAACAGACTCTGGAATACCTCAAGAGTATGGAGGTAAAATATTTTTCCGTGAAGGACTGGTGGCTTCCCCTGGACGCCACTTCGGAGCAGATGAGCCAGTTCAAGTCCAAATGCTCTGAATACGGCATTGAAGGTTATATTCTCGGGCCGATTTATATGCACAGCAAGGAGGAAGTTGACAATACGTTTGCCTATGCGGAGAGATACGGTGCGCCGATGTTCATCGGAGTGCCTGACTATGCCCTGATTGACTATGTGATAGAAAAGGTGGCTCAGACCGGTATAAAGGTTGCGATCCACACTCACGGACCCGATGGAGCCGACTTCCCCGATATCCGCAAGGTTGTCGAGATGGTCAAGGATCCGTCACTCGGAGTGGGATGCTGTATGGATTTGGGACATTCCGTCCGTATGGGTTACAACATTGCCGAAGACATTGTCACCTACAAGGATTGGATATACGATATCCATATCAAGGACGAAACAGCCGCTTCAAAGGAGGGCCAGACCTGGGAGATGGGACGCGGCGTCATCGATTTCGTGCCGGTGGTCAAGGCCTTGAGAGAAATCAACTATCAGGGTGTGATTTCTTTGGAGTACGAGAAGAATGGCGACAACCCCCATCCGGGCGTAGCCGAGAGCATAGGTTATCTCCGTGGAGTTCTCGATGCCGTAAGGTAGAAACCTGAGGGATATTGAATATTCAAAATATTTTATACCTTTGCGACTTATAGCTGAGATATGGTGTAATGGTAGCACTACTGATTTTGGTTCAGTCAGTCCAGGTTCGAATCCTGGTATCTCAACCCTTTAACAGTTATTACACAAATGGAACCTCCGAGTTGTCTGACAATGCCCCACGAACCGTCTTCAAGCGACGCGTTCCCGTCGGTGTGTAATAATATCTCCACAGGAAATTCACAAATGTCACCCGTGACAGCAAGTTGCGGGGGCGTTACTGCATTATAACCACTATGGCACTTTATCTGCAAAAAGAACTGGAAAACGAAGCAAGAATCTATGTCTGGGATATGACGGAAACTGAAGAGGAGCTGTTGGCTTCAACGTCGGTCCCCGATGATGAACTGGAGGAACTCACCTTCATCAAGAGTGCGGCCCGCAGACGGGAAAAACTGGCGACCAGAGCCCTGCTGAACACTATCTTCCCTGAGAAGCTATATCTGGGCCACCACGACAACGGCAAGCCGTATCTTCACAATAATGCGATGGAAATCAGCATTGCACACGATGACCGCTTCGTAACAATCATATTGCATCAGGATGAAGACGTGGGAATCGACATAGAAAATCTGAACAGGGATTTCTCGGTGGTGGAGAAAAAGGCTTTGAGCGAGGATGAGATTGATGACCTGGACGACCGTAAGAAGAACACCCAACTTGCCATATACTGGTGTGCCAAGGAGGCAATTTTCAAGAGGATGTCTCTCAACGGAGTGGATTTTGCAGAACAGATTGAAATAGATAAGTTCAACCCTCACGAAGACGGGGACCTTGATGCCACATTCATTCACAAGGATGGCGGCGAGATAGAGCTGGAGCTTGGATACGAGGTTTTCGATGGACACGTGATGGTTTGGCTGCCAAATAAATAGAAGAAAATGAAAAATTTTGTAGAAGAACTCAAGTGGAGAGGAATGATCCACGATATAATGCCCGGAACAGAAGAGGAACTGATGAAAGGGCAGGCCGGGGCATATGTAGGTATCGACCCCACAGGGGATTCCCTGCATATAGGACATCTTGTAAGTATAATGATACTCAAGCATTTCCAGGGGTGTGGGCATAAGCCTTACGCTCTTGTGGGAGGTGCGACCGGAATGATAGGGGACCCTTCCATGAAGTCTCAGGAGCGGAATCTTCTTGGAGAGGAGACTCTTGCCCACAATGTGGCCTGCATCCGGAAACAACTCTCGAAATTCCTCGATTTCGAATCCGACGCTCCGAACAAGGCGGAGCTGGTAAACAACTACGACTGGATGAAGGATTATACCTTCATCAACTTCACACGTGACATAGGCAAACTCATCACCGTGAACTATATGATGAGCAAAGATTCCGTGAAAAAGCGCCTGAGCCGCGAATCGTCCGAAGGAATGTCATTTACGGAGTTCACATATCAGCTTCTGCAGGGGTATGATTTCCTCTATCTGTACAAAAACAAAGGTGTCAAGCTTCAGTTGGGCGGTGCGGACCAGTGGGGCAACATAACCACGGGTACCGAACTTATCCGCAGAAGTCTCGGCGGCGAGGCGTTTGCGTTGACCTGCCCTCTCATCACGAAGGCTGACGGAGGAAAGTTCGGCAAGACCGAAAAAGGGAATATCTGGCTTGACCCGGAAAAGACTTCCCCTTACCAGTTCTATCAGTTCTGGCTCAACGTGTCGGATCAGGATGCGGAGAAATATATCAAAATCTTCACGATGCTGGACAGACAGACAATAGAATCCGCCATTGAAGAACATCTCCGGTGCCCGGAGCAGAGGTCTCTGCAGAAACTTCTTGCAAAGGAGGTAACAGTGATGGTCCACGGGGAGAGGGAGTATGAGAATGCTGTGGCCGCTTCCCAGATGCTGTTCGGAAAGGGAACTTCCGAGGCGCTGAAGGCATTGGACGAGAAGACATTCCTCGACGTTTTTGACGGCGTGCCCAGCTGGGAACTGTCCGCTGAGGAGTTGCCTTGCGACATTATCGAGATGCTGGCTGTAAGAAGCGAAGTTTTCCCCAGCAAGGGAGAGTGCCGCAAGATGATTCAGGCGGGAGGTTTGAGCATCAACAAGGAAAAAGTGACTGACACAGCCCTGCAACTCGGTCCAGAACATCTTCTCGACGGGAAATACATCCTTGTCCAGAAGGGGAAGAAGAATTATTTCATTCTGAAATTCAAGAAATAGATGGAACAGGAGAATACCAGACAACTGAAGGTTGCGCGACAGATTCAGAAAGACCTTGCGGAGATTATCCGGGGGAAGGGGATGGCGGCGTACGATGGGACGCTTGTCTCTGTAAGCGGTGTGAAGATGAGTCCCGACCTTTCAGCGGCCAGGGTATATGTCAGCATCTTTCCCTCTTCCAAGGCGGTTCAGGTCCTGGAAAAAATAGGGGAGGATACCCCCCGCCTCCGCGGAGAACTGGGTCGGAGAGTGGCCAAGCAATTGAGGATTGTCCCCGAACTGACTTTCTTTCTTGATGACAGCCTGGACTATGTGGAGCATATAGACGAGTTGCTCAAGAAGTAGGGAACCGTGCGTGTGGCCGACTTCATAGCGCTGCGATATCTTTTCGCCAGGAAATCGATGGGAGTGATAAACGTCATTTCCACTATTTCAGCGGTGGGAATCGCAATCGGATGTGCGGCTCTGGTAATCATTCTGTCTGTTTACAACGGCTTCGACCGGATTGTCGTCCGTCTGAACGACACCCATACCCCCGACTTGCAGATAACATCTGTGTCGGGCAAAAGTTTTTCAATCGGCGAAGAGTCTTTCCGAAACCTTGCGCAGGACAGCAGGGTCTTGGCCTTCTGTGAGACAGTTCAGGAAAACGTTTTTCTCAAATACGGTGAAAATCACCGGGTTGCAGTTGCCCGTGGCATCGATTCAACTTATGGGAAGGTGACGGGACTGAGAGATTACATTGTCGAGGGGGAGTTTTCACTTCATTTTGGAGAAATCGGGCAGGTGGTGGCAGGACGGGGAGTCGCCTCTTCTTTGGGGATGCGTCCGGCTTTTCTCACACCGCTGGAGGTTTATTTCCCGTCGCGGACGCAGGAGATAGATATTCTGAACCCTATGGCCGGGTTGCGCAAGGAAAACCTCTTTCCCGAGGGGATAGTCTCCATTGACTACGAGTTTGACAATAAATATATCTTTATGCCGATAGCCTCCTTGAGGCATCTGCTGGAATATGAAGATGACCGTGTCACCTCCGTGGAACTTTTTCTCACCAGTGAAGTCCTTTCCTCCAAAGGGGTGGCCGCTCCGTCTTTCAGCAGGTTCGTCAAGGAAAGCGTTGGAGAGGACTTTGAGGTAAAGGACAGGCGGCAGCAGAATCCGATGCTCTACAAACTGCTTCTCTATGAGAAAATCGCCATCTACCTCATTCTTCTCTTTGTCATTATAATAGTCTCCTTCAACATCTTCTGCTCCCTCTCCCTGCTGATTATCGAGAAGAGGGACGATACGGCGGTGCTTCGTGCAATCGGAGCGGACAGCCGGACAGTCAGCCGGATTTTCGTGCACGAAGGATGGTTTGTCAGTCTGACCGGAATAGTGGTGGGTGTGATTACCGGTATTGCGGTATGTCTGGCCCAGCAGCGGTTCGGATTTGTGAAGATGCCCGGCAATTTCATAGTGACGGCCTATCCTGTTGTCATCAGGTGGACTGACATACTTCTTACGATAGTTCTTGTAGCCGGAATCGGATATATCGCCTCTCTGCTTTCCAAACGGTTCTCAGCCTGAATTCAGGCCAGAAGTTCATCCATTTTCCTGATGAATGGGACGATGTCACCGAAATCGAGGACGCGGTGGTCGAAGGCTATGCAGATGGGAAGTATTTTCTTCCCGTTTTCTGTCTGTATGGCTCCAATTCCGATGGCAACGACCTGAGGGGGCACGATTTCGAGCAGAAGGGGTCTCCCTCTGAGATTTTTGTAAAGTGAGCCGAAGTTTGAAACGGTGATTGACCCCTGTTCTATATCCCCGGTCCCCAGTCTTTCAGTTGTAGGGCGGGCAAGGTATTCTCTTCTTTTTTTCCCTTTCAGGGTATTTGCACATTCCGGATGCAGAAGTTTACCGATAAGCCTTCCGATGGCTGTTATCACTCTGCCGTGCCATAGCGCAGCATATGTGTTTTTCATAGCAGTGTCCATCATAGCATCGTCCAGACTGCTGGCCTCCGCCCGTCTGAGAGAGTCGTCAATGCAGGCCTGAAGTTCCTCCGGGGTTTTGCTTTCACATCCGTGTATGTTGAGGGTCATCATCCTGCCGTCTGGAAGAACAGCCGGCATCGAGATATCCACGCTTTCCTTTATTTCAAGATGCCCTGTCACCAGCCATCTGTTGAAGCTGAAATGTGCGTTCATCTTTGGAGCCTCTTTGAGAGCCCTGGCGATAGTGCTCATCATCAAGGTGTTGAACGATACGGTTTTACCGGTATCTCGCCACCTCTTTTCAAATTCAGTGATATCGGGTTCATAACTGAATGTGACGTGAGGGATGGTACGCCAGCTCTCGGAGGTCATATTCGCCACTATTTTTCGTTGTATATCAAGATTTTTCATAGGTATCACAGTCTTTTCGGCTAGTCCCGGATGCAAAGGTAGCAAAATTTGTTTTTCTAAAATTATGTAAATATTTTGCCCAAAAGCGTAATTAATTTTGTTTGCATTTAAAAAGAATTATATTTGCGACAAAATTATTTACGATGATTCGAAGACAATTCATAGTGATGGCTTTGCTGCTGAGCAGCGCGGGGGCTTACGCACAGAGAATAGCAGTTGCTACCAATCTGCTTGGCTGGGCGAATCTGGCAACGATAAATGCGGAATTGAGTTTTGCTCCCGGACGTCATATCACCGTCAATCTGCAAGGAGAATACAACAACTGGAATTTCGGTTACATAGAGAAGGGAAATCCCTTTCAGAACCGTGTTCGCGGAGCATCTGCAGGTGTCCGATGGTGGCCGTGGAACATCTATTCAGGATGGTGGCTCGGAGCCGGTGCAAGATGTGAAGAATATAATCGGGGAGGCCTTTTCAGGAGGAGAGAGACAGAGGAGGGATTGGCAGTGGGAGGAGGCCTCTCTTTTGGCTATTCACTTCTGCTATCCCGCCACTGGAATCTTGATTTCGGCATCGGAGGGTGGTGTGGAGGCACAAAGTATTCGACGTATGCCTGTCCCCGGTGCGGAGTAAGAACAGATGAGGGGAAAAAGTTTTTCGTTCTGCCATCGGCGGATACACAGGTTTCAATAGTCTATGTTTTCTGATATGAAGAGGTTGTTGACATTTTTCTGCATTCTTCTTTGCATAGTCTCCTGCGGTACGCACAGGAAGATATCCAGAATCCGCAGGGAATCCACCGGGGTGCAGATTGCTCTCCCTTCGGAGAGAAAATCCCCAGTCAGGGATGTCGGGGTACCTCATCATTCTTCCGACACTCTGGTAGTAGTCGATATGGATGGACATCAGCAATTGATAATGAATGCGATAAGGGATTCTGAAACGGGCGAGATGGTCGCTACCGAGAGAATAGAGGCCGCTATGGTGACTGCCCGCTTCAGAAATGTCGCGGAGCGCCACGGAAAGGTGGACATAGAGTTTCAGATACGTGTACCTCACGATATGTTCGACCCCGGATGGCAGATGCGTTTCTGTCCGAGGATGGCGATTCTCGTGGATACCGTGCGGATGGACAGATTCCTGATTACCGGTGCGGGATACCGGCGCGAGCAGGACAAGGGGTATATGCGTTACCGCCGCTTCATCAACAGCATAGTGAAGGACTCAACGGCACTGATTCATATGGGACAACTTGAACTGTTCATCGAGAGGAATATGCCTGAACTTTACCGATTCAGGCAGGATTCATCGTATGTCACTGACGAGCAGTTCGAAAGCTGCTTCGGGGTCACAGAGGGGGAGGCCGTGGAGCATTATACCATCAAGTGGAAAAGATGGTTGAACAGATGGAAGATAGATAACAGGGAGGCTATGTTCCGAAAGTTTGTCAAAAGCCCCATTGTCACGGAACATCTCAGGCTTGACACTGTGATACAATCTCTTAATGGAGACGTAATTTACAACTATGTTCAGACCATAGCCACAAGGCCCAAACTCCGCAAGGTGGATATCTTTCTTTCCGGTGATATATACGAACAGGAGAAGCATATATACCGCATACCCGAGGCCGAACCGCTGACATTTTACATAAGTTCACTTTCATCTTTCGTGGACAACACGGAAAGGTATCTCAGTCGGGTTATCAGCCGGAAGGTGGAGGCCAATACAGCCTGTTACATCGATTTCAAGGCTGGTTCTGACGTTGTGGCAGACACTATGGGCAACAACGCTTCGGAGATGGGGCGCATCAGGGAGAACCTGGCGAGCCTGATCCGCAACAAGGAGTTCGATATGGACTCCATAGTAGTGGTGGCTTCAGCATCGCCCGAGGGTAGTTTTTCATCCAACAGGATGCTCTCCGAGCGAAGGGGCAGAAGCGTGAGCCGCTATTTCGAGGCTTTTGTCAGGCGTTACGTCGATTCTCTCAGAAGGGAGGAAGGGGTGACAATCAATCTGGACGGAGAGTATCGTGGAGAAACATCCCTGAGAGTTTCCGACATCAAATTTGTCTCCCGTTCCGAACCGGAGAATTGGAGGATGCTAGATGCTCTGGTAACCAATGACATTGTGATGGACGACGGGGATAAGGCACAGTATTTTTCACACTCCGGGCTGGAGCCGGACGAGAGAGAAGCCGCTATGAGGGCTGACCGGCAGTACAGGTACTATCGAGAGGTTCTCTATCCCAGATTGCGTACAGTGAAGTTCAATTTTCATCTGCACCGCAAGGGTATGGTCAAGGACACAATCCGGACTACGGTGATAGACAGTACATATATGGATGGCGTTCAGGCAATCCGTGACCGTGACTACCAGCGGGCAATAACTCTGCTCCGCCCTTACAATGACTACAATGCCGCCATAGCATTTGCCGCAATGGACTACAATGCCTCTGCAAAAGCCATATTGGAGAATCTTGAACGGACGGCGGAGGTTAACTATATGCTCGCAGTGCTCTATTCCAGGGAAGGGCGGGACCGTGATGCAGTGGAGTGTTACATACGTTCCTGCACGCAGAATCCGAGTTTCATCCACCGCGGGAACCTCGACCCTGAGATAAGTGTTCTGATTAAGCGATACGGACTCAACAGCAGGGAAGATGAATAGAACCAATATTTCTGATATGGAACGATATAGAATGATTATGGCAGCCATTGCCACAGTGTTGCTGGTCTCCTGCCAGGGAGAGCCTTGCATAAAATGCATTGAGGAGAGAAAACGTGCGGAGGAAGCCGGGAACAGAATTGACCTGATGCTGTCAGTTGCTCCGGCCACGAAGGTGGCTGACGCTCTTGCTCAGGACGAGTCGAAGATAGGGTCGGCAATACTCTACGTATTCGAGTCCGACACGGGAGTCCTTCATTCTCAGTATGAGGACAAGGAGGGAAAATTCAGCATAAGCTTAGCCGATGGAAAATATGACTTCGCCGCCCTGATTAACGCCCCTGCACCGGAGATAGCGACGTTGGATGAGCTCAGGGGAAGCGTCAGTACCCTAGCCGGCAACAGTCCCGGATTCTTTGTGATGTATGGTCTGACGCGTAGCGTGGAGATAGTGTCCTCGCGTTCTTTGACCTTACCCGTGCACAGGATGGTTTCAAAGATTAACTACCATATTTCCGTGGAATGGCAGAGCAATGTGTATGAAAGGTATGTCCTGACTGTCAAGGACGCATATATGAGCAATGTCGCGGGCGATGCCGCATACGACGACGGTTCCTACGAGCCGAAGGTGTGGCACAACAGAATGTTCTACAGCCCCGACGGGGCTTCAAACCTGCTTTTCGGGCAGGAGACCTGCTATATGTCTGATGGCGACGCAATGACATCCGTACATACATTTTATGTCTATCCGAACAGGAGCCGTGACAGACATTCAAAAGATGTTTTCACACCGCGTTGCTCGCGTCTTGTGGTCGAGGCGGCGCTTGCCGGTGAAACATATTATTATCCGGTCACACTGCCGGACATAGAGCCCAACACGGCATATAACGTATTCCTCAAGGTCAAAGGGCCTGGAATGCGTCATCCCGAGGATGAAAACATTGCGACGGCCGACGTGGATGTAGCTGTCTATGTGTGCGACTGGGAAACGGGAGAAATCATCAGGGAGGAATTTTAAGCATGATACGTAAATCTTCAGTGATACTTCTGACAGCAATTCTTGCCGTGGGATGCTCCGTGTTCGAGGACCGTACACCCTGTCCCGGTGTAATGACGGTTGATATTGGGGATATAAGGTCGAAGATGGGGTCCGGACTCCTCCGTTTCGACCTGCTCTCCGCAGAGGGGACCAAATCGGTCAGCCGTCTGGTGGCAGTCGAAAAGGCCGACACCCTGCAGTTCGTCCTTCCCAAAGCCGGATACATTGTATGCGCCGCGGCAGGACAGGAAAACACGCAGTTTACCTCTGACGGCAAGATTTACGGTGCCTCCGGAATAGAGGCCGACACTGTCTTTGCATTCAGCGACCGCGTTACGGTGAGCGGTGAACTTACGGAGTATGATGCAAAGTTCCACAAGAACTTCGCTACGGTGAAGGTCATCAACGCCTTTGCCTCTGACCCGGAGGACCCTTTTGCCGGGATGACCCTTACGGTGAGGAGCCGATACGGAGGACTGGATTATCGCCGGATGGAGGCTTCGGCAAACGAGTTTGTGTGCCGGGTGAAGGCAGATGCAGGATACATCTTCCGTATGCCGCGTCAGGGCGATGAGTCAATGATACTTTCAATAGAGACTCCGATGATCATCCACAACGTACCGGTAGGGAAATATCTCAAGGATATGGGCTATGACTTCGGGGCGCAGGATATGGAGGACGTGACGGTGGGAGTGGACCTCGTAGCGATGACCGTCAGAATCACAATTGAGGATTGGAGACGTGAAGAGGTCTATGCGATAATCTGACATATTATTCCAACCAACAAATAACATAAACTTTTAAAGCAATGAACATGAAAACAAGATTTTTCAGGGCCGGCCTGCTGGCCGCAGCCGTTTTCGGTATCGTGGCTTGCAACAACTCCGAGATGGAGACAGGCAAGACACAGAGTAAAGACATCTTTAACACAACCGGTGTGGGCAATGTCAGTTTCGGTGTAGCCGAATCCGTCAGTTTCACGAAGAGCCAGATTGCTTCCGACAACAACAAAATCAAACACATCCAGCTTTTTGTCTTCGACAAGAGCGGCGCCCTGATTGCCTCGAAAGGCAAGAACTTCAGTACAACGACATCCGCCACATCTTCTCTTGCGAGCGATACGGTACAGATAACCGTGCCTCTCGGCGTGGCTGGAATGAGAGTATTTGCTCTGGCGAACTCCGAGGCCGAATCGGAGCAGTGGTCATCCGTAAAGGACACCGCCACCCTGAAGAAATGTATATCAAAACTTTCCAGCAACAGTGCGGACTGTATGTCTGCCATTGGCGACAGGGATGGACTCACCTTCTCCAGGGACTCCGTATATACCGTCAGCGTGAAGCGTTTCGGTGTCAAGGTTATCCTCGAGAACATCACTACGGCGTTCATCTCAAGTGTGCATCAGGGATTGGATTTCAAACTTGAAGAGATATTCCTGACGAATGTGCAGAGCGAATGCCCTTATTCGCAGGTTCCCATCGATACCAATGCTGCCGGATGGATTAACAAGAGGGGCTTTGTCTCCTCGGACGTCAACGATCTCGTGGCTGAGACAGGGCTGGCGACCGACCTTAAGGCCGGAAGCGACGTGAGGCATTACTTCTACTGTTATCCTAACCGGACCGTCAAGGCCGCGGACTCGCACGACACGCAGGGAGACTTCACCGTCCGTCGTACGCGGCTGGTCCTCAAAACCTCTCTTGGCAGCGAAACCTATTATTATCCCATCGACCTTCCAGGCAGCGATACAGGCAAACTCGAGAGCAACAAGAGATATACCATCACCGACCTCAAGATTACGGGAATCGGAGTGGATGATCCCGAGACCGTTCTTGAAAAGGGATCCATCTCTTGCCGTATCACTATCCAGGACTGGGAAACAGGTGAGATATGGAGCGTTGAATATTAGACCGAACCAGGTCAATACATCTTCTCAGTATGATCCGTATGATGGCACTGTTCCTCGTCTCCCTTCTGGCATTGTCCTGTCGGAAGGAGTCTCCCGACTGCTGGCGTGGGGATGGGAGTCTGTGCCGTCTTACGGTCAATGCCGGCACGGAAGGGTCCTCCACGAAGGCTGTCGGTGTGGCAGATTCTCTTGAGACCTCAGTTTCACGTGTGCAGGCGTTTCTCTACGATGTAAAGGAGAATCTCGCGGCAGCCGGCTGTACGACGGGCAGTTCCATAACGGTATCGGCCGTGCCGGGGGATTATACTCTGTTCGTCCTTGTCAATGCCCCGGAGGTACCTATGGAACAGTCTGCTACGGTGACGGCCCTCAAGACGGTGCGCAGCGCGCTTGAGGACAATGCCGTGGGCAATCTTGTAGCTTTCGGTTTCAGGGACGTAACACTCTTTTCCGGGGAGACATCTTTCAATGTGCAGGCCAAGCGTCTGGCCTCCAAGGTGATGCTGGACCGCATAACGAAGGACTTCTCGAAGATGGAATCCCTGTCAGGCACCAGACTGAAAGTCAACAGCATTTATCTGACGAACGTGGCTGCAGACTGTTGCCTGGAGGGAGGATTCCCAACGGCTTACGCCAATGCGATGGGGTATAAGGGTGAAGCTGCAGGAATCACGCACGACGATGTAGGAACGGTGGTGGACTCCTGCATAGATGTCAGACACACGTTCTATGCATATGAGAATCCTGTGGAGATGGATTCTGTCGGTGGAACGTGGTGTCCGCGCCGAAGCCGTCTGGTAATTGACGCGACGGTGGACACGGTGCATTGCTACTATGTAGTCAATCTTCCGGTAATAGGCCGCAACAGGATATATGAAATCACGAACCTTATCATTATGCGTCCGGGTTCAAATGACCAGGAGACTATATCCGGTGACCGTACGGTGGCTCTGGAGGTTGAGGTTCTCGACTACAATACCGACGCCTACAACGAATCGTTTGAGGATGCCCCTATTCCAGCCAAGAAGAGGATAACAGTGACAGGAGGTCTTGGCGAATGGATACAATAAAACCGTAAAACCCTTTATATGAGAAAATTAAGAAAATTGACAATAATCCTGGCATTGCTTGTTCCGTTTATGGCTCAGGCCGGCAGTCCCGATTCGCTGCTCCACCGTCCTGCAGTGGCTTTCCGCAGCAATCTTCTCCTGCCTCTTATGAGCGTGGGCATCGAGATGCCTGTAGGTAACCGCTGGAGCCTTGAGGCGGACTGGTATTCACCGTGGGTGTTCCGTCCGTGGATGAACACCGTAAGCGACTACTACAGGACTTGCATTCAGGCACAGGCCCTCTATCTGAGCGGCCGTTTGTGGCTTGGTCGGAACCGAGGAAAGGATGCCGATCCGAAGTACAGGCTCCTGGGACACAGCATAGGCATCAGCGTTGCGGGCGTGCACTATGACATCGGCCTCAACTATAAAGGGGAGCAGGGTGACGCGCTGTCACTTGGTATGGACTATATGTATGCGATGCCTTTGGGACGGAGGGGAAGGGTGCACCTGGAGTTTACAGCGGGCGTGGGTGCCTGGTGGTGCAAGTACCGCAAGTACAAGGTGGAGCCCGGTTCGTTTGCCTATGACATCGACGGCATCACACCGGTATCGACGATGTTGCTGGCAGACGGAGGACCGTTGCATCGCGTCCGTCCCGTGCCGCTCCGACTGGGAGTGCATCTGGTAGTTCCGATATTCAAGAAGGAAAAGGAGGTCCCGGACAATGAATAGTCGCTTTTCAGCAATCATATTTGGGGTGGCTCTGGTATTGTCATCCTGTATAAGGGATGGAATACACGGCATCCAAACGAACTATCACGTGCGTTATGACATAGACTACAACGTGATGTACAACGTTCCGTCCGGTGTCCCGGAAATGTTATGGCTCCGTTTTTATGACGTGACAACAGGCAAGCGCATATACGAGACGTGGGCCAATCCGGAGGGGACTGATATGACCATCACCCCGGGGCAGTACCACATCGTGGCCTACAGTTATCGCAACGACGCGACGAAATACTCCTACGAATCCGACCTGAAGTTGCTTACCGTATCTACGGCTGCGACCAGGGCGACATCCGGGCAAAAGGTCATCAATGCTCCGGACCACTTCTTCTACGGAGTGCTGCATGACGGGGAAGTGCCGTACGTGGCGGTTGAGGATCCTGCTTATGAGATAGTCATCCCTATGTCCAGTCCTCTGGATAGCTGGAGAGTCATTGTCACAGGAGTCAAAGGGCTCAAGAACAACAGGGGCATAGCGTTCTACATCACTCACCAGTATGAGGATATACTTCTTTCCGATATGATACGCGAGGGTGATGCCATACTCCAGTTCTCCGGCAGAGTGGACTCCTCCCTCGAGAACATAGACACGGCGTTCAACACTTTCGGTATGGTACCGGGGCAGACGTACACCCTGCAGATACAGATAAAGGATGCGGCCGGCCTGACATACATTCACAGCGAAGATATCACCGGACAGGTTCTTGATCCTGACAATAAGGAGCATATCATCACTTTACATTACGATGTCTCCCTGCTGGAGATGGTTCAGGGGGGCGTGGAGCCTTCAGCGGAGGAGTGGGAAGAAAGTTACGAACACCATATTTTCTCTTGATAAACTTGTTTCAACAATAGGTTTTAATTCTAATCACTAACCCAAAACTTCCGGGACGGCCTCCGAAGTCTTTCTTAAAACAGTTGAAAGTTTAACGGCCACTTTACAACTATGAGAAAAATCTCATTTATCCTCGGTTCCGTAGCCCTGTGCTTCGGCCTTGCTTCTTGCAACAAATCTGAAATGGACACCACGACGGACAGGATGGCCGACCGGACCCCCGTCTCCTTTACTAACGGTGTCATCACCAAGGGTTATGTCGATGGTACCAGGTTTTACGAGAAGGCGGTTGCAGACCTCCACTCTTCAACCGCGGATCTCACAGCCCGCAAGATGCGTGTGAGCGCCTACATCAATCCTCAAGAAGGATCCGGGCGCAACTATTTCATTGATGAGGAGTTTGCAAGCAATGGCCTCGATGGTGCAGCCGAAAAGTGGGTTCACACCCCAGCCCTCTATTGGCCTTTGGGCGGCAATATGGACTTCCTCTCATTCAGTTCCACCGAGCCGTTTGCGGCGAAGGATGCAGTGTGGAACGATATGAATGCGGCCGCCGGCCTGGTTCTCACTTTTGACGAGAACCGCACGCAGGACGACGTCCTCTATGCCTGCGCTTCCGGCAAGTCGGCAGACGCTTCAGCAAATGATGAGCAGGTTTACACCACAGGACAGCCTGTGGCAATTCAGTTCCAGCATGCTCAGGCATGGCTTGAATTCCAGCTATCCGTTGCCGACTCCACTATGATGGATAAGATTGCCATCAAAGAAATTGTCATTGACGGAGCCTATGACAAGGGGATTCTCAAACTCACCCGCAACACTACGGCTACAACACATACCGTTGATGCTGTATGGCAGTGTGACGGTCTGAGTCCAATCAGCTTCGATGACAGATACGGCATTTACGGTCACCTTAAGCAGCCTGACGAATATACTGAAGAAAAGAAGGCCTTGGAGCAGGCTCAGTCCGATCTAGTCGAGGCACAGAACGGCGGTGATTCCGACGCCATCGCACAGGCTCGCGAGGAACTTGCTGCCAAAGAGGCGGCCCTTCAGGCAGCTTATGAAAGTTACAGTCTTGTCAACTCCCTTAACGCCGTGGGCAACAACGTCGGAGTTTTGACTCCTTCCTCTGCGGCCGGTACGAATGCCGACTGCGCTTATCTGGATATGCTGCTACCTCAGCAGAACAAGACATCCTTCATCATCAGGTATGTCCTTGCAGGCAATCCAGAAGTTCTCGAATACAGGTTCACTCCTAAGAACAGCGGCAGCGACAAATGGGAGATGGGCAAGAAGTATATCTATGACATAGACTTTGTCATAAGCGAAATCACATTTGCTCCTACAGTCAAGGAATTCGAAGCAAGTTTCGACGGGGAGACCAATCCTATCGAGATCATTTAGAATCCGAAAAATTATGAAGAGATATCTCATCACGGCTGCTCTCGCATTCGGCGTGCTGGCCTCCTGCACGAAGACGGAGATAAGCGCGGGTAGGGAGTACCCTCTCACCTTCAGCGCCTATGCGAGGCATACGGTCAAAGGGTACGTCACGGGGTCAATTCTCTACGAGACGGCTACGGCCGCCCTGCACGAGGACGCCCCGGAGGCGGCGCCCCGCGATATATGGTTGTCGGCTTATATCTACCCTCAGGTCAAGGGGCAGAGCCAGACCCATTTCCGTGGAGAGAAGTTCTCTTATGTCAGTTCAAAGGGACACTGGAGCCACGAACCGGCATATTACTGGCCTTTGGGGGCGAAGATGGACTTCCTTGCGGTGAGCAGTTCGTCCGCCTTCCCCGAGGAGGACATCGAGTGGCGGGCGACCAACGGCGCCGACCAGGTCAGGCTTGTGGTGCGGGGCACCCGTACGCAGGACGACATACTTTTCGCCAGCAGCTATCACCAGACGAACGAGAGCGCCAGCGTGCCCTTGCTGTTCAAGCATTCGCAGGCGTGGATAGAACTCCGTCTGTATGTCTCCGAGGAGGACTTTGACGGACAGTTCCGCGTGACGGACGTCACCCTGGAGGATGTATATACGGCCGGGGAACTGACGATAACCAACAATGACGGGGGAGCCCGCGCCACGTGGGACTTCCGCAGGGCCACGAGGGAGGACACTCCATTCGATGACCCTTACGGCATAGTGGGCGGTTATCTCGGTGAAGGAACATCCTATATGGATATGCTTCTTCCCGAACAGGAGAAGAAGGACATCGTCATCCGTTACACCCTGGCTGAGGGAGGGGATGAGCAGACCGTGCGTTGCGTTCTTCCCCACAGCTACTGGCTTCAGGGATGCAAGTACGTTTACCTGATTGACTTCGCCCCGCAGGAGGTGCTCGTCACCGCAGGTCTGGTGGAATGGGATGATATGACGGCGGACGAAACGGACATCAAATAACGCAACAATATAAACAACACCATATGAAAAGGATACTGTTCTTCATCGCGGCCATCACGGCCGTCTCCTGCGCCTCTTTCGAGCGGGAATATACGGACAGGGAGCGTCATTCCATCTCCCTTGTAGCTCATACGGACGTTTCGACCAAGGCGCCCGTCACGGGCACGACCATCCCTTACATAGGGCGCACGCTGCAGGTGGCGGCCTATTACAATGCCGTTGAAGGTACTTCGACGAACTATTTCCCCGCCACGGGCTTCACTTCGACCAACGGCTCCGAATGGACACAGAACGAAAACCGTTTCTGGCCCATCACCGGGACGCTGGATATGATGGGATACAGCACCACTGCCGCGGTCTATGACGTCACGTGGGCTACCAACTGGAGCAACGGTGTGACGCTGACCTATCCGGACAACAGCACGTTGCAGGATGACATTCTGGTGGGAGCGGCGCAAGGTGCCACGAAGGATGCCAAGGCGATGACGTTCTCCCACGCCCTGAGCTGGATTGCCGTCACCGCATCGAGCAACATTGCTTACAATGCGTCCGGCAATGCGGGCATCACGGTCACGAAGGTGGAGCTTAAGGATGCATTCTTCGGCGGCAGTCTCAGCGCCACGCGCTCCGATGCGAAGGTGAACTGTTCCTGGACGCCGGCCAATCAGAAGACGGAAGGCATAGCGTTCACCTCGACCTCGGTCAATCTGACGGCTACGCCGCAGGCGCTGGGCAACGGCCTGCTCGTCACTCCTATCACGGGCAAGAACTTCAGCATCGTGCTTCATTATACGCTGCATAACGGCAAGAACGGTGCGGCGAACAATGACATACCGATGCAGTACACCTACACTCCGGCTTCCGCTCCGACGATGGAATCGGGCAAGAAGTACACCTATGCGTTCAACATTGCCCTGAACGCAATCACCGTCACTCCGTCATTGACGGAATGGACGGTTGCAGACCCCGTGAACGTACCGTAAAACTGTCAAACTCAAGTATATATGAATGTAACAAGATTCATCGTTCCGGCCGTTGCGGCCGCCGTGCTCGTCTCCTGTTCGAAAAGTGAGATGACGCGCGAGGAGGAACTCAGGGATGAGATGACCGTCACGGCCGTTTCGTCCGTAACCACGAAGGCCCCTTTGGGAGGAACTGTTTTCCCCTCAGGGCGCGATATGGTTGTCAGCGCCTACAGCGTGACAACTTCCGAGGACTACTTCACCGCCATCCCTTTCAACTATTCTGAAGAGAAAGCCGCGTGGCGGGCCACCCCGAAGCAATTCTGGCCGTTCAACGGGGCACTTGACCTGCTTGCCTACAGTTGTGAGGAAACAGTCCCTCTGTCCGTTGTCTGGGGAGAAGGGAACGTCACCAACAGCGTCACTCTCTCGATGCCGGACAACAGCGTCACTCAGGACGACTACCTGGTGGGACAGAAAATCGGGGCCACAAAGACATCGGCCTCAATCGTATTCAGCCATCCCCAGAACCAGATATGCTTCACCGCTGCATCCTCCGTCCCATATGACGCTGAAAGGAACGCGGGTATCAGCATAGAGAGCATCACTCTCAAGGAGGTGTACAACGCGGGAACCGTCAAGGGTGTGCGTACGTCCGAGGGGAAGGTTGCCTTCGAATGGCAGAGCCTCGGTGCGAAGAAGGACGTCACCTTCGGCCCGCAGGAGCCGGTGGCCATGGATGAGGAGCATATATATGTCGGTGAAGGATTCCTCACTCCCCAGCAGTACGCCACGCCGATGACCGTCCGCTACATACTGCACAACGGACGCGATGCCGACGGCCGTGCTGTGAATGTGCCGATGGAATATACCTATACCCCGCAGGCGACTCTCTGGCAGGCGGGACGCAGGTACCGTTACGCAATGAACTTCTCCCTTGAAGGAGTGACGGTGACGGCATCTCTGATAGGATGGGACGACGTTTCTGTCCCGACACAAATTTGAATCGAAAAATAACGCTTATATCATGAAAAGACTACTGTCCATAGTTGTTTTCGTGACAATTTCAATTGTTGCACACGCGCAGAACGCTTCGTGTCTGGCCTTTCGGACGAACCTTCTGCTTCCCGCGATGAACGTCGGCATTGACGTGCCTATGAGCCGTCACTACTCAATGGGAGCCACGGCATATGTCCCCTGGCTTCCCCTTACGGAAAACAACAAGTATTGCATACAAGCCCTGGCTTTCCGTCTCGACGGCCGTTTCTGGATCGGCAGCGTCGGACAGGACCTGAAGACCACGCCTATGGAGGGTCACTCCATAGGGGTTTCCGCTCTTTGCGGCAAGTACGACCTCGAGATAGCGTACGAAGGGAACCAGGGCCGCTTGTTGGGAGGTGACATCGACTACTCCTACTGTGCGAGGCTCGGCAGGAACGGACATTGGAGGATGACCTTCACCGTTGCGGGAGGATTCGTGTATATGGAGAACAGGCCATACAGCGTGTATGAGCCCGGAGGCCGTCCCACGATGACCTCGGACTTTGTCGAAAACCGTACTTGGATAGGTCCCACGAGGCTTGAGGTGTGCCTGTCTTATCTTATTCTGAGGAGGGCGGTGCGATGAGATGCCTGATGGTTACGGCTCTGGTTCTGATGCCGCTTGCCCTCTCGTGCGAGTTGCGACAGATGTATATTCTCGACAATGGTGTGGAGATGAAATTCATCTTCGGAGAAACTGCGACAGTGAGAGAACCGCTGGTATGTGTGCGTTCCTACGACTCTCTCACCGCGAGGGAATCTACGATGGATTTCGTGCCGTTGGGAGGTGGCAGGGTGAATGTCCCTGCAGGGGACAGAACGGTGATTGCCCACACCTTCGGCTCGGAGACCGTGGTTCTGGATGACGAAGATTCATCGGAGACCGTGACAGCCCGCACTAATACGGCGGACGAGTCCTCCCGGAGGCTGTGGGTGAAGGCGGCATCACTGTGCAACGCCGCTACGGAGATTATCGGCACAACGGTGGCTGTCACTCCGGACCCTTACTTTGTGGGGACTGTCAGAGAGAGGGTGCCTCTGCGTTCCGAAGGGGACGAACCATATGTCCTGACTGTACCGATGAGGGACATCACATCCTACAGGGTAGTGCGTCTTGAAGGTATCAGAGGACTGGAGTATGTCAGCGCTGTGGAGTTGTTCCTGGCCGGTTGCGCCCGCGGGGTGATTTTGAGCGGAGGGGATTGCGAGGGAGATTGTGTGATGAGGGCCTCCGCGGGAAGAGTGCCCGGAACGGACGATGTCTGTGCCGCCTTCAGAGTTTTCGGCCGCGGAGCGAAAGAAATGACCCTGTATGTCCTTGTTACGGATATCTCAGGTGAGCAGTTCGGTTGGGAACTGTCCGCCGGGGCGCTGGTGGAAAATGACGGAGTCACGCTTCTCGATGCAGAGAATCTGAAGATAGAGGCTCCGGCAGTCTCCGGCAGAGGGTTCCTCCCTACACTGACGGACTGGGACGAGGATATCTACGATATATACCTGTAAATAATATGTATATGAATAGATATATAATTCTGATAGCGGTGGCCGCACTATTATCCGCAGGATGCTCGAAGATTGAGCCTGCCATCGGGAACTTCAGAGGGACTCTCGTCATAATGCCTGTCCTTGGAACATCCACTAAGGGAGCACTGACAACCATCCCGACAACGCGGACGCTTTATGTGGCGGCTTACTACAATGCCTCAGAAGGGGTTGGAGGGAACTATTTTGATTTCAGCCCCTTCAGATACAATGCAGAAGAGGGAGGCTGGCAGGGAGAGTCGCGCTATTGGCCGCAGGGAGGCAATCTCGATATGCTCTCCTATTCGACTGGGACTCTCACACCGACATCCCTCATTCCGGGGAACAACGTCTCTGAAGAGGTGACGCTGAGACTGCCTTCGAATGCCGCCGACCAGGAGGATATCATTGCAGGAGCCGCAACAGGGGTGTCGGGCAGCGCCTCCATAGCATATGTCCACGCACAGAGCCTTCTCACCTTCCGTGTAGGTTCTGCCACGGTGTACAACGGGACGGCAAACAGGGGATTCACTCTGAGGGGCGTGCAACTCGTGAATGCGGCCTTCGGCGGGACGCTGAAGATAAGACGCACCTCCAGCGGTGTGACCTGCGACTGGTCCGACCTTGGGTCAAGGCAGGATATGCCGGTCTATTCCGGTATGATGAATCTCTCCACGCTGTGCAACGAGGTGGGTTCGTCCGTCTTGCTGCCTTCGCAACAGGCCTGTGCGGTGAAGTTGACATACGTGATGCACAATGGTCCTGCGGGGAACCTGGATATGGAATACACCTTTACCCCAGCGGTGAAATGGGCGGCGGCCAGACATTATATCTATGACATAACGCTTACTGCGGAAAGGATTGTAGTGACGACCACTCTTCAGTCCATCGATGACGACAGCCACCCTTTCGTCATAGACATCAGGGAATATGACATAAGGAGTTACTTGGAAACAATATAATACGAAAACATTTGGTATGAAAGAAAAAGCAATTATCATTCTTATGATTCTCGCCTTTGCGACAGTCTCCTGTATTCAGTATGACATCCCTTCAGGCTCAGAGAGAAGGTTACGTGCGGGAGCTTCTTTCGAGGGAAATTCCAAAGGGGCTGTGCTGACGGCAGTCCCCGACGTCTTCTATCTGTTCGCGGCTTCATATACCGGATCTGTACCGGGAAAGACGAATTATATCTACGGTGAGGCTATGACAAGGTACTCCGGAGGATGGATCAGCGACAATGCTTACGGTGCCATCCCTTCCGAGCGCAACGTCCTTTATTGGGCTGTGGCAGGCGGTGCCGGACTGACTCTTCCGCCGGCCTCTGCGACAGGTTGGCCGAAGTTGTCGTATGAGCTGCCTTCCAATGCGGACGCGCAGGGGGATATCATAGTGGCTCAAAGTCTCCAGAAAGGCAGCAAGGAGTCCTTGAAACTGCCTTTCATCCATATACTGTGTGCTGTGGACGCCAAGGTGGCCCAGGACGGAGCCTTTGAAGGCAGGTTGCTGTCCGTAAAGATGAAAAATGTCTTCAGTGAAGGGATATACACCCTGGGTAGCGGATGGAGCAATGTCATTGCGAAAAAGGATATTGTCAGCGATATTGACGTCTCTTTCACTGAAGATGACGGCGGCAAGGACATCCTCTGCGGCGCATCCACACTTCTGCTTATCCCACAAACTTTGCCGGATGACGCACAGGTAGAGGTGACGGCGGTGGTGGACGGGGAGAACGTCAGCGTGAGTGCTCCTCTGACGGGCGTGAACGTGGCCGCCGGGCACAAGGCTGTGCTGAACCTCGACCTGTCGGAACTCGGTCGGAAAATACTGAACGTGGAGAGTGTCACGCTGACGGAGTGGAAGGGTGATGCCTCAAGGCAGATGACGATGGCTATGACGGAATAATTTTCAGTTCAACAAATCAAAGGAATATAAGATATGAGACACAATTGCAAACGGTTATTATCAAAGGCGAGAGAGGTTTTTGCGGGGATGATTATTTCTCTGTTTCCGGTGGCCTGTCAGGTGGAATCGTCAATGGAAGTTCCCGGAGGCAGCTATGAGGTAAACGCTCAAATCCGCTGCTCCTCGGACACGAAGGCGGATCTGATCAATGCTGTGCCGGATACTTTCACTCTGTTTGCCAGCATTTACAACGGCAGTGCTCCGACGGACATATCATACATCTATGGTGAGACTATGACCAGAGACGGTACGAAATGGGTATCGGCCAACAAGTTTGCCAGGGTCTCTCCCGAGAGGACAGTCCTCTACTGGGGACTGTACCCGTCCGATGCCACGGGGATGACTCTTCCTGCATCCACGACTTCGGGAATGCCGAAATTCACCTACCTTACGCCTGCATCCGCAACAGAGGGCAAAGACATTATTATCGGAGCGAACAGTTACAGCGGCTCACGGGAGGAAATCAGTCTGACGATGGACCATACTCTTTCGGCCGTGGATTTCAGGTTCTCGGCAGAGGGAGCCTTCAACGGTACAGTCAAGACAATAACCGTAAGTAATGTCAAAAGGCAGGGAGAATACACTCTAGGCAGTGGATGGAGCAACTTGTCAGTCGTTGGAGATGTGTCTCAGACACTGAATATAGCCGTTACGGAGCTGATGGGTGGAGAATCTGTCACGACATCGTCCAACGCCATTGTCCTGATTCCTCAGACTGCAGGCGGTGATGCCGTGCTGGAGATGGTCGTCAACGACGGTACAAAGGACATTACCCTTGAATGCAGCCTTGCCGGACAGAGTTTTGACGCCGGCAAGGAGTACACCATAGCGCTTGATTTGTCGGCACTTACAAATGCCGAACTTATCATAGAAAGCATTGATATGACAGCGTGGGTAACCGACGCTACGAAATATACTCTATCGAAGGTTATGGAATACACGGAAACAATTCCTTCAGGGGAATTTGAATTTCCGGAAATGACCTTATCGCAGGGATTGGAAGTGGTCATCGACTGGGGTGACGGAACGATAGAGAAACTGATGGCCGGGGGAAAATTCACGCCTGTCCATACATACGCCACCGACGGTGAAAGAACGGTGAAATTTTACGCCAGAGGTGGCATAATGACGTTCTCCGACAAGGTGGATGACCTTACGGAAAATCCATACACTGTTTATAATTCGGCAATTTGCCAGGCAACGATAACAGAAAGGGTCAATCAGGTTATTGAAGTTACAAGTACATCTGTGATTAACGTTCCGGATGACGCGCAATATTTTGACCTTTTTATGGTCAATGGAGGTAATGGCGGAGTAGGTGCAAACTATACTACTCAATTCGGTATCGGAGGTTTGACATATCACATAGAGAGCCTGTCTCTGGATGAATCAAAACAAATGTCCATCACCATCGGGGCCGGCGGATCAAATGGCGGTACAGGCGGACAGACGAGTGTGACCTATAATGGAATTACATATACTCCAGGCATCCAGCCAAGCAATGGCACGTATTGCTTCAGCCCTGCCCAGGACGGCATAGCCGCTCCGTCATGGGTTGGCTCGGGTGATTTGTTCGGCGCCAGTGGAGGATACTGGGTTTCCGAAGACACGAAACATCAAACGGGAGGTCAAACTGGAGGAGGTTCCGTGGGTCTTGGTGATTATTGGGCAACCAGCGGAACCTTTTATGGAGCCGGAGGAGGAGGCCTCAGTTTAGCACGATATAATACAAGCGGGTATCAAGGTATCGCTTATATTCATTTTTATTCCAGCAGGAAACTGCCCGATGAAAAAGTATATGAATTCCCTTATGAAGGTACATATCAGCTTCCGATAAACGAAGAATATAAATACATCGACCTGTTTATGGTCAATGGAGGCAATGGAGGTTCTGGAATAGTAGTGAATTCATACTTTGGAATCGGAGGATTAACAAAAACAGTGGAATCCATTGATGCTCATGGAGGAGTAATGGTTTTGACAATTGGAACAGGAGGTATAAGTGGAGGAAAGGGAGGACAGACCAGTGTTTCTTATAATGAAGTAATCTATAGTCCGGGCGTTCAACCTGATGCGGGAGCTGTAGGCTTCAATGATGGGCAAGATGGTGTGGCTGCTCCAGAGTGGGTCGGTTCATCGGACCTGTTCGGAGCTTGCGGTAGCTCAAGCTATAGAGGAGGCCCGGATACGGGAGGAAAGACAGGCGGAGGATACGGGTATTCGTACAAGAATGGGACTGAAACTGTTTATTCCTTGACAAACGGCTCATTCTATGGGGCTGGCGGAGGTGGAAATGCCCTTGCTGATGGTGCGATGTCTAATGGCTATCGGGGTATTGTCTATGTCCGTCTAAGGAAGAACTAATGACAGTTCAACAATCAGGAAATACATAATTCATGAAAAAGATTTCAATATTTCTGACGATGGCGCTTTTGCTGATTGTCACCTCCTGTCTCAAGTATGACAAGGATGAAGGTCTTCGGCTGACCAGGACACTTCAGGTATCCGTCAGTGTGGACGGGATGGACTCCGTCACAACGAAAAGTGCCGTTACGGCTCAGGATGTGACTGCGGAGAATATCAACCTGTGGGTATATGACAGTACAGGACTGGTATTCGACGGCTATTTTACAGATGACGGCGAGATTAAAGTTGAGGGATTGACCGTCGGCACGACCTACTATGTGAGGGCCGTGGCAAATGCTGGTCTGATAATCCCGCCTATGACTGTTGCACAAGCCGATGCCTTGACCTTCGATTGGGATATCAGCGCCCTGAATGTCTCGTCCGGTATTCCAATGACCTTCAAGGAGAGCGTCACGCTGAATATCGCGTCATCCCTGAATATACATTTCAAGAGGGTCGCGGCGAAGTATATCTTCGTCATTGACCAGAGTGGCTTCACCGGTAAGTACACCATTAAGAGCCTGCGTCTTTGTAACTCGCCGTCCAAGGTCAAGGCCTTTGACAATTCGGCCATCGACGGGGCCGCAGTTACGTCTGTTGACGGTGACTACGCATCTCCCTCCGATTTGGCGCAGCTCAATCAGGGCAAGGGAGTACACTTCTTCATATATGAAAATTTGCAGGGAGATATACTCCCGGACAACACCGACCCCTGGAAGAAGGAGTTCGAGAACTACAACACGGTCAAAGCTGCCGCGGCTTCCAGGTGTACATATCTGGAGGTCTTGGGAGATTATGCCACTACAGGTGTGAGCGTGGAGAATCTCAGGTACAGGATATACCTTGGAGCTAACGCCACATCGAACTTCGACATAACAAGAAACACGGCTTATACCGTGGTCCTTGCTCCGACAGAGGTGACAGCCATCGATGAGGACCTTACCTCGTGGAAGGTGGAGAAGGGGACAATCACCGATACCCGTGACCTGAGATTCAATCCGGCATCCATAAGGGTGCCGAGTATGGGGCAGGCAACAGCCACAGTGATTCCCACGCCTTCCTCATTGGAATATGTTCTTGAACCCGGAGAAAACTTCACTGCCTCAGGGCTTACCTTCGTGCAGGAAAACAACGATGTGACTGTCTGCAGCGGTTCCATTGTCGAGTCCGATATCACGGCGAAACTTGTAGCAAGGACGTTGGACGGGGAGAGGTGCAGGACGCTTGTCATCACTGTCCTTCCTCCGGAGATGCGTACAGTTACGGGGTATGAATATAACGAGCCTATCCTGGAACTTTCTTACAGCGATGTGGGAGCGAACGGTTCCTCCGCTACTCCGACGCTGACCTACAGCCAGACGGCCACCAGAATCTGGTCTGACGGCTCCAGGGATGAGAATGTCGTGATTGCAGCCGTGGGTTCGGCCATACCTTCGGGTGTGACCGTGACCTGGGGCGGCAGTGCCAAGAACAGTTCCGGCGGTTCCATCGATACGGGAAACGGCAAGGTGAGCGCGAAGAACAGGGGGACTGATGACTATAGCCGCGGAGTAGTGTTCACGGCTACTGCAGGTGCAACCATCAACGGCAAGGCCGGAAGCACGTCGGAGGATGTATTTCAGGTCAAGAATGAGGTCGTTTCCACTGTACAGGCCGATTCGAAGACGGAGAATTCCGACTGGAACGTAGGAACTTATCAGGAAACAGGATTCAGTAATGTCGCCGCTTCCGGAGGAACGGCATCATTTCAAACGTGTGCATATCATGTGGCAAAAGTCTATAAGAAGTACACAAGGACGTGGTCTTCGGGTTCGTCCGCAACTTCCGATTGGGAGTATGTGTCCCAGTCGAATCCGTATGACAACGTGACAATCTCCTCCAACCAGAGCTGGGCCCGTGTGAGCACTACCTCTGCGGGAGGTGACTTCAAGGGGGTTACAATCACTGTTGACGCCAATACGGGCGCGGCAAGGTCAGCGACAATCACTCTTAAGAACGGCAACGGGAACACGGCCACAAGGACGATTTCGCAACTGGCAGGTATTAGTGTGAAGAGTTATGGAATTCCAACGGTTACCCTTTCTTATCCGGGACCTGTTGCATACAACAGCACTTCGGCCGTTTCTCCCACCCTTACGGTCAAGCAGGTTTACAATTATTCGGATGGAAGCACCGAAACCAGGACGCTGTCAAGCGGCGAATATACGGTCAAGTATTCCGGTTCTGCTGAAGGATTCTCCCTCAGTTCATCCACGGGTAAAGTCACTCCGCAAAGCAATGCCGGTGTGACAACGAAAGGCGGCACTACGTACGGAGAAATAGAGAATCTGAGTTTCTCTTATGATGACATCCCCGTTGCGGGAGGTTCGTCAAGCCCGAAGATTTCGTACAGCCAGACAAAGACTGTTGTTACGGATGCCCGTACATCCACTTCAGAACGAAGCATACAGGTTACCGCTACAGTGACGGCACACAATGAATCCAATACTGCTTCCGCAAGCGTAACGCAGAACGGAGACTCCGGTCAGACATCGACGACGACAAAGACACCGATAACGTCAGGGGCTTCGATAAGTTATTCCGTTGTAAGCGGTTCTTCCGCATTGTCTCACAGCAGTGGCAAGATTACGGCGGGAAGCAATGCCGGCAGCGGTGGAGGTGTGGTTTACGGCGACCCCGTCGTGACATTCTCTCCTTCCAATACAGTATTCCCTCTTGCAGGTGCTACATATAATTTGGACGGGGTGTCATTCACACAGACAAAAACGACCAAGGGTCGCAGTTCAACCGATTCACGAAGCAAGAAAGTGAGTGCGTCTCTTTCTTTGAACGGAAAGACAGCGTCAACTTCAGCCACTTGTACCCAGAATGGTGATTCCGGAACAGATGACAAGGTTGAAACCGTAACAACAGGAGGAACAGTCTCCTATTCGGGCTCCGCTACCGGATTTGAATGTAAATCGTCATATTTTGGTAAAACTCTGAAAGCGGACCCCAATGAAGGGACATCGTCAAACGAGTACAGCGAGGTATCCGTATCAAACTTCAGTTATCCTGATGTTTCTGCTGAAGGTGGAAAGGCTTCGCCGACGGGATTGACGTATTCGCAGACAAAGACAGAATCCCGGACCAGTACGTCAGCCAGAAGTATTGTAGTCACTGCGAAGGTTGAAGTCAACTCTAAGGAAGGAACGGCGACGGCAACCTTTACACAGCCCGGAGATGAAGGTCAGGCGCCTTCTACGACCAATGTGACGGATCTTACTGTCAAGTATTCAGATGCCGCTTATTATACCACTGGATTCAGTGTTAATTCAAGCACGGGTGAAGTGACGTGGAGTGCCAATAGCAGTACGACAAGTGACCGTACTGCGGATGTGAAGGTGACCGTATCAGGCAGCGGAAGCAAGAGCGGCTCAAAGACGGCTACGTCAAAGCAGCTGAAGAAGGGTACTACGCCTGTTGATCCGCCTGTGGTAACGCATACCTTGACTGCGGAATGGGTAGGTAATAGTCCCATTTATATGAATAATACGGTTAGTAGTGGTAGACAATATAAAGTTTATTATGATGGAAGCGATGTTACGTCTTCGGTAAGTGCGGTTACATCTGGAGCAATGTCAAGTGCAGCGGGAGGTACAACTTACTGGAACAATGTTGGAGAAGGCAGTGTATACTTCACATATAAAGGAGTAACGTCGAATACTTTGAAAGCTACTTCAGAGTCCATTGTGGATTTCATTGAAATCAGGTTGGACAATTGGTCTGCTGACGATGATGATCCGGGAGTCAATCCGAAATTTGAGATAAAGAATGGAAAGATTTCCAATGGAGGGACAACCAATAACGGGTTCCGTTGTAATGGTGCAATGTATGGCTCTATTACTTATTCAATACATCTTGACGTGTATGCTCATTATAAGACTGACTCGGGTACAACAACTTCCGCTACTCATTTAGTAGGAATGATAGATTACGATATAGATATTATGAAGGGAGACAGTGACTATTGGACGGAACTTGATGTCCCGGCAGCCCAAAGGTCAGTCTTGAATTCTTTGTGGATAACGTTCAAGTGGCAGGGAATAGCGGACTGATTCGAAAATCGTGTTCTTAAAAAAAAAGGCCGCATCGAAAGATGCGACCTTTTTATTTACACACTGAGAACTACTGCCGGTGATATGTTGAGATTCCTGCATATACTCCGGGCCAGTTCTAACGTGGGGTTGCATTCAGCACCGCCGAGACCTTTACGGGCTCGATTTTCCTTTCCTTCAGGCTGGCCTTGTCCTTGACCCACACAGGAAACTCAATGGCATTTCCTATCTTGACGTTGTCGAGAAGTCTTACAAGTTCATTGTCGCGTTTCTTTCCGTATATCTGCAGATTCAGCGTATCCTTTTCCGTCACGACGGTAAGTATGCATTCCTGTGCCGTGTAGGAGGTTGCTGTCTGCTGGAAGCCGATTTTGTCGAAGAACGGCTTGTAGATGGGGAGCGTCTCGAAGTCTTTCGTATTTTCAGATACCTCGGAAATGTCGGTAACGACTCCCGTAAGGTAATACTGTTCGCTTGCGCTCCAGTTCTTCTCGTCGTCGAAGTCTATGATTCTTTCGCCTTTCTCTCCTCTTATGCGGAAGTTGACGTCAGTCTCAATCAGGCCGTAATTCGTGTAGTCGGTCCAGAAGTCAGCGTATCCTGTCTGTTCCTTGTTCCATATTGTCTGAATCAGCTTGAAGCCGCAGTCGACTGTGTAGTTGCTGTTTCCGCCGCTATGGAATACATAAGGGACATTTCCCGTCTGGTCCGGGCTCGCGTCCTTTGCAGGGATGAACTGGAAGCCGTGGCCTGAAAGATATTCTTCATCGGCATAGGAGACGACAGGAACGTTGGTCTCGAGGGGAACTGCAACGGACTGAGGCTCAAAAGAGATGACCGTAAGATTGTTGCAGGCCCCCTTGAGCGAGATGTTACAGAGTGCTTCAGATGAGGCGATGCCGGAGATGTTGAAATTGTTTTTTTCCTTGTCACAGGATGTGACGGTGAGAAGAGCTGCGGACAAAACCGCGCAGATAATGGATTTATTCATTTTTTCCTCCTTTTTGAATAGGTTGAGTGTTGAGTGAACAGTTTGGCTCAGTCCGTTCAAAGAGGAGGGGGATTCCGCAGCGGAATCAGGAAGAAGGACTAATATTATTTATACAAAGATAAATAAAATTGTCTTAAATGCAAAATTTTCAATTCAAACAGGCCAGAGGCGCGATGTCGCTGACGGAGGTGGAGTGAATCTCGGTCAGACATCGGCCCTGCTTCCCTACGATACTGCAGGAAGAGGGCTTTTGGGTTATCAGGAAACGGATGTTCAGCCCGCAGACATCGGCAAGTTGGTATATCCTTGAGAGATAGATATCATCGTTCTTGATCCAGTATCTCCAATTGGAGATGTTCACGCCCATTTTGGAAGTTACGTCCTTGATGGTAAAGCCATAGCGTCTCAAAGTCAGGGAAAGGAAACTCAGCCTGCTCAGGCGGATATCTCCGCCATCGGTAAGGAAGTCATTGACTTTGGCGTAGAACGGCTCGTTGAGGTCCTCTTCGTTGCGGAAAAGTTGAATCTGAAGGAGAAACCCTTCATCCTCGATGATGCGGGTAGCGTATGACAGTCTCACGTCATCGGTGCTTTCGCGGAACCAGCAATAGACCGAGGTGCGGGTGATGTTCAGTTTGTCAGCGATATCCTGCGTGTCCAGATGGCGCAGAGTCATAAATTCTGTCAGGAAATCGAGTCGTTTGGGAACTCTGTCCTTACTTTGTATACTTTTTCTGGGCATTTTTTTAAATTTTTACATTACAAAATTACAAATAAATTCAATTTATTTGAATATTTTTAAAAATTCTGTAAGAAATATAAAAAAACTGCAAAACAAACGGCAGATTTTTATAAATAGAAGATAACCATTACCTTTGCAAAGTATATCACAACGAAATACAAATTTGTCCTTGGTTTGAAGGATATATTAGTGATTCAAGTTGAAATGAGAAATTCAGCAGTTTTGATTCTGACATTGTCGTTGATTTCTGTGGGATGCAGCAGAAACGCCGCGGATCTGGTGGTTTACGGTTCTGTCCATACCTTGGAGGAGACGTTGCCGGTAGCGGAGGCGCTGGCGGTCAAGGATGGCCGGTACATTTACGTTGGAGGTAAAACTGGGACGGAGTCCTTCATCAGGGAAGGGGACACGCGTGTAATAGACCTTACGGGCAAGGGAGAGGTGGTTCCGGGATGCCCGAAAAGTCACGCTCTGTATCTGTTGAGCGATGCCATCAAAACTATAGGAGGACTGTCAGTCAACGGTTCGGATGAGGGTGTAAACTTCTTTCTGCAAAAGGTCAGAACTGCGTATGAACGGGCGAAAGCGACCGGGAAAGCCAGTATCTTCGGCATAGGGTGGAATTATGATAAATTTGTTTCTGAAGGGATGCCTACCCGAGAGCAGTTGGATGCCATCTGTCCGGACATTGCCCTTTTCGTGAACGATTCCGAATGTCACAGGGGGCTGGCCAACACCACTTGTCTGCGGATTGCGGGGATAATGGATTCGACGGGAAAAGTTCTGACAGACCAGACGGAAGAGGACGGGGTCTGTATGGATGCCGATGGCAAGCCGGACGGACTTCTTCTGGGGCAGGCCGCTTCGTTTGTCCGTGTCAGAGGAATTGATTTCGATGATATGGCCTCTCCCGAAATTGCCGGGGATGACGTTGAAACATTCATACAGATGATTCTCTTTTCGGAAGAGAGTACCCCCGGCCGGGGAAGCATAATGGAAGGCAATTATGCAGATTTCGTCCTTGTTGACAAGGATAATATAGACTCGGGAAAAGTTATGGCAGCCTTCTTCGAAGGGAAGGAGGTATATCAGATTGAGGATTATCAGAATTTGAGGTAGAAGTCCCGGGTCAGTTCCTTGTAGGGACCTGTGAATCCGGTGGAATCCTGAATTGTAAGGAGAGAATCCTCCTCAACGGGACACTCCCCTGAAGATGCTTCGATAAGGATGCGCTTCGGGGGATGGTTTTCAGTAGTCCTGACCAAAGTCTTTCTTGTGATGGCAAGTCCGCGACGGACCGCTTCATCTATGAATGCGACAGATTCCTGAACAGGGAGAATCACGGCAAGCCGGCCTCCCGGGGCAAGGTTCCATACGGCGCTTCCAACGAGCTCGGCATAGGAAAGAGTGTCTGTGTGCCGCGCGATAGACCGCCTCTGTTCGGGGGCCTTGAGGGAGTTGACAAAGAAGGGAGGATTGCTGACAATCAGGTTGAATGAGCCTCCGGACATTGTCCTGAAATCGCAGTTGCGGGCTTCAAGCCGGTCCGGCCAGGGGGATTTGGCGAAGTTCGATGCGGCCTCTTCCGCCGAGAGAGGGTCAATGTCGATGCCGAGGATTTTGCTGCCGGAGGTGATACTTCTTTGTGCCAGCATCAAGGCGATTACCCCTGTGCCGGTGCCCGCATCGAGGATGTTGAGGTCTCTGCCTGAAATGTTTACCCACGCGCCGAGCAATACTCCATCGGTTCCGACTTTCATTGCGGAACGTTCGTTATCGACGCAGAATTGCTTGAATCTAAATGAAGAGGCCATCCTTCATCTCGACCGTGCGGTCGCAAAGGCGTGCAAGGTCACGGTCGTGGGTGACCACTATGACCGTGATGCCGAATTTGTCGCGAATGGAAAACAACAGGCGGTGGATATCTTCCTTGGTCCGGCTGTCGAGATTGCCGGTAGGCTCATCGGCGAAGACGACGGAAGGATTGTTGACAAGCGCACGGGCGATGGATACCCGTTGCTGTTCCCCTCCGCTGAGTTCGGAGGGTTTATGGGAAGTGCGTTGACCCAGGCCCACGGTTTCAAGCAGGGGAAGAGCTGCCTCTGCGGCCAGTTTTCTTGATTTTCCCGAAATCATTGCGGGAAGCATTACATTTTCAAGAGCCGTGAATTCCGGGAGCAGATGATGGGACTGGAACACAAATCCGATTTTTCTGTTGCGGAAGATTGAAAGATTTTTGTCGGAAAGAGAGAAAACATCTGTCCCGTCGATGGTTACGCTGCCGCTGTCCGGCTTCATCAGGGAACCCAGAATCTGCAACAGGGTGCTCTTCCCGGCTCCGGAAGCGCCGACGATTGCGACGGTTTCCCCGGAAGATGCGCAAAAACAAATATCCTTCAGGACCTTGAGGGTCCCGAAGGATTTGTTGATATGCTCGGCTTTTATCACTAGTCTTCTTCCTGAGCCTCGGCTTCGTAGGCCTTCAGGAGTTTGTCCTGAACATCCATAGGAACCTGCTGGTAGTCAATGAATGTCTGGGTGAAGGTGGCGCGGCCGGAGGTAAGTGAACTCAAAGTTGTGGAGTATTTGTAGAGTTCGGCCAGAGGAACGCGTGCTTTCAGAATCTGGAAGCCCTTTTCACTGCTCATTCCTTCCATAATGCCGCGGCGGTTCTGGAGGTCGCTCATAACGTCACCCACGCAGTCACCGGGAACCATAATCTCAACCATATAGATAGGCTCCATAATCTTCGGACCCGCATTCTTGAAAGCCTCCTTGAAGGCGTTACGGCCGGCGATGATGAAAGCGATTTCCTTGCTGTCAACCGGGTGCATCTTTCCGTCATAGACGAACACGCGGATGTCACGGGCGTAGGAACCAGTCAGAGGGCCTTCCTCCATCTTCTGCACAAGACCTTTCTTGATGGCGGGCATAAAGTTGGCATCGATGGCTCCACCTACAACACAGTTGTAGAATTCCCAACGGCCACCCCAGGGAAGAGGGAACTCTTCCTTGGCCTTGATGTTCATCACCTGCTCCTTGCCGTCAATCTTGAATTTGGCGAGGGTGTCAACGCCTTCAACGATAGGCTCGATGAGAAGGGTCACTTCACCGAACTGGCCGGCGCCGCCGGACTGTTTCTTGTGACGGTATGTGGCGTTGGCGACTTTGGTGATGGTTTCGCGGTAAGGAATCTTGGGAGCGAAGAGCTCGACTTCAATCTTGCTGTTGTTGTTGATGTTCCATTTGAGGATATTGATGTGCTGCTCGCCCTGTCCGTTGAGGATGGTCTGCTTCAACTCCTTGGAATACTCAACTATCATAGTGGGATCCTCTGCGGCGGCACGGTTGAGAGCCTCGCCGAGCTTCTCCTCGTCCTTCTCCTCCACAGCCTTGATGGCGCAACGGTATTTTGAAGGGGGGAACGCGATGGGGGGCACTACGTTGTCGTTTCCTGCAGCGTTGAGGGTCTGGTTGATCTTCACGCTCTTGAGTTTGACGGTACATCCGAGGTCACCGGCAACGAGTTCGGAAACTTTCTCCTTCTTCTTGCCTGCTACGGCATAGATGGCTGTGATTCTTTCCTTGGAATCGCTGCTCATATTGATAACGTCGGTGCTTTCTCCGATTTTACCGGACATTACCTTGAAGTAGGTGACGTCTCCCAGGTGCTGCTCGAGGTTGGTCTTATAGACGAAGAGCGAGAGGGGAGCCTTTACATCGGCTTTGGGAGCGGGAGCGATTTCGGTGATGAACTCCATAAGACGCTTAGTACCGATATCTTTCTTGGATGAAAGGCAGACAATGGGATAGACCTCGCCTTTGTCGAAGCCTACTTTGAATCCCTGATGAATCTCCTCTTCGGTGAGTTCTCCGGCTTCGAAGAATTTCTCCATAAGAGCGTCATCACCTTCAGCGGCCTTTTCCATCAGTTCTGCGCGGAGTTCTTCGGCTTTGTCCTGGAATTCGGCGGGGATGTCAACTTCTTCGAACGAGCCGTTGTCATCCTTGAAACGGAACATTTTCATCTTGAGGATATCGATGAAGCTGTTGAATTCGACACCGGCGTTGACGGGGAACTGGATTACCACGGGCTTGCCTCCGAAGGCCTGGTGAAGGCTGTCAAGAGCGTTGTCCCAGTTGGCCTTTTCGGTATCAAGCTGGTTTACGGCGATGATGACGGGCTTCTTGTACTGCTCTGCATATCTTCCGTGTATTTCAGTTCCTACCTCCACACCTTGTCCGGCATTGACGAGCATTACCGCTGAGTCGCAGACGTTGAGGCCCGTGATGACGCCTTCGATGAAGTCATCGGCTCCCGGAGCGTCGATTATGTTCAGTTTGCAGTCCTTTACTTCCGCATAGATGGGTGTTGAATAGATTGAGCGCTGATAAAGTTGCTCGACTTCAGTGCTGTCGGAGGCGGTAGTCTTGGCTTCTACGGTACCGCGGCGGTCAATGACCTTGCCTTCGAAAAGGATGGCTTCAGTCAGAGTTGTCTTGCCGCTGCGGGTGCTGCCAAGCAGGACCACGTTCCTCAAATTGGCTGTGGAGTAGTTTTTCATTTTCTATAAACGTTTATATTATGTACTTTGATTTCGAGGTGTAACTTGCAAATGTAAAAAATAAGTTTCAATCCACCAAACGGATGGCGGCATCTTTCATCGCCTCGAATACAGGTCCGTCGGAAACGGCGGCAGGAAGGCCTTCATCGCCACCTTCACGCACACCCTGTACGAGGGGAATCTGCCCCAGAAGAGGGATTCCGTATTTTTTAGCCATCTCCCGGCCTCCGTCTCTGCCGAAGATGTAATAGCGGTTTTCCGGAAGTTCCGCCGGAGTGAACCACGACATATTTTCTATTATACCGTATATGGGCTTGTTAATCTGAGGGTTGCGGAACATGTTCACCCCCTTCTCCACGTCGCTCAAGGCCACTGCCTGCGGCGTGGTGACGATAATCGCCCCGGTCATAGGGATGTCGTGTACCAGGGAGATATGAATGTCCCCGGTTCCGGGAGGAAGGTCAATCAGGAGATAGTCGAGTTCTCCCCATTCTACCTGAAGAATCATCTGCTTCAATGCATTGCAAGCCATCGGACCACGCCAGATGAGGGCCTGTTCCTTGCGGGCGAAGTAGCCGATGCTCATCCACTTCACCCCGAATTTCTCTATCGGGACAATGATTTCCTTGCAATCGTCTGTCAGGGGTTCGGTCGGAGGGAGGGGTTCTCCCATTTCGTCGAAGACGTCCACCTGCGGAATCTCTCCTTCCGTACCTGTCATCATCGGAATGGAAGGGCCGTAGACGTCCGCATCGGCAAGACCGACCTTGTAGCCCATACGGGCAAGAGTCACGGCGAGGTTGACTGCCACGGTGGATTTGCCTACACCTCCTTTCCCGGAGGCCACGGCAATGATTTTTCCTACTTTTTCAAGTTGTTCCATACCCAATTCAAGCGGCCTCTTCCTTGGCTGCGGTTTGGGCTGGTTGGGGTTGTAAGGGGCTTTTATTTCATTCGGATTCATATTGCAAAGATAACAAGGATTTATGAAATTTTGCACAAAACGCGAGTGACTCGCGTCCGCGCAAGATTGGGTGTAGAAGTAGCTGCGAAAGGTGATAGGGTCTTTGCAGTGGTCTGAGGAGGACTTTGCGCATACGCGAGTCACTCGCGTATGCGCAACTCGCGTATGCGCAATTGGGGGAATTTTGTATATTTGCAGGTATGAGAACGGAAATATCTGCAATCGGTAAATGGAATATGATAGAGAAACTTCTGGCCCTCAGTGGGATGGAAGCTTCATCAACTGTGATAGAAGGGAAGGGGGGCCAGTGCGCCTGCTCCCACGCAGTTCTTCTGGAAGGGGTTGACTTCGACCTTGTCTATACCCCTCTCCGGCATCTGGGCTATAAGGCGGTTCTTTACGTTTTGGGAGAGTTGTACGCTTCCCTTCGCGCCCCGGAGGCCCTTTCGGTGAATCTTGGTCTCTCGAAGAGGTTCTGCTATGAGGACGTTGAGGCCCTATGGCAGGGGATGGTCGCCGCCTGCGGCGAGCACGGCGTAAAGAGAGTTTCCCTTGATTTGAACCCTTCCGTCAACGGGCTTTGCATCAGCCTTTCCGCTCTGGGCTCTCAGAAAAAGAAGATTATCGACAAAGTCCCACAGACAAAGAATATGGACCTGATCTGCCTGACAGGTCACGTTGGGGCCGCATATATGGGCCTTCACATACTTGAAAGGGAGAAAGTCGCGTTCAATTCCACCAATTCTCAGCCGACTCTCGACAAATACAAGGCGGTCCTGGGGAGTTACCTCAGTCCGGAAATCAGGCCGAACGTCATCGACAGATTCATTGATGCGGACAGCCTGCCTTCGCAGGGCTTCTTCGTTACAAAGGGGCTGGGGGCGGCGGTCCTGCAACTTGTCAGAAGGACGGGGTTGGGAGCTAAAGTCTATCTTGACAAGATTCCCATCTCCTCCCAGACATTTGCAGTCGCGCAGGAGTTGAATATGGACCCTATAACCGCCGCGATGAACGGAGGTGACGACTACAAGTTCATATTCACGGTGCCGATTGAGAAGCACGAGGTAATCCGTCACGATTTTCAGGATTATGACATAATAGGTCACACGGCAAAGCCCGAAGTCGGGGCCGTGATGGTAACTCCGGAGGGTGCCGAACTGGAAATCAAGGCGCAAGGTTATTAATGTTCGTCGGATTGTCTGTCGCTTGGTAAGGACTTCGCTTCGCTCATCCCTCCCAGCTGACGCTGGGCCCCTCCCGCTATCAAGCGCGGGTGCTTAGGTCCTTTCAAGCGACAGACAATCCGACGAAGGAGGCACAATAACCATACATCAAAATGTAAAGGATAAAATGTTGTTTTTCCCCAATGCAAAGATAAATCTCGGACTGAATGTCGTGGCGAAAAGAGAGGACGGGTACCACGACATAGAGACGGTTTTTGTCCCGGTCCCCGACCTGTATGACGTTTTGGAAGTGGTATTCAGCGAACGGACGGGGTTCACTCTTTACGGAGCGGCTCTCGACTGTTCCGACGATGACAATCTTTGTATGAAAGCCTGCCGCCGGATGCAGGAGAAATACGGCCTGCCGCCGGTTTGGATTAATCTTTTCAAGAAAATCCCCACGGGAGCGGGTCTTGGGGGAGGGTCCTCCGATGCAGCATTCACGATAAAGGCTCTGAACACCCTGTTCAATATAGGGCTGTCTGAGGAGCAGATGGCTCAGGAAGCTTCGGCTCTGGGCAGCGACTGTCCATTCTTCATCTACAATCGGCCGATGTCTGCCAGTGGCAGAGGGGAGATACTGAAGGATATCGACATTCCCGCTCTTGACAATCTGGAAATAAAGATATGGCCCCAGAAGGTGTTTGTCTCGACGGCACAGGCATACGCCGGCGTCACTCCAGGCAGACCGGAGATACCTCTTGCAGAGGCTCTTGCCGGACCTGTTGAGAGTTGGAGAAGGACTGTGACCAACGATTTCGAGAAGAGTGTCTTCGAAAGGTACCCCTCCCTTGCCTCCTACAAGGAGGATCTCTACCGTCAGGGTGCCGTCTATGCCGCTATGACAGGCTCGGGCTCAGCGATTTATTCGCTTTCCCACAAGAGCTCGTAATCCAGGATTTTCTGTTCAAGATTCGCTCTTGAAACCCTGATTCTCACTTTGTCTCCGAGCCGGAACACCCGCCCCGAAGCCTTGGCTCTTGTGACAAAATTCTCCTGGTCGAATATCAGCCAGTCCTCGGTGACCTCGCGCAGGGAAACCATACCCTCGATTTTGGTCGGCTCTATTTCCACGTAAATACCCCATTCCGTCAGTCCGCTGATTGTACCGTCGAATTCCTGACCCACATAATCCTGCATAAACTCCACGAGCTTGTACTTGATGCTCTCCCTCTCGGCCTCGGTGGCAAGTTGCTCACGCATCGATGCATACTGGCATTTCTCCTCGTAGAGGGTCTTGTCCTGACTTTTTCCTCCTTCTGAATAGATGTCCAGCAGACGGTGGACCATCATATCGGGATAACGCCTGATAGGGGAGGTGAAGTGGGTGTAGTACTTGAAGGCCAGACCGTAATGGCCGACGTTGTCCGTGCAGTAGCGGGCTCTGGCCATACTTCGCAGAGCCAGCATCTGCAGCACGCTCTCTTCCGGTTTCCCGCGGGATGCGGAAATCAGGGCGTTGAGGCTTTTGGATGCGACTTTCGCGGAGGAGGTGTCTCCGAGCTTGTGCCCGAAATTGCGGGCGAAGGAGCGCAGGGCGTCCAATTTCTCAGGATTGGGATCCTCGTGGATACGATAGACGAATGTAGGATTTTTAGCCTTGCATTTGCGGGCCACGAATTCGGCAACGGAACGGTTGGCCAGCAGCATAAACTCCTCTATGAGGAAATTGCTTTCGACGGATTCCTTGCGGCGGACGTCAACCGGCTTGCCGTTTTCATCTACTATGACTTTCATTTCAGGCTTTTCGAAGGAGACGGCTCCAGCCTCGAAACGGCGTTTTCTCAGCAAGGTGGCAATAGAATGCAGTTTGAGGATTTCGGTGGAGAGGGGACCTTCTCCCCCCTCGATGATGGATTGAGCCTCTTCATAGTTGAACCTGTGGTCAGACCTGATTACACTGTGACAGAACTGGACGTCCCTTACTTTCGCTTTGTCATCCATTTGAAATATGACGCTGTAGCACAGTTTGTCCTCGTTGGGACGGAGTGAACAGAGTTTGTTCGAGAGGGCTTCCGGCAGCATCGGAACGGTGCGGTCAACCAGATAGACGGAGGTGCCCCGGTCATAGGCCTCCTTGTCGAGAATGGAACCGGGGGTGACGTAATGGGTGACATCGGCGATATGGACACCGACCTCGAAAAGGCCGTTCTCAAGGGTGCGGAAGGAGAGTGCGTCATCGAAGTCCTTGGCATCCGCGGGGTCTATGGTGAAGGTCGTCACCTGACGAAAATCCTGCCTCCCGTCAAGTTCCTCCCTTGAAATTTCAGAAGGAAGGTCTTCTGCGGCCTTCTCCACCTCTTCTGCGAAACGGTAAGGGAGATCGTATGCCGCAAGAATCGCGTGCATTTCAGTCTCGTTTTCACCGGGAGTCCCGAGCACGTCGAGTATGCGCCCGACAGGTTCGAAACTTTTTTCGGGCCAACCGGTCACAATTACGGAGACCTTCTTGCCGTGTGCAGGAGGTATGTCGCCCTCGATTCGGATGTCATACGGCATATTTTTGCCCTCGATTACGGCCCAGGCCCTGGATCCTCTTATAACCAGAGTCCCGATGTGAGGCTTGGCGCTCCTTTCAATGACGTGGAGAATGGTGCCTTCCACTCTTTTGTCACTGCCTCTAGTCTTTCGTGCCGTGATGCCGACCTTCACGGTATCTCCTGTCAGAGCCTTGCCCACCTGTCTGAAGGGTATGTAGATGTCCTCATCCCATCCCTCCACCTTCACGAATCCGAACCCGCTTGCAGTGAGCGAAAGCACTCCCGCCACCTCCTCCATAAACCGCCTTTTCCTGGCCGGCTTTTTGATTTTTTTAACTTTTTTAGTTGGCATATATTGTTTAAATTTGCACTTCTATATTGACACAAATTTAATAAAAATATGAACAAGAAAGTATTGTTGATGATCCTGGACGGATGGGGCGAGGGTAAAAAGGACCGCTCCAACGCCATTTATGCTACCGGAACGCCTGAAATAGACGCTTTGCGTGCGAAATATCCATTTTCTCACCTTGCCGCCTGCGGCCAGGACGTCGGCCTTCCTGACGGCCAGATGGGCAACTCTGAAGTGGGGCACCTCAACATCGGTGGCGGCCGTATCGTCTATCAGGACCTGGTGAAGATAAATATGGCCTGTCAGGCTCATACCCTGATGGAAAACAGTGAGATAAAAAAAGCGTACGATTATGTGAAAGAGAAAGGGTGTGCGCTTCATTTTATGGGTCTTTGCTCACACGGGGGAGTCCACAGTTCCTTGAACCATCTTTATGAATTCCTTGCGGAGGCCGCGAAGGCAGGACTGCCAAAGGTTTTCGTACACTGCCTGATGGACGGTCGTGACACCGACCCCAAGAGCGGAAAGGGATTCGTCGAGGAATTGGAGAGCAGGATGGCGGCTACCACAGGAAAGGTGGCTTCCGTATGCGGACGTTTCTACACGATGGACCGTGACAAGAGATGGGAGAGGGTAAAGGAAGGTTATGACCTCGTGGTGAATGGTATCGGCAAGAAATCACTTTCTGCCGTCCAGGCGATACAGGAGTCATACGACGAGGGTGTTACGGACGAATTCATCAAGCCTGTCTGCATTGTGGATGAAGACGGCAACCCGACCGCGACAATCAAGGAGGGGGATGCCGTGATATTCTTCAATTTCCGTAACGACCGCGCCAGGGAAATCACCAATGTCCTCACTCAGACCGATATGCCCGAGGCCGGAATGAAGACGGTTCCTCTCTACTACTGCTGTCTCACTCCATACGATGACAAATTCACCGGACTTCATATCCTGTTTGACAAGGAGAACGTGCAGAAGACTCTCGGAGAGGTGGTTGCCGCCGCAGGGAAACGGCAGCTCCGCATTGCTGAGACTGAAAAGTATGCCCACGTGACATTCTTCTTCAACGGCGGACGTGAGAAGGAATTCGAAAACGAGGACCGCATTCTCATCAACTCCCCCAAGGTGGCCACCTACGACCTCAAGCCGGAGATGAGCGCTCCCCAGGTGAAGGAAGCCCTGATATCCGATCTTCAGACTCAGAAGCACGATATGGTGATTCTCAACTTCGCCAACGGCGATATGGTAGGCCATACAGGTGTCTATGAAGCAATCTGTTCTGCTGTCCGCTACATCGACAGCGCAGTGGGCGAGGTTGTACGCACGGCAAGAGCCAACGGCTACACCGTGCTGATCACTGCGGATCACGGCAACGCCGACAACGCCGTCAACCCCGACGGAACACCGAATACGGCACACTCCCTGAACAAGGTGCAGTTCATCGTGGTCGATGACGACGTGAAGGAGGTAAAGGACGGGCGTCTTGCCGACATAGCCCCTACCATTCTGAAACTTATGGGAATCGCCCAGCCGGCGGAAATGACAGGAACCCCTCTCGTGTAATTATGTCGTTCGCGCACCTTCACGTCCATACACAGTATTCTATCCTTGACGGTCTTTCCGACATCGGGAAACTTTTTGCCCGTGCCCGTGAGACCGGCCTGAAGGCTCTGGCCATCACTGACCACGGCAATATGTACGGAGTGAAGGAGTTCCTCAAGCACGCTTTCAACGACAAGAACAAAGATGAGGCAGGGAACCTGATTGTCAAGCCTCTTGTCGGATGTGAGGTCTATGTGACAAGACACTACGACCACACTCTCAAGGACAGGGACCACAGGAAATATTACCATCTGATTCTGCTTGCCAAGAACATCGACGGCTACCGCAACCTGATGAAAATCTGCACCGAAGGGCACGTCAGCGGGATGTACTACAAGCCGCGTGTCTCTCACGGGGTCATAGAGAAATATCACGAAAATCTCATCTGCTGTTCGGCCTGCCTTGCCGGTGAGATTCCGCACGCCCTTCTTGAGGGAGACATCGATGCCGCACGTGAAGCGGTGCTCTGGCACAAGAAAGTGTTCGGGGATGACTATTACCTTGAGGTGATGCTTCATCCCACAGACGTTTCTCAGGCAAAGGATGTCCCTGAATGTCAGCGTAAAGTCAATCCTCACATATTCGCGCTGGCACAGGAATGCGGAGTGAAGGTGGTGGCTACCAACGATGTGCATTTCATAAGGAAGGAGGATGCGGATGCCCACGACAGGCTGATATGCCTGACCACGAATTCGGACATTGACGACCCGGAAAGACTGCGCTACACCAAAGCCGAGTATCTCAAGACCAGGGAGGAGATGGAGGAATTGTTCCCCGATCATCCTGAAGTTCTGGACAATACCTGTGAGGTTGCGGACAAGATAGAAGCCTACAAGATAGACCACGACTACATTCTTCCGAAGTTCGACATCGAACCGGACTTCCTCAAGGAGATTGACACCCATCTGGAAAAATACGCAGAGGTCATAGAGGTGGGAAAGAATGACGCGAAGGGGAACTATCGCGGCGATGATTTCTGCAAGTCCGTTGCATATCTCTGCCACCTGACCTACGAAGGAGCCCGAAAAAGATATGGGGAGACTCTTAACGAAGAACAGAGAGGCAGGATAGATTTCGAACTGAAGACCATCTGCAAGATGGGCTTCCCGGATTATTTCCTCATAGTTCAGGACTATATCAGGGCTTCCCGCGACGCAGGCTATATGGTCGGTCCCGGTAGAGGCTCCGCTGCCGGTTCTGTCGTGGCCTATTGCCTGGGAATCACAAATCTGGACCCTATCCGTTACGACCTTCTGTTCGAGAGGTTTCTCAATCCGGACAGAGTTTCAATGCCCGATATCGACGTGGATTTCGAGAATCTTCCCTTTGCCCACAGATATGTGGAGCAGAAATACGGATTGGACCACGTTTCCCGTGTCATCACTTTCGGCACTATGCTGGCCAAGGGTGCCATCAAGGACGTGGCAAGAATCAGCCACGTCTCCATAGACGAGTCGAACCGTCTCTCGAAGTTGATTCCCGCCCGTCTTTCGGAGAAGAAAAAGAATGATGACGGCACGGTGGAGGAGAAGAACGTGAAAATCACTCTCGAGAACTGTTTCCGTCTCGTCCCCGAACTGCAGGAGGAACTTTCCAGGGAGGGCAATGACCTCAACAGGGAGGTACTGGACTATGCCCGTCAGCTGGAAGGAAGTGTGCGCCAAGTAGGTATGCACGCCTGTGCCACCATCATCGGACCTGGCAACCTGAGTGATTACATCCCCATCTGCCTCTCCAAGGACAAGGATACAGGCAAAGACGTCTGGACATCGCAGTACGACGGTCACTACATAGAGGAGTGCGGTCTGCTGAAGATGGACTTTCTCGGGCTGAACACCCTTTCCATCATCCACAAGGCTCTGGACCTGATAAAGGAGTCTCACGGGGTGGACATCGATATAGAAGCCATCGACAAGGAGGACAAGGAAGTCTTCGAACTTTACAGCCGCGGAGACACCACCTCCATTTTCCAGTTCGAGTCGCCCGGGATGAGGGAGTGGCTCCAGAAGCTCCACCCGGAGAGGTTTGAGGACCTGATTGCTATGAATGCCCTCTACCGCCCCGGCCCTATGGACTACATCCCCGATTTCGTTGACCGCAAGCTTGGAGTCCAGCAGATTACTTACGACCTCCCCGAGATGGAGGAGTTCCTCAAGGAGACATACGGGGTGACAGTCTATCAGGAGCAGGTGATGAGGCTTTCTCAGAAGCTTGCAGGTTTCACCAAGGGTGAGGCCGACAAGTTGCGAAAGGCGATGGGAAAGAAGCAGATAACTGTGCTCGAGAGCCTGAACAGCAAGTTTATGGAGGGAGGCCGGGAGAACGGGCATCCTTCCGAAGTGCTTGAGAAAATCTGGAAGGACTGGCGTGCGTTTGCCGAATACGCCTTCAACAAGTCACACGCCACCTGCTACGCCTGGGTAAGTTACCAGACGGCCTGGCTGAAATGCCACTATCCGGCCGAATTCTTTGCCGCCAACCTCTGCTGTAACCTCGACAATATGGAGGAAATCACCAAAGTGCTGGATGATTGCCGCAAGTGGAAGGTCAAACTCCTAAGCCCGGATATCAACGAGAGCCAGGCTGAGTTCACGGTGAACAAAGACGGTAACGTCCGTTTCGGAATGGCCGGAATCAAGGGGGTCGGAATGAGCATAATCGAGGCTGTTGTGGCCGAAAGGAGAAAGGGCGGACCCTTCAGGGACGTGTTCGACTTCGTGGAGAGGATGCCGGCCGGCTCAATCAACAGAAAAGCATTGGAGAGTCTTGTTTTCTCAGGTGCGTTCGACAGTTTCGGCAATGTCAGCCGCGCCCAGTTCGCCTGCCCTCTGGCCGGAAAGGACGAGACATTCCTCGATGCTGTTGTGAAATATGGTACGAAATACCAGAACGATTCCTTCGATGCGGGGATGAGCCTCTTCGGAGATTCAATGGAACTCAAGCCTTTGAGACCTGTCCCTCCTTCCGTGTCCGAATACAGTGAGATAGAATTCCTGAAGAGGGAGAAGGAACTTGTGGGAATGTACCTGTCATCCCATCCTCTTGACAAATACAAACTGGAGATAGATGAATTCGCGGATACACCTCTTTCCAAAATAGGGGAGATAGAAGCATCTCTCTCTTCGGACAAAACTTTGCAGAACAGAGATTTCTATTTTGCGGGACTGGTTACAGCCGTTGAAGAACTCTTCACCAAAAGCGAGAACAAGCCCTGGTTCAGGCTTACGGTCGAGGATTATTCGGGAAGCCACCGTTTCAACGTTTCAAGCAGGGATTATGAGAGTTTCATACGCTACGCGAAGGTACATCATTGCCTTTTGATAAAATGCTCTGCAAGAAAGCGTTATGCCAAGGAAGGGGAGAAAGAGTCCTTTGATTTGAGGCTTACGGGAATAGGATTCCTGTCTGACCTGAAGGAAAAATTCATAAAGGAATTCCACGTAGTGATGCCTATTGACAGAGTCTCCCCTGAGTTGAGGAAGGACCTTGCGCGGGAGTTGAAGCGCCACAAGGGGAAGGCACGACTTTATATGGACATTCTTTTTTCACACGACGGACAGCAGGACAGCGTGGTGATGTTATCGAAGGAAATCAAGGCTGACCCCTGTTTTGAACTCTACGACTTTCTGGAGATGCACGGCTTGAGGCACTATCTCAAGAAAGAGATCAAACTTTAGGAAGCGAGGCTACCATTTGTCTAGGGCTGCTTCAAGCTGGGGGTCGTTTCTCAATGAGACTACAGTGCTTGCCCTGTTGAAATAGAATTTCTCCACAATCTCCTTTTCCACCAAAGGAAGAATTTCCGCCTTGCGTGCGCGGAGGGAATTTTCCTTGTCAAGGTTCAGTTTGGCGGAAAGAGCATCTATCTCAGGTTTGTATGTTTCGTACAGATTGTCCTTTTCCGCCACTTTAATCAGCGCGTCGAGTGCGGTCTGGGCACTGCTTCTCACGTCGAAATCCTGAGAAGCCGCGAATTTTACAAAATCCTCATAATCTTCGTCGCTCATCCGGAACTCCTCTGCAGGGGCGATTGACGGGTGCTTCCTATAATATTCAATTGCAAAATCTCCTGTTATGTCAGCCACAATTAGGGCGATGGCGGTGCGGCTGTATTCAGGGCTTTCAACCTCTATGTCAGGGGTGATGCCTCCTCCGTCATAGACACTGCGGCCAATGCGGGTCTTGAACTCCTTCTTCAGGGAATCGGGAACGAATCCAACGCTGCCGTCCTCGTTGCGGTGGCTGTAGTCTATGGCTTGCACACACCGCCCGCTAGGGGTATAATATTTACCGGTTGTAACCTTTACCTTGCTGTTGTAGGGGGTGGGGCGTATGGATTGGATGAGTCCTTTGCCGAATGATTTCTTCCCTGCAATCGTGCCTCTGTCAAGATCCTGCACGGCACCGGCGAAGATTTCAGATGCGGAGGCGGAAAGGCTGTTGATCATCACCATAAGGGGAATCACCGTATCGACCGGTGCGAGTGTCGTGAGATATTTTGTCTCATCGAGGGAAGACCGACCTTTCGAACTGACAACTGTGGTCCCTTTGGGGACAAACAGGGAAATCAGGTCGATGGCTTCCTCCATCACCCCTCCTCCGTTGTCGCGAAGATCGATGACAAGGCGTTTGGCTCCTTTCTTCTTGAGAATGTCGAGTTCTGCCTTCACCTCTTCGTGCATTTTGGATGTGAATCCGTCAAGGGCGATATAGCCTATTGTGTCCCTCAGCATTCCCGCATAGACCACATTGGAGATGTGGATACGTTCCCTTGTCACGATAACGTCCAGAGTATCGCCTCCGCGACCCTTGACAACCGTGAATCGGACCGTTGTTCCGGGCTGCCCCTTCATCCTTTCGGAAGCCTGCTCGCTTGTCAGGTCCAGGATGGAGTCGCCGTCGATTTTGAGTATCTCATCCCCCGGCTCCAGTCCGGCTTTCACAGCGGGGGAACCGATATAAGGTTCGACCAGTTTCACGGGCTGGCCCGGAAGTTTTCTGATAAGGGAGCCGACACCTCCGTAGATGCCGGTGGTCATCAGCTGGACGCTCTCGTCCTCCTCTTCGGGGTAATATACGGTATAGGGATCCAGAGTGCTGAGCATGGCTTCGATGCCGGCATCAATCATCTTCCTGAAATCCACGCTATCGACATAACTCCTGGCCACTTCCTGAAGGACGGCATTCTGTATTTCAAGGGCCTGGCCCAACTTGAATTCTTTGCTTTGTGCGCCGGCCTGAACGAATGTAGCCAGCAGAATGAGTGCAATTGACAAATTCTTCATATGTGCTCTTTTCTATCTGTATTTTGTGTTCTCCTCCAACATTCCGAGGTAGGAAGAGTATCTTTCCGCTGAAATTTCTCCCTTTTCGAGGGCTTCCTTGACAGCGCATCCCGGCTCGTGGGTGTGGGTGCAGGGCATATATCTGCAGTTATCCATAACTTTCAGCATCTCCGGAAAGTATTTGCTCAGCTCCCCGTTTTCGAAATCCACGAGTCCGAACCCTCTGATGCCGGGGGTGTCTATCACGACCCCACCGCTTGAAAGGGGATGCATCTCATAGAAGGTGGTGGTATGCTTTCCCTGCAGGTGGGAGATGGATATTTCCCCGATTTTCGGGTTCAGAGCCGGATCCAGAGCCTTGAGAAGGGAGGATTTGCCAACCCCGGACTGGCCGCTGAAGAGGCAGACGCCGTTTCTGCAAAGTTCTCTTATTCTGTCTATTCCCTGCATCGTACGGGTGGAGGCTCCGATTACTTCATATCCTGCGTTACGGTAGATTTCCGCCATCCACTCCATCTGTTCCTGCAGTTCTCTCTCCGTGTAGAGGTCCGTCTTGTTCATTACGATTACGGGATGGATGCCGTATGCCTCGCAGGTGACGAGGAACCGGTCAACGAAGGCAAGTTTCGTCTCAGGCAGAATCACTGTCATCACGAGGAACACCATATCCAGATTTGCGGCGATTATGTGGTTCTCGCGGGAAAGGTTGGTGGACCGGCGGATGACGTAGTTCTTTCTGGGCAGGACTCCGGTTATCACCCCGTCCTCGAAGGTGACGCGGTCTCCCACAGCCACCGGATTGGTGGATTTGGAACCCGTCAGGCGCAGTTTTCCCCGTATTACCGCTTCGAAGGGCTGCCACAGTGGCAGTTCGCTCAGCAGGTAATGGCTCCCGGTATGTTTGACCACAGTCGCTGTGCCTCTAGTGTTCATATTCGCAAAGATAAGAATCTGATTTCTTTTTTTCGTTGTTTATTCAAAAACTGCTCCTAACTTTGCGAGTGAAAGGAATAATTATATGTACACACTTGAAGAAATCGGAAGATTCGTGGAGAAAACCGGCGTGGAAATGGGCTATAGCAGGGATCCGTACAACCTGTATGAGCCTGTGGAATATACTATGTCGATAGGGGGGAAGAGAATAAGGCCGAAACTTTGTCTGACGGTATATAACCTCTTCAGCAACAGGATTGACAGTTCCGTTCTCAGTCCTGCTTTCGCACTGGAGATGTTCCACGAATTCACACTGCTGCACGATGACATAATGGACAAGGCTCCAACCAGAAGGGGAAGGCCCACCGTATTCAAGAAGTGGAACGAGAACGTGGCGATTCTCTCCGGAGATGCGATGGCATTCCTTTCTTACAAATATCTGGCAAGGGCTCCCGGTGCGGTCCTCCCCGGCATATTGGACCTGTTCACCTCCACTGCCATCAGAATCTGCGAGGGGCAGCAGCTGGATATGGATTTCGAGAACATCCCATACATAACCGGAGATGATTACCTGAGGATGATAGGGCTGAAGACCGCCTGCCTGCTCGCCGCTTCCGCGAAGATGGGGGCGATACTGGGTGGTGCGGATGAAAAATTATGCGATGTGCTGTACGATTACGGTTACAAGCTCGGGCTAGCATTCCAGATAGCCGACGATTATCTGGATACCTTCGGGGACGAGAAATCCTTCGGGAAGAAGATAGGAGGGGATATCTCCTGCAACAAGAAGACCTGGCTGCTGGTGAATGCCACAAGAAAGGCTAATTCCTCTCAGAAGTCTGAGATAGAAAGGATTATGAAAATTGACGGGCAGGAAGGACAACAGGAGAAAATCTCCGCGATGAAGGCTCTCTATCTCGATCTGGACATAAAACAGGATGCCGAAAACGAAATTGCGACATATAACAACAAGGCTATCGAGGCCCTGAAAGGGTCATCTCTTACGGATGAGCAGAAAGCCCGTCTGGCAGAGTTCGCCGGAATGCTTCTGGGACGTGAACGGTAAGATAGAAATAATGGCTCCTGCAGGCAACTTCGAGTGCCTGAGGGCCGCAATCCAGGGAGGGGCCGATTCGGTCTATTTCGGTGTGGGAAAGTTGAATATGCGTTCCCACTCCGCGAATAATTTCGCTCCGGAAGATTTGGTGGAGGTATGCCGGATCTGCCGTGAAAACGGGGTGAAATCATATCTCACTCTGAACATAATCCTTTATGACGATGATCTCGAGCCGATGAGGGAAGCCCTTCGTGCCGCCCGTGATGCGGGGGTCAGCGCAGTGATTGCCAGTGATATGGCAGTCATCGAATATGCCCGCCAGATAGGTGTGGAAGTCCATATTTCCACACAGCTGAGCATCTCCAACCGGGAGAGCCTGCGGTTCTACAGCAGATATGCGGATGTAATCGTCCTTGCCAGAGAACTCAATCTGGGGCAGGTCAAGGAGATAAAGGCAACCATCGACAGGGAGGGCATCTGCGGCCCTTCAGGGAGGCCTCTGCAGATAGAAATGTTCTGCCACGGGGCTCTCTGTATGGCGGTTTCCGGCAAATGCTATCTTTCCCTTCACGAATACGGCGCCTCCGCAAACAGGGGCTCCTGCTACCAGATCTGCCGTCGCGGATATGAGGTGACCGACCTTGAGACAGGCTCGCAACTGGTGGTGGACAACAAATACATAATGTCCCCCAAGGATTTGTGCACCATAGAGTTCCTGGACAAAATCGCCGATGCCGGGGTCTCCGTCTTCAAAATCGAAGGGCGTGCCCGAAGCAGCGAGTATGTCAGGACGGTGACACGAGCCTACCGGGATGCCGCCGATGCCGTCGAAGAGGGGAGATATACACCTGAACTGGCCGCAACCCTCAAGTCAAAGCTTGCAACTGTATTCAACAGGGGGTTCTGGGACGGTTACTACCAGGGGGCACGGCTCGGTGAGTGGAGCGATGCCTACGGCAACCGCGCCACCCGCACCAAGACATATATCGGCAGGGTCACCAATTATTTCGCCAAAATCGGAGTGGCCGAAATCACCGTGGAGACAGGATCCTTCAGTGTCGGTGACACAATGCTCATATGCGGCCCTACGACAGGTGTCATCGAATACACCGTTCCGGAAATAAGAGTGGACTTCAAAAGCGTGGAGACTGCCTCCAAGGGCGATGTCTGCTCTATCCCTGTCAGGGAAAACCTGCGCAGGAGCGATAAAATTTTCAGTTTCAAGTGATTTTTGTTGAAAACTTGTTGGCATTTAGGGATTTTTGTCCTATCTTTGCAACCCCGCAAAATGTGGGGAAAATAACATAAATAAAAGATTAACAACTATTTATGCCAACAATTCAACAATTAGTTCGCAAAGGTCGCGAGGTTATCGAAGAGAAAAGCAAATCTCGCGCACTTGATGCATGTCCTCAAAGACGTGGTGTTTGTGTACGTGTTTACACTACAACTCCCAAGAAGCCTAACTCAGCCATGCGTAAAGTGGCCCGTGTAAGGCTCACCAACCAGAAAGAGGTCAATGCATACATCCCCGGCGAAGGTCACAACCTTCAGGAACACAGCATCGTGCTTGTTCGTGGCGGTCGTGTGAAAGACCTCCCCGGTGTACGTTATCACATCCTTAGAGGTGCGTTGGATACTGCTGGTGTAGAGGGTCGTACTCAGAGTCGTTCCCTCTATGGCACAAAGCGTCCCAAAGCCCCTAAGAAGTAACCACCCAACACTCAAATCATTTAAATCTTTCGAAAAATGAGAAAAACGAAGCCTAAAAAGAGGATTCTACTTCCTGATCCTAAGTTTCACGATGTACAGGTAACCCGTTTCGTGAACAATCTTATGTTGCAGGGGAAGAAGAGTATCGCGTATTCTATTTTTTACGATGCAATCGACATCATCGGCGAGAAGATGAAAGATTCTGAACAGGCTCCTCTCGATATTTGGAAGAAAGCTCTCGAAAACGTAACCCCGCAGGTTGAGGTTAAAAGCCGCAGGGTTGGTGGAGCAAACTTCCAGGTGCCTACGGAGGTGCGTCCTGAAAGAAAAGTGTCTCTCTCAATGAAGAATATGGTGCTTTTCGCCCGCAAGCGTGCAGGTCACTCCATGGCAGAAAAACTTGCAGCCGAAATAATGGCCGCATACAACTGCGAAGGCGCAGCCTTCAAGAGAAAGGAGGATATGCACAGAATGGCTGAGGCCAACAAGGCCTTCGCACACTTCCGCTTCTAATTCCAGAAGATGGCAAGAGATCTCAAATACACTAGGAATATCGGTATCATGGCTCATATAGATGCCGGTAAGACCACAACTTCCGAGCGTATCCTCTACTATACGGGCAAGACCCACAAGATAGGCGAGGTTCACGAGGGAGCTGCGACGATGGACTGGATGGTTCAGGAGCAGGAGCGTGGTATTACCATCACTTCGGCGGCCACCACCGCTTTTTGGCATTACAACGGTGAGCAGTACCAGATAAATCTTATCGACACTCCGGGCCACGTCGATTTCACCGTGGAGGTGGAGCGAAGTCTCCGTATTCTTGACGGGACAATCGCCACTTTCTGCGCTGTGGGTCGCGTGCAGCCCCAGTCTGAGACGGTATGGCGTCAGGCGGACAAGTATCGTGTCCCCAAGATAGCCTACGTCAACAAGATGGACCGTGTCGGTGCGGATTTTACAGCCGTGGTGGAAGAGATCAACACCAAGTTGGGAGCCCATTCAGTTCCCATCTGCCTTCCGATTGGAGTCGAAGACAGTTTCATCGGTGTCGTGGATTTGATATCCAGAAAGGCATACGTCTATAATGACAGCAAGGACCTCGTGAATTATGAGGTTCGTCCTGTCCCCGAGGATATGGTATCCGAGGTTGAGCAGTGGAGAGGAAATCTTGTCGAGGCCGTGGCGGAATACAATGACGCCATCCTCGAGAAGTATTTCAGTGACCCTGACTCAATCTCGGAGCAGGAGATAATCGATGCCTTGAGAAAGGCGACAATCGATATGGCGGTGGTTCCCACCTGCTGCGGTTCGTCTTTCAAGAACAAGGGCGTCCAGTTCCTGCTCGATGCAGTGATGCGTTATCTTCCTTCTCCCCTCGACAAGGGAGGAGTTACCGGGACAGACCTCCGCACCAACAAGGAGGTGGAGCGCCTGCCCAAGAACGACCAGCCTTTCTGCGGTCTTGTATTCAAGATTGCGACAGACCCTTACGTAGGCCGCCTTGCTTTCATCAGAGCATATTCAGGACTTCTGAATTCAGGTTCTTACGTATTGAACACCCGTTCCGGCAAGAAGGAAAGGGTGGCCCGCCTGTACCAGATGCATTCCAGCAAACAGAATCCCATAGATTTCGTGGAGGCAGGTGATATCTGCGCTGCGGTAGGATTCAAGGAACTGCGTACGGGTGATACAGTCTGTGCGGAGTCAAGTCCCATCATTCTGGAGTCCATATCTTTCCCCGATCCGGTAATCGGACTGGCGGTTGAGCCCAAGACCCAGAAGGATCTCGACAAACTTGGCATAGCCCTGGGAAAACTGTCTGAGGAAGACCCTACCTTCACCGTCCAGACCAACAATGAGACAGGTCAGACCATCATCAGCGGTATGGGCGAGCTTCATCTGGATATCATTGTGGACCGTCTCCGCCGTGAATTCGGTGTGGAGATCAATCAGGGCGCTCCCCAGGTCAACTACCGCGAGGCAGTGACCAAGAGCACCTCCCACCGCGAGGTATTCAAGAAGCAGACGGGAGGTCGTGGTAAATTCGCCGATATCCAGATTGAAATCGGTCCCGCCGACGAAGGGGTCACCGGACTTCAGTTCATTGACGAAGTCAAGGGAGGAAATATTCCCAAGGAATTCATCCCTTCCGTCGAAAAGGGCTTCAAGTCCGCAATGTCCAACGGAGTTCTTGCGGGGTACGAACTTACGTCGCTGAAGGTCCGCCTTCTTGACGGCAGTTTCCATCCTGTCGATTCCGATGCCCTTTCGTTCGAGATTTGTGCCCGTCAGGCATTCCGCAAGTCGCTCAGTAAGTGCGCTCCGGTGCTGATGGAGCCTATTATGGCTCTCGACGTGGTCACTCCCGAAGAGTATATGGGGGATGTCGTTGGTGACATCAATCGCCGTCGCGGGCAGATTTCCGATATGGATACCAAAGGCAATGCAAGAATTGTCAAGGCAAAGGTTCCTCTTGCCGAGCAGTTCGGCTACGTGACTGTTCTGCGAACGCTGACTTCCGGCAGGGCAACCAGTTCGATGACCTTCTCCCACTACGCGGAGGTTCCCTCGAACATCGCCCGCGAAATCATCGACAAGCAGGGAGGAAACCGTATGATGTTCTTTGACGAAGAATTTGTATAATTGTTAATATTACTATAATGAGCCAAAAAATCAGAATCAAACTCAAATCTTTCGATCATGCTTTGGTGGACAAGTCCGCTGACAAGATCGTCAAGACTGTCAAGGCTACAGGTGCTGTGGTAAGCGGACCCATTCCTCTTCCCACCGACCAGAAAATCTTCACAGTCAACCGCTCGACTTTCGTAAACAAGAAAGCTCGCGAACAGTTTGAACTCAATTCATTCCGCCGTCTGCTGGATATTTTCAGCTCGACTTCAAAGACAGTTGACGCTCTTATGAAGCTCGAACTCCCCAGCGGTGTTGAGGTTGAGATCAAGGTTTTGTAAGAAAAATTCATTCTTAGGCTCAAAATTACTATCTTTGAGCCTTGGAAAACCGGTCCCATAGCTCAGTTGGTTAGAGCATCTGACTCATAATCAGGGGGTCGCAGGATCATGCCCTGCTGGGACCACGCGAAAGCCCGACGCCTGTGCGCCGGGTTTTCTTGTTCTCCGTCACCTTTTGCCGGGGCGGGATTGCGAGTGGCGGGATGAAGAAAGCCTCTTTTCAATCCCGCCACGGTTGCGTAATCGTCACCTTTTGCCGGATTGTCTTGTTATATATGTGAACCGGTTCGGAAAGAATCAAAAACATAATATAACTTTACATCACTATGGAAGATATTCTTATACCCCTCGGCATCTGTGCGGTTATGCCGGTGCTTATTGTCTGGCTGGTAATGCGCTCTTACACCCGAAGAAACGAAAATCAGAAGGAGGTCATCATCGCCACTCTTGAAAAGAACCCGAATATCGATGCTGAGCAACTTGCCAGAAGCTTTCAGCCAAAAGAAAAACCGATTAAGGAGAAACTGCTTACAAGGCTCCTTTGGGGATGTATCTGCACTTTCTGCGGCCTCCTCGGCGTCATATTCAAGTTAATTGGCGGAGTGAGCCTACTGTCCGATGAATTACTCATATTCATCGCTGTACTTGCAGTGGGCGTCGCATTCCTTATCAACTATTTTTTAGGCAAAAAGATGTTGGCGGGAGAAATCGAGGCTGAAGAAAGAAAACGGCGGCAGGAAATCCAATGACAAAAGATCAGTTCATAGAACTGGTGAAGTGCGAGCAGAACGCCCTACGCGGGTTTCTGCTTGCCCTTTGTTGCGGCAACAGGAACGAGGCGGATGAGATAGCTCAGGAATCACTGATAAAGGCTTATCTGTCAATTTCTTCATATTCTGATAGGGGCCGGTTCCGTTCCTGGGTCTTCAAGATTGCATACAACACGTTTCTGAACCACAGGTCGGCCGCAAGGACATATGAATCTCTGGAAGAAGCGAAACTGTTGGCAGGAACATCCTCCGCCGATGCCTCATACGTTCACGAGGAACTCTATCTGGCTCTCGGAACCCTACCTCCGAAAGAGAGGTCGGCGATAACTCTCCATTATCTGACCGGCTATTCCATCAAGGAGATAGCCGTGATTTCCGACAGCACGGAAGATGCTGTCAAGAAACAACTTTCCCGAGGTCGGGACAAACTTAGATATATTTTGCAGAAATGACTCCGGACAATGACATACAGAAACTTTTCGAATCTGCCAGAGCAGAATTCGAGGACAATGCGGATTTTCTTCAGACTCTGGACAGGAGCCTTGACAAGGTTGAATATATCAAGCAGGTGCAGGACAGGCAAATCAAGCGGTACAGGCATACTGTCATATATGCGCTAGTCGCGGGAGTCTGTGCCGGGTCACTTGCGATGGCAACAATTGGCAATATCCCGTATGATTTTCTGCAACTCCTGCCTGAAAAGGTTAATCTGCTGCAGATTCCCTTCCTGGAACCACGGACGGTCCTGAATATGGCCGTATCCCTCTTCATCGGTGCATCCGTCTTCTGGATTGCACACAACGTTCAGGAGATACGCCAGACCCTTGGGAGATAAATACCTCAGCGCCCCATTTTCCGGTTGAGAGCGGCGGCCTTTTCGGCATCCCAGTAGGCGCAGTCCAACTCAAAGAAGACCGTTGTGTAAGGGGTTGTCATCGGTGTTTTGATGATGACTACCTGATAGAGACCTCCAGCTTCGTCAAGACGTTTGATAAGGTCTTCGTGATCAATGGATTGAGCCTCGGAACCGAGTATCTTTTCGATTCCCGCCTTCGTGGCGTCGATGCCGGGCATAAGGGATTCGTCAATGAAGCCCAGCTCGCGGTCACGCCAAATGTGCGGATAGACGTGCGCGGCGGCATCAATCGAGCCCTTGACCTTTGCCAGTACGTCAAGATAATCCTCGTCGGCATAGAGGGTGGTGATTCCGTCGCCGGACTGGAGCGGATATGCCATATCGGCAACAACAATCCAGTTGCGGTGTCCCAGCAGAGGAAGCATCGATTCGAACTGATCGCTCCAGGTCGTTTCTTTCGGAGCGCAGGAAAGCAGTGAAAGGCCTGCAATCATAAGCAATAATAATTTTTTATTCATTTTGTAAAACAATGTCCCATCCTGCAAAAGGCCAAATCTGTTCATTTCTTCCGGTTCGGCCTCTTTACAACACAAATATAAGAATCATTTTTTATAACTTTATGTTTGAAGAACAACCGACATTATGAAACTCAAAACCATCTTCACGGCACTGACCTTGCTCGCTGCAGTTATGACGGGGCTGGCGCAGAACCCCTATATGCCTATGTGGGAACACATTCCCGATGGGGAACCCTATGTCTTCGAAGACCCGGACAAGCCCGGAGAGTACAGGGTTTATGTTTATGGCTCCCACGATTCCCTCATAAAATATTATTGCGGGCGGGAGCAGGTGGTATGGTCAGCCCCGGTGAATGATTTGAGCAACTGGAGATATGATGGAGTGATTTTCGAGAACAGATGCGACCGTGACGGCAACCTTCTGAATGCAGATGGAGTTGGAGATGTCCTCTATGCTCCGGACGTGACCGTCCGTACTGAAAAAGGCGTCAAGGTCTATTATCTCTACCCGAATGTGCAGTCCGACGAACGTTCCACTCTGGTTGCCCGCAGTCTGCGCCCCGACGGACCCTTCGAGGTATGCAACTGGGACCCGGAGAATCCCCGCAGAACTGTCGGAACACTCGGGTTCGACCCTGCGGTCTTTGTGGACGATGACGGGAGGGTATATGGTTACTGGGGATTCGGAGAATCCTATGGCGCAGAGTTGGATCCCAATACGATGGCTACCGTCAAGCCAGGATGCGAAGCAGTTCACAATCTGATTTCCGGGCTGGACAAGGAAGGCATCTTCCAGTTCTTCGAAGCCTCCTCCATACGCAAAATCAAAGACAAGTATATCCTGATTTACAGCAGAATGAGTCCTCAGGCCGAATCCGGAATCGACAAGAGCAACTATAATCTTTCATACGCATATTCCGACAACCCTCTCGGGCCTTTCACATACGGAGGAATCGTGATAGATGCCCGTGGCAGGGACGTGGATGAAAGCGGAAAACCGGTCGCAACAGCCTGCCCCTTCGGCAACACCCACGGCGGCATAGTGGAAATCGGCGGGCAATGGTGGGTGTTCTACCACCGCCAGACCGGCACTGACCAGTACTCCCGCCAAGCTATGGTCGCATCCATCACCATCGATGTCGAAGAAGGTCCCGGAGGAAAGGTTCACATCGCCGAAGGCGAGGTCACTTCCGAGGGTTTCCGTACGGAAGGTCTTGACCCTCTGGCAAAATCTGCCGCAGGCTGGGCCTGCTATTTCGTAAACCCTGACGGAGCCACGGAATCCTTCCCGAATTTCTTCTTCAGCGGCTCCTACGTCAAAGCCTCCAGAACTTCTGACCAAAGCCCGTGGTTCGGCCCATACAACTTGAAACAGCCTCTCTGCCCCGTGGTCAACAATACATCAGGTTCGGTTGTAGGCTTCAAATACTACAATTTTGACAGGATAGCAAATCTCAAAAACATAAAACTGAAAGCTCATTTCAAGCCGGAAGGCGTAGAAGGGACAGTCCGTGTCCTTGTTGGAGGCCCGAGTGAGAGACGCGGAGGCATCCTCATCGGAGAATTCCGTATCAGCGCCTCCGATCCGAAGCAACTGTCGGAATACATCACCCCCGTCTCCAGCCTTGATGGAATCAAAGGAAAGAAGCCCCTCTTTTTCGCCTTTGAATCCAAATCCAAAGGCGTCTCCATCTGCGAATTCCTCGACTTTCAGTTTGTGGCCTATCCCTAAACAGCTTCTAAACCGTGTCATCACATCGTCGGGATCGAAAACCGGCTTTTACCATCCCGTCGTGACAAAATTCTGCCCCGCGGGATCGAAAACCGCCCTTCACCATCCCGCCGGGTTGCGACTATTGTTTTGTAAACGTCATACTTCCTCCGTCACCGGAACTTCCGATGAACTTGGTGGGGCTCAACCAGTTTATATTCAAAACTACAACTTCTCCGTCATGATTCAATGTCAAGGTAGTCTTTGAGAAAGTATATTTGAATGATTCCTCCTCCTCGGCTTTACCCTGACTGTATAAGGTCGCCTTTCCTTCTCCATTCGAAGAGAATTGGAAAACGGCATATTCATCGGGAAGTGAATCCTGGGTGGCTTTCCAGGTACCGACGATATTGTATTCGTCGTTCTTACTGCAGGAAGATAAGTAAACGGTCATTCCAACCATTACCAGGAGCATCAGGACGCTCAAAAGTTTCTTTGTTTTCATCCTATCGTTTTTATTTGGTTTCTTTTCAATACCGCAAACTTACATAAAATCCCGCTATTTTATGTAAGTTTGTGATATGAACGCACTCAAGACATTAGCATTCCTGCTTTCCTCATTTTTGGCGACTGCGACATTTGCACAGCCGTACCGCAGTGCCGCCACCGTGGAGACAATAAACGGCACCCCAAGGCTCGTACAGGACGGGAAACCGTTCATAATGCTTGGCGGTGAAATGCACAACTCCTCATCCTCGACCTCTCTTGCGGCTGAATCTTCATACCGCACTGCAAAGCAGATGGGTATGAACTCCGTCATAACGGTGGTCAGCTGGGAACAGCTTGAGCCTGAGGAAGGCCGTTTCGATTTTTCCGAAATCGACCATATCATCGCACTCGCCAATCAATACGGACTGAGGACCGCCGTCGCGTGGTTCGGCAGCTGGAAGAACGGAGAATCATCCTATGCCCCCTTATGGGTCAAGTCCGATACCAGACGTTTCTTCAGGGTACGGAACTCTGCCGGTGAGAACACCACGACACTTTCCCCTCTCTGCAAGGAAACCCTTGAAGCCGATGCAAAGGCTTTCAAGACGCTTATGTCCTATATCGGCACTCACGACACCAACCATATGATATGTCTGGTTCAGGTCGAGAACGAAGTGGGAGCCTTCGTGGACATAGACCATTCCGAAGAGGCGGTAAGGGCGTTCGGTGCCAATGTCCCTGACTCTCTCATGAAATATCTCTCAACCCACAAGGGATCCCTCTCTCTTATGCTTGAAAAGGCCTGGGAGGAGAACGGGCACAGAATCTCGGGCAGCTGGAGTCAGGTATTCGGTGATACAGGTGCCGCAAAACAGATCTTTATGGCCTGGCATTTCGCATCCTATGTCAACGAGGTTGCAAAAGCAGGCAAGGAAGGATTTGACCTGCCTATGTACGCCAATGTATGGCTTGCCGATGATGACGCAAGATTCGGCTCCTACCCCAACGGCGGGCCGCGCCCCTGCGTGCTGGATGTCTATAAGGCAGCGGCACCGGACCTGGACTGGCTGTCTCCGGATGTCTATCTCAATGACTGTGCAAGATATTTCGGCCTTTACAAGCGTGCCGACAATCCTCTTTTCATCCCCGAAGTCAGCCGTGAAGCAGGTCCGGCATATCTGGCCCTGGGAGAATACGATGCTATGTGCTATGCACCGTTCGGATATGAAGAATGCTACAACGACAGATATATGCTTGGGGAATATGAAGTGCTGAACGAACTTCTTCCTGTCATCTCGGAGCATCAGGGCGATGGCAGCATGCACGGATTTATGAGGATGAAGGAAGTCAACCAGCCCGATGACTCCACGTCATTCTCTTTCGGGCATTACAATTTCCACGTGCACTATGTCAAGGGAGAAAGGGTCGCACACGGGCTGGCGGTTCAGACAGGACCGGACGAATTTCTGGTGGCCGGTGTCGGTGCCTACATCACCTTCTCATCCGACAATCCGAATCTGGTGTGCAAGATAGCTTATGCCGAGGAAGTGCAATACGAAGAGGACGGAAGCTGCAACACCATTTTCGTTCTGAACGGTGACGAGACGGCCCACAACAATATGCTTTATCTTCGCGGCAGGATGCCGAACGAAGATTTTGACGACGGTGTCTTCAATGTCAACGGCCCGCTATACAGGCCGTCCTACCAAAGGATGCATTGGAGTGTATGGCAGGACCGTTTCAAAGTCTCCGGCATATACCGCATAAGACTTTATACCTACCCGTTGAAATAAGAAGTGTCTTGAAATACCGAGAGCCTTTATTGCTGATACACCGAGATGCTGAGCGGTCCGAGAAGGCCTGACTCGAAAAGGTCGGAACCGGCGAAATAAGACAGTGTCCCTTCCCCCATCGGGCTGGTGACGTGGACCGGCTTCCCGAATTCCTTTACATCTGACGCAATCCTGTTATGCAGGGTTGTGGCAACCCTGACTTCCAGGACATTCCTTTTCGGGAGCAGTCCGTCAATGAAAAGGTCAGTATCGTTGTGCCACACATCCCCGAGTTCTGTGCCGTTGAGCCTTACGCCGGCAACGGCATCCAGGCGACCGAGGTTGATTGCCAGACAGTCGCTTTCCCGGATACCTTCAGGAGCATCGAATTCTATGCGGTAGTTCACAAATCCCCCGAAATTACGGACTTGCTCATCATCATAAAGGGTCAGTGACTGCAACCGATTGCAACGGAAAGAATCTATCGCGGCATCGTACACCGGATTGAAGCTCAGCATAGCCGTATAATCATCAATGGCAAAGGTACTCTTCTTCTTCGGGAATTCAGGAGCCGAGGATTCTGCTCCGAACACGACGAACATAGTCTGCAGTGCCTTGAAATCAACTTTCACCGCAGTGCGGCCATCGCCAAGATCCTTCCAGGAGGCAGGAGCATAGACTTTTCCCGTTTCGGGGTCCCACAGTTCCGGAATCTTCCCCGATGTCCTGAAAACAACTTCTCCGCTGAAAGTTTCATCGAACTGATTGAACAGCAGATAGGCTTCCTGATTGTCAAAGCGCTTGTGCAGGAAACGGAAATTGCGGGCTCCATTCCCAACAGCGAAGTCGGGAGCAATGTCGAACGGTATGGGCTCTCCGTTCCTTGCATAGTAAATCTCGACTCCATCTGCCGCAAGTTCAGCGAGTTTGTCTTTGGTACGCCGCTCCAGCATCACGCCTTCAGGAATAATGAGGCGCTTGAAACCATCACCTGTCAGGCTGTCGAGATAGGCATAGTCGCAACTGCAGGCGCGGTAACCGAAAGGAATGTCGTGATGGGTCAGTTGCAGAGGAAAATTCTGGGTGAACTGATCTCCGATATAGTAAAGTGCGTCTATAACGGGCTTCCCCTGCTGTGTTACATACTGAATACGCCTCTGATACAGAGACCACCCGGCAGCCATTGTCCACCAGGGATTGTTGCGGTTGAAATGACCGCCGAAATAGTCCATCAGCATCAGGACCGGTTCCCTGTCGAACGGCTGCATCACATATGAATGAAGCGTCAGTTGGTTGATTCCCGCACAGAAGGCGGCATCTCCGAAAGGACGGAGAAGTTGGGGAGTTTCGCAGAAACGTCCGTCGGCAGTGTACGCCTCCGCACCTATGATATCCTTTCCGCAGACAAGGGCGGCATCTATGGCAAATTCGTCAAACAGGAATTCCTTCCAGTTGAAGTCCGGCTTTCCGTCTGCTCCGGGATAAGCCCAGAACTCGGTCATAGGCACGTCGCAATACCTGTTTCCTGCCAGACAGAATGCAGGAGGATATTCCAGCGAGTTGCCATAAATCGGCTCCGCGTGCAAATCCAGGCCCGCATTATGCGTAAGTTCGGCGAATTTCTGATAATAATTCCTGTCTATCAGAGTGGCTATCGTCTTCTGATAATCGTGTAGGAAGGCAGCGGTTCGCTCCGGACTCTCCACGACACAGCCGCACATTACGGGAATCCATTTATCCAGCGAATACCCGTTAAGCGCTTCGAATTCATTCTGGAAGCCTTCGGCCCAGTTGGTATATTTGCACTCCCAACTGTCTATCAGCAGGAACTCGAAAGCCTTTCCAACGTGAGGTCCGGCAGCCTGCACAAGCCACGTGGGGAAATTCCTGAAATGGAGTTCCACTGCAGAGGCGTCCATCTTGTCGCATTCCAGTCCCGTCCCTTCCGGTGTTGCCGGCTTGTTGACTTCGGCTGTAGTCGTATAGCCCAACCGGACAATCCGCCAGTTCCCCTTGGGTGCTTCCCAGACCAGACGCCCGTCCGGCTGCATACAGTCAGTAATATCCACAACGGAACCGCTTTTCACAGGCGCTGCGCCTTCGGCAAAGCGAGGCTCGATATCTCTGATGCCGGTATTTGCCTTAAGCGCGAAAAGTTCCCTGAAATTCAGGAAGTCCGGCCCGTCGGAGCCGGTATCGGGAAATGCAACCACCTTGTAGTCACGGTAGTAGTCCAGTTTCGACTCAGGTTGTGGAAGAATCGTGTCTATACGTTGGCCACCGCGTACGGAAGTGTCGCTCCAGGTATATGTCTTCATTGATTTCTCCACCGGAATCCAAGGGCCTCCGCTTTCGCTCCATCCGTCACAGTTGTGTACGCCAATCGTCATCCCCAGACTGTCGGCGACATCGAGGGCATAGCGGAACATCGCAAACCATTCATCGGTGGCGAAGTTGACGCGCGGCACATACTGTCCCGAGCCTTCGGCGTTGAGTATTGTGGCACGCTTGATGCCATTTGCGTGCATACTGCACAAATCCTTCCGGATGGCTTCACGACTTATGTTGCCGTTCGGCCAGTGCCACCAGATATCCAGTCCGTATCGTGTATCGGGGTTGGCGAACTCCATCATTTCCAGACGATCCTGTGCGGGCACGGAATTGGGGTACTGCCGGGCAAATGTCGCAGTCGCCAAAAACGCGGAAAACAGTAAAATAAATATCCTGAGTTCTTTCATATCAAAAATATAAGAATCTGGTTTCTCTGTTGTTTTTTTCAGAGCTTTACCGGGGTGAAGCGGATTGCGGTCACATCGGCGCCGGCAAAGTCTCCGCCGACCGTCCTTATGCAGATGCAGTGCCGGCCGGGACTGGTGATTTCAATCCATCCGAGCCTGTGCCGGTCGTAAGCATTTGTCGCTTTCTGGTTGTTGATGAACAAGACCTTTCCGTTGAGCTCTACCTGCCACTGCACGAATCCGTCACCCTTGTACTCGAGTTCCACGTCATAATATCCGGCTTTGGGAACATCTACAGTCCAGTCAAACCAGCTGTCTTGAGTGAATCCACTGAGCAAGTCCTTGTATTTCCATTCACCGAACTTGTCCATCCATCCCCACCAGTCGTGCCCGCAGCCTCCATGCTCGCCGAAGACCACTGACAATTCGGTGGATACTGAAGGATCAACGGTGACCATATCGCTGACGTTGATGTCCGATACATCAATCTCTATCACTGAAGCAAGTTCATCGGGCTGGAGGAACGGTATCTCGATGCAGGTCATACCGCTGATTTCGGGGCTTATGTCAGTCGTTGACCATTTCAGCGACTTGCCGCCGTACAGTCTGACACCGTCGATGGCAGACCTTATTCCCGGAACCCAGAGCTTGCCGTCCTTCGGCCATTCATATACAATCAAATAAATCTTACCTGTCTGGGTGACTGCGTCGCCCCAGGGCAGAGCGTGTCCCCAAGGGGACGGGCCTGCGCCATAGACGACATCAGGATACCTGTGTACCCACTCGCCGGCCTTTCGAAGTGTTTTTGCCGCTTCGGACGGAATTGCCCCGGTGGCAGTCGGGCCGACGTTCAGCATAAGGGTACCGCCCCTTGCTATGAGAGAGGTAAGATTATGCACTATGAAACCGGGACTCTTCCACTCGGCGTCGTTGCTGTTGTAGCCCCAGCCTACCTGTGTTGCGTCTATGCACTCCCAGGGCCCCGGGTTGTTTCTCGGGGGCAGTTCCATATCGGCCAAACATTCGTAGTCGCCCATACCGTTACCTACGCGGCCTGAAGCGAGGCAGCCGGGCTGCAGCTCATGTACGAGGTCCACCAGTTCCTTGGAGTACTCGGGCTTTATGTCACCCGGCATGTCGAACCATATAAGTTCCAGCTCTCCATATCTGGTCAGCAGTTCCTTGAGTTGAGGCACGCACTTGTTCCGGAAGTACTCGTCGTAGGTCACCGGACGTCCATTCCTGTCGGTCTTGGGTCCGTTTGCAGCACCCGGTGCAGTCCAATCCTCGTATTGGGAGTAATAGAAACCTATGCCGAGACCGGCGCGGTGACAGGCATCTGCCAATTCTCCCACTATGTCGCGGCCAAAACCGCCGGCGTCGTGGATGTTGAAGTCATCCACATCGGAGTCGTACATCGCAAAACCTTCGAGGTGCTTGGCCGTGATTACGATGTACTTCATGCCGGCATCCTTTGCAAGCTGCACGATGGCTTCGGCATCGAACTCGGACGGCTTGAAGTCTGCGGCTTCCGCCATATATTCGTCTGCAGGTATGCTCGCCTGACTCATAATCCATTCTGCAATGCCCCAATAAGGTTTTCCTTTCCAGTTACCCTCCAGCTTGGAGTATAGCCCGAAGTGGATGAACATTGCGTAGTTGCCGTCTTCGAACAATGCCATCTGCTTGGAGCGTGGCTTCTGCTGGGAAGCAGAGACTTCAGCAATGTGCTGTTTGCCTTTTCTGTCATTGGGAACAAAATTGCCTGTACAGGAAGATAAGATGCAGGAAAATAGTGCTGCTAACAAGAATTTTCTCATAATTGCAAAGATAGCAAACTTGGAACAATCATCAAGTCACCCTTAAGAAACTGTCGCGGGATTGAAAACCGCCCTTCACCATCCCGCCACTCGCAATCCCGCCCCGGCAAAAGGTGACGGAGAACAAGAAAACCCGGCGCACAGGCGTCGGGCTTTCGCGTGGTCCCAGCAGGGCATGATCCTGCGACCCCCTGATTATACATCAGCGGCGGATTGCTTCAAGACCCTGTATCTTCTTTGAAGGGCGACGAGAATGCTACGTTCTGCCAGAGGATTCAGACCGCGGAACGTGGTGTGCTTTTTAAGATTGTCCAAAGACATCTCCAGCAACAGTTTCGCGATACATTCGTCAGCAAATGAATTGGTTACGACATTTACGCCAGAAAAATCCAAAATCACTTTCTCATCCCCGTCCAGAAGAGGGCGAAGCTGCTGTCTGATTCGGGCTCCCATATCCCTTGTCCCGAAATTGGTCCCGAAGTCCGAAAATTTGAATTCTACCATAATGCCTCCAACTCATCTGTATCAATAAACGACTCGTTATATTGTTCTTCTATACTTGTACGGTTATCCACGACATCGTTAGGATTTATATCCAGTGATGTACTTATCTCCATATAAATTATCGTTCCGTGCCACAAGCCATTGTCAAAGACTGATGTCTGCCCCTTTTCTTCTATCAGTTTATGGGTTCCTGAATGAAGCACGAAGCGCAATCCTGCATTCTTGACCAGTCTGGACGTCGCATATAGGCCAAAGCCCATCCCTTTGCCATCTGTCACACTGTCCTGCAAGCAGATACGCAATGCTTCCTCTTCCGATAAGGCCCTGTATTTTTCATTCATTGAGAGAGATTCCCTTATTCCAACGCCATCATCGGCAACAAGGACTTTCAGCACATTGTTTTCTTTATCGAAGTGTGTGATGGCCGTCCCCAAAGGTTTGCCGGAATGAATATGTACATTGTCCAGCATTTCATAGAAACAATAACTCAATGACTGCAGAATGCTTACCTCTATTTCGAAATGAGAAGTCAACGTATTCAACACCTGTATATACACGTCATTCAGCGTGTGTGCGTCAAATACGTCAATGGAGACATCCTCATCTTCACTGAAATACTGCTTCAATAGAAAAGCTACGTCCATCGTTCTGTCCTGATATCAATCACAAATATAATGATTTTATTCCCTTTTCCTTTCATTACAAGGAGCATCAGGACGCTCAAAAGTTTTTTGATTTTCATTTTATTGTTTTTTTTATCTTTGTCAAAATACCTGACTGATATGAAACGTTTGAGTGCAATTGTTTTCGGCCTCTTCTTTTCGGCCTGCCTGATGGCCCATCAACCTGTTTCTGCTCCCAAAGTCCTCACTGCGGAGGACCTGACGGGATATTGGTGTCTGGATAAGGAATACAACAGAATTCCTCATTGTGTCCTTCATTTCGTGGATGACAACTCAGCCATCGTTTATAAGGAAACCGGCGTTCAGAACTTGTTCCACGGAGTGGTCGGTCTGGAGATTCCTGGTTTCAACGGACTGTTCTACTGTCCGCAGGACGATTCCACATATGGATACACCTTCACTGACGGAACAGTCAGAATCTCCAATGGTATGACTTTGAAAACCACAAAAAAGGGTTTTCTGAAACTGGAGGCGACGGGGATAGTGTTCCGTAAATTCGAACAGCGCACTTTCGCTGAAGAGATACCGCAGGTGGACGACAGCCGGGGGAATCCGGAGGCCGGTTATTGGGGACCCGTGCCGGGGTTGATGGTATGGGACCGGAATCCCCGATAGAGTTGGCTCTATCTTGCGGTTCGGTTGCTGATGCCGGCCGTACCTTAGGATACACTAAAAACAATCGGTCTTATGGATAAGAAAGGAATATTGAAATTCACGGCAGTTCTGATATGTGCCATATTCATCAATCTTCAGTCATTCGCGCAGCAGGACAAACCCAATCTCCGGATGGGCGTGCTCAGCGATATCCACGTATGTGACGATGAGTCGGAAGAGTCGTTCCGTCACGCGTTGGAGTACTTCCGGGACAAGGAGGTCGATGGAGTCATCGTAGCAGGCGATATGGCCGACCACGGTCTCGCCTACGAACTTTTCCGTATATCGCGCGCCTGGAACGCCGTTTTCCCCAAGGACAGACGCCCCGACGGCTCCCACGTGGAGAAGGTGTTCGTCTATGGAAACCACGATGCATTCGACAACACCCGTAAGGACTGGTATCGGGAACTTCCCCCGGAACAACTCAAACTGGGGCCCGTCCGTGCCGATTATGCGAAGAACTGGAAGAAGTACTTCAAGGAGGACTTCGCCCAGGTATATATGAAGGAAGTGAAGGGTTACAAATTCATCGGTTGCCACTGGTCGTTCGAGAACGACCGTCAGGAATGCGGAGCCCCCGAGTTCGTGAAGGCGCACGCCGCTGAGTTGAAGGGCGAAAAACCTTTCTTCTACATACAGCATGCTCATCTGGCTCATACCTGCAACGGCGAATGGACGTGGGGTCAGGACGATGGCGCAATGACCGAGACTCTCAATGCTTTCCCCAATGCGATTGCCTTCTCCGGCCACTCCCATAATCCCCTGACGGACGGGCGCGACCTGTGGCAGGGTGAATTCACGAGCATAGGAACAGCATCTCTGCGTTATGTTCTCCCCATAGGCGGACGAGAGAATTCTTCCCTGGACGGAGAAGACCGTGACGTACCCTGCCAGATGCCTTCAATTGAGGGACACTACTGCCACCACGGTATGGTTATGACCGTCTATGACGACCGCATCACCTTCGAGCGCCGCGAGTTCTACTATGACGAGTCGCTCGGAGAGGATTGGGTGATACCTCTTCCCAAGGGTACAGATGCTCCGCTGTCCTACGAAAATATGGCCGGGAAGGCACCCCTCCCGCAGTTCGCAGAAGATGCGAAAGTCTCTCTCAGTCCATTTTTCACGGGCAAGGACCGCTATGGTGCGGAAACGGAGCAGATTGAGGTTACTTTCCCCGCAGTGAAGAGCGGGACCTCCGGTGTCAGAGCATTCGACTATGAAGTGCAGATTGAGCAGCGCTACGTTGATTTGACCACTGTTGCCGGCACCAAGCACGTCTATTCAGCCCATTGCTACTACGGAGAGAGCCACGATGACAACGAAGTCAAGTGCGTTTTCGCAAAGAAAGAAATTCCGGGTATGTACGAATACCGTTTTGTAGTCCGCCCCTGCGAATGTTACGGAGGCAAGGGAAATCCTATCTTCTCCGAATGGCAGAAGCCTCTGGATTCCAAGAAATAAGAATATTTTTCAGGCTATTGGTATATTTACAACAACAGGCTCCGGGGATTAATCCGGAGCCTGCGGTTTTTTGAGGGTATCCTGCCTCTATTTGGCGATGCCCTTCATAATCACTTCAATGTTGTTGTTCTGCTTCACGATGGACTCGAAGACCTTACGGGCGTCCTCTTTGGTGATGGAGTTCAGAATCTTTTCGTAATCAGTGTCCATATCTGCACCGCTGTCAAGCAATGTCGTCAATGATTCAGCCCAATAGCTGTTCTCGGTGACGTTTTCCTTCCAGTTCTTCAAGAAGAATTCCTTTGCTTTTGCAAGGTGCTCGTCTGTCGGGCCTTCCGCTGCGAACTTGGCAACTATCTCGCGGATTCGTCCGTTGAGATATTCATATTTAGCGGGGTCGGTTTGGTAGGCGATCTGATAGTAGGCCTCTTTTTCAGGGAAGCCGGCCATCTCACCGTACGCACCGATACCGTAGGTACCGCCTTCCTTCTCCCTGATTTCTTCGAGAAGAATAGTGGTCAGGGCGTTGAGGGCGATGTCGTATGACAGGGAGTTCTTGAGGTTGTATTCAGCATCGGAGTTTACGAAGAAGCAGGTGGTGACCATAGGGATTTCCATCGGCTTTTCGAACAGGACAGCCTTGTCTCCCTTTGCGAAGTCGAAAATGTCAGAGTTGGGTTTCTCTTTCTTTGCCTTTGTGGCAGGGAGGGATGCGATGTAGTTCTCAAGATAAGGAATCAGGGTTGCCTCATCGACATTACCTGTTATCACGAAGGTGAAGTCAGCGGCATTGGCAAAACGCTCACGGGCGATTGCCAGGGCGCGGCCATAGTCAATCTGTTCCATATCCTGAAGATCCATTGCCTTCACTCTTGCAGGACGGTCATAAATCGTGGTGGAAAGCGTGTCCTGGAATGCGGCCATAGGCTGGGCCTGACGGTTCGCAATGGAGGCGCTCTGACGGGTCTTCCAGGAGGTGAAGGCATCCTGATCCTCGTGGAGGGCGGTGAAGTAGAGATATGTCAACTGGAACATAGTCTCCAGGTCCTTGGGAGTGGAATTGGCGTAGAGACCTTCCTTATAGAAGTTGACAAAGGGGGAAACACCTACGTTCTTTCCCGAAAGAGCTTTGGTGAGTTCGGTGCTGTTGAAGTTGCCCACACCTCCGATTGTCATCAAGCCTGACAATGCCTTGAGGACAGGGGCTTCCTGCTCCGGATATTGTGACGAGCCTCCGTAACTGAAGGCGCTCATCAGAATTTCATCCTTGTTGAAATCGGTATGTCTGAAATAGACGGTCGCACCGTTTGAGAGGGTGTATTTCTCATATCCGAAGGCAGCCTTGCCATCTTTCTTAACCTTGCCGGCTTTCGGCATCTCGGAAATCAGGGGTTCGTTGGAAACGGCATCCACGTAAGGTTCGATGTTCTCTGCTGCAACGGAGGCGAGCATATCCTTGACCTGCTGTGCATCCGGCCATACGACGCCCTCCCTTTCGGGAAGCATACAAGCCACCACAAGGTTGCCCTCTCCGACGAAAGTTGCCACAATCTGGTTGATGACCTCCACGGGAATCATAGGAACCACCTGCTGCGTGAGGGCGTACATATTCTCTATGCCGGCGATAGGCTCATTGTCGATGAAGTGGCGTACATATTCGCTGCAGAACTCTGCGCTCTTCCTCTTCTCGCGGGAATTGTACTGGGATTCGTAGTATGAGAGAATTTCGGCCTTCGCGCGCTCATATTCGCTTGCGGTAAAACCGCCGCGGACTGCGCGGAGCATCTCGCGGTAGAGCGTGGTCAGACCTTTCTCGAAACCTCCGTCAGGGAAAGCCACGGAACCGGTCCAGGCCTTCTTTGTCTTTGACAGGAAGAAATCGTCATCTCCGATGCTGGCCTGAATGAAAGGAGGTTCCGGACTCTGAAGAATTTCGGAGATACGGCTGTTCATCATAAGCAGGGCCGCATACTGGGCGTATGTATAGACCAGATAGTTGAGATCGCCTTTCATCTCGTTGGGATAAGCATCGTGCTTGCAGAATATAAGTGCGGTTGCGACGGATTGTTCCTTGTCGGTCGCAATGCTTACGATAGGTTCGGCGTTGTCCTCAATCTGGACATAATATCTTTCGGCGGGATTCTCGGGCTTTGCGATGGTCCCGAAAATCTCCTTGATTTTCGCCTCGACTGCATCCACGTCGATATCGCCGACAACTACGATGCCCTGCTGGTCGGGACGGTACCATTTTTCATAATAGTCGCGAAGGGCCTTGTAAGGGAAGTTGTCAACCACTGACATAAGTCCGATAGGCATCCTCTGGCCGTATTTGTTGTTCGGATAGACCTCGGGAAGAATCTTCTCGTACATACGGAGCATTGCGGAATTCATACGGGTCCTCCATTCCTCGTGGATGACACCCCTTTCGTGGTCGATGTCATCGTCCTCAAGCAGAAGACCGTCGGCCCAGTCGTGAAGAATCCACAGGCAGGAGTCGATTGCGGTGGGTGCCGTGGCTACAGGCACGTTGTCAATATTATAGACGGTCTCGTCGATGGAGGTATAGGCGTTGAGGTTCTGCCCGAACTTCACGCCTATGCTCTCGCAGTATTTGATTACACCGTTGCCGGGGAAATGTTCGGTTCCGTTGAAGCACATATGCTCCAGGAAGTGAGCAAGACCTCTCTGGTCTTCTTCCTCCAGGATGGAACCTACTTTCTGTGCAATGTAGAAGTTCGCCTGACCCTTGGGCTCCTCGTGGTGGCGGATGTAATAGGTGAGGCCGTTGTCCAGATGCCCTATGCGGACTGCCGGATCAATGGGAATAGGCTGGGACTGCTGTCCGAAAGCCAGTGTGGCGGTAAGAATCACCGCGAAAAGAGTGAAAAATCTTTTCATACTATAAGTGTGTAAAAACAGAATCCAGTAACCTTGACAAAGTTATTTAAAAATCTTAATTTTGAATATATTTTTTTTATAACACCTGTTATGAACAAAACATTTGCCATACTTTTCGCACTGTTGCTGGCCTGTGCGCAGGCTTTCGCACAACTCAATGACTCATTCGGAAAGGAGAGATACGCGCAGGACAACGCGAATCTCGGACCCCGCGAGGCAGGAGTTGCCAGAGTAATCTTTTATGGGGATTCCATCACAGACGGATGGCCCGGCAAGAGCCCCGATTTCTTTGCAATCCCCGGATTCATCGGCCGTGGAATCAGCGGTCAGACAAGTTATCAGTTCCTGCTCCGTTTCAGGAACGATGTGGTCGAGCTCGAGCCCGACGCCGTTGTTCTCAACTACGGGACGAATGACATAGCCGAGAACACCGGAGCATACTGCGAGGAGCAGACCTTCCGCAACGTCAAGACAATGTGCGACATTGCGAAAGCCAACGGCATCAGGGTCATTCTTGCTTCCACTCTTCCCCACGGGGGCTTCGGCTGGAATCCGAAGATTACGGATGCAATGGCAAAGGTGCGCAGTCTCAATGCTCTGGTAAAGGAGTATGCGAATGAGAACGGAATCCCTTACGTTGACTGGTTCTCCGCAATGGTCTCTTCTGACGGGAGCCGTATGCGCGAGGAACTTTCAGGGGACGGTGTCCACCCCAATCCTGACGGCTACGCCATTATGGAATCTCTTGTACTTCCCGTCATCCGCGAAACTGTGAAATAGAAGCGGGTCGACTTGCAGACGGATGCAATGTCAACCATCCGTCTGTATGGAGCCAATTTAACAAAAAGAGGCGGTGACCGGAAAGTCACCGCCTCTTTTGCAATTTACATAGAGCAGTTTACATCATTCCTCCAATTTTTAAAGACAAATTCCGGGAAGAAAGGAGCCGGTATGCCAGTTGTTAGAAATCCTCAATTCAATTTTAAAGAGCTTTTGATAATTATTGTTTCTTCTTATTCAACTCCTTGACCTCCCAGTGGCCATTCTGTGTCCATCCTATCCACGTGATTTCATAGGATTGGCGTAGGCACTTCAGGTCTCTTTTCAAAGTGGTCAGAGATATCTTGAACTGAGCTGCCAGATCTTCTTTGCTGATTGTCGGTTTTGCGACTATTGTCTCCAGCAGTCCGCGGTATCTTTGAGCGAGTTTTCCTTGGGGGCCACTTTGGGGGCCATATTGAGGGCCACTTTGCAAATCAGCATCGCCAATGTCTTTATTATCAATCAGATATTGGGGGCCACTTTGGGGTCCATTCGTATCGGTCCTCTTCCTCCAGATGACGGATATGAAATGGTTCTGCTCCTGTTTGTATTCAGGTGCAGGAAGGCCGGCTGCTACGCAGGTCTCTACGACATCGGTGGTTCCTGTCCCAAGCCTCTCGATATATCCGGCAAGATATGCAGGGAGGGCGATAATCGGATTCGCCGGAATGGAGTTGTGGATACCTTTCAAGCTGTCCAAAGTGAGCCCTTGGGGAAGAGTCCCCGGATTCCAGACTTCGAGCCTGTCCTTGAAAAGCATCACCTCGACGCTTGCATTGCTTTCGTTCTGACAGTGGACAATGGCGTTCACAATCACTTCGCGCACTGCCTTGATAGGAATCTCGTATTCAACATCGACAGCTGCCTTGTTGTGAACACTCACCGCTGCATCGATATGCTGCATTACGAATCCGACAGCCTCATCAACGAGTTCGAAGATGCTGCCTCTGAATGTCTGATACGACAGCAGCGGCTTCGTTTTGACGGTAGTCGGGAACACGACGCACTTGACTTCCGTTGTCAGGAAGAAATGCTGCGGATTCTTTGCGAAAAGCAGCAAGGCGGCATTCGTAAGCCGTCCTTCAGCGGTGGCCAGATCCAGATGCACCAGGATCTTCAGCAGGTTGTCATCCGAATAATCCAGCGGGAACCCGCGCTTCTCTTTTGCAAGAGCCACGAAGGACTTCACTTTCTCTCTGTCAATATCGTCAAGAGTTGCCGTCCTGTGCAGGGACGCATCCCAAGGCAGGAATCTCAGATACTCATTGTCCTCAAGGAAACGAATCAGGGAAGAATAGACAGATGTCCGGAGTTCTTCAAAATCATTGAATCCCTTGCGTACAAGCTGCTCCTCAACTCTCTTTATGAATTTTGTTTCTTTGAGATCACGTTCAGTGCATCGCTTGACGAAAACAATTCGGTGGTTGCCTTGCTCGGTAGCCTTGTCAAACTCCCTTTCGGTAGGAGAAACCCCCTCTGCATCCTCATACCCATACTCCTTGCCGAAGATTCCAAGGTAAATTTCACTCTGAGCCGCTTCCGCCAAGTATGCTTCCGGAGCCGACAGATTTATTGCCGGCAGCTCTTCGAAAATGAAAGGTTCAAAGAACCTGCGGAGCAATGCATCTTCCCGGATATATTTTGCGAGAGCTTTCCTTTCCTCGGAAAACTCTTTCTGCACACTGCTTATGAATACCCGTACCATCTATTCTTTTCCGCCATTATATTTTTCAGCTGAGCACACACAAAGTTAATAAAACTCCTCACATAATGAGACTTGTTACGCCAACAATGTGAATACTCCGCTACATATTTGAGCAAACATTGTGTTACACAAAAAGAGGCGGTGACCGGAAAGTCACCGCCTCTTTTGCAATTTACATAGAGCAGTTTACATCATTCCGCCCATACCGGGATTCATAGGAGCTGCGGGGGTCTCTTCCTTGATGTCGGCCAGAGCGCACTCCGTTGTCAGGAACATGCCTGCAACTGAAGCGGCGTTCTGCAGTGCTACGCGGACAACTTTGGTAGGATCGATTACACCTGTCTCGAAGAGATTCTCGAAACTGTCGGTGCGGGCGTTGTAACCGAAGTCGGCCTTGCCTTCCTGGACTTTGTTGACAATCACGCTGCCTTCCTTGCCTGCATTCTCGGCAATGGTGCGGATAGGAGCCTCGATAGCGCGGGCAACGATGTTGATACCGGTGTTCTCGTCCTCATTGGCACCTTTGAGTTTTGCAAGAGCGGCTGTTGCGCGGACAAGAGCCACACCGCCACCGGGGATGATACCCTCTTCGACTGCTGCGCGGGTAGCGTTCAGAGCGTCTTCCACGCGGTCCTTCTTCTCCTTCATCTCGACCTCGGAGGCTGCGCCCACATAGAGTACTGCAACACCGCCTGCGAGTTTGCCGAGCCTCTCCTGGAGTTTCTCGCGGTCATAGTCGCTGGTGGTAGTGGTAATCTGCTTGCGAATCTGGGCTGCACGGTCAGCAATGGCATCCTTGTCGCCACCACCGTTGACGATGGTAGTGTTCTCCTTGTCAACCACGACTTTCTCTGCGTGTCCGAGCATATCGGGAGTGGCATTTTCAAGAGTGAAGCCTCTCTCTTCGGAAATCACCATACCTCCTGTGAGGATAGCGATGTCCTGAAGCATTTCCTTGCGGCGGTCGCCGAAACCGGGAGCCTTCACTGCGGCAATCTTCAGAGTACCGCGGAGTTTGTTGACAACAAGTGTTGTAAGAGCTTCGCCGTCAATATCTTCAGCGATTATCAGAAGGCTGCGGCCGTCCCTTGCGATGGGCTCGAGAATCGGCATAAGATCCTTCATCGTGGAGATTTTCTTGTCGGTAATCAGGATGCTGGGCTGGTCGAGAACGGCCTCCATCTTGTCGGGGTTGGTCATAAAGTAGGCTGAGATGTAGCCTCTGTCAAACTGCATACCTTCCACAACCTTCACTTCGGTGGCTGTACCCTTGGCCTCTTCAACGGTGATGACACCGTCTTTCTTGACTTTGCTCATTGCGTCGGCAATGAGTTTGCCGATGTAATTGTCATTGTTGGCGGAGATTGTGCCGACCTGCTCAATCTTGGAATAGTCGTCGCCGACTGTGCGGCTCTGCTTCTTGAGGTTTGCTACAACCGCCTCGACAGCTTTGTCGATACCGCGCTTGAGATCCATCGGATTGGCACCGGCGGCGACGTTCTTCAGACCTACGTTGATGATGGCCTGAGCGAGAACAGTAGCAGTGGTTGTACCGTCACCTGCCTGGTCGTTGGTCTTGGAAGCAACTTCCTTCACCATCTGGGCACCCATATCCTGGAAGCGGTCCTCCAGTTCGATTGCCTTTGCAACGGTCACACCGTCCTTGGTAACCTGAGGGGCACCGAATTTCTTGTCAATAACCACATTGCGACCTTTGGGGCCGAGTGTTACCTTTACTGCGTTGGCCAGCGCGTCAGCGCCTTCCTTCATAAGGCCGCGGGCGTCGATGTTGAATTTGATATCTTTTGCCATAATTGTATCCTCCTTTAGTTAAGAACTGCCACTACGTCACTTTGACGCATAATCAGATAATCCTTGCCTTCCACGGTGATTTCCGTACCTGCATATTTTCCGTACAGAACGGTGTCTCCCACCTTGAGCTCCATAGGCTCGTCGGCTTTGCCGTTACCTACGGCGATAACTGTACCCTGCTGCGGTTTCTCCTTAGCGGTGTCGGGAATGAACAATCCGCTAGCTGTCTTTGTCTCAGCCTCTTTGGCCTCAACCAGAACTCTGTCTGCCAATGGTTTGATAGTCATAATATATTAATTTATGAAGTTTTTGTATTTTTGTTTGCGAAACGGAAAATGGCAAAATTGATACCACAACGGATTGACGTGACAAAATGTCACATATTGCTGGCAGCGGTTTTCCTTGCCCTCATCCTGACAGGATGCAGAAGGGGAGGAGAAGCAAAAACGTCCTCCATCTCTCCGGAAAAAGGGAAAGCCGAAAAGTTTCAGGAATGGCTTGCACAGAGGGAACATTATCTTCACGACGTCAACTCTCCATATCGGGATGAGGAGGCGTATATCCCTGTCCTTGAGGCAATCATAGCCTCACCATATGCCGATTCGGCGCAGAAGGCGACGGCCGTGCACGAACTCCCGCTTTTCAGTCTCAACCGGATAGGGAAGCCTGCCGCCGATTTCAATTTCACCCTGCGCAGCGGCAGAAAGACATCTCTTTATGAAGTGAAGGCGGAACATATTCTTCTGTGTTTCAGCAATCCCGGATGCGGGGCCTGTAAGGAGATGGAGGATATGCTGGGAGGTTCACCTTTCAGGGAGATGGTGAAGCAGGGGGCTCTCAAGGTGATGAACATCTACCCGGATGACGATTTGACCGATTGGCTGGAGGAGAGTGCGAAATATCCTGCGGAGTGGATAACAGGATTCGCCCCTGAAGTGGATGAAGCTAAGGACGGAGGTCTTCCCCTTTATAATATAAGAGCCATCCCAACTTTCTACCTTCTTGACGGAGAATATCGGACACTCCTTAAGGACGCTCCTCTGGAACGGATAGCATCATATTTTTATTAACTTTGCGGCCGATGAGCGAAAGCGGAAAGATAATAGAAGAATTCACGACAGGTGAGTATGAGCACGGTTTCGAGACCGCGCTTGAGCAGGATTTCGTGCCTAAAGGGCTCAACGAGGATATTATCCGCACCATCAGCGGGATAAAAGGGGAGCCGCAGTGGCTTCTGGAGTTCAGACTTGATGCTTTCCGCCGCTGGCAGAAGATGATACTGCCGCAGTGGGCTCATCTGGAGATCCCTCCCATCGACTTTCAGGACATTATCTACTACGCCGCCCCCAGAAAGAGAGAGGAAGCGCCCAAGGAGATTGACCCCGAAATAGAGAAAACCTTCGACAAACTGGGGATTCCCCTGCACGAAAGGGCCATTCTTGCGGGTACGGCGGTGGATGCGGTCTTCGACAGCGTATCTGTGAAAACCACTTTCAGCGAGGCTCTTGCCGAAAAGGGAATCATCTTCTGCTCCTTCTCCGAGGCTGTGAAGAACTATCCCGACCTGGTCAGGAAATATCTCGCTACAGTAGTCCCCGTGTCGGACAATTTCTACAGCGCGCTCAACAGCGCCGTATTCAGTGACGGCAGTTTCTGCTACATTCCCAAAGGGGTGAGGTGCCCGATGGAGCTCTCCAGTTATTTCAGAATCAATGCCCGCGGTACGGGACAGTTCGAGCGCACCCTGATTGTGGCGGACGAAGGCTCGTACCTCAGTTATCTGGAAGGGTGCACAGCTCCGCAAAGGGCTGAGAACCAATTGCACGCGGCAGTGGTGGAGATAGTCGTGGAGGCGGATGCACAGGTCAAATATTCAACAGTGCAGAACTGGTATCCGGGTGATGCGGAAGGCCGCGGCGGAATCTTCAATTTCGTGACGAAGCGGGGCCTCTGCAATGGCCGCGGCAGCAGACTCTACTGGACCCAGGTTGAGACGGGCAGCGCCATCACCTGGAAATACCCCAGCACGATTCTCAAAGGGGACAATTCAGTCTCTGAGTTCTACAGCGTGGCGCTTACGAACGGCCGGCAGCAGGCGGACACCGGGACGAAAATGATTCATATCGGTAAGAACACCTCCAGCCGCATCATCAGCAAGGGAATATCTGCGGGCCGCAGCCAGAACAGTTATCGAGGCCTTGTCAAGATTCTTCCCGGCGCGACCGGGGCGAGGAATTACTCCCAGTGCGACTCCCTCCTTATAGGAGACCGCTGCGGTGCGCACACTTTCCCCGTAATAGAGAGTGCAAACCCCGATGCCTCCGTCGAGCACGAGGCCACGACCTCGAAAATCAACGAGGACCAGTTGTTCTATTGCCGTCAGAGGGGTATCACGGAGGAAGATGCCGTGGGTCTGATAGTGAACGGATATGCAAAAGAGGTGTTGAACAGATTGCCTATGGAGTTTGCGGTTGAGGCGCAGAAGCTTCTGCAGGTGTCGCTTGAGGGAAGTATCGGATGATGAATGCGTTTGATATCATAGCGGCGGCGCTTGGTCTTGTATGTGTTTTCCTCGCAGGGCGGGGGAGCAAATACAATTTCTATGTGGGATACCTCTATTCGGTGGCTCTGTTCCTCCTTTTCTGGGAAAGGAATCTGCTGGCTTCCCTGATGCTCCAGCCTGTCTCGCTTATAATCAACGCAGTGGGACACTATCGCTGGACCCACCCTCGCGCAGGGGAGGCTAGTTCCGAGAAGTCCGGAGAACTGAAGGTTACGACTCTTTCCACCGCGGGCAGGATTGTGGCTGTCGCGACGGTGTTTGTGGTTGCCGCCGTCTGGGGTATGCTGCTGGACAGACTTTTCCCCGCAGACCCGCACCCGTATCTGGATTCCTGTCTGACCATATTGATACTTGTCGCTCAGACTCTCAGCGCCCTGAAGAAATGGGATTGCTGGGTGGTCTGGCTTTTTGTGAATATCGTCCAACTGGCGCTCCACCTGAGCGTCGGCAACATCTGTATGTCCGTTGTCAGCGCATTGTATCTGGGCAACAGCATACTCTCAATCCGTCAGTGGATTGCTAAATATAGGAGGAACGCCTGATGAATATTCTTTCCGTTAAAAATCTCCACGCCTGTGTCGATGACCGCGAGATACTCCGCGGCATCAATCTGGAGGTCAATGCCGGTGAAGTTCACGCCATTATGGGCCCCAACGGCTCCGGCAAGAGCACTCTTTCCTCAGTCATTGCGGGAAGGGATTCATATACAGTAACTGAGGGGAGCGTCACCCTGTACGGGAAGGACCTGCTCTCGATGAATCCCGAACAGAGGTCCTGGGAGGGAGTGTTTCTCGGATTCCAGTATCCTGTTGAGATTCCGGGGGTGAACAACGTCAATTTTATGCGTGCCGCCGTGAACGAGCACAGGAAATTCAAGGGGCTGCCGGCCCTCAGTGCGGGAGAGTTTCTCAAACTGATGAAGGAGAAGATGGCATATGTGGAGATGGACCCCTCTTTCGCCAGCAGGGGAGTGAATGTTGGATTTTCGGGCGGTGAGAAGAAGAGGAATGAGATATTCCAGATGGCGATGATAGAGCCTTCGCTTGCAATCCTCGACGAGACGGACTCCGGGCTGGACGTGGATGCCCTCAGGATTGTGGCTACCGGCGTGAACCGTCTGCGGACGAAGGAGAATGCGACGATTGTGATAACGCACTATCAGAGGCTTCTCGACTATATCGTTCCGGATGTCATACATATCCTGTATAAGGGACAGATAATTTTGAGCGATGACAAGTCGCTGGCACTCAAGATAGAGGAAAAAGGTTACGATTGGATTGTAAATGGCCGCGGTTAAACAGATATGCTTCGGAAGTGAATACCTTGTCCTGACAGGGGATGAGGTTCTTCTCGGGCGCGTGCTGGAGCGCGTACCCGCCTCCGCTTCCGTCTCTGACATAGGGGATGCATCCGGTTTGAAGTTCGAACTCTCACTCAGGGAAAACGAGTCAGCCTCCGTAATTTTTGTTTCGTTTGCAGATTCCCCTGCAAAGGTGGATGTCAGAGTTTCCCTTCTCGGTGAAGGATCCCGATGCGATTTGAAAGGTCTCCTTGTCGCCACCGGTGAAAGCAGGGTCGAATATGACGTTTTTATGGACCACTGCGTGGGTGGGGCAGTCAGCAACCAACTTTTCAAGGGGATGGCGTTTGATAGCGGTGTAATCCGTTTCGGCGGTCTGATTCACGTTCCGCAGGACTCGCAGAAGACGGAGGCTTATCAGGCGAACCACAATCTTCTTCTTAGCCGCAGCGCACGTGCCTTCTCAAAACCGCAGTTGGAAATCTATGCTGATGACGTAAAGTGCAGTCACGGAGCCACCGTCGGGCGGTTGAACGAGGAGGAACTGTTCTATATGCGCTCCCGCGGCATTTCCGAAAGTCAGGCCTTCACCCTTGCCTGCACCGCTTTCGCCGCGGAAGTTCTGAACTCAATTTCTGAATCCGGCCTGCGTGACGCCGTCACGGAGGTGATTTTACCCGATTCTTTCCGATTATAGCGTAAGTTCCTTTCCCTGATAGAAATCCAGCAGTTTGGTCTGGTAGAGATATTCATAGCGGGCCTGCGTGAGATTCGACTCGGCCTCGAGATATTGCGCCTTTGAGGCGTTGAACTCGGTGATGTTGGCCTTGCCGTTCTCGTATTTGGCCTCCATCAGTTCGAAAGCCTCTTTTGCCGCCACTGCCGCCGCCTTGCTGCGCTCATATTTGCTCTGTGAAGTCAATGCATTGGTATGTGCCTGCTGAATCTCCTTGTAGAGAGCCTTCTTTACGCTTTCAAGCTGAAGTTGCTGCTGAGCGAGAGAGACCTGAGCGGACCTCACGTTGTTCCGAACTGCGAACTTCTGGAAAATCGGAATGTTGAGGGACAGTCCCACATATTGGCTGAAGTTGTTTCCGAGTTGTTCGAAAAACGCCTTGCTGGGAGTAAGGTTGTTCGTGTAGTAATTCGACCCCAAACCCCCGCTCAGTGACAGGGAAGGATAATAACTCGCCTTGGCGACACGGATGGAGGCATCCGCCGCATCCACACGCAACTGCTCGGACTTTATCTGAGGCTTTATGCCGAGTGCCGTCTCGTAGATGAACTGCGGATCCTGCAGGAGATGAATCTCAAGCTGGGAGGCATCCGGAATGGATATGTTGAATCCGTCAGGGGACGGAAGTTCCAGAAGCTGCGTCAGATCCAGAATCGAGACTCTCAGGTTGCCTTCGGCCTGAACCTCTGTCAGACGGCTCTGTGCAAGAGAAGATTTCTGCGCCGAAACCTCCGCCTGTGAAGCCTTCCCGCTGCGGGCCATCGCCTCAAGCCTGTCCACCTGCAGACTGTCAATCTCCACCTGCCGGTGTGCGACGCCAAGAATCTCGTTGTTGTAGAGAACCTGCACGAAAGCGGCCGCAACAGCGGTCCGGATATCATCCTTAGCCTTTGCAAGGTCTTCCGTTGCGGCCTGGAGATTCAGTTCGCTCAAGGTGATGTTGTTCTTTATCCGCAAACCCTCGAACAGTGGCATACTGGCCCCGAGGCTCAGGGAAGTGTTCGTGGTGTTGGTGTTCGCGTAGGTGTTGTCCGAGGTCAGACCTCGTCCGAACGAGAAATTCTGCGAACCGCTTGCCGAGAGGCTGGGCAGCATACTGTTCTTCGCCGTACTGAGGGCAATATCACGCTGCTGCACCTGAAGAGCGCTCTGCTTGACGGTGATATTGTTCTCTATCGCATAGTCGATGCACTCCTTGAGTGTCCACGTGTTCTGCCCGAATGTCAGCACGGGCAGAAGTGAGAGTGCCAGAACCGTTATTTTCTTCATCATTTCTCGTTTATGATTTTAGGACCACGAAGCTTGACGGAGGTGTCTATTCCGCTCTTGACCTCGATTTGAACTCCGTCACTGACACCCGTCTCGATGGAGGTCTTTTCGTATGAACCGTCCTCTTTCAAAACATAGACAAAGGTGCTGTCTCCTTTGAATTCCAACGCGCTTTCCGGGATTGAAACCACTGCATCAGCCTGTTGGAGAACAATTTCCGCATTTGCACTGTAGCCGGAACGGATGGTGCTTCCCTCCTGCGGCTTGACTGCGGCCTTGATTTGGAACTGATTCGCTCCGTTTTTCTCGACGGCCTTTGGGGAGATGTACTCGAGGACAGCCTCGAAAGAGTAGTTCTGCAGGGCTCCTATGGTAATCACAACGTTCATCCCCTCGGAGAGCATACCCACCTCCGTCTCGTCAATCTGTCCGTCGAAGATGAGGTCGTTCATATTCGCAACGGTCGCGACAGTCGTACCGTCGTTCATCGTATTTGCTTGAATCACTGAGTTTCCCACCTTCACGGGAATGTCGAGTATAAGCCCGCTGATGGTGGAGCGCACGAGAGTTGAGGAGGACTTGGCATTCGATGAAGAAACCCCATCCCTGATAACTTCCAGGACATCCTGTGCCGCAGCCCGTTCCTCCTTCGCCTGGTTGTAGGCCTGGAGAACCTTGTCATACTCCTCGGCGCTGACCAACTTCTTGGAATACAGTTCCTGTTCCCTGTCAAGGTCGGTCTTTGCCTGTTTCAGATTTATGTCGGCAAGACGGACACGGCTCTGGGCGTTGCTCAGCGAGGACATCTCCGGAATCACATTCAGTTTTGCGATAACCTCCCCTTTTTCGACCGTCTGCCCTGCCTCCTTGTAGAGTTCGGCGATGATGCCGTTTATCTGGGGTTTGATGTTGACTTCGTTGCGTGGTGCAATCTTGCCGGTCACAACGGAGGTGCGTCTGATATCCGAGATATTCACGTCAAGGTTCTGATACCTGACCTCCTGCGGGCGCGTCTTCTGATATAGGAAAACGAAGGTCCCCACTACAAATACCGCAATCAATGCGAAAATAATGTACTTGAAATACTTTTTCATATAGTTGATTTTTTGTTATTATTCGTCTCTCATAGCATCCACCGGCTTGATCTTCATTGCTCTGGCAGTCGGGGCCAGTCCGGCTATCACCCCAAGTACCGCCAGCAGGGCAAGTGCCGTTACCGCAGTCCAGAAACTCAGGAAAAACAGAGTCCCTGTAGCCTTCTCAAGCAGTTGGAGAAGCAGTATGCTGAAGATGATGCCCCCGCATCCGGCCAGGAGCGTCAGAGTGATGCTTTCCCCCATTATCTGGAAAAGAATCTCGCTCGGGAGTGCCCCGATGGCCCGCCTGATGCCGATTTCGATGGTCCTCTCGCGTACCGTCACCATCATTATGTTGCTCACCCCGATGGCCCCGGCAAGAAGGGTCCCGATTCCGACAATCCATATCAGCAGGTTTATCCCCCTGAAGAGATTGTCAATGATGCCGAAAACCTCCTGTGTGTTTGCGAAAAACATCGCATCCTTGTCGGTCGGGTCGAACAGGTGGGCATCGGAAAGAACTTTCCTCAGTTTCGTCTGAAGGTGCTCCATATCTGTTCCCGGTGCGGCCAGGGTGCTTATCATATCCACCGTGTTTCCTCTCCTGAAGATTTTCGCCGCCACCGTTATGGGAAGCGTGATGGTTTCGGAAGCCTGCCCGTTGATGCTCATATTGCCTGTGCAGACATCCACTCCCACGACACGCAGAAAAACAGATCCCATCTGGACATACTTCCCGCAGGGGTCGCCTCCTTCGGGGAAGAGGGCTTCATATACCCTTTTCCCCAGGACGCATACCTTCCTTTCGGAAGTGACATCCACAGAATTCAGCATACGTCCGTATTTGATGGAAGGAATCTCAATAAGATTATGATTCTGATCCACCCCCTTTATGCTTGCGGAATAGGACCTGTCCTCATAAACGGTGTTCAAATTCCAGTTGTGAATCATTGGAGAAACGACTTCCAGCTCCGGAATCATCATTCTGATTCTCTCCACGTCCCTGTAAGTCATTTCCCAATAGCGGCCTGTCTGAAATCCTTTGTACGGCTTTGTAGTCTTTGACGCTCCGACAACAACTGTATTTGTGGCAAATCCGTCGAAATTCGCCATCATCTTCGACCTCAGGGCGTTTCCTCCGCCAATCAGGAAGAGCAGCATGAACAGGCCCCAGAAGATTCCGAACCCTGTGAGCAGACTCCTGCTCCGGTTTCTCATCAGAGCATCCACGATTTCGCGGAAAGAGTCAAAATCAAATCTGAAAAGCTTCATAATCAATTCGCATTCAGGGCTTCAATAGGTTTGACCCGGGAGGCCTTCACGGCCGGAACAAGGCCTGCTATCGTGCCGGCAACCACCAGCACCACAGTAGCGCCGACCGCCGTCCCCATTCCGACGGTGGGATTTATAAACACTCTCATTGATTCATTGAGTACCGACACGGAAGACTGCCCGACCGTGGCATCCATAATCTCGCAGGCCACAAGCCCCAGAATCATACCTACGTATCCGAAAATTACGGTTATCGTCACACTCTCAGATATTATGAGTTTGACCACGGACCAGGGTCTGGCCCCGATGGCCTTGCGGATGCCGAATTCGTGAGTCCTCTCCTTGACGGTTATCAGCATTATGTTGCTCACCCCCGTTATTCCGCTGAGCAGTGTCAGCAAGCCTATCACCCAAAGTGCGGTCCGCAACAATCCGGCTCCAGTCTCCATCTGCAGATGCTGGGTGAATCGGTTCCATATCCAGATGGCGCCGTCATCGTCGGGAGCGGCGTGGTGGGCATTGTTCAGGACCGTCTTAATCTGGGCCTCAAAAAATTCGTTGTCCTCTTCCGTCGGCAGACCGTGGAAGGTGAAGGTAATCTGGTTCACCTCCTCGCCCATATTGTAGATTGTGCGGAGGGTGGAGTAAGGGACATCCACGTCGCTGCTCCAGGTATCGTTGTCCGCCTTCAGGATTCCCACTATCTTGAAGGAGAGGCTGTCCACTCTCACCTGCTTTCCCAATAGCCTTTCATAGTCCGTCCTGCCGCCGAGAAGAGATTCCGCCTCACGGCTGTCAATGACAATCACCTTCCTTTGAAGCTTGATGTCCTTGTCGTTGAGGTACCTTCCGCAGACCATCTTCAGCTTGTCCATTTCGAATGTTGACGGATAGACACCCTGCATATTGACATTGTTCAGATACTGGTCTCCGAACGACATCGTCAGACCGCTCTTGTTGACCTGGGTGGTCATATCGTCGATATAACCTCCGGTGACTCCGTTTTTCAGTGTCGCCATATCATCGGCGGTCAGCTTTATCCTGCGATCTGTCTGATAGCCTCCGTACGGCTTTGAGGTATATCCTCCGAAAAGCCTCATCGAGTTGGAGGCGAACCAGTCGCTGTCATCCATAAAGGCATTCATCAGACCGTTTCCCGCGCCCAGCAGCACGATAAGCATAAAGATTCCCCAGGATACGGCGAACCCGGTGAGCATAGTGCGCAACTTGTTGCGGCGCAGGGACTCCCATATTTCAACAAAAAGGTCGTGCATTCCAGGAATCTGTTCTAATCGTTAACTATCAGACCGTCGGATATATGTATGCTTCTCTGCGCCTTGGAGGCAACCTTAAGGTCGTGCGTCACCACGACGAGGGTCACGTTTTCCTCCCGGTTCAGCGTGGACAGCAGATTCATCACCTCCTCGGAGGTCTTCGAATCAAGAGCTCCTGTCGGTTCGTCCGCCAGAATCAGCTGGGGATGGGTTATCAGGGCACGGGCTATCGCCACTCTCTGCTTCTGACCTCCGGACATCTCGTTGGGATAGTGGTCAGCCCAATCCAGAAGTCCCATCTTGTCAAGATACTCCATAGCAAGTGCGTGCCTCTTTCGGCGGCTCACCCCCTGATAGAAGAGGGGCAGTTCCACGTTCTCCACCGCTGTCTTGAAATTTATCAGATTGAAAGACTGGAACACGAATCCTATCAAGGTGTTGCGGTATGCTGCGGCATCCCGTTCGCTCAGGTCCTTGATAAGCCTGCCGGCAAGATGATATTCGCCGGTGTCGTAGGTATCCAGAATTCCCAGAATGTTCAGCAGAGTGCTCTTCCCGGAGCCGGAGGCGCCCAGAATGGATATGAATTCCCCCTTGTCCACCTGCAGGTCAATCCCTTTCAGCACGTGGAGGGGTTGGTTCCCCGTATAGGTCTTGTTGATATTTTTCAGTTCGATAATCATAATTCTGCTTTATAATACGCTGACTGCCACCCAGATGAGGAAAGCCATTATCGTGCCAATCCACAGGAGGAACAGCACAAGTCCCGGATGCCATTTCGGACTCTTGAAGTCGAATATGAGCTGCAATCCTCCGTAAATCATTCCCAACAGCGGAAGAAATATTATCAGAGCCAGGTCCAGTTTGGCAAAGAATGGTGATATCACCGGACGAATATTGGGGTATTCCGCCACAAAGCCGTTCCAGGTTCCAATGAAATCCGAAACCAGAAATTCACCCGGAATAATGACCAGACCGAGCCCGACCATTATCGAAACACTTGTCACAATGAGACCTATACCTATGAAAACCCCGAAGATTCTCAGCAGAACGCGCCAGAATTCCGAGGAATTTGACTGCTGCACACGATACTTCGCAGTTCCGTCCCCGACGTTTCTCTCTATCTCCTCCACAGTCCCTTTCTCCCCGTGAAGTTTGAGCTTTTCCTTCACAGTACGGGCGGCCGGCAGGCATACCCAAAGTATCACATAGGACAGAGGCAGCAGTAGGTTGATTTCGAAAGCAGACCTTTTGCTGACATAGATTCCGGCCACGCACAGAAGCAGGAACAGAATCCTGACTGCAGTAATGTCAATTTTGAAATATGCGGCGACCCCTGCAAGGACACCTCCGAGCATCTTGTTGTCAATGTCGCGGAATAATTTTCTGTCAATCTTTTTCTCGTCCTGAGGGACCTCCCCAACATCTTCCGCATTGCTTTCCTCTTCAATCTGAGCAGGTTTGCCAAGAATAGCCAGAGTCTCCTCTGCAACCCGCAGGTCAATCACGCCGGAACTTCCGCACCTCTCGAAGAAAAGTTCTGACATTCTCTCCTCTATTCCTTCAAGTATCTCTTTCCCTTCCGGACGGCTTCCGTAGAAAGCTTCCAGATCCTTGAGATATTTGTCTGTCTTTTTGTATGCTTCAGCATCCATCGTGAAGGCACATCCTCCGATGCTTACTTTTTCCAAATTGTTCATTTCCTGAGAGTTTCTATTGTTTTTACCATTTCGTTCCACTCGATGTCCATCTGCAGGAGCATAGCTCTCCCCATCTCGGTTATGCCGTAGTATTTTCGGGGTGGGCCCTGCGGGGATTCCTCCCAGCGGTATGTCAGAAGACCCTGATTCTTCAGCCTGATGAGCAGGGGATAGATGGTACCTTCCACCACTATCATATTGGCTCCCTTCAGCTCCTCTATCAGGGAGGAGGCATAGGACTCCTTCCTGTCGAGGACACTGAGGATGCAGTACTCCAGCACCCCCTTCCTCATCTGAGATCTGGCATTATCTGTAATAACCTCCATAAATAAGTTCCAGCCAGTAACTTAGTCATTATTAAAAAATAACTTGGTAATCTTTATGAATCTTTACCAACTTATTTTTTAACCATTCCTTAAGAAAATTTAGCCATGTTTTCGGCAGTAACGGGAAGACCCATCATCTCGCATCTCTTTGCCGGAGTATCAGCCACAGGGGCGACAATCCATACAATAACATATATCCAAAGACTGACCAGTCCGAACAGCAGTCCCGCGAGGAACAGGATGCGTAGAATAGTTACGTCTATGCCGAAAAACGCCGCAAGACCGCTGCATACGCCGGCTACCTTCCTTTCGTCAGTATTACGAAATAATTTTCTGGGTTCACTCATTTTCTTTTCCTCCTTTTTATTGTATTTGTTTTTATCCGGAACCATCGGCGAGCCGTCAGGCCAGCCCAATGATTCGATTATATTTTCTACACAGATGATATCGATTACCGTTCCGACAGGGCGGCGGCCGAAAAGTTCGGCAATCCTTGCCTCGATTTCAGGCATCACTTCCTCTTTCTGATCATCGGGCAGTTTCGCACGGAACGCTTCGAGATAGTCGTTCAGACACTGGAACGCATTGTCATTCAGCGTGAAACATTTACCATCCAGTCCTATTTCAGTTGTCTTGTACATCTTGCATAATATTTTCCAATGCAAAGATATAATATTTTTTTAATACCTTGTATCGCAAAGTAGTAAAAATTTAAAAAAAACTTTTTGCATGCCGGCGATATAGCCTAGCGGGAACGGGTAAGCGAGACTGCGTTTGAAAAGAACTCCACGTGATAGAATGATTCAGGCCGCACTGTCCTGAACGAGAGGCTTGAGTATCCTGAAACCGGTCTTCCCAATCTGTTTGCGCAGGGCGGCGAGTTCATCCATTTTCTGTCGGAAGGCCTCGTTATCCTTGCTGTCGGGGCTGAATCCCGCCTGGCTCAGCAGCATACGGCTCTGCTTCTCAATCTTCAATTCCAGATAGAGTTCCTCGTAGGTTACTATGTCGAAGAAAACCTCGGGCCTGAACTGCTCCTTCATTCCAAGAAGATATTCCCCGGCTTTCGTAGAGGCGAAATCTCCTCGTCTTATTGATGAAAGTGTCTGGACATCGGTGCTGATACTGTGGTCCATCCATCTGTAAATCCTTTTTTCGTCAAGGGCGAACATTATCAGGAAAATCACGGCAAAGACCAGAATCGTGACGGTCAGAAGAACAGGGGCCGGAAGTTGCAGGTTGTTGTGCGCCAGATGAAGCAGGACGGAAGGCAGGAATGCAGGCAGGACAAATGCCGCAAAAGGTCTTCTGCGGGAGAAAAGGTGAAGCAGGCAGGCTGTCAGGCCCGTGCATCCGATATGCAGGAATGCGCATCCGAATCCTCTGAAAAATGCGGTTGAGGCATTCATATCCGGGTTGGACAGCACATATATTATGTTCTCGAGAAGAGCGAACCCCCCTCCAACGGCCGCTCCGTATATCAGGGCCTCGGAAAGGAACTTGATTTTTCTGTCGACAACCAGCCAGATGACTATGCATCCCTTGGCAAATTCCTCTATAAGCGGGACGGCGGACATTCCCGATATCCCGATGGCCCCCGTGCCACGGCAGAGCAGCCAGACCGCCATGCAGCTGATAATACCGGCGACGATGCAGACCGCGATGCGCCGCATCCTGACAAGTGCAAAGCTGTCGAGAAGTTTCAGAATAACCAGATAAATGGCTATCGGAAGGACGGATGCAGGAAGAACGGATATCATTTGCCCTTTCTGTTGTCTGCCAGCCACATTTTCGGGGTCATATCCATAATCTGGGCGAAATTGCGGTAGAAAGACTGGAGATGCGAATATCCGCTGCGGACGGCTATGTCCTTTATGTTTGTGCCGTCTCTTTCCTCTTTCATCAGTTCCAGGGCATACTCTATCCTGCGGTGATTGATGAAATCAGAGAAGTTCTGGCCGTAGCGGCCGTGGATGCTGTTTGAAAGATAGGTCCTGTTTGTATTGAGTCTTTCCGCCATTGAAGCAAGGGAGATGGTCGGGTCCAGGAACATCTTTTCCTCCAGGATACGGCTGATTATCCCGTTGTCAGGTTCGTTTTCCGCCTTTTCCTGCTTTGGCTGGGGCTTCGGTACGGCAGGCGTGGGTTTCGGCATCTCGACGGGAATTTCCGGCAGGGTGTCAAGATTGTACACGTTCCATCCCAGAAGGCACTGCATTGCGGTCACGAACAGGGAGAGGGACACGGCAACGGGCGGTGTCTTCAAAATCCGGTAGGGCAGGAAAGCCAGCACTTCCAGTACCACGATGGTGGCGATGAGGTAGAGGAGAATCTGGGTAAGCCGGTCCGCCGAGTCATTCTCCGTATCGAAGAATTCGGCGACGGCCTTGTTGTAGCGGGATACCCCGACCACGGCCCAGATGGAAAAAGTCATCATCTGCAGGCACAGGAATATATTGGTCGCTACCGGGATTTTCAGCGCGGCGAGAGCCAGTGACGGCAGGAAAATCAGCCAGTCCCACTTGGGGATGTCGCCGCGGAGCGTCACCTCCCTTATTGCGAGGAAAAACAGTGGATAGATGAAAAGAACGGCCATATTCCTGTCCACTATTGAGAATATTGCCATAACCATCCCCGCCACCATAAGCAGCTGGGATTTCCTGATGCCTTTCTTGAAAAAAATCGCCACGGCCCAGAAAAGGATTACGACGGCGGGCAGAATCTGCAGGATGAGGTATAGTGTCTTTGACTCCATAGCGCAAAAATACCTTTTTTATCTGAGTTTTTCAAACTTTTGTACTAAAAATTCATAATTCGCTGAAAATAAATCACAAAACCGTTGCATCTCTCGTTATTTATTAGTACATTTGTGTTAATAAATACAGCGGCAATGAGAACAGGCAGACCGGTCAAGTCA
>JAZUIV010000015.1:0-8166 GCA_045642485.1 Bacteroidales bacterium | reverse complement strand
CTCATCGACAATGGCCACGGCTCCGACACTCCCGGCAAACGCAGTCCGGACGGCCGCTTCCTCGAATACAAATTCAACCGCGAAATAGCAAAACGAATAGTCCTGGATCTTCAGGACCGTGGCTACGATGCCGAGCTCCTTGTTCCGGAAGAAACGGATATCCCCCTGAAAGAGCGGGCAAGCCGCGTAAACTCCCATTGCGCCGCCCTTGGCAAGCAAAACGTCATCTTGGTCAGCATCCACGCCAACGCCGCCGGAAACGGCTTGCAATGGACGAAACCCCACGGCTGGAGCATCTACACCTCCAAAGGCCGGACAGCCGCCGACAGCCTCGCAAACTGCATCGCAGAGGCCGCCAAGAAATACCTTCCCGAGATGCAGCTTCGCGGCGACTGGTCAGACGGAGATATCGACTTCGAAGAATCCTTCTACCTGCTGAACAAGACCCTTTGCCCGGCAGTCCTGTCCGAGAACGGATTTATGACAAATGAGCAGGAATGCCGCTGGCTCTACACCCGGGAAGCCAGGCAAGCCATCACCGACCTCCACGTCGAAGGGATAATCGAATACCTTGATGGTAAGGATGGCCTGTAACCCCATCGACCATCCCACACCCCGCAAGGCTGGTACAACAGTTATCCCCGGTTCTCCAATCTAATTAAGGAGCACCGGGGATTTCAGTTACAGGATGCATGGTAGATGCAACACAGGCCCTGCGTTGTTGCAGAGCCTGTACTGCCTGTATTTTACTGAAAGTCTATAACGAGACGGATAGAATAAGCTTCATATTGCTTATAATGGTACGTGTCCATCACTCCGAGGAAATTGAAATCTAGTCGACGGGATCCATACTCTGGATTTTCACTGTCCAGAGTACTGGACAAGTATGCACCTAAGCTATTGATATTCTTCACCGTAGACACATTAGTGGTATAGGAATTACGCCCGCCGGCAGCCGGAAGAAACACAATCCCTGAATTATCGATTTCAGCCCAAGTGTCCGGGCCGTCTGTTGTCCCGACCTCGTTCCCGTTGTAATCGTCAGGATAGATGAACATACCATAGTAGGTTTTCCCTTCTAATTCAATGCCTATTAATTCATACGTAGAATTATCAATCTTGAATGTATATCTTGGCTTTCCGTATTTCATTTCCCTATCATTGACAAGATAATTCCACTCGGCCATTGTAAGGGTGCGCCATGCATTGATTCCTCCTATTGCGAAGTCCGGCTTTTCCGTGAACAATGTATTTTCAGTTTTAATGCTATCATTCACCAGACATACAGCCTGCTCTGCTTTTTCACACCATAAGAAATGTGAGATATGCCCTATTTCCCTTACGGCCTTTGTATCCGGTGTAGTCGCATACTGGTTTGTCTCAATGCCCCAGGACTTTATTACAGGTTTGTTGTCGGTATATCCTTCTCCCGTACCGTCACACCACAGGTTCCCTTTCGAGAATATCACCTGTTTTCCGGAATCGTCCACGGTGAACAAGCCGGTCAAAGCATCCACCAGAATGTACTTGAACACTGCGACATAGGAAGCATCCTTTGATACCTTAAAAGTATACGGATTTACCTTTATCGTATCGGTCGTAGCGGCAGTGTCCACCCATCCGATGAACTCTGCAAAATCACCATTGGCAGTGGCCGTAATTGTAAGGTCGGTACCTTTGGCGTACAACCCCGTTCCCGTGACTGTCCCGGCAAAAGCAGGCTTCGATTTCACCGAGATTGATCTCAAACAATCTACAGTGGCTGTTAAGTCTTTTGTGACATCGGCAATTGTGAATTCCCAGAAGTCGCCTGAAGTCATCGGAGAGACGGTGCCGGAGTCATCCCGCGTACAAATGAGCTGCCTCCCGCTTATCGAGATGGCCCTGATTTTCACAGTTCCGGCATCCTCGTATGCATTGACCAGTATATCCCCTTGGACATCACTCTCTACTGCGACCGTCACCTTATGGCCGTTAACCTCCACCGCCTGACTGTTGTCTGCTGTGATACCTCCTGCAACAACCGAAAGTCCGGAATCATCCAGGTTGAGTTCAATACTGGACTTCACGTCACTGGCCAAGATAATACCTGTGTCACCGTCAAGATTGACCGTTTTCGTCTGTCCGTCTATTGTAAGGGAAAGATTCACGGACTGCTTGCTCGCCACCACTGCAGAAGGAACAAGCAGGCACTCGAAAACTGTGCCTTCTGCCGAAATCTGCTGTTTCTCACTGGGAACGGTCAATGTCACGGACTCCGCCTTGGTGGCAGTAATGGAACCGTCCACGGCGTTGAGAGTGCCTTCTGATGCTATCTCAGCACCCTCAAACTTGATGCTCTGAAGTTTCGCGTCTCCAGTGTAGCCCTTGTTCACTATGGTAATGGACACCCGTGCCAGAGCGTGTTTCATCGTAACTGACACATTGCCCGCCGTCTGGTCGGTGACAGGATCCTGCTTGGCGACATACATCACATCGTCTCCGTTGAAAAACGATGCGACCTGTATGGCCTTGATGTTCACCGGCTGCTGCTGGGTGCCGGCCTTGTACGGATAATAGCCGAACAGATACCCCGGAGTGCTGCCCACCTTGATTGACGGGCTCGCAGTCCACTTTCCCTTCTGTGAATTATATGAGTAGTTCACATTGGCATAACCATCGCCGTAGGTCTGCGAAGCCGCTGCATCCGCAAACAGGAACAGGCCGATATGCCCGTCCTGAGGGAACGTCTCTCCGTCCACCACGGTCTTAGTCTGCAGGTCCGCGGAATTCACCGCCGCGATTTCAAGGCTGACAGAGCCCTTCCCCGCAGTTTCGGAATCGAACTCCTCCTGCTTGTTGCACCCTACGGCTGCCAGCAGTGCACCGGCAATAAGGATGATAATTTTCAATTGTATCTTCATAAAAATCGTTATCTAAGATTTTCTACCAGGAAAAAAGACCACGGTTTCAAGTTCAGCAGGTCGGCATTCGCTTTGACCAACTCGTTGTAAGTTGTAATTCTGGCTGAAAAATCGTTTGTCATATGGAAATGATATGCAGCCTTGTCTTGTGTAAGCAATAATATATTTTTGCCATTGCCCGCATACAACTCCCAATACACTTCGCCGTCCGGGCGTCCAATCTTGCAGAAATTGGCAATATATCTTTGGAAATTCTTAGAACAATGAACCGCACCTCTCGACCCGTGACACTTGCGCCCGTCAAAATTCCCAAACAGATAGAAACAATCCACACCATGGGCTGCTTCTATTTTACTATATAATGAATATAACCCCGTATCACCTTCATAAGGAATGTCAAATGCATAGGCATAAGTCTTTCCACCTATCAATCCCAACTGACGGTAATTTATTCCCTGCAGAGCATAGTCGTTGGTCAACTCAAGTTTGACAATTTCCTCTTCACTTCGGGTGGCACTCGGATGCATCTTCTTATAGAGGTCCACAACTGCTTTCTTATAATCATCGAGAACCTTACCTCTCGAAGTGACGAGTCTATCTACATTTGCGCATATTGTGTTGAACTGCTCATCCGTAAACGCACTCCTGTAGTACGCGAACTCATTCGTCGTTGCTCCTTGGATCATCGGGATTTCCTTGATTTCCGGTGAGGATAATTTAGCATACAAAGAATCAATATCCTTTGGCAGAACTATCCCGTCAAGAATCGGGTAATTCATCAGTATATGGTTATTCTGCCACCAGGCGGCAAGTTCCTCGAAGGGTGCATCCAGAAGCTTTTGCAGGCTGTCATATTTGCAATCCTCCATCAGCCGTTGAGTAAGCATTTTGCTGTCTTCCCAAGTCGTCACCTGATTGATACCTCCGCTCATCGCGATAGCCCTGTGGAAAAGTTCAACTTCGGTAGGATTGCCTTTATCATCCAAGGCCTTCTTGCCAATGAGGCACTGTAACGAAACTGACCCGCCACCTGCAGATTCACCGCATATAGTCACATTATTAGGGTCGCCGCCGAATCCGGAGATATTGTCGTGAATCCATTGCAGGGCACACCTTTGGTCAAGCAGTCCGTTGTTGGTGGAATATTGGAGTTCCGTCTCAGAAACATTACCAGGAAGCCTTATCTGCCCCATCAGTCCAAGACGATAGGTGACACACACCACAATAATATCCGGATTATTGTGCACGAAAGTCGTCCCATCGTAAATAGGTTCACTTGTAGAACCGTAAGACCACCCACCTCCGTGGAAATACACCAAGACTGGGTGAGACTCCTTATCTTGGTCCTTAAATGGAAAACCGGACCGATATATCGCCAGAGTCAGACAATCTTCACCCTGCATATACAGCGACGAGGCCTCGGTAGCATCAACCGGCTGAAGGCTGGACTTACCATAATAAAACGCCTCAAAAATGGTTTTATTTTTATCGGATATTGAGCTGTAAGGTAATACCGCTCGTGTAAAACGGAGCTTGCCTACAGGTTGAACAGCATAAGGAATACCCTTCCAACTGAAAACCTCATCTGTCTGGTCATTGAATGAACGCAACCCCACAAATGTTCCATTACAGCATTCCACGGCACAGGCATTTCCTGAATTCACCAATGCTGTGCATACGTCTTTGGAAATCTCCTTATTTATCCCAGACCTGTGCACCCGGGCTTCCCACTCTTCACGAGTTCTGTAAATTGCTTTATTTTCCATTTTATACTCTTTTTTTTATTTGACATCTGTAACCAAACGGATAGCTAAGCCATAGCCCATTGGCTCCCAATCGTAAATATTGAATTCAATTTTAGGGTCGAATTGCACCTCATCACTATGTTCAAATTCTAGACAATAAGCAGTATATCTATTTGATGTTGACAGTCTTCCTGCGAATACGGGAGTCCAATATCTGTTATAGTGAAAATAAGGCTTGTCAGCATCAGTAGCTGTGCCCGTAATATCGAATGCGTTGTCATATGAACAACCGGCGCATGGAAGACAAACAGCACCTGCTGCTTCCATTTCCGACCACTCCTGTGCACTATATGAGTTCTTCTCGCTAAAGGCGTTCTTAGTCATGACAGTTTCATCCCAATTATCCGGAAGTACAATAATGCAATCAAGGTTACCGTTTACATTTACTCCATATTTATAGGGATGTGTCCTAAATAGATAATCCCATTCATAAGTGGTTAAAACACGCCATTTGCCGCCATCCGGTGTTGAAAAATAATTCTCAGCAAACAAAGAGAACGGAGGAATGTTGTCATCATGGCCGGAAAATCTTACCGCCCGTGATGCAGTGCTGAACCACATGAAATGACCGATATGAGTTATGACTCTCCTATTATCATGCCAACTATGACCTTGTATATGTATATGTGGTGGACAATCATATTGATGGTTCTCAAATCCCCAGGACTTGATGACCGGAGATGACTCGGTATACCCGTCTCCTGTGCCGTCACACCACAGGTTACCTCTGGAGAAGCGAATCTTTGTTTCATCTCCGGGTGATTCTTCGTCCGGGTCTGCCACAGTGAACACCCCTGACAAAGGCTCGCCGGAAATCTCGTGAATACATTCCACGAACACGGCCTTGATAGATTTGTCAGAATCTATGTTGGAGAAAGTATAGTCCCAGAGATTACTTACTTCGTCCCCATTTTCGTTCACCCATTTCAGGAATTCGTATCCGTCATTAGCTTCGGGATGAATGACGACTTTACTGCCATGGTCAGCTATCTTTTCTGTTGCGGTGACTCCATCATACTTGAATGTCCCCATTCCCTCGCAGCCGGAAGCCAGTTTTGCACATACCTTCCACTGCCTGATGAATTCCGCAGTGAAGGTACTGTCGGAAGTGATGGTTACGGTTCTCGGATTTGTTGTACTCTCGTCATCAGTCCATTTCACGAATCTGTGGTTGGCATTCGGCACCGCCTCTATCGGCACCTCCGTCCCATCTACTATGATTGCAGACGGACCGGGATTGCCGTTTATCTTGAATGTGCCCATCGTGTCGAGGACGGCGGTCAGCGAAAGGGTATGCTTCAGATAGTCCACGGTAGCCACGACATCCTTTGTGATGTTGTCTATCGTGAAATAATGGTAGTTGCCGCTAACGGTTGGGGTCACGGCTGACTCATCGTCATCCCTTGAGCAGACGAGAAGTGTCCCTCTATAAGAGATGGCCCTTACTTCCGCGGATGTTTCGCTAACTGGAATAGCACTTACCAACACATCCCCGCCCGGCACGTCATCCTCCAGTTTCACGGTCACCTTGTGTTCTCCTACTTTAACCGTCTGCCAGTCATCGATGCTTACGCTGGACACGGAAATGCCGCTGTTGCTCAGGTTGATTACAATCCTGGACCTCACGCCGCTACCGAAGATGACTTCGTTGACTCCGGTGAGATTGGCCGATTTCTCCTGCTCGTCTATCTTGAGGGTGAGAGCCACGTCCTGCCTGTCCTCCTTCACTGCAGAAGGGACAAGCAGGCACTCGTAAATGCTGCCGCTGCCCGTCGCAATCGCTTGGCTCGCCTCGGGAACCGTCAAAGTCACGGCCTGCGCCTTGGTGGCAGTGATGGTGCCGTCCACGGCGTTGAGCGTTCCACTCTCTGCTATCTCCGCACCTGCAAACTTGATGCTCTGGAGCTTTGCGTCTCCGGTATATCCCTTGTTCGTCACGATGACGGTCACCCGCGCAAGAGCGTGTTTCATCGTAACTGACACATTGCCAGCAGTCTGGGCGGTGATGGGGTCCTGAGGGGTTGCATACATCACGTCATCGCCGTTGAAAGACGATGCGACCTGTATGGCCTTGATGTTCACCGGCTGCTGTGTGCTGGCCTTGTACGGGTAATAGCCGTACAGATACCCCGGAGTGCTGCCCACCTTGATTGACGGGCTCGCAGTCCACTTTCCCTTCTGTGAATTATATGAGTAGTCCACATTTTCGTAGCCCTCGCCGTAGGCCTGCGAAGCCGCTGCATCCGCAAACAGGAACAGGCCGATATGCCCATCCTGAGGGAACAACTCGCCGTCCACCACGGCCTTCGACTGGAACTCCGACTCTCTCACCGAAGTCAGTTCAAGGCTCTGGTACTGCCCGTCTCCGTTCTCCGGAATCTTCGGGTCCGTCTCACTCTGCTTGCTGCAGCACACCAGCACCGATGCCGTGATCGCTGCAATGAGAATTGATATATAGCTTTTTTTCATAATGAATGTCTTATTTCCTTTCAATTGTTGTTTACCGTACAACCGGCCGATGACTCTATTTTGCCATTATAAGCCATCGTCTCCGAAATTGAAACCGGAATCAGAACCGTTGCTCCAAGGATTATTGTTCAGAAATACATCTGTACTGCTCTGCAGGATATGAGCATGTGTTTTGATTTCCACCATCACCACCCTCGGCGAAACATACCCGCCCCGGGCCTCCGGATTTCCTCCGGTCCGTGCATCTGAAATTTTGGCTCGATTGTCTTTCATATCTCGTTGAATCTTATATTCTGTCGAATAGAAACAAATCTAAGTTGCTGATATGCGCAAAGTTATACCCCCAGAACCAAGGAGTATCCAGAATCTTTCAGTATTGAAGTTCACTTTAAGCATAATAAAGCAAAATTATGATATTTCGCTGACACTTGCAAATTTGCGAGGCATATTTCTATCTTACGTCAAACACATAAGGCTCAAAGAAGTCAACCTATTTTCGTTCCTGAACGACTGCGTCGTATTCCTCGAAGGTGCATGTCTTCTTCTCGTTGAAATTCAACTTGTTCTCCTTTGCAAAGGTGACGAGCTCCTCTACCTGACGGTCTGTCTTCTGCATCGACGTCGAGATGCGCACGTACACGGCAGTCCGCCGCTGCGTGTCGATTCTGTTTGAAAAATCCATGATGATTTGGGGTTAAATGAATTATTATTTATAACTTTGCAGTTACAGTATTTGAAACTGTGCCGATATGGAATATAAGACAATATCTACTAATGACGGAAAGATTCTTGCGAAATTGGAGGAAGAAGGACGTGAATGGTTTTCAGCAGGAGACCTGTACGAACTTTATCCGGAAGAAAAACCACAGAACATACGTGTTCAAATCAGCAGGATGGCCGATAAAGGACTTGTGACCAGACTATTCAAGGACCTGTATTATGTGGTGCCTCTACATCAGGATGCCGGCAATTATCTTCCGGACTGGCAT
>JAZUIV010000014.1:0-4086 GCA_045642485.1 Bacteroidales bacterium | reverse complement strand
AATCTGAGAAAGGAATGCACGGGTAACCTCACCCTGCGGAACAATAGGATCATCAGGTTTAAGATTGTCATTCCGGCAGGAAACGCTGGCAAGGAATATGGCTGTAATGGCCAGAGTGATGAGGGTGATTCGCTTCATAATTGTGCTTCAATAACTCGCAAAGTTACACATTTTTATTCAATCATAGATTTAAATTTACATCCACAACAGGCCTTGCGTATCCACGTAAATACCTATACCTTGACGCATTAAGTTTATGGGCACGTTACAGTTGTATGTGCGGATGAATTCGTACGTCCGCGCAACTCTCGTAAGATTTCGGGTGAAGTATTTCTTTGCTGCGGCAGAAAATTATCCTATCTTTGTGAAGTTGATGTAAAACTAAGCGATATGAAAAAGAATTGTCAAACGAAAGCGGGTGAGGCGCAGGAGACCAATTCCAAGCAGGGGCGGAAATATAACAAGACCTGGCTCGCAATGCAGGAACGCCAAGGTGCAATCATTATCTTGGATCCTTCCATCTTCGAGTACGATGCGGTATCTCCTCGATACTAACATCTACCTTTTTTACATTACAGATTCGGATCGACTCTCAAGAGACGTAAGGTCAATTCTTGAAGACCCTGACAACACTTTCTTCATAAGTGTTGAGTCGGTACGCGAACTGATAGTCCTGTTTCGGAAGAAACGTTATCTTTTTAACTTCTGGAAAACAGCCACGGAAATGGTTGATGACATAGAGACGAACTGTTTCATCAAGATACTTCCATTAAAAAAGGAACATCTCGAAACCTATGCCAGACTGGAGATAAATGAGGATCAGGAGCACAATGACCCGTCAGACCATATCATAATCTCGCACGCCATAACCGAGCGAATTCCGTTGATATCGTCCGATACACGTTTTCCGTTCTATATCAGGCAGGGTCTCGAACTGATATACAACTGCTAAGACACCTTCGGAGTACATATTGGCGGAGGAAAGTTGCGCATACGCGAGTGACTCGCGTTGCGCGCAACATTCTTAAGAGCAGGTGACGAAAATCGGGCTCCTGGGTGATTTTTGCGTCACTTGCGGCTGTTTTTTCGGCTTCAAGTGACGGCACCCCCTCCCTCGAAAACGCAAGGTTTGATTACTTTAATCATTGATTGTGAACAACTTACATTCTGTAGCCCTGGTCGCTACGGTTTTGCACAACAATCACCCGTCTGTGCGGATGAACCTGTTTCGTCAACGATTGAGGGGCGGACCCCTCAAACTCCCTGCGTCGCTATCGCTTCAAACGTCTGCACAAATACATATGACAAAAAACAGGGCTGACCAAGCTGGCCAGCCCCGTTTTATCATCCACTGAAAACTCAATGCTTTCTACTTTATTTTCAGGTCCTTCTTCAAATCAATGGAATAGACTTCAGACATGTCATTGCGCATATTGAAAAGCATCGTCCTTTCCGCAGGGTTATATATGCACGACCAGTTCGTCACATCGTTGGGAACTTCTATTGCGAAGGTCCCCTCCTGCAGGCACCACAGGGCCTCTTCTTCAGACATTACCGGTTTGTAGGCACTCATCATATGGAAAACTCTGGCCTTGCTGGCGAAATTTATCTGCCATTTGTCATCATTGAAGTTTGCTGCGGCCTCCGGATTGCAATAATAGTTTTCGATACTGTTGTACTCGTACGGGACACCGAAATATGTAGTGTTTCCGGAATCTATGTAACGAGATAAAGCATCTTCCATTACGTACACTTTGAATGGAGATTCTGCAGTGCCCTTGCCCCAATATTCAATTACGGCATACTTTCCGGTAGCGTCAGCAACGTACCAGTGGACATTTTCAGCATTCCAAATCGTGACATAATCATACTCATCCAACATCGCCTTGACGTCATCGACAGTCTTGCATTTGGAGAGCATCAGGTAGTGGAGGGTGGAAAAAGTTATCTGAGGCTTGCCGGTGTTCTGGTCAACAGGCATCTGCATATAAGGATCGTCCATTGCTTTTTCCGGGTCAAAACTTGGCAACTGGTATCCGGCAAAGCAGAGTCCGTGCTCGTTCATTCCATCAAGGCTGACAAGAGGTTGCCTCAGCGCGAGAGACAACAATCTCTCTCCGTCCATAAATACTCCGTCCGCCTTTCCTCCGGGTTCCGTGATACCGTTCAACGCATCTACATAAGCCTGATTCGTCATAAGGACAAAGTTGTATCCGCTCTTCTGATTACCGTGGAATGTGACAATCAGATTGCCATTCCCTGAATCCATATTGCGGCCGAAAAGCAGCTGCCCCTCATTATTATGACATACGAATCCGGAGCAGGCACTGGTGATATGCGGAGCTTCCCCTCCCATGATTGCATCTTCGTACAGAAGGGTATTGAGTCTGTACACCATTTCCTGATATTGGTTCGGCTTATACCTCAGTTTCGGATCCCGGACAATCATTTCCTCAAAAGGGAACTGGGCAATATATTCCATATAGTAGAGCCGTCCCTTTGAGACGTGTCTGAAAGACTCGATAGTCTCTTTGGAGCCCGGCAAGAGACAATTGCTCAAGTTGCCGACAGGATTGGGAGAAACCTCCCCTAAATCACGCAGTCTCCGTACTGCAAATCCCCCTTTCTGGCCGCCTGTACCGGAATAGATGACTTTTGACGCACTTGTCTTGCTTCCGTTATTGTCAACCAAGGAAACAGTAAGAACGGCGGAGGTCCTTTCATAAGGGATTCCGGCAAATACGACTGAAGGGTTCTTTACAAGGCTACCCTGTCCGTCAAATTCGGGAGCGATGGCTGTCACCTTCCAGCCGTCCTCATTCCCAGCCTTTGTGGCAACTCCGTCACCGCTCTCCACCTTTGCGGTGAATGCTGCGAAATCAGCTTTCTTGAAACCTTCGGGAAGAAGAACTTCCATCGTGTCGAGAAGGTTTACGGTAACTGTGTCGTAAGAGGCGAAGTGAATCTGGCCGTCCTTTCTGGGAAGAGAGAAACTTGTTCCGTCCGACAAGGTGAATACTATGCTTGACTGGTTGATGATGACGTTGCCCAGATAGGCATCAGTCCCTTCCTGTTTTACGTTATAGATTGTGATTTCCTGTCCGTCGTCAAGACCGATGTTGTAGCCGCTTCCAAGGCTACCCGAGAAGTACTCTACGTAAGAGATGCCGTTGAAATTTTCAACCGCCTTTTTCAATGTTTCCACGGCATCGATGGCCGCCTGTGAACTTTCACACCAGGCCTTCAGGGAAGCAACCTGCTCCTGGAGATCGCTGATGTCCTTTTTGATTTGTGAATCATCGTACTTCTGGCAACTGACCGCCAGGCAGAGGATGACCGCAAATACGCTCAAAAGTTTTTTCATAGTTTTATGTGTTAGTTGTGTTGTGTATCCATTTGTTAAACGCAAATGTATACATTTTTTCTCTCTATTATGACAGACATCAGAATCTGTTTTGAAATGAATAAACGTCCAAATCTGCTTCAGTCACCAATTATTAACTTTCTGGAAATTATGGTTAAAATATCAGCTTATATTTCTCTATATTGAATTCCTTTGAATTCTCTCCACAGGTGCATATGAAATACATCTTTGCATAACTCCAATATTCATAATAAGGAACATTTCCGATCCGTCTGTACATATGCGTCGAACATACTGAGAATCCGTGAAAGCAGAATTCAGGCATATTCTCTATGGTTGGAAAATAATTACTACCTTTGTGGATGTATTATGAAGCATTTTTTCATTATCGTGGCCGTTATAGCTGCAAGCCTATGCTCCTGCAGTAACGGAAGCAAACTCGTTATACTTGCAGCGGAAGAAGCTGAGTACAACAGGTGCAGGGAGGTTTTTCCTGAAATTGAATGCATAAGGACGGGGGTCGGCGCCGGCAATGTCATCAAGGTCTGCTGCGATCTTCCCAAGGGGACCCGCATCATCAACATCGGCTATGCCGGAAGCAACAATGTCGAAATAGGAACGGTATCCCTGGTGAGCGACACTTTCAGATACACTGACGGGAATTATAAGTTCGATGACCACGCCAACCCGCTTCACCTCTCGGACGAAGGACTTCCGTGTTA
>JAZUIV010000013.1:0-3603 GCA_045642485.1 Bacteroidales bacterium | reverse complement strand
TGATTGCCGAAATTTATTATAGCAGATTTTTTGATGGATTTGTGCTTGAAATGAGGGAGCATACCGGTGGTATGTGACCGAATTGAAAGTGCAAAGACACGAAAAAGATGCATAAGAAATGAGAACAATTAAATTTAAACAGCTTCTAAATATGCTTTTCATAAGCGGCAAAAATTGATATGCGAATGCTCGGGAGAACTCTATATTGGCTCAATCGTATGCCCGTCGCATTTCAGAGATACGGATTCCTTCAGGTGTTCGGAAAGTTCCTCCTCTGTTATCTTGTATATCTTGGGCGTATTCGCCCGTGGAAAGCGGTTGAAGAAGGGGTCGATGCTGCCGTACCACTCCATTTTGGTTATGTCGTAGTGCTTGGGAAGAAGCCTGTACAGCTCGAATATCTTCGTGGAAGCGCACACGGTAACTCCCCTTTTCCCGTCCGGGAATGTGGAAACGCAGAGGTAATGCTTCTTATATTGCGTACTTCCATTCCTTACAAGGTTCTGCTCCGGCTCGCCGCGATGGCGCACTGTAATATGCCTGCCGTATTTCCGGTTAATAGTATCCATTATCCGGCGGAAAGTTTCGCCGTGAACGGATGAGTCGCGAAGATTGCGGTAGGCGATGTAATAGTGAATCATCTCGTGGATGACTACATCCTCCAGTTCCTCTTGCGACAAGTCGAATCCCGTGCTGATCTTCAGGCGGAAGTCATAATGGGATGAGACAATGCCGAAGAGGCCATAACGGGACTTGTATTCCATCTTTCCGAGGAAAGTCCCGGCCTTCGTGAGTACAATCGGCACAGCAGGCAACCCTCCATCAAAGCACAAAGCGTTGAAGTGGTCAAAGGTCTTTTGGACGAATGGTACGGAAGCAATCATATCTCAAGCCATTCAACTTCTCCGGGAGAGGCAAACGACAGTTTTCCTTGATACAGCATATGCTCAAGCGCGTGAATGTCAAGATTCTTGCAATGAGTCAGGCAATCCTCAATAGTGAAGATTGCGGTCTGTCTGCTATGCAAATTTACATAAATTCCGTCCTTGCATCAAGATATATGCTTTAGATGCTTTTATGGGCTACTGATTCATTCATATGTACAGATGAACCTTGCGCAAAACGCGAGTGACTCGCGTATTGCGCAAAGTGCGGAGGATATATGCTTCCCGGCAATCCTCCGCAATCACGATGGGATGAAAAACCGCTGTTTTGATCCCATCACGGAAAATTTTGCCCTATCGGGATAGAAAAAGGCGTTTTTCAATCCCGACAGACGTGCTTTGCGCGACTTTTCCAAGGGGACAGGTTGCGGCTGTACAAGGTCAGGCGACGAGGACTTTGTCGATGTTACGGGTGGCGGAGTCGAAGTTGATGCCGAGTCTGATAATCTGCTGGTCTTCGATTTCGAACGGGAGGGTGTAGTTCTTGTCGCTGATTTGCGCCAGAGCCTCCTCGGCAGTGCCGTTGAGCTTGAACTCAAGCACGTAGCAGAACTTCGGGGTCTTGACCACCATATCGATGCGACCCTCGCTGGTGCGGTATTCCGCCTGAGTGTAGAAGCCCATCAGCTTGAAGAGAAGCCACACCACGTTGCGGTAGTGGGTCTCCATATTGCGGATTATCTCGTAAGGCGTGTCAGCAAAGAGTGAACGGAGACGCTTTATGAACTGCTCCGTGTTGCCGGACCTCACATCTTCCACGAAGTTGTTTATCAGGAACGATGAACGATTCTCCTTCCGGTGAATATAACTGGGCATCAGATATTTGGTGAAACCCTCCGCTACCTCTGCGTTGGGGAAGCCCAGTGTGTATGTGCCGAATTCGGGGTTATAGCCTTTAATAGTGAGGTATCCGCTCTGGTAGATTACAGGTATGGGATTGTTCGAAGTCGAGTCGATGCTGTTCAAGTCATCGGCGGTGGTCTCTTCACGCGACATCTTCTCAAGGTCATAATCACGTTCCTGAAGGAGCTGCACAAGATATGTCGGCGTGCCGGTCTCGAACCAGTAGCTGCCGAATTTCTTTTTGTAAAATGCGTTGAGCAGGCTGAACGGATTATAGACTCCGGGAACAGATTCTTCGAAATGATACCCGTCATACTTCTCCCGGAGCGCCTGCAGACACTCGTCTTCCGTGATGCCGTTCCTTTCGGCCAGCTGTTTGATTTCCGGACCGAACTGAGTGCGCAGTTCCTCTTCAGTGATGCCGCAGACATCATAATAGTCGGCATCCATAGATATGTCGTTGAGGTTGTTCAGGTCGGAAAACACGCTCACCTTGCCGAACTTGGTCACGCCAGTGAGAAGGGCAAACCTGATGCAGCCGTCCATCGACTTGAGCGCACCGTAGAAGCCCTTGAGCGTGCCGCGGTAGGCATCCTGCAATTCCGGATTTCCGATGGCCTGAAGCATAGGCTTGTCGTATTCGTCAACCAGTATCACCACCTTGCGGCCGGTCTTCTCGAAGGCGCGACGGATGATTCCCTCGAACCTCGTACCAAGTGTGGTCTCTTTCTCTTCTCTGCCATATTCCTTTTCCAGATTTGACAGGAAAAGATCGAGTTTTGAAGTCAATCTTTCCGGGCTGTCGTACTGCTCGGTGTTCAAATCCAGATGCAGCACGGGATGTTCCAGCCACTCCTTCTCCAACTTCTCAATCGCCAACCCTTCGAAGAGGTCCTTCCTGCCGCTGAAGTAGGAATGAATCGTGCTCATCAGCAGGCTCTTGCCGAAACGACGGGGACGTGAGAGGAAATAATAACATCCGGTGCTGACAAGACGGTATATCTGCTGTGTCTTGTCAACATACAAAAAATTGCCTTCTCTGAGCTTTTCGAAGTTCTGGATGCCGATGGGCAGGTTGCGTAGTGTGGTCTGTGCCTCCATAACTTACAAAGTTAAGTTACAGTTTCCACAAATGCAAGACGAAAAAAGTTGCGCAATACGCAAGTGACTCGCGTATTGCGCAAAGTGCGGATTTGCAAAAAGGGAGCTGCGGTGATGCAACTCCCTTCATTGTCTGTAATTTACTTATTATTTCACGTCTGTCACGAGACGGACACTATTGCCTTGCATGCGTTCTGAGCCATCGTAGAAATAGACTTTTCCCTTAGCAATCCACAGATAGTGCGCCAGGTCAAAATCTTCTCCAGATGGTTCCCCCCAAAGAGCGACTTCTGACGTCCCTGATGACGTCCAATAGGCGCAGTATAATTCGACTGACTTGACTTTGGCACCAGAGCTGTAGCCCGCAGCGGGAAGGCAAACGGCTCCAGCCGCCTCCATTGATGACCATTTTACGGTTGTTTTTTCACTATATTCGAATACACCCGCCGTGTTCTTCTGCCATTCAGTTCCGACGGCTCCTTCCCATTTCCAATTGTCAGGAAGTAACACTACACAATTTGGATGGCCGCAGACGGTGACTCCACATTGATATTTGCCGTTACGTTCCGTACTTTTACCGAACAGATACTCCCACTCATAAACGTTCAACGTACGCCAAACAGATGATTCACCTCCGAATGCATAGCCCCAATCTTCAGTCTTGCTGAATTGTTCACAATCATTATCAGGATTATCATAGCCTTTCACATAGAAA
>JAZUIV010000012.1:0-68597 GCA_045642485.1 Bacteroidales bacterium | reverse complement strand
TTAAGGGATTATTTGCTATCTTTATCCAGATAAATTGTAATTTGAAGTATATGAAAAAAGCCATTATCTATTCCTTTTGTGTCTGTCTGTTTTCATGGGCGGTATTTGGTTTGGTTTGGCTGATAGCTTTGAAAGGCCAGCAGTCGAATGGGATTGGTATGCAGGTCACCAAGACTCTGTATATGTTCTTTCCAATGATTGTGGCTTTGTTTCTGCAATTGGTGCGGAATGAAAAGCCGTCAGGGACGGGATTTATCAAGTTCAAGATTTCTTGGTCATGGCTGATTGCTGTAGCGATTCCGTTTGTTGTGCTTCTTCTTTCGGTGTTGATCAGCGCCTTGATGCCAGGAACACAGTTGCATTACGGCCCAGAAGGATTAATTGCCTATTCGGGATTGGAGGGCGATGCGGCCGATCAGATTATTGCTCAGTTCAGTGCCATGCCTCCAATAGCTGTCATCGCAGGAACATTGATCAGCGGTCTCATTGCCGGTTGCACGGTAAATGCCGTTGCTGCGTTCGGTGAAGAATACGGGTGGCGTAACTATCTTGTGGACGCACTCCGGGGCCAAATATTCTGGAAAGCGGCACTCCTCATCGGGATTGTCTGGGGTATATGGCATGCTCCTCTCATTCTTCTGGGGCACAATTATCCCCAGCATCCTGTCCCAGGTGTAGGGATGATGTGTGTGTTTTGTGTCCTGCTTGGAGTAATCGAACTTTGGATTGTCCTCAAGACCGGCTCAGTCATTCCTGCCGCAATGATGCACGGGACCGTCAACGCCATTGCCGGGACTTCAATGTTTCTGGTTAATGGAGGCAGCGATCTCACTGTCGGCATGCAAGGCTTGTCCGGCATCATCGCAATGGCCATTACCATTGCAGTAATATATTTCTACGACCGGAGGTTTGATGGGATTATGGCGAAAGGGATTCTTCTATAAATTGCAATTTGAATAGAATGGTTATGAAGCATTATATCTGTATCTTTCTGCTTTCCATATGCATGTCCTTGCCAATTTTTGCTTCATCACCTTTGTCTCGTGACAGTCAGGCTAGGATAGATTCCCTATGCTTTGTTGCGTTGAATCACACAAATCATGGACGTTATGAAGAAAGCAATGCCATAATTTATAATATCATGGAGAATTATAGGCTTCCTAAGGAAAGCACGCGTTTCATGTATGGGATTATGGGACAGAACGCATGGCTCTCCGGCGACTATCAGCATTATTACAGATGCATGTCAAAGAGCCTCAAGCGAAAGGAGTTGAAAAATCAACTTTTTCAGAAAGCATTGTCACTTCTTCCGCCGGAATCACTTTCCCGAACGGATGATGAAATTGACATTACGTTTGAGGTGGATTCTTTATTCTATGAAGGTGAATTCAAGGGATGTGAAATGCGTATCCCTACAGTCATCGGAGGGAAGGAGGAAAAGATGATTCTTGACAATGGCTGTGCTTTTTTCAGCCTTGCATGCGAATCCTTTGCCAGAGAACACGGGATACGTCCAATCGGGATTGGGGGAAAGGCGTCTGGCACTGTTGATAATGTTTCCATGTGGATAGGGATTGCTGATACTTTGTCCATTGGTCCGATGTTGTTTCAAAATATCCTATTCACGGTCATCCCTGATGAATATTTACTGAACCCTGTAACGAAAATTGATGCTGCTTTAGGAGCCAATATCTTCCGTCTTGCGGGAGAAATGGATTTTGACATCAAGAACCGCACGATTACTTTCTGTCATGCACAGAAAGAATACGAATCTAACATAACAATCAACGGAAGCGGCTGCCATTATCTAGATGTCGCAATAGGCAATGATACGCTCTGTTTTCAATTGGACCTCGGAGCATCATCAACTCAAATGAACAGCAACTACTTTACTAGATATCAGAATCGCATAATCAATGAATGCCCTACTGACTCTGCGATATTCGGTGGTGTAGGCGGCACTGATTCAGAGATCGTATATCTATTGAATAACATCGACATTTATGCTTGTGGGGGATGTTTTACCAAAGACCATGCAAAGATCAGCACGACAAATAAATCCAATCAAGGTGACGAATTTGGAGTAATAGGGTTGGACTTCCTGTTGAATTTTGAACGGGCGAACTTGAACCTGCGAAACAGCCTGCACCTATATGTCTGGTAAGGACCATGTGAAGCCAACCTTTGTATCTCTTTTCTCAAGAATACTTCGATAAATTCCCATTTTTCTAATACAATAAGCCCGGTTCCCATGACGTATCCGGGCCAATTTTTTGAATAGAAACATATTTCTTTAACGCCCCTAACCCTATCTGGTCCATCAATTATTTGCCGGACAAAACGTACATGGATATTGGGATGTTTTAGATCCTGTTTCCTCGTTTGTGGCCCACCCACCTCCCTATTTGGGGTTGGTTGTAGTTGATGAGACTGTTGGAATGAACATCAAAAAAGCACCTGCTGGTTGCAAGTGCTTTCTATGAGTCTTTATAGTAATTAGGGTTTAAATATCTGTGTCTTAAATTCATCATTTTTGAATTCCTTTGATTTTTCCTCACAGGTGCAAATGAAATACATTTTTTTATAATCCCAATATTCATAATAAGGGACATTCTGTCCAGATTCATCTGTCACTGCCCATTTACCCCCAGAAGGGTTGGTAATAAGTTTCCAGTCATCTCCATAAGCATGATAAGCAATTACTCCACTTATTGGATTCTTACAAGTGACAGAATACTTTGCACCACAGTTGGGACAAGTGTATTCTTGTGTGACATAAAGACCATTTTCCATCAGCTCTGTATCTTCCTTCTGGCAGGCAAATAATACCAAGGATGTGAGTATGAGTAATAATATCTTCTTCATTGTCTGTTGATTATTTCGGCAAAGATAATCATTCCCTAAAATGCAGGCAAAACATATTCTGGTATTGGAATGTTTCCAGCTACGTCTGCAGCTGTTTTGACGGCGTAAACGAACTTGGTTTCACTTTTTGTACCGGATCAGTCTCGATTTGGTACCAATCGGGCTTCCGAAGCCATTTGGTACTGCTAGAAGGTCATTCCCGTACAAAAATTCTTCCTAAAGACGTTCCGTGCTTCCATGTATTGCACACCATGCGAATGGTACAAACATATTTGGGTATTGGAATGAAAAAGCATACGTTCTAACTCGATCCGTCTGGACGGATGGATTAAAATGACAATAAAAAAAAGGACCCGGTTCTCCCGAGTCCCTCCAGCTGGTCGAGGAACCACGTCGATACACTTAAGTCATGTATCAGCTCCGCCCTGTTCCTCTGATTAAGGTATCGCAAAGATATAAAAAAAAGTTCAAAATCGAGCGCGGCCCAGAGGTCGAATGGAAGCTGAATAATCGACCGAGAAAATCACTCGGATACCTGACACCGCTGGAGTATTTCAAAAAAGTATAACTTTACATCCGATAGTGCTGTTGCACTGTCAAATTAAATTCGGCAATAATAGAATATGAAGAAAATATTTTTCCTGCTCGCACTTACGGCGTTCTCTGCATGCAGCCCCAGACCGGTCGCTGAGCCGAAGTGGATTGCCATGGAGGCTCTCGACACTCTTATCATTCCCGGACGGGAGGATGTAAGGAACTGTTCCACCGAGTGGAACCAGTACAAGATGCCGCAGTTCAGGCGTGAGTTCCGTGCGTCGGGGGGCATAGCCACCGCGACGGCGAGCGTCTGCGGGCTCGGGCACTTCGAGCTTTATGTGAACGGTGAAAAGGCAGGCGACCATTTCCTGGATCCGGGATGGACCGATTATGCGAAAGAGGCTCTGTATGTCGATTTCGACGTGACGGAAATGCTTAAGAAGGGTGACAATGTCATTGACGTAATGCTTGGCAACGGATTCTACAACGTGCCGCGCACCAGGTATGTCAAGCTGGTAGGCTCCTTCGGACAGCCGAAGCTCAGGATGTCGCTGGATATCAAATATAAGAACGGCCGCCACCAGACCATAGTGACTGACTGCGAAAACTGGAAGGTCAGTGAGAGTCCGATCACATTCTCCAGCATTTACGGCGGCGAGTCATACGACGCCCGCCGCGAGTCCCAGCTGTCATGGACCAGCCCCGTGGAGGCTCCCACTGACATTGAACTGAGACCCCAGGACGGCACCGAACTCAAGGTTTTCTGCGAAATCCCCGAGAAATCCCATTTCAAGTGCGAATCAGGCGAATGGATATATGACCTTGGCCAGAATTTCTCCGGCATCGTCCGTCTGAGCGTCAAGGGCTCTGCGGGACAGACCGTTGAAATGTGGCCCGGCGAGCTTCTCAATGAGCATTCAGACATCACACAGGGCCATTCAGGCACTCCGTACCATTGGGATTATACCCTTAAGGGATCAGAGGAAGGCGAAGTGTGGCAGCCACGTTTCACATATTACGGCCAGCGATACATCAGGGTGGTCGGAGCAGTGCCGGCCGGTGAGGATAATCCCGATGGCCTGCCGGTGGTTTCCGAGATGACAGGCCTGCATACCTGCCTTGCAGCTGAAGAAGTCGGGTCATTCGAATGCGGTGAGGATCTTTTCAACCGTATCCATACACTGATCGACTGGGCGATACGCAGCAACAGCCAGTCCGTGCTGACCGACTGTCCCCACCGCGAGAGGCTCGGTTGGCTGGAGCAGGCTCATCTGATGCAGGGCAGCCTTCTGTACAGATACGACTACCACAAGCTGTTTAAAAAGACGCTTCAGGATATGGAGTCCGCCCAGTGGGACAACGGATGCATCCCTACCATCGCTCCTATGTATGTGCTCTTCGCCAACGGCTTCGAAGACACGCCGGAGTGGGGCAGCGCTTTCATCATAAGTGCCTGGCAGGCATATCGCTGGTACGGTGACACCGACCTTTTTGCGAATCATTATCCCGCAATGAAGAGCTACATCGAGTATCTTGACACACGCGCCGATGACGGCATCGTGGCATATGGTCTCGGTGACTGGTATGACATCGGTCCCGGCTTCCCCGGAGTCGCCCAGCTGACGAGTAACGGACTGACCGCAACGGCTATCTATTATTATGACACCCTGATTCTTTCGAAGATGGCTGAAGTGCTTGGCAACAAGGAAGATGCAGCTTATTATCTGCAGCATTCCGAGAATATCAGGGCCGCATTCAACAGGACATTCTACCATGCCGACCGCGGCTACTATGACAGGAATTCCCAGACCGCGAACGCGATGCCTCTGTATGTGGGACTGGTGGAGGAGCAGAACCGTGGCAAGGTCCTTCAGAGCCTTATCGATGAGATATCCGGACGCAATTATGCCCTTACTGCAGGAGATGTGGGTTACCGTTTTGTGGTCCAGACTCTCCAGGATGCCGGTCGCGGCGATGTCATCTATAAGATGAACTGCCGCAGCGATGTCCCCGGCTACGGCTGGCAGCTGGCCCATGGCGCGACAGCCCTGACGGAAAGCTGGCAGGCATATTCCGACGTCTCCAACAACCATTTCATGCTTGGTCACCTGATGGAGTGGCTCTACGGCGGTCTGGGCGGCATACGCCAGACAGATGAGTCCGTTGCATTCAGGCACATCCTCATTTCCCCCGATATCATTCCCGAGGTCGGCTATGCCAAGGCTTCCCTCAAGATCGAAGGCGGTACAATCTCCTCATATTGGAAACTCGACGGCGATGACCTCACCGTCGAAGTCACCATCCCCGAAGGCAGCGACGCCCGCGTCCTCATCCCCGCCTACGGTCTCGATGTCCCCCTAACCTCCGGCTCGCACCACCTGCTGGGTCATCTGGCTCGTTAAAGTGCACGTACTGTCTTATGTAAGTTATTTATAATTGGGTCACCTAGCTGATGGAAATAGTCAATTCGATAAATGATGCGTTGTGGTCATATGTGATCACCATAGTGCTGGTGGGGGCGGCGATTTATTTCACGGTCAGGAGCAGGGGCAAGCCCGGGATTGTGCTCGCTGACGCTGCGCATTCCCTTCCCGCTCGCCGCGGGGGCCCGGGATTGTGCTCGCTGACGCTGCGCATTCCCTTCCCGCTCGCCGCGGGGGCCCTTGCAAGATGCGGGGCTTCAGACCGGCATCTGCCGCCCCTGGCGGCTGATGTGTTTGTAAAAGGAGAAGTCTCTGATTGAGAGCAAGCTTTCAATCAGAGACTTCCCTTTTTACAAACAGCCTCGCTTTCGCGAGGCTGCCGGTCTGATTATTAATATCTTGCGGAGAGATCGGGATTCGAACCCGAGATACGCTTTTGGCGTATACACGCTTTCCAGGCGTGCCTCTTAAGCCACTCGAGCATCTCTCCTGTCGGGGTGCAAATATAATCATTTTTTGAGAAAATCCGCCACTTTTGCAAAAAGTGCGGAACGCTTCTCAACTATTCCCTTTCGAATGTGTGAGGGTGTACGGAAAAACCTCAAATCCGCCAGTGCACAACGGAGAGTCTTGAAATAATTCCACTCAAAGAGAAAAACCAACGGCAGTACAAGGACACAGATTGCAGCCATAAGAAGGGTGGATTTAAGGCTGACAAAAATGAACGTGGCAATGGCTGCCAGAGGGATGATGGCAAGAATATTCATCGCAAGGACAAACGTCCCTTCGAACATATCCCCCTTCGCCCTCTTTGCAAAATAAAGCGGGACAAACCAGCAGATTGCAGAGGGCCACAGGCAGACGAGCGCCATCGGCAGAAGTACTGCGAGGGCGAGTATCTGCAGGGCAAGACCGAACACGGAGGGCCTGTCACGGAACTGGCGGTCCTCAAGTCCGGTTTCCGCATAATCCCGAAGAAGTGCCCTTGTGTCTTGAAGAAGTCTCTCCACTGGAGAAGGCTCCCTGTCCCCTGCCTCACCTGAAGCGGTTGCGGCATCATTCTGCGCATCGGCCTGAAGAGCGGCGAGCTCCGCCAGAGTCTGCCCCTCCTCGGAACTGACCGTCCGGAAATTCGGATTCTCCGCTTTTCTTGCTTCGAAAAATTTTGAAATCAATGCCTTGTCGCTCTCGAACCGTCCGGAATAGTCATTTTCATCCACTCCGCGCCCTGATGCAAAATCATCTCCGGCCTGCCCGTTACGGATGAACTCGAGTTCATTGTAAAACTCCTTGTCCTTGATGTCGAGCACCATCGACTCGATTCTGGATCGTATGTCCGCCGAAAGCCTCCTGATTGCAGTACGGGGCTTCTCCTTGTACAACTCATAATACGGTGACAGACTCACCGGTTCGGAAAATCTGACAAGAAGTTTCCCACGAAGACCGTGATATGACGAATAGTGGTTGCAGGCAGGCACTATCTTTATATCCTTCTCGAAGCCGGCCAGTTCCGCGGCCTCAAAAGCCATCTTGGCCATACCTCCCTTGAAGATATTGAGCCAGTGCCCCTCTGCGTGACCTCCCTCCGGGAATATCACTACAGTCTCGCCTCCGATAAGCGCCGCCTCCGAAATCTTGAAAGTGGCGGCATTTGACGAAAGGGCCGCAGCCCCTTCATAATTGAGCCTGTAGGCAGGAAGCAGCCCGATTGAACGCAGGAATTTGCCGAAACCGGCACTGATTCCGAATACATCCGCGCGAACTATGAAATTCGGCTTCCGGTCGTTCACGGCCAGAAGGATGCCCAGGGCATCGTTCATACTGTTCTGATGGTTGCAGGTTATCATCACCGGAGTTCCGTCGGAAGGGATGTTTTCCGTACCCTCGACGAGAGTCTCCTCATAATAGACCTTCTCCGTCCAGAAACGGATATAGGATTTCAGGATGGAATATGCTGCCGAACCCTTTGCCATAGACGAATCAAAGTCTTATACCTAGCTGGAATTCAAAGTGATCCGCTTCGGTGAAATTACGGGCAAGGATGTTCCATCCAAGGAAAATGTTGTTCCAGTTGGGAACGTAGAAGCGCATTCCGATTTTCTCGTACATCCAGGTGGAGTCCTCGTAGATTCCAACTTTGTGCAGCACGTACGCGCCGATGCCGAGATATGCCGAAACATTGCCGTAATAGAATTCGTGCACGGCTCCTGCCGTCACCATCACCGGACAGTACCCCTTGGAATTGTCAACGGCCTTGTCGCCGAAAAGAACTCTGTCAGACTGCTCCAGCCTCTTCATCCCCCACATATAGGTCATATCCACCTCTATTCCGGTAGAACAGAGCAGACAGTAGCGGTGCTGGACGCTTGCTCCTATTCCGACACGGCTCCAGTTTGCAAAATCGGGCTGTTTGAGTTCCTTGTCGGGAACGAACTGGTTGTATGCAAACCATTCAGACTTGTATGAGTGCATACCCACGTGGGTGAAGATATCCCATTTGAAGCCGCTCTTGAAATCGTGAAGGTGAGTCCCTTTCTTGACGTTCCTGGTGTAAGGCTCCTCAAGGCTGTACCTTGCGGATAGACCGATACCACGCTGATTGATGCCGATGTTCGGGGTCCAGGTGTGTCCGTTGGAGTGGTGCCAGATAAAGGCGTTCGCGGCAAGTTCAAGCTGTTTGGTCGGACGGAACTTTATCTGCGGACCACCGCATACATACAGCGAGAGTGGGCCTCCGAAATGGACATTGTTGGGGTTGGTGTCCTTGTCATAGATGTCGAAGGTCAGGCCTACTCCAAGGCGAAGAGTCAGGCCGAAGGAGAACATCGGGGTCTTGTAGATGGATCCCTCGAAGAATCCGAAGAGATTGAACATATCGCTCAACCGGGAATCCTTGTAGTTGAACCCCATCGAGCTGAACTTCTCCCAGCCCACACCGATACCGTAAACAGGATAATTCAGCGCCTCGGCTATGGCTTCGTTCTTTGCGCCGGGCTTCGACTGGAAACCCAGGAGGAAGTTGAATTTGGGATAGTGGTTCCTGTTGGCATCCACAAGCGAGGCCCCGTCACGGTCTCCATTGGTAAGAGAAGCATACCACCCCTCTACCGTGAAGTTGGGCTTGATTTTCTCGTATTCGGTTTCCTCTTCCTTGTATTGAGCGAAAGCAGAGATTGACGATAGAGCAAAAGCAAGAAAAAGGATAAGGAATCTTCTCATACAAAAAAAAATTATGCATCGGCCAGCAGTGTTGAAACTGCATTGTCCACCACCTCAAAGCCGAATGCCCGGTAAACATCATTGAACTTGGAAGCTATCTCCCTGTTGCAGAGATTGCCTATTGAACCTTCGTGGGTATGTCTGAGTTCTCCTCCGAAACGGAACGAACCGTCCAGGATACGGTCGGCCACCTGCCTGTATGCGTCCCTGAAAGGCACTCCCTCCTCCGACACCAGACGGTTGACCTCCTCCACGCTGAATGCAGTCATATATCTGGGATCCGACATAAGATTCTCCGTGACCTTCATATTCGGAATGGCGAAAGCAGCGATGTCAAGGCAACTTTCAAGTTCGTCGAAAAGAGGGAAATAGAGTTCCTTGGTCAACTGCATATCCCTGAAGTAGCCGCTGGGAAGATTTGTGCAGAGCAGACGCAGAGTCTGGGGAGCACCGCAAATCTTGTTGCAATGGGCACGGATGAGTTCGAACACGTCGGGATTTTTCTTGTGGGGCATTATGCTGGAACCGGTGGTCAACTCATCGGGAAGCTTCACAAAGCCGAAATTCTGACTGTTGAAAAGGCAGCAGTCGGCCGCAAACCGGCCCAACGTCTCGGCAATGCAGGAAAGTGCGAAAGCCACGATACGTTCACTTTTGCCCCTGCTCATCTGGGCATAGACACTGTTGTAGTCCAAATCCTTGAATCCCAGCAGGGCAGTTGTCATACGACGGTCCAGCGGAGCGGAGGAACCATATCCCGCGGCAGACCCGAGAGGGTTGCAGTTGACAGTGTTCCAGGCGGCAAGAAGCTGGTTCAGGTCGGTGGCAAGGCTTTCCGCGTATGCCCCGAACCACAGTCCGAAAGAGGATGGCATAGCCACCTGAAGATGCGTATAGCCGGGCATAAGGACATCCTTGTGCTTTTGGCCGGCTTCCTGCAGAACCTCGAACAGAGTCCTGACCTTATCCGCTATGCGGCGAATCCCGTCACGGGAGAAAAGTTTTATGTCGAGAAGGACCTGATCATTCCTTGACCGGCCAGTATGGACCTTCTTGCCCATATCCCCCAAAGTGCGTGTCAGTTCCAGTTCAACCTGTGAATGGACATCCTCAATGGTGTCCTCAATGGTGAAGGAGCCGTCGCAGGCTGATTCATACAGGGATTTGAGAGCTTTCAGGAGAGAATCTCCCTCATCTTTTCCGACAAGCCCCACGCTTCGGAGCATCCTCACGTGAGCCATCGTCCCCAAAATGTCAAACCTTGCGATATACAAGTCAAGTTCACGGTCTTTGCCGACCGTGAACTTGTCTATCCTGTCACTTACAGTGTATCCTTTGTCCCAGAGTTTCATTCAGGCGCAAAGATAGTTTCTTTTTTCGGGTTTTACAAAGAGGTCATTTGATGACATCAAGAGAACGTCCGACTTTGATGAAAGCGGCAATCGCCTTGTCAAGATGCTCTCTTGTGTGAGCCGCACTTATCTGGACCCTGATTCTGGCCTGCCCCTTGGGAACCACGGGATAGTAGAAACCGGTGACGAAGATACCCTCCTGAGCCATCGCCGCGGCGAATTTCTGACTCAGAGGAGCGTCGTACAGCATCACGGCGCAAATCGCGGACTGGGTCGGCTTGATATCAAATCCGGCGGCAAGCATCTTTTCCCTGAAATAGACTACGTTCTCCTGCTGTTTCGTATGGAGGTCGTCGCTCTGCTCAAGCATCTTGAACATTTCGATTCCCGCTCCGACAATCATCGGGGGCAGTGAATTTGAAAAAAGATACGGCCTTGACCTCTGCCTGAGCATATCGATGATTTCCTTGCGGCCTGTGGTGAACCCTCCGACGGCACCGCCGAAGGATTTGCCGAGGGTACCGGTGAATATGTCAATGCGCCCGTAGCAGTCGAACTGCTCGGCCACACCGTGCCCTGTCTTTCCGACAACTCCTGCGGAATGGCTTTCATCCACCATCACCAGAGCGTCGTATTTTTCCGCAAGGTCGCAGATTTTGTCCATAGGGGCCACGTTGCCGTCCATTGAAAAGACTCCGTCAGTGACGATGATGCGGAACCGCTGGGCCTGAGCCTGCTTGAGGCAGTTCTCAAGATCTGCCATATCGGCATTGGCATAGCGGTATCTGACCGCCTTGCAAAGACGTACGCCGTCGATTATGGAAGCGTGGTTAAGCGCATCGGAGATGATGGCGTCCTGCTCCGTGAAAAGAGGCTCGAAAACTCCTCCGTTGGCATCAAAACAAGCGGCGTAGAGGATTGTGTCATCAGTATGGAAATAATCCGCAACAGCCTTTTCAAGCTTGCGGTGAAGGTCCTGGGCCCCACAGATGAAACGGACCGAGCTCATACCGTAGCCGCGGGTATCCATAGCCTCCTTGGCGGCACTTATCAGACGCGGGGAATCCGCAAGTCCGAGGTAGTTGTTGGCACAGAAATTGAGAGCTTTCCGCCCGTCTTCAAGTGTGATTTCAGCCCCTTGGGGGGAGCAGATATTCCTCTCCCTTTTGTATAAACCGGCTTTGTCGATTGCGTTGAGTTCGTCCTTGAGATAATTTTGAAATTTACCGTACATATTTTCGATGCATTTGTATATTCTTGCACAAAGCTACTAAATTTAGTGTAACTTTGTAATTCGTTTTTTATGAAAACATCATAGCGATGAAAAACATTCTGGTTATCGGTTCCACAGGCCAGATAGGCTCGGAACTGACGATGAAATTGAGAAAGGAAAAGGAAGGCGCCACCGTTGTGGCCGGATATATTCAGGGTGCGGAGCCCAAAGGCATTTTGAAAGAGAGCGGTCCGTCGGAACTCGCGGATGTCTGCAACGCCGCCCAGTTGGCATCAATAATCGACAGATACCACATAGACACCATCTACAACCTTGCCGCCATTCTCTCCGCGACCGCTGAAAAGAAGCCCCTCCTGGCCTGGAATATTCAGATGAACGGTCTTATCAACATTCTGGAACTGGCAAGAGAGAAGGGCTGCGCAGTGTTCACTCCCAGTTCCATAGGAGCCTTCGGGCCCACCACCCCCCACAAGGACACTCCCCAGGACACAATCCAGCGCCCCACTTCGATGTACGGAGTGACCAAGGTTGCGGTGGAACTGCTGAGCGACTACTACTTCCTCAAGTACGGTGTCGATACACGTTCCGTGCGTTTTCCCGGGTTGATCTCATACACTACGCCTCCAGGCGGAGGCACCACCGACTACGCGGTGGAGGTGTTTTACAGCGCCGTGAAAGGCGAGGAATTTGTCTGCCCGATAGCCCCGGGGACATATATGGATATGATGTATATGCCCGACGCTCTCCGCGCCGCAGTTCAGATTATGGAGGCCGACCCTTCCGGTCTGAAGCACCGCAATTCGTTCAACGTGGCCTCGATGAGTTTCGAGCCGGAGATGATTTTCGCCGCGATACGGCGCGAAATACCGTCTCTGCGCGTCAGATATGAATATGACCCGGTCCGTCAGGCGATAGCCGATTCCTGGCCGGACAATATGGATGACAGCTGCGCTCGCCGGGAGTGGGGATGGAAGCCGGAATACGATCTTGACCTGATGACGAAGGATATGATTTTCCACTTGCGGAAAAATTCATAAATTTGCCGTTATGCTGAATATCTCCTACTGCTCCGACAAGTATCAATATACTATGGGTAAATCCTTCTATGACAATGGAATGAAGGATTGTACGGCTGTATTCAACCTGTTTTTCAGAAGCGCCCCGGACAAAAACAACTGGGCGGTAGTCAGCGGCATAAGGGAGGCTCTTCAGATGATTAAAGGGCTCGGAAGCGAAGATATCACCTTTTTCGAGAAGTTCCTTCCCGGAGAGGAGTACCGCTCTTTCTGTGAATATCTTGCAAAGATGAAATTCACAGGGCAGGTCTTCGCAATGAAGGAGGGCGAGATTGCCTTCCCCAAGGAACCGATCATCACGGTGGTCGGACCCCTGATTGAGGCACAGGTACTCGAGACTCCCCTTTTGAGCATTATGAACCACCAGATGGCGGTTGCCACCAAAGCGTCCAGAGTCTCCAGAGCGGCCGGAAGGCATCCGGTCAGCGAATTCGGCAGCCGCAGAGCGCACGGCCCCTGGGCCGCGGAATATGGTGCAAAGGCCGCCTGCATAGGTGGTTGCACCGGGACTTCCAACATTCTTGCCGGGATCGAGTTCGGATTCGGAGCAAGCGGGACAATGGCACACAGTTACGTCACCGCATTCGGTTGCAGCATCGAGGGCGAGTACCACGCTTTCGACTCGTATATCAACACCCACAGGGGCGAAGGCCTCATTCTTCTGATAGACACTTACGACACCCTGAAATGCGGCATCCGCAACGCCATAAAGGCTTTCAAGGCAAACGGAATCGACGACGGCTATGAGCCGGGATACGGCATCCGCCTTGACAGCGGCGACCTCAGTTACCTGTCCCAGAAATGCCGGGAGGCCCTTGACGGCGCCGGACTGAAGAAATGCCGGATATTCGTCACCAACTCTCTGGATGAATACATAATCTCCGAACTGGAACGTCAGGGCTCCTGCATCGACTCCTACGGAGTGGGTGATGCTATTGCGACCAGCAAACACAACCCCTGCTTCGGCAACGTCTATAAGCTTGTCCAGATTGACGGGGATCCTGTGCTGAAACGCTCGGAGGACAAAATCAAACTCATCAACCCCGGCTTCCAGATTACCTACAGAATCATTCAGGACGGAAAGTTCAAGGCCGACGTGACCTGTATCCGGGGGGACAGTTTTGAAAAAGCTCTCAATGCTGGCGAGGAGATTCAGATAACTGACGAGAACGATGAAACCAAATACACCACCTTCCCGGCAGGTTCCTACACCTTCAAGCCGTTGCAGGAACTTGTTTTCGACTGCGGAGCAGCCGTGGAAGACAGCCGCACGATAGAGCAGAAGCGCGGATACTACAGGGACAACCTCGAATCGTTCAATCCCACCCAGACCAGAATCATCAATCCCCACTACTACAAAGTAGATATCTCCGACGACCTTTACGACTTGAAGATGGGGCTGATAAACAGATTGATACAACAGATAAAACTCAACGACGAGTCCTATGCCGGCAAGGATACCCTCTCCCACGTGGTGGTGGATATGCTGTACGATTTCATAGACGGAAGCCTGGCCTGCCAGGGGGCGGCTAAAGCCGTAAGGGATGACATCAGATATATGAAAAATCATCCCGAGCAGAAAGTGTTCTATGTGGCGGACCACCATCCCGCAAATCACAGTTCCTTCAAGGAGCAGGGCGGAATCTGGCCCTCACACTGCGTGATGCAGACCCACGGAGGGGAGATTCACAAATCATACTCCGAACTCCCGGAGGGCATCCGTCCCAGTGTGGAAAACACCTTCTACAAAGGGGTCAACACCAGGAAAGAACAGTATTCCGGTTTGGAAAGCCGCAACAGGGAGGGTATGGAGCTCAATACGATGCTTTCCGACAAGGTGGTGATAAGCGGCATAGCCACCGAATACTGTGTGCGCGAAACCTGCCTTGACCTGCTGAAATCGGGCCGCAAGGTATATCTGCTTCGCAATGCGCTCGGGTATCTTGACAGGAAGGGTCACGAAGCCACCCTGGAAGAATTGGCCGGGGCGGGAGTCATCATAATCTAGAAAATACGGAGGCGAAAATCATAGGAAAGCTGACTTACATACTGAAATTGACCGTCATAGCGGTTCTGCTGGGGATCATCTTGCCGAATCCTTCAGGGGTTTCCTACGCACAGACCCCTGAAAATGTTTCCGATTCAGTGGTTGCAGCAGTCGCCGGGGCGGCACAACCCGTCGCCGTTGATTCCACGGTTGCAGGCATTGCTGACACTCTTACTTCAGCACAACTGGATTCCCTGAGGCTGGCGGCCCTTTACGACTCGCTGGACACTGAGTTCTGGAGCAAGGTGGACACCACCTCCCTGCCCCTCCTCGATTCCACCTGTCAGGCATTCTATGACTCCCTTGCCCTGAACCTGCCGGACACCCACGACATAAAGAAAGCCATCCGGCGAATCCGAAAGGAATACAGGGACAGCGTCCGGGAGAACACACCAAGGATTCTGGTCACTTCCGCCGTGCCTGACTCGATGTACTACAGGAGACTGCTCACCTGGAGCGCCGACTCCAGATTCAATGAAGTGAATCTTGTGGAGCAGGACACCTCCTTCAACTACCATTTCAATGACTATCCGTTCTTCAAGAAGGACGTCAACGCGACCTATCTCGGAATAGTCGGTTCCGCCACACAGAACTACAACTACTTCAAGCGCGATGTCGTGGAGGACGCCCCTGTCTTCTCCCCGTACATAGGAGATTCCTACACTCCGGAAAACCTTCCCCAGTTCAACGTCAAGAAGCCGTACACAGAACTTGCATACTGGGGCACTCTGTTCGCAATCAAGGAGATGGAGGAGAATGAACTGAACCTTCGGGTGAGCCAGAATTTCTCTCCGGCATTCAATGTCACCATCGCTTATCTCAGATACGGTTCCCGGGGAATGCTCAAGAACGAAGCAACCGACAACAGGACCACCTCCCTTGCGGTCAACTACCTGGGCAAGAAGTACATTATGAACGGAGGCCTGATATGGCAGAAAGTCAAGAGGGATGAAAACGGCGGCATTCAGGATTCTTTCTGGATACGGGACACCATCGTTGACACCAAGACCATCGAGGTCAATCTTGCAAATGCCAGGAACGAGATGAACCGCCTTACGGCGTTCGTCGACCATTCCTACACGATTCCCCTGAACTTCCTGCGCAAGAACAGGGATTCCCTCTCAGTGAGGGAAGGAACCACCGCCTTCATCGGGCACTACGGGGAATTCTCCTCATTCAGCAAGACTTACACCGACGAAATAGCCGAAAACGACACGTTCGGGCGGGACTTCTATTTCAACAAGTTCTACTTCAACAGGACGTCCAGCAATGACCTTGTCAAGACAAGCAGCTTCAACAACAAATTCTTCATAAAGTTGCAGCCCTTCTCCCCGGACGCGGCGATTTCCAGAATCAATGCCGGAATCGGATACCAGATAATGAATCTCTACCAGTTCGACGATTCATACTACTTGACAGGCACGAAAAATACGACACAGCACAATGCCTACCTCTATGCCGGAGCGAACGGAAAATTCAGCAGATATGTTTCCTGGGACGCCTTCGGAGATTATTATTTCATGGGATACAAAATGCTTGACTTCGACCTTAACGGTAGTGTCAAATTCTCTGTATATCCGATAGATAAAGGTATTCACCTAATTGGTCGCTTCAGCACATCTCTCAAAACTCCTCACCAGTTTGTCAAAAAGGTCAATATGAACCACCACCAATGGGATATGGACCTTTCAAAAACATCGGAGACAAGAGTCGAGGGACTATTCACCATCCCGAAATGGCAGTTGGAAGCACAGTTCAGCTATGCTCTGGTCAAGAACATGATTTACTATGACGAATTGTCTCACGTGCGTCAAAATGCTAACACAATGAGCATAATGAGCGGCTACCTGATGAAGAACTTCAAGTTATGGGCATTCCATTTCGACAACAAGGTGCTCTTCCAGCTCTCGTCTGACGAAAACGTCCTGCCGCTCCCCAAACTGGCTCTCAACCTGAGATACTACGTCGAATTCCCCGTCGTCAAGGAAGTGATGACGATGCAGATAGGTGTCAACGGCACTTTCAACACCAAATATTACGCACAGTCCTACAGCCCGGATCTCGGTGTATTCTACAATCAGAAAAAGGAATTGATAGGCAACAATCCCTACTGCGACATTTTCGTGAACATGCAGTGGAAAAGGGCCTGCATATTCGTCAAGTACACCAACGCCTTCAAGGACAAGCCCACCTCGGACTATTTCTCCGCATACCACTACATCAAGCCTGTCAGGGGATTCAAGTTCGGTATTTTCTGGGGATTCAGATAATGTCCCGCCTGTCCACATCCTTCCCCGCTCAAGTACTTGTATGTACAGTCGTTGCGGCAATGATGGGAATCTTGTCCGACAACAGGTCCCCCTGCGCGCCGTCTTCGGAGAAGCACTTTGTCAGCATTATCGGGGAAAATACCGAGACCTATCTGGAAAAGAGACATCGCGCCAAAAGACTTTTCAGCGATTTGTTCCGGCACGGTTATGACGAGCTGATTATCAGCAACAGCGGCAAATCGGGTATCGACTGGCTGCTGATTGCGTCGATAGTGTATCAGGAAAGCGGCTTCAATCCTCCTGAGGACAGCATCGGGCGGGAACACCACGGACTTATGCAGATAAGCCGTGAAACGGCCGGAACCTTAAGCTCGGAAGATCTTATTACGGACCCGGGCCGCAACATCGAGGCGGGTTCCAGATATCTCAGACACCTGATGGACATATTCACGAAGGAGGGGATGGACTCCGTGAATGCAGTGAAATACGCGCTGGCTTCGTACAACTGCGGCATCGGCAAGGTACAGAGGATAAGGAGCACTGCCGCGGCTCAGGGCATCAGCACTGACAGATGGGAAGACTTTGAAGGACTGTTTGACGGAGAAGGTCCCACAAGAAAATACGTATCCGGGATAATAGAAAGATACGAAGCATTCAAAAAACTGGAAAAGAACCGCTACTGATATGTGGAAAAAACTACAGACCTGGCTTCTGATTGCCGCCGCAATCGCCATCGCCGCAATGGGCGTAACAGACTTCTGCTGGACCTTAGAGCCCGGCACATCGGAGAAATTCAGTCTTAAATTCATAGAACACCGCCAGTTCCTGATTATGATTTTCGTGACCTTCCTGCTGGCGGCCGTCACATTCTTCCACTATGACAAACGGCTGATGCAGATACGTCTGTGCCTGCTCAACAGCTTGATATTGTTAGGATTCCAAATATGGATTCTGGTCGAGTTCTTCATCATCCACCACAAGGACGACAGGTTCACTCTCTCACCGTGGAGCATTCTCCCGCTGGTTGCCATTATTCTCTATATGATTAGTTCCCGCCTGATCATCAAGGATGAGGCCAGTCACATTTTCAATGTTTAAACTGAAGGCCCCCTACTCCGCCTCGGGAGACCAGCCTGAGGCCATAGACCGGATTTGCGCTTCAATCAACGAAGGGAATCCGGCCACCACCCTTATGGGCGTTACCGGCTCTGGAAAGACTTTCACAATGGCCAGCGTGATTGAGCGGCTGCAGAGACCGGTGCTGATACTGAGCCACAACAAAACGCTTGCGGCCCAGCTCTACAGCGAATTCAAGGCATTCTTCCCGGACAACCCGGTGGAATATTTCGTCTCCTACTATGATTACTACCAACCGGAAGCATACATCCCCACCACCGATACCTACATCGAAAAGGACCTGAGCATCAATGACGAAATAGAGAAATTGAGGCTCAGCGCCACTTCCTCGCTTCTGTCCGGAAGAAGGGATATCATCGTGGTCTCCTCCGTCTCCTGCCTCTACGGAATCGGCAACCCCGAGGATTTTCACAGCACCACCGTGAAGATTGAGACCGGGCAGAAACTGAGCCGTCAGAAATTCCTCTACAGCCTGGTGGACGCTCTCTACAGCAGGAACGAGGCCGAGTTCAAGAGAGGTTCCTTCCGCGTCAAGGGGGACAATGTGGATATCTTCCCGGCCTACGGCGATTACGGCTACAGAGTGATTTTCTTCGGCAACGAAATAGAGTCAATCGAGATGATAGACCCTCTCAACGGAGCCACAATCGAATTCCTCAACGAAATTTCAATCTACCCCGCGAACAATTTCGTCACCTCGAAGGAGAGGACAAGAGCGGCCGTCAACCAGATTCAGGACGATATGATGGAGCAGTATGGCCATTTCGTGGAAATGGGAAAGTTTCTTGAAGCAAAACGTCTGAAATCCAGAGTGGAGTATGACCTTGAGATGATAAAGGAAGTCGGCTACTGCCAGGGCATAGAGAACTATTCCAGATATTTCGACGGCAGGAAGGCCGGCACCCGTCCATTCTGCCTGATAGACTATTTCCCGAAGGATTTTCTGACCTTCATTGACGAAAGCCACGTCACGATCCCGCAGATACGCGCGATGTACGGCGGCGACAGGAGCCGCAAGCAAACTCTCATAGAGTACGGATTCCGGCTTCCGGCCGCGGCGGACAACAGGCCTCTCAAGTTTGACGAATTCGACGCCCTCACGGGCCAGAGGCTGTACGTCAGCGCGACTCCGGGAGATTATGAACTGCAGCAGACAGCGGGAGAGGTAATAGAGCAGGTTGTACGTCCGACAGGTCTGCTGGACCCTCCCATTGACGTGCGCCCCATAAAGAATCAGATAGACGACCTGCTGGAGGAAATTCAAATCAGGATTGAAAAGGACGAGCGGGTGCTGGTGACCACGCTTACGAAAAGAATGGCGGAGGAGTTGGAAAAATACCTGACGAGAATGGAGATACGGACACGCTATATTCACTCCGACGTGGACACCCTTGAAAGGGTGGAGATTCTGGAGGATTTCAAAGCGGGAAGATTCGACGTCCTTGTCGGTGTCAATCTGCTGAGGGAAGGACTCGACCTTCCCAGTGTCTCCCTGGTGGCAATCCTCGATGCCGACAAGGAGGGGTTCCTCCGCTCAGGCAGAAGTCTGACCCAGACGGCGGGACGTGCGGCACGAAATGTGAACGGAAGAGTGATAATGTATGCCGATACCATAACGGACTCGATGAGGCAGACTATCGAAGCCACCGACAGACGCCGGGAAAAGCAGATGGCCTACAATGCGAAGCACGGCATCGTCCCTCATCAGGTAGGTTCGTCAGCATCCGTCAACTCCCTCTGCGAAGCCGGAAGTTACGCGGCGCGAATGGATCATACACCTGAACAGATACTTGAAGAAGACCCTATAATATTCTCAATGTCAGACACAGAACTACGTAAAGCCATCGATACGGCCAAAGCCCGTATGGAGGAAGCAGCCTCCGCTTTGGACTTCGTGGCGGCAGCGCGTCACAGAGACGAAATGAGAGCACTGAAAAAAATAGCCGAAAAGAGATGAACGACAGACTTAAGGAAATAATTTCAACTTTTCCCGCAGCGGAGCAGGATATGGTGAACAGGGCCTGCGCCTTTGCCGCAAGCCAGCTTGAAGGCCGGGAGAGAGAGAACGGTCATCCGTTTTTCGAACACCCGGAAAACACCGCTGTGATTGCCCACGATATGCTCGGACTGGACGCGGTGGCCATAACGGCCACGATGCTTCACGAGGCAATGAGATTCACCTGCGAGAAAGCTTCCGACCTGAACAAAAGCCCGATAATGGCTTCATACAAGCGGCAGTACCCTGAACAGGCGGTGGAAATAGTATCCGACCTGAACAATATAGCCGGCATATCGATGCAGGAGACAAATCTTGATGCGGAAAAATACCGCAAACTGATAGTGGGCTACTCGGTCGATCCGAGAGCCGTCCTGCTGAAACTCTGCGACAGGCTCGATATGATGCGCAATCTGAGCAACCTGACGGCGCCAAGGAGGAAAGCCAAGGTAATGGAAACTATGCTGCTGTACATCCCCATAGCCCATCAGTTGGGAATCTACCACCTGAAGAGCGAGATGGAGGACATCTTCCTCCGCTACAGCGAACCCGATGCATACCGTTCCATAAAGCACAGCCTGAAGAAGAGCGAGCCTGACAGGGTCAAGCTGACCAGTGAATTCATTGAACCCCTGAAGAGAAAACTCGACAATCTGGGGATAAAGTACAAGTTGAAGGCCCGCACCAAAAGCCCCTACTCCATCTGGAAGAAGATGCAGACCAAGGGATTGCCGTTCGAGGAGATTTTCGACGTATTCGCAATCCGCTTCATAATAGACTGCCCTCCCGAGAAAGAGTTGGAAAACGAGTTGTGCTGGAAAGTGTATTCCCTTGTGACTGAGGAGTACAAGCCCGATACCGACAGGCTCAGGGACTGGATAACCGCTCCGAAGAAAAACGGGTACGAGTCCCTTCACACGACCGTTACAAACCGCGATGGCGCAGCCATAGAGGTCCAGATAAGAACCCGGAGGATGGACGACATAGCCGAGAACGGCGGAGCGGCCCATTGGGCCTACAAGGGCATCAGCAGCAAGGCAGCGCTCAGCGACTGGCTTCTGCGTGTGAGATATCAGATCGAGCATCCCAACAAGGAGGAGTATGAGCTCGCCCCGATTGTCTTCAATGAAGTGATGGTTTTCACCCGTTCGGGTGACCTCCGTCAACTGAAGGCAGGCGCCACCGTCCTTGACTTCGCATTCGAAATCCACTCGAACCTCGGTCTCAAATGCACCGGAGGCAGAATTAACGGCAAGATTGTCCCGATACGGGAGAAGTTGCACACCGGAGACATCGTTGAAATCATCAGCAGCAAAAACCAGAAGCCCAGTGCCGACTGGCTGAATTTCGTGGTTTCCTCGAAAGCAAGATCCAAAATAAGGCAGAAACTGAACGAGGAGGAGGCTAAAAGGGCCAGGGCCGGCAGGGAGATTCTGCTGCGGCGTCTGAAGAACTGGAAGATGGAACTCGGGGACGACGAACTGTTCGAACTTACCAAAAAGTTGAAATTCAAGAACAACAATGATTTCTTCGGCTCTATCGGCACTGGCCAGACAGACCCCATAGTGGTCAAGGAATATATCACGGACAAACGGCAGGCCTGTCGCCCGGCGGAGGTTCTCTCGAAAGAGGGCAAGCCGATTGAACAGACTCCCCTCTCCTCCCTCCTTGACTTCAGGACAAACCTGAAAGGGATGGAATTCAAGTCCGCGAAATGTTGCAATCCGAAAACCGGAGATGAAATCTTCGGATTCCTCACCATAAGGGACGGAATAAAGATACACCGGGCCGACTGCCCCAACGCGGCAAGGCTCAAATCCAACTACCCCTACAGGGTCGTTGAACTGGGTTGGAAAAAGAAAGCAAATGAAGGACAGACAGATACACATAAAGGGAGCAAGGGTAAATAACCTGAAGGGCATAAATGTCGATATCCCACTTGGCAAATTGACGGTCATCACGGGAATATCGGGCAGCGGCAAATCCTCTCTGGCGTTCGGGACACTTTTCGCCGAGGGCCAACGCCGATTTGCCGAGAGCCTTTCCGCCTTTGCCAGGCAGTTTCTGGGACGGATGAGCCGGCCGGATGTGGACCTGATATCCAACATTCCCCCGGCGATTGCCATCGACCAGAAGGTTTCCACACGAAATCCCCGCTCCTCAGTGGGTTCCACCACGGAGATATATGACCATCTTCGTCTGCTCTTCGCAAGAATAGGGAGGACCTTCTCCCCCGTCAGCGGGGAAGAGGTCACCTGCGACACCCCGGGAGACGTCGCCTCGTACATCTGCTCTCTGAAAGAAGGGACAATGGCCCTGCTTGCGGCCAGAATAGAATGGGAGCCGGAGAACAGGGTGGAACGGCTCCTCTCCCTGAAGGAGGAGGGATTCAGCAGGCTGTGTTCCCGCAACGGAAAGGTGACAAGAATCGACGAAGTCCTGCAACACCCCGAAAAGTTTGAGGAAGAGCATCTTCTCCTTTGCGACAGGATAGAGGCATCCTCCGACGGGGACACCGTCAGCCAGGCCCTTGACTCAGCACAGACCGCTTTCACCAAAGGAGGAGGTTATGTCTATGTATGGGACGGGCAATCCCTGAAATCCTTTTCCAACCTGTTCGAGGCTGACGGGATAATCTTCGAGAAGCCGGACGAGTATCTTTTCAGTTTCAACAGTCCCGTCGGAGCCTGCAGGGAATGCGGCGGCTACGGCAAGATTGTCGGGATAGACGAAAGCCTTGTGATTCCCGACCCCACCTTGAGCATATATCAGGGGGCGGTAGCCTGCTGGAGAGGCAACCTGATGCAGAATCTGAAGGACCAGCTGGTAATGAGCGCCCACCTCTTCGATTTCCCGATTCACAAGCCCTATGTAGAACTCACGGATGAGCAGAAACGCCTCTTGTGGGAAGGGAACGAACATTTCACAGGCATAACGCCCTTCTTCAAATGGGTTGAAACACAGCGTTACAAGATTCAGTACAACTATATGCTCAGCCGTTACAGCGGCAAGACCGTCTGCCCTCAATGCGGTGGAAGCAGGCTCCGGAAAGAGGCCCTCTACGTAAGGGTCGGAGGGAAGAACATAGCGGAACTGATGGCAATGCCAGTCAGCGATCTGGCCCTCTTCTTCGACAACCTGCAGCTCACATCCTACGAGATGAAAGTGGCGGAACGTCCGCTTAAGGAGATCCGTTCAAGGCTGGGCTATATCTGCGAAGTCGGGCTGGGATACCTCACCCTGAACCGCCCATCAAACACCCTCAGCGGAGGAGAAAGTCAGAGAATCAGCCTTGTAAGTACCCTTGGCAACAATCTGACAGGATCGATGTATATCCTTGACGAGCCGTCCATCGGCCTGCACGAAAGGGATACGATGCGTCTGATAGGCGTGCTCAAGAGATTGAGAGACCTTGGGAACACCGTGATTGTGGTGGAGCACGACAGGAATATCATCAATGCGGCTGACGAACTGATTGACATAGGGCCTTACGCCGGCAGGAACGGCGGAGAGGTGGTCTTCCAGGGAGTAGCGTCCCAGGGGATTGAAAAAGGTGTCTCCACCCTCACTCTGGACTACCTCGGCGGGCGCCGCAAGGTGGCCGTACCGGGAGCGCGCCGCAAATGGAAATACGCTGTGGAAGTCATCGGAGCACGGGAAAACAACCTGAAGAACATCAACGTCAGATTCCCTCTCAGATGCCTGACCGTAGTGACGGGAGTGAGCGGAAGCGGCAAGTCGTCACTTGTCGGGGACATCCTCTACCCCGCCCTGTACAGGCATATCAACCAGCTTGGAGGCAAGCCGGGTATCTTCAGCAGCCTCGGAGGGGATATCGACAAGATTCACCGCATAGAATACATCGACCAGAACCCAATCGGGAAAAGCAGCCACTCCAACCCGGTGACATATCTGAAAATTTACGATGACATCCGCAAGCTCTTCTCCGAGCAGCCCTATGCGAAGATGAACGGCTACGGCCACTCTCATTTCTCCTTCAACATCGACGGAGGAAGATGCCCCGAATGTCAGGGAGAGGGGGTGATTCACATCCCTATGCAGTTTATGGCCGATGTGGAGATGGTCTGCGAGTCCTGCGGCGGGAAGCGTTTCAAGGATGATATCCTGGAGGTTAAATTTCAAGGGCACAACATATCCGACATTCTCGAAATGAGCGTAGAACAGGCCTTCGAATTCTTCTCCGGAGCCGGAGACCCCCTCGCCACAAGGATTGCCGGCAAACTGCAACCCCTCATCGACGTGGGTCTGGACTACCTCAGCCTCGGGCAGAGCAGCAGCAGCCTCAGCGGAGGGGAAAGCCAGAGAATCAAACTGGCTTCATTCCTGAGCCGCGACTGCGAAAAGAGCGAGTCCATCCTCTTCATATTCGACGAGCCGACCACCGGTCTTCACTTCCACGACACAGGAAAACTGCTTGCGGCATTCAACGCCCTTCTGTCCAAAGGACACTCCATCATTGTCGTTGAGCACAACACCGACATCATACGCGCGGCGGACTGGGTGATCGACCTCGGGCCGGACTCCGGCCCCGACGGCGGAGAAGTGGTCTTTGAGGGCACTCCGGAAGAATTGGCGAAATCCGGAACGGCTACAGGATTGGCACTTACGAAAGAAATAGGGGCCTGACTGTACATTTTTTTCATTTTTTACATATCTTTGTCTGCATAAACAAATAAACTCTTGACAATTATGACTCCTCTGCAAAATTTTTGCTCCCGATATACAGAACCCCAAAGACTCATTGACAACGGCATCTATCCCTACTATCAGGCAATCGAATCCGAACAGGGCACGGTTGTAAAAATCAAGGGAAAGGATGTCCTTATGTTCGGCTCCAACAGTTATCTGGGTCTTTCCAATGACCCCAGGCTCAAGGAAGCCGCAAAGAAGGCTACCGACAAATACGGGACAAGCTGCTCAGGTTCAAGGTTCCTCAACGGAACTCTCGACGTTCACGTCGAACTTGAGGAAAAGCTTGCCAAACTCGTCGGCAAGGAGGAAGCTCTCTGCTACAGTACCGGTTTCCAGACCAATCTCGGAGTCGTGTCCGATTTGGGAGGCCGTGAAGACTACATACTTCTGGACTCTCTCGACCACGCATCCATCATCGAAGGCAGCCGCCTGAGTTTCTGCCGTGTCCTCAAATATGCTCACAACGATATGGACGCCCTGGAGCAGAAACTGAAAATCTGCGAGCCTGACAGCGTGAAACTCATCGTTACGGACGGCGTCTTCTCTATGGAAGGTGATATTGTCAAGCTCGACCGGATGGTGGAGCTTTCGAAGAAATACAATGCCAGCATAATGGTCGATGACGCACATTCAATCGGTGTTCTCGGCAATCAGGGCCGCGGCACCGCCGACCATTTCGGCCTGACCGACGACGTTGACCTCATTATGGGGACCTTCTCCAAATCGTTCGGCTCCCTCGGAGGGTTCATCGCCGCCGACCACACCCTGATTCATTATCTGAAAAACACCAGCCGTTCGGTAATGTTCAGCGCCAGTATGCCCGCAGCCAACGTGGCGGCGGTAAGTTGCGCCATCGACATAATGCTCTCCGAGCCGGAAAGAATCGAACACCTCTGGAAAATCTCAAACTATGCCCGCAGCGCATTCCAGTCCAACGGCATCGACACCGGACGCAGCGAGACTCCCATCATCCCTCTGTTTGTCAGGGGAGACAACGACAAGGTTCTCACGCTCACACGCCACCTCCTCGAGGATGGCATCTTCGTATGCCCCATCCTCTCCCCCGCCGTTCCGAAGGAATCCACCCTCGTAAGATTCGCCCTTATGGCAACCCACACCTTCGAGCAGGTTGACATCGCAATCGAAAAGATAACAAAGGCTTTCAGGAAATTCGAAATCATATGATAATATTGATTACCGGAATTTCGTCAGGTTTCGGACTGGCAATGGCCCGGCGTCTCTCAGACGACGGGCACATTGTTTACGGTACTGTACGCAGGGAAGTCGAACGGATTCCCGGAGTAAACTATCTCCACGCCGACGTGCGCAATGAGCAGGATGCGTTTTCCGCAGTGAATGAGGTCGTCTCAAGGGAGGGCCGCATCGACGTGCTCATCAACAATGCCGGTATGGGAATCGGAGGTCCGGTTGAGTTCAGCCCGGAAGAGGACATCAAGCTCCAGATGGAAACCAATTTCATGGGGCAGGTGCATTTCACCAAGGCCGCGCTGCCTCATATGCGAGCGCAGAAGGAAGGGAGAATCCTCTGCTTCAGCTCCATAGGTGGCGTTATGGGGCTCCCGTTCCAGGCATTCTACAGCGCATCCAAGTTCGCAATCGAAGGTTTTGCAGAAGGCCTTCAGATTGAAACCCGCAAGATGGGCATAAAAATCATCCTCATCGAGCCGGGGGACTTTGCCACAGGGTTTACCTCTGCGCGGCGCAAAACCCTGCCTGAGGAAGCGCTTGAGGCTTATCCCGGTGTAACGGAATCAGTCCGCAGTTTCGAAAGCGACGAAAAGGGTGGTCTCAAGCCGGAATACCTTGCAAACCGCATTTCAAAGATTGTCGTCTGCAGAAATCCGAAATTCAGATACAGAATCGCCACATTCATTCAGAAATTATCATTGCCATTGAAAATCATTCTGCCGGGCCGTGCCTTCAGCAGAATCCTCGGATGGTTTTACAAACAATAGTCAGTGATGGAAGTCATTATCAAAGAGGCAAAAAGTAGCCGCGAAATCAAAAAATTCGTCCATTTCCCGAACGAGATGTACAAAGGGAACAAATACTATGTCCCCACCATCGAAAGCGCGGATTTTGACCTGTTCAACCCGCGCAGAAATCACGCTTTCGAATTCTGCGAATGCTGTTGCTGGTTAGCATACGACTCCGAAGGGAGAATCGTCGGACGCATAGCCGGCATAATCAACCGGGCATACAACGAAAAAGTCGGAAAGAAAATCGCCAGATTCGGCTTTGCCGACTTCATTGATGACGATACCGTAGTGGACGCTCTTTTGGACACAGCGGAGAAATGGGCTCTGGACAAAGGGATGGAGTACCTGAACGGACCTCTCGGCTTTCTGGAGTTCGACCCCTCCGGAGTGCTGGTGGAAGGGTTCGAGGAACTTCCCACAGCCTACGGAAAATACAATTTCCCCTATTACGAGAAGCAGATTCTGCGCAAGGGCTTCAATAAGGATACGGACTGGGTGGAATTCCGCATACTTATGCCGGAAGTGATTCCGGAAGCATACGCCAGAGGCGCTCAACTTGTCTCAAAGAGGTATGACGTGCACGTGGACTACCTCAAGAGCAGGAAGCAGATGATTGACTGCTTCGATGAGATGGCCGCCCTTATGAACCGATGCTACAAAGATATTCACGGATACAGCGAACTGAACGAAGGTCAGATAAAGGATCTCAAGAAGCAGTTCACCTCAATCCTCAAACCCGAATTCGTCACGGTCATCCGCAACGGTGAAGGGAAAATGGTGGCATTCGCAGTCACCGCCCCTTCTATGGCAGTCGCCATGCAGAAATGCGGCGGAAAACTTTTCCCCTTCGGCTTCAGACACGTCCTGCACGCCCTGAATCACAACGACACCCTGGACTGCCTGCTCATAGGCGTGGATGACCAATACAAGTCGAAAGGTGTCACGTCTCTGATTTTCGACGCGTTGAGCTGGCCCATCAAGGAATATGGCATCAAATACATCGAATCCACAAGGGAACTGGAGGACAACTCCAGCGTACAGAACCTGTGGAACCGTTTCGAATACCGCCTTCACAAAAGAGCACGCTGCTACATCAAAACTCTGATTCCATAGATATGCCTGTTCTCCCCACAGAAGAGTTGCAAAAAACCATCCCGTCACTGAAAGGAAGATTAGGAGGCCACATTATCAGCGACGTTAGGAGGCTGCTTCTGATAGATAAGGTATCAGATGCGTATGACAGTTGCAGCCAATACAGCGGTGGGGAGTTTGCGGACAAACTTCTCAAACATTTACAGGTGAATTACAAAATCGGCGGAGAGACCGATTCCCTGCGCAAATTTGCCGGCAAGCCCTTCATCACCATCAGCAACCATCCCTACGGAAGCATCGACGGCCTGATTCTGGCGGATTTCTTCACCAGAGCCAACCCTGACTACAAATTGATTGTCAACAAAGTGCTCTCCCACATAAAGGCGCTTATGTCAGCCTGTTTCGTGGTTAACCCGAGCAACGGCAGCAGCAAGGAAGTCACATCCACAAATATTATGGCAATCAGGAAAGCGATGGAACACGTGAGAAGTGGAAAGCCGCTCGGTCTTTTTCCCGCAGGGGCCGTATCCGACTTTTCCGTGAAGGAACTGAGAATCAGGGACCGTGAGTGGCAGGAAGGGATGATTCGAGTCATACAGAAGCTCGGTGTCCCGGTCATTCCGGTGCGTTTCTTTGACAGGAACTCGAAGTATTTCTACTTCCTCGGCCTTATCAACTGGAGAATCCGGGTTTTACGGCTCCCCGGGGAACTGTTCAACAAGGGCGGCAGAACATGTCGCGTAGGGTTGGGCTCCCCTATCCTCCCGGACAAACTGTCTGAGTTCAAGAGTGCCAGAGAGCTTGGTGATTTCCTCCGCAAAGCGGTATATGAGATGAAGCCCTCCTCCGATTTCAGGGATCCATCATCCATCTTCCCAAGAAGTGAAAATAATTTTGCATAGTAATTAATTTTAACTACATTTGCAGTCCCAAAAGGGAACGCTTCCTTAGCTCAGTTGGTAGAGCACGACACTCTTAATGTTGGGGTCCAGGGTTCGAGCCCCTGAGGGAGCACGAATAAGCCACTTATAAACAGTGGCTTATCTTTTTTTCGGGGCTCTGGGTTTGCTCGGCATTCGCCTCGCATCTCTCACTCGTTGCACTCGTTCGGGTCGAGCCCCTGAGGGAGCACAAAAAAGTCACTGATATTCAGTGACTTTTTTTTGTAAGGAGTTCCGGGTTCTACTCCCTTCGGCCGTATTCTAGAATTCCTTGCCCTCGAATCCGGCTTCGCCGGTTATGGCTCCGCTCTTTTCCTTTGCGGGAGAGGTGTTGAAGCGGAAGGTAAAGCCAAGCGTTATGTTGGGGAACTTGGGTCTTACCATAGTTCTGGACTCCAGCCCGGCTGTTGAGCGGATATTCTCATAGACCGCCGTGTGGAAAATATCGTGAGCCGCAAGCGAAAGGGCGAACTTGCCATCCCCAAACTGCTGCCTTGCCGCAAGGTCGAAATAGCAGTATGCCTTCTCGCTCCCCTGAGTCAGCACGTGCGGCCCGACAAAATGGCCGTCGAACTGGATTCTGGTGTTTTTGGCAACGTTGAAATTGTTTATCCACCCAACCATATAGTTGAAGCCCGAAGCGTCGTGACAGTCATCACGAGTCGCCTTGAAATCGAAACGATAGACATCTCCGTTGAGAGTTGTGTTCCACCAGGAGAAAGGCCTGAACTGGGTGCTGAATTCCAGTCCGTATTCATTCCTGTTGCCGGCGTTCACAATCTTGTCGAGGGTGACTCCGGGCTGATACGGCAGACGTATCCAGTCCACCACATCCGCCCTGTGGCGCCAGAAAAGGGTGGCGGCGACACTGCCTGCAGTTCTGAACAACTTGCGGTAGCCCAGCTCCAGGGAGTTGATGTATTCGGCCCTGATGTCAGGATTGCCGACCTTTCTGGTATAGTAATCTTCATAGGTGATGTACGGCTCTCTCTGCCATATCCCAGGGCGGTTGGTGCGACGGGAATAGCCGAAACTGAAGATTCCGGCGGAAGATGCGTCATAGGAGATATGGGCCGAAGGGAAGAAATCCCACAGTTTCACATATCTGGATGCATCCTTGACGTCGATGGTCACCTCGTCAATCACTCTCTCGGCACGAAGGCCGGCATCGAAGTCCAGTTTCCCGATTTTATCCGTGACCATCGCATAGAGAGTGTGGTTCTGACGCCGGTAGTAGAACGGGGTGCTCATACTCTCGTCCCAGACGAAATCCTGTACGGCCTTATCCCAATATTTGAAACTATAGCCGCCGTGCTCGCTGTAGGTGGTGTACTGCCAACCGGCTTCAAGCTTTCCGGCCGGGCTGAATTCAAACTTGTAGTTGACCATACCGTCGGCATCCCAATGGTGTTCCTCCTCATATCCGCGGGTCCCCTCGTCCCTCACCCCTTCGAGAGTGAACATATTGCTTTCGGTGTATTCAAGGGAATAGCGGTCATACCTCAGTCGGCTGGAAGCATTGATTTCACTCCTTGAAGAGATTTTCCAGGTGTAGTCCAAGGATGCCTGGAGGAGCTTTTTCTCAAGGATATAGTGGTCTTCGCTGTTGAAGACACCGAAGCCGGACACTGACTCGCCCAGGGCCTGGTCAAGCCAGTTCCTTGACTCGTTGTAGAGCATATTTCCTCCCCGGTGATTTTTTGTGGAGCCGGCCTGCAGGTCCAGAATCAGCTTGTGCTTCTTGCCGTCGTCGAACTGCCATCCGGCATTGCCGATGAGGGTGCGGTTGCTCCTGTATCTCTCACCGTCGGAGTGGGACTCCACCCTATAACCGTCCATATCGGTGATTTTGTCCTGCTTGAAGTCTCCCCTGGACTTGATGTCCTGCAGAGTTCCCCCGCCATAGAAGGTGTTGTGCCCCTTGTGGAAACTCAGCCTGCCGTCGGCGCTCCAGGTGCCGAGCGTACTTCCTGAAAGATTGACAGCGCCACCGAACAGATCCGAGGCGGGGCCGGAAGTCTTTATATTGATTATTCCCACATCTCCGTCAGACTTGTAACGGGCGGAAGGAGTGGTGATGATTTCGATATCTTCAATGGACGAAGCAGGAATCTGCTGCAGCGCGTCCGAACCCTCAAGGGGGCTCGGCTTTCCGTTCACATAGACAAGATAATTGCTGCTGCCGCGGAGGGTCAGCTGTCCGTCGGCATCCACCTGCACGGAGGGGGCATTTGCAAGAATATCCAATGCAGTGCCTCCGACGGCTGTGAGCGCGGAAGAACCGCTGATTGTCCTTCGGTCGAGCTTATAAACAATCTGGTTCTTGTCGGCCACAACGGTCACCTCCTGTATGCCCAGGGCTTGTTTCGATAGCTCAATGGTTCCAAGGTCCTTCGTCTTTCCGGCAGAAAAGGCAACAGGACCGCTCACATATGCCTCATAGCCTATCATCCTGACAGTCACGAACACCGTGTCTGCGATGAACCCTCCGACCATAAAGCCGTCCGCGCCCACAGTACCTGAAGCAAGGACTCTGTCATTCAAATCCGACACGATGACGTCGGCGAATTCCACTACGGTACCGTCAACGGAATCGACGACCCGGCCTCTGACGGAGGAAGTCAGGTTCTGCGCTACGGCAGGAAAAGCGGCAAACAACAGAATCAGAGCTGTGCAGGAAAGGAAAGATGTTCTTTTCATAATCTTGCAAAATTAATAAAAATGGGACTGTATAATTTCCAAAAAAAAAATTAAATTTGAATATAGAAGCCGGGCAGATTCATCCCGATGGCTGGAAAAATAAAACAACGCTCTTATGAAAAGGTTATTGACATATCTATCGTTCCTTGCCTTGTTGTGCGGATGTACACAGGCCGGGATATCCGTCTCCGAAGTGGAGAAAGAATTCAACAATGTACCTGATGATGTCCGTATCGGAGTCTATTGGTACTGGCTCAACGGCAATGTCTCAAAAGAAGGTATCGTCAAGGATCTTCTGGCTATGAAGGAAGCGGGGATAGGCCGTGCGTACATAGGAGATATCGGCGGAGAAGGTCCCGCGGACGGCCCCGTCGCATTCCAGTCGGAGGAATGGTGGGACATTGTCCATACCGCCCTCAAGACTGCCTCTGAACTTGGGATAGAAATAGGTATGTTCAACTCTCCCGGATGGAGTCAGTCCGGAGGGCCCTGGGTGAGTGAAGACCGGTCAATGCGCCGCGTCGCATTTGAAGACACCCTTGTCAAGGGGGACGGAACATCCAAAAACATAACTCTCCCGGATATTCCCGCACACAGAATCATAAAGACTTTTGCATATCCGGCGATAAAGGAGACCGTTAAGGAATGGACTCTCCATATCGGAAGCACCTCTTCCAACTGCGAATATTCCATCCGTCTCAAGACCGGAGCGCCGATGACCGCCAGGTCACTTATGGTTACAAGCGATGATGATATCGAAGGCTGGGCCAGCATCTCAAAAGACGACAAAGTCCTCAGGAGATTCTATTTCAACCGTAGCAACCACACCATCCACGTAGGTTTCATCCCTTCTGCATATCAGATAGTTTCACTGCCCGATGTAGCAGGAGACGATTTTACATTCTCCATCGAAACACGGGACGGAGGTCTTCTGAAAATCGCCTTGAGCAATATCCCGTATATGGAGGATTATGCCGAGAAGACATTCGCAAAGATGTTCCAAAGTACTGTACCTCCCTGGGACTTCTATATGTGGGACACCCAGCCCGTATCAAACGGAGCCAAAATTGACAGCAAGAGCGTCATTGACCTTTCCGATTTCATCTCCGCCGACAAAAAGTCCATCGAATGGAACACTCCCGAAGGAGAATGGACAGTGGTTACCGCATACGCCCTCACCACGGGGGCGACCAATGCTCCGGCCGTCCCCACCGCCACCGGGCTTGAAGCGGACAAGATGAGCAAGGAACATATCCGTGCCCATTTTGACGCATATACCGGAGAAATCCTCCGTCGCATTCCTGCTGAAGACAGGACAAGTTTCAAATTTTCCATTCTGGACAGTTACGAGATGGGTGGCCAGAACTGGACAGATGGGATGGCGGAAGAGTTCGGGAAGATCTATGGCTATGATATGCTCCGCTTTCTCCCCGTCCTGCAAGGTTATATAGTCGATAGCGAAGAGGAATCCGAGCGTTTCCTCTGGGATATGCGAAGGCTTGTTGCCGACAAGGTGGCATACGACTATGTGGGAGGACTGAAGGAAGTATGCCACGAACACGGCCTGCAGACATGGCTTGAAAATTACGGTCACTGGGGATTCCCGGGAGAATTTCTCCTCTACGGTGGTCAGAGCGACGGAGTCGCCGGAGAATTCTGGGCGGGAGAAGACGGACGCATTGAGGGCACGGAGTTGAAGGATGCCGCTTCCTGCGGCCACATTTACGGCAAGAAACAGATTTGGGCAGAATCCAGCACCAGCGGAGATATGCCGTTCCAGCGGGGGCCGGATATGCTCAAGAAGCGAGTGGATCGTTCCTTTGCCCTCGGCATCAACAACACTCTGCTTCACGTCTATATCACCCAGCCAAACGACGTGGTGCCAGGGATCAATGCGTGGTTCGGCACGGAATTCAACCGCAGCAATACCTGGTTCAGCTCTCTCAATCTTTATACTGATTACCTGAAAAGGTGCAATTATGTCCTCCAGCAGGGAAGATATGTGGCAGACCTTGCTTATTTCATCGGTGAAGACACTCCCAAAATGGCGGGTGACTGCACCCCGGAACTTCCGGAAGGATATTCCAACGACTTCATCAACGCAGAGGTGCTGCGCGACCATTCCCGCGTCGAAAACGGGGAGCTCGTATTGGACAGCGGTATGAGATACAGGGTACTGGTTCTTCCCGCGCAGAAAACAATGCGTCCGGAAATGCTCGAAGTCATCGCGAGACTCGTCGAAAGTGGTCTTACAGTGGTGGGGCCCGCTCCCGAAAAATCACCCAGCCTGAAGGATTGGCCCAAGGCCGACAATACCGTGCGGGAACTGGCGGCAAAACTTTGGAATAGTCCAGGGGCTTCCTGCAGCACCTATGGAAAAGGCAAGGTTTATGGAAACGGCATTGACCTCGGAGAGCTGCTCAACGGGATGGGCATAGAACCGGACTGCCTCGTTTCCAACGAAAATGCCGTTGTCGATTTCATCCACAGGACACTCGCGGATGCCGAAGTTTATTTCCTGACCAACCAGGGCGAGGAAGCAGTCAGTACGGAACTTCATTTCCGTGATGCGGGATATTGTGAAGCAGAAATCTGGGATGCGGTAACAGGATATGTGCGTGGGCTTCCCTGTTCAAAGGAAAACGGGAAGGTCAAGGTATCCATCGACTTCGAAAAGAATGGCAGCGCATTCGTCGTATTCCGCAAGGAGGCGGAACCTGCCCTCACCTCATCAGGTTCAGAAAGTACTGAAATCACCTCCCCCTGGGAATTGACATTCGATACCGTAGCCGGCAATGAAGGTTTCTCCGTGACGTTGGACAAGCCTGGCGACTGGGCGGCATCCTCCGATGAACGCATACGCCATTTTTCCGGAACAGCACACTACAACACCACATTCTACCTTGATGATGCTTCCGCAAAGTCAGTGGAGCTCTCTCTCGGAAAGGTTATGGTGGTCGGGAATGTCAAAGTTAACGGGAAGTATGCAGGCGGTGTATGGACCGCACCGTACAAACTCGATATTACAGACTTCGTAAAGAAAGGGGAAAATACACTCCAGATAGACGTGACCAACAACTGGGTCAACCGCCTGATTGGGGACGAAAAGCTTCCGGAAAATGAAAGAGGGACCTGGACATACAATAACCCCGGTTCGAGCGCGCCTCTCCAGCAGTCCGGAATCATCGGCCCGGTATGCATCAATACAACGCTTCGGGACCTGCGGAATCCCATTTGCCGCGGACACGGTCCCGGTCATTGACGGTCTTGTCAATCTGAAAACGCCTGCCCTTGATGACCATATTGTCGAGGAACCAAAGCACGTCTTCAAAATTGTCCAGCATTCTCCCGGCAACTCCGTGCCCTTCATCCACAAAACGGATGATTTCGTGGCTCCATCCGAACTTGGCAAAACGCTTCTGAAGGTCGTTAGAGCCGCTGAAACGGGTATTGAAAATTGCAGTCCTGTCATAATTTACGAGTTTGTCAGTCATTCCGTGGAACATCAGAGTTGGCGCAGGTGCGTGCTTGCGATAATCACATCTCCCCTCCCGGGAAAACACGGCTCCTGCAAACGATATGATTCCCGCATAATGGAAATCTTCGGGGAGAATGGCGGATATCGGTGTACGGTTGCATAATTCGTAATCACACTGCAGGGAGGTGATAGCCCCTGCACTCGAACCGCAGAGGATAATCCCGTCAGGGCGTATTTTCAACTCGCCGGAATGATCAAGGGCATAAGCGGTAGCCTTGAAAACATCCTCACTGGCCATCTTGATGGCATTGCTCATCGGTTTTATCATACCCGCCTTGCTTTTCATCTTCACACCCTTCAAGCCGAGCCGGTAAGTGGATGCTATCACCACATATCCTTCACCGGCCAACTTCCGGCAGAACTCGCAGGTCTGCCCGGAGCGCTGGTTGTCCTCGACGAAACCTCCCCCGTAGGAGTAGATGATGCACCAATGCTGTTCCTGATTGTCATCAGGGAGATAGACGTCCAACTCAAGCGTCTTGCCGTCGTATGTGGCAAAAGGCACTGAATAGTCGGGAGAATGGGGTGTCTGCGCCTGAAGCTGGATGCTCAGGGCCAGAGCCGTAACAACTGAAAGGAATCTGAGGTTCATCATATCATTAAAAAAAGGATTCTAAAACAAAGCAATCAGAAGATATACAAGATGAGCCGAAATTCCGGCCGCAAGCCCTCCCACTGTATGAGCCAATATGGCCTTGCCGGTAAGGTTTCTGTAGCCCAGAGTGTCGAGCATCGCGGTATGGGTGCTGAGATATCCGCTCCAGCACATCCCGATGGCAGTGCACACCGCAATGGCGTTTCCGTCAATCCATCCCTGGGCCAGAAAGTTAGGTATCAGACCGATAGCGGCACCGACCGCTCCCAGGGCTGTAATCGGGAATGCAATCAGATGAGGGTCGTGGAATCCGAAAAGCCATTCGAAAACAACGTTGACCTTCCCCGCAAGAGAGGGCAGAAGTTCTGTCCCCTCATATGCCGCTCCGGTATAAGCCCCGGATGCACTGGGTCCGAAAGTGAGAATCATCACCAGCGTGGATATCACGAGCACTCCCGGAATAATGGCAAGGCCTATTTCCACTCCGGCTTTGCCTCCGTCAAGAACCGAATTGAGAATCCTTATGAACAGCGATTCTTCCGGACTTTCATCCTCCTGCTGAGGAGTCTCGGGCACATCATCCTCCACTGCCGGCTCATCCTTATAGGAAGGGTGGGACCTGAGGATGAAACGCTGCATCAGTCTGGTTGACACTATACATCCGCAGAACGCCCCGAAAAGCCCCACGAAGGGCTCCCAACTGAACCCCTGCCCTACCATAAACACAATCACCAGGATACCCATCCCGAATGCAGTGCCGAAATTGGTCAGCGAGATGAACTGGTACTTTTTGAAGCCGGAAGCGAACTTTCTGTCCTTTGCAAGGGAGATTATTGCAGGGTTGTCTGAGAGGAAAGTCACCACGGCCCCGAGAGAAGCCACCCCGGGAAGATTGAAGAGAGGTTTCATAAGAGGCCTGAGCATCCTCTCAAGAAGTGCCACCACTCCGAACTCGGTAAGGATACGCCCGAGCGCGCCCGTGATGACACATATTGCCATCAGGTAGAAAACCGTGTTGAGCAGCAGGTCGTGAGCCGTATGGATGATGGTGTTGAGCATATTGGCAGCGCCCATCCGTACTCCCAGGTATGTAAAGAGAATGCCCACCACCAGCAGGCAACAGATTCCCCCTGAATATTTACTGTTGTTTTTCAGCATATTTCCTGTAGAAATGAATTTTCCATTTGACGCCTATGGAAGCGAGCGTGTTTTTGTTCACGGTGGAATCTTCCCTGGTCAACCGCATATGGATACGCAGGTCCTCGCTGCCGTTCAGGGGGAAAAACTCCGCCCCGCCTCCGAATCTGACGCCTCTGTAAATGTCCCGGTCCCTGTCAAGGGTAACCTTGGCAAAAACCGAAAGCTTTGGCAGTATCCGCCAGTCAAGCCTCGTACAGGCCATTGTGGTATGAAGCAGTTTGCCGCCGTAATCCGACCAATGTCCGCCCGCCAGATCGACATAACCGGAGAACCGGCCAAGGGTAAGTCTGGTGCCAAGACAGAGAAGATATCGGAATCCCCCGTCATACTGCTCGGCATTCGCAGAGCAGAGAAAATGCAAAGGTCCGTGGTTCCCCATCCACATCAGGTTGTATGCAAGCCTGTTGTATTGGCCCAAAGTGGAAAGAGAACTTCTTGCGAGCTGAAACTGAATGGCATCCTTACCGTTCTTGAAATTGTACTGGCCGGAAAAGTTCAACTGGAATGGCTCAAAGGAATCGATGAGGTATGAGTAGTGATAGACATCTATCGGAGCCGCATCGAACTCCCAGGAGCCGATTGCGACAGCCGACTTGCCAATCTGGAAATGCCATCTGTCATTGGGGGCATACCCTATGAAGAGTTTGTCGGTCGCTTTCAGGACGTCCGCCGGATCTATGGTCCTGTTCAGGTTCTGAAAAAAACTGTAAGACCACTTGGAGTTGATATTGCCCTTTGCAAACAGGCTGAGCCTGTCAGCCTTGAAGCCGGTGGTGTGAAGACTCATCCTGGTCTCCAACCCGATATCGGTCATCTGGGCGTAACTCCTCATACTCAGAAAGAGTGCCAGAACTATGAGGCACAACCTCTTCATTTTCCCTCAATCTATGTCAGTCTGATATCTGTCCGTGATAAACTGTTCAACCTACAAATATAACATAATTCTTACTTCCACATACGCGGATTTTTCCATAAATTAGCGGTCTGAACCGGGAAGAAGCCGGAAAGTGAACGAACAGGAAATGCCCCAATCGTGCGGATAGAGAGTATAAACCGTGAGATACTGAGACTTGCACTGCCAAGCATACTGGCCAACATCACCGTGCCACTCGTGGGAATGGTAGATATTGCTGTAGCCGGACATCTGGTGGCGGACGGTATGGGGACAGCCGAATTCATAGGCGGAATAGCCATCGGATCCATCCTGTTCGACCTTCTCTACTGGAATTTCTCCTTTCTGCGCATCAGCACCGGAGGTTTGACGGCACAGGCCTTCGGACGTGGCGACAGACAGGAATGCGCTGACATTTTCACGAGAAGCCTCGGGTTGTCATTTGCACTGGCCGCAATCATCATCCTGCTGCAATGGCCCTTCACCAAAGCGGCATTCCTGGTTGTGAAGACCTCCCCTTCAGTGAAAGAGCTCGCCCTGCAATATTTCTTCATAAGAATCTGGGCTGCGCCGGCAACGCTCTCCCTGATGGTCTTCAAGGGGTGGTTCGTCGGAATGCAGGATTCTTTCAGTTCTATGCTCACGGACCTTATCATAAATGTTGTGAACATTGTGGCAAGCATCATTCTGACCCTTGGAATCGGAGGATGGGAAGGTATGGGCTACCCCGGAATAGCCGCAGGAACCGTAATCGCCCAATATTCGGGACTTCTGACAGCATCCCTGATAGTGTCTCTCAAATACGGGAAAATGCCTTTCAGAATCAGCCGGCCCGAATACGGCAAGATGAAACCGCTCCTTTCGATGAACGGGGACCTGTTCGTACGTTCTGTCTGCTTCATAGCCATCTACATAGGATACACCACCATCGCGGCACGCTACGGGGATGTCTTTCTCTCCGCAAGCTCGATTCTGATGAAGATACTGATGCTGTTCTCCTACTTCACCGACGGCTTCGCATACAGCGGAGAAGCTCTTTCAGGGCGTTTTATCGGAGAAAAGAATGCCCCGGGGCTGAAGCGTACCATCCGCCTGGTGTTCCTCTGGAGTATGGGCGTGGCGCTCCTGTTCATCGGCCTGTATGCATTCTCCGGGGGATGGATTGTCTCCCTGATGACCTCGGACACAACAGTTGCCCAAGCCTGCGGGCCGTTCCTGTGGTGGCTTGTGATAATGCCTCCCCTGGGATGCGCCGCATTCACCTGGGACGGCATATATGAAGGGGCCACAGCCACCGCCGCCGTTCGGAATGCGATGATATACTCAATGGTGGCTTTCTTCGGAATCTACCTGGCGGGTATCTTTTTCGCCGGTATTCCGTCTGCATCGGACGGGACGGTCCTTGCCTCCGATGCTATGAATCTGCTTCTTACCGCATACTTCGCCCATCTTCTGGTACGGACCGTCTATCTGACAGCAATATTCAAAGAAAACGTTCTGACCCGCGCCGCACGATGAAGCCCTACCTTCAATTTCCGACAATACGGAATTTCAAGGTAATCTTCTCATTCTCGGGTATCATATACTTAGGCAGGGGCACAGGTCCGCAAGTACTGTTGCCAAGTCCCTGCTGGGCGGCATCGAGGTAAAGCACGGTCTGATCCAAACGCACTGACTGAAGTTCGAAATCGTGTTCCACGCTTCTGATTGCCTCATCGGTATAATGAAGCGCGCTGAATGCGAGATGTCCCTCCGCCTCCACCCGGACAGTGTTGCCGGAGTCATCAGAAAGGGTAAGCCAGCGGACGTCCTCGCGATTTCCACGACTCTGCGACCTTACATAGTGCTCCTCCCCCATTTCGGCAACAGTTGTCTCCCAAATTCCCAAAGCGGCACCGCGCTTGCGGTCAATGTAGTTCTCGTGAGGGCCACGGCCATACCACCTGACGGTTTCAAATCCCGCAGGCAGAGTGAACTGCAGTCCCATCCTTCTGATGATGGGAGATGTCTTGACAAAAGAGGCCTCAACGTCCACAGTGCCGTCGGCATATATTTCATAATGGAGTTGATACGGCATCTCAACCGCAGTGGCCGCTTCTATTGCAAGCCTTCCCGAAACGTCAATCCTGCGCACCCCGCCGACATTCTCTTCAGAGAACGAATCCAGCACCGGAAAGGAAGCATACGGAGTCATATCAGTATATCTGTCATTGCCGACCGCCCGGAACCAGGCTATCTTCATCCCCTCCATAAGTCCGGTGGACGGATCGACGCGGACATCCCCCGCAGAGGCTTTGGGAGAATAGGCGGCAAGGAGAGGCTCAACTTCATTGAGAGCGATTTGCCGCGAGGCCACGATATGTCCGGCATCAGCCCAGAGGGCATCCTCCTTGAGCGAGAAGGTGACGTTCAGCATATACTCGGCATCCCGGGTGATTACAGTATTGAAGGGTATCCCGATGAGGGCGCTGTGGCCGGGCTCAACGCCGAAGGATCCGAGCTTGCCGCTCTCGACCTGACGGCCGTCACGCAGAAGAGCCCATCCGACGTTGAAAGAGGAAAGGTTCAGGAATGAATATCCGTTCCTGACAAATATATGGTGATTATCCTCCCCCGGAGTAACTTTGATATGCTGATATACATACTTGACTTCCTTGAGTTTGGCCGTCTCCTTCCTGTCAGGCGTGGTCAGACCGTTGCAGCAGAAATCCGCATCATTGGGTGTGTCCCCGAAATCCCCACCATAGAAGTAGTGGTCCGGGGCACCGCCCGGACGGACGATTCCCTGATCAACCCAATCCCAAACACAGGCGCCTATCATCCTCTCGGATGACTCGATATAATCCCAATACTCGCCTATGTTCCCTGGAGCATTGCCCATCGCGTGAGCATACTCGCAAAGGAAATAAGGTTTTTGGGAGCCGTCCCTGTCGGTCTGTTCCATCTTCTCCAGAGACGGATACATATGTGAGTCGATATCGGCAATCTTGCTGTCCCCTTCATAATGGATGGGGCGGGACGGGTCAAGCGCCCTGATGGCATCCCTTTCCGCCACCAGCGCACAACCGGCTCCGCTCTCGTTGCCGAGCGACCAGAAAATCACGCTGGGATGGTTGAAATCCCTGCGCACCATCCTTTCTCCCCTATCCGCATAAGCGGCTTTCCAGGATTTGGTGTTGCTGATTCTGTGATTGCCGTGACATTCGACGTCGGCCTCGTCCATTACATAGATGCCATAGTAGTCGAACAGCGCGTAAGCCTTGGGACTCTCAGGATAGTGGGATGTCCTTACAGTATTGATGTTGTGCTGTTTCATCAACAGTATATCCCTGATGGTGGTCTCGACGGGGACAGCCCTTCCGAAAAGAGGATGGGTCTCGTGACGGTTGACGCCCTTGAACCATATCTGACGGCCGTTCACGAACACCCTGTTGGATGCGATTTCTATCTTCCGGAATCCGAATTTCTGCGAGACAGCCTGAAAATCATTGCCGTTTCCATCCTTCAGACTGATGATTGCGGTGTAGAGGTGCGGCGTCTCGGCGGACCATAACCGGGGATTTTCAACCTTGTGGACGAATTCGTCAGGCCGGTCGGAGTCCTTGCTGAAGACCACCTTTCCGTCAGGGTCAATCAGTTCGATATGAACGGTATATTCTGAAGCGGAAGAGCCCTTGTCCTCAACAGTCGTTTTTGCGCAGAAAAGTGCGGAGGAAAAGTCATTCCCCTCGAATTCGGAGGAGAGATGCACGTCGGCAATCCTTGTCCTTGGAGCCGCATACAGCCACACATCCCTGTGGATTCCGGACATACGGAACATATCCTGGTCCTCCAGGAAACTGCCGTCGCTCCATCTGACAACCTCGACCGCCACGGTATTTTTTCCTTTTCTCACATATTTGCTGATGTCAAATTCGGAGTCATTGTTGGATCCCTGGCTATAGCCGACTGCCTTTCCGTTGACCCAGACGTGGAAAGCGCTGTAAACACCGTCGAAATGGAGGAACACCGATTTCCCGGCCCAACTTGAAGGCAAGTCGAAGTTCCTCCTGTAAGATCCCACGGGATTGGGTTCTGTCGCCGAAGTGCAGCCCTCCAGAGGACGGATGATGCTCGGATTGCTGTAGAACGGATATGTGACGTTGGTATAGATTGGTGTGCCGTAGCCCTTCATCTCCCAGTTGGAAGGGACCTCGATGTCATCCCACTTGCTGACGTCATATCTCTCCTTGTAGAAGTTCAAGGGACGCCCGGAAGGCTGCTTCACCCAGTTGAATTTCCATATTCCGTTCAGGGAGAGGTAATCCGAAGATTCCGGATCCATCCACGGCTTGTCCATATAATTCCTGTCAGCCTTGAGAGCTGCCACTGAAGGATACGGTACCATAGTCACGTGGCCGGGCAACTTGTTCACTGCGAAAATCGCCTCATTCTCCCAATCCTCGTCTCCGACGGCATCAGGCAGTTTGGCCCTGACCGGGACTATTGTCCAGACGGTCGGGACCTCGTCGGGCCGCCCGAAACGGATTTTCGAACCCTTTGCATCTTCACCCTCAATCAGGACCTTGCAGCCGGTCCCCCGGTGGCTGATGGTCACCTTGTTCTTGCCGGCAGGCGTCAGGACGAACTGCTGGTTGGGGTTGCCCGGTTCACAACTCCAGCTGCCAAGCAATATCCCCCCTGTCCTGCTGCCATCGGTATCAAAAGCCTTATTGCTTTCAGGGCACCAGATGACACAGCTGCCGTCCTCATCAGGATGGAAGTTGTAGAATTGGTTTTTGTCCGATTTGTCCTTGTCCACCAGTATCTGTGGAGGTGTCTCACCGGGAGTCAACGCATTGCGAAGGGCGAAGCCGTTCGGAGATACAATCATATACATCTTTTTGCCGTCCAACGGCTTATTGGCATATGAAACAACGGTGAGAGAAGATAATAAAAGCGCTGCCGCACAGGCAATCAATCTGGATAATTTCATATTTGAAGCTATTTGACAGGGCAATTTACCGCTTTTTCGGCGCTATTGCAAAAGAAACAGCTGCAATCGGGCACCGACATATAGAAAAAAACCTTAACTTTGGGACTATGCGCAGGCTATTTGCCTGTCTTCAGTTATTAACCGCTTAATATCACTACTACTATGACTACAGCAGAATTGGCGCAGAATTGGCTGCGAAATCAAGGCTTCAGGTGTAACCTTGATGAAGAAGGCGATGCCATCTTCAAGTATGAAGGTGCAAATATGTTTGTATCAGTTGACAAGGATGACCCTCTCTTCCTGAAAATTGTAATGCCTACCATATACGAAGTGACGGATGATTATGCCAAAGTTCTCGAAGCCGTCAATACAGTCACCTCAAAAGTAAAGGTTCTCAAGGCTATGTTGATAGGCGGCAGAGTGCATCTCTCGATTGAAATGTTCGTTGACACAACGCCCGAAGTTGACGATTTCTTTGAGCGCTGCTGCGATATCCTCATAGCAGGACGCAAAATATTTGCAAGTGCAATGGCTGAATAGTATAGCGTAGGCAATATGGCAATACTCAAATCAAACGACATCATCGGCCCGTACAGGGTCCAGAGTCTCATCAAGTCCAGTCACTATAAGGAAACGTACAGAGTGGAGAACGAAGAAAACGTCCCGTTCTTCCTTAAATTATTCATATTGAAACGTCTTCCGTCCAACTTGATGGACCCGGAGTCTCACATTGTCAAGGAGATTGGGTATTGCAGCAGGATAAAGCACAGAAACATAGTAAGTTATGTGTCTGAAGGCACATATGACTGCGAAGAGGGTGAATGCCGCTATTATGTCACCAACTATTTCGGAGGTCCGCTTCTTGCCGATATAATCCAGCAACGGGGCCGTTTGCCGGAAGAAGAAGCCCTGAAAGTTTTCAAGGGATTGCTGTCCGGGCTGCACTATCTGCATCATCTTTCTCCAGCCCTGTGTCACAATGACATAGATCCATCAAACATAATGCTCACGGAAACGGCTGGAGGCGAACCGGAAATCATAGATCTGGGGCACATTGCCGAGAGATGCGGCGGAAGCGTTCCTTTTGAGACACACGACCTCGATTTGCTGTATCACTCCAATGAAACGATGGTCGGCATTTTTGATGAGCAGGGAGATGTATTTTCCGTCTGCGCAGTATTGTACACGATGCTTTCCGGCAAAGCGCCGTGGGATTTAGCCGTTCCGGAAGATGGAACCTACAAAGAACGGTTCAAGGCACTTTGCGATTACCGCAAGAATACGCCGTTGAAGCTTGATTTTGAGGCCTCCGAAAAAACGAAGTTCATTCTGACCAAAGGTTTGTCCGTCAAAAGCATTAACAGATTCCCGTCAATTGACGAAATTCTCAGCATCCTGGACAAAAATCATTTGCCGGAAGAAAAAGACAGCAGCACTTCTTCGGAAACGACATCTCAATTCAGCCAAGGGCAGGAAAACAGCCACAATCGGGGAACGTTCCAAATCAAGAAGGGACCCGGGAGGGGCTTTGAAGATATAGCCGGAATGAGCGAGTTGAAGGACTCCTTGAATAAACAGGTTGTATTTGTACTGAAACACAAAGAGATAGCGGAGGAATACAGAATCACCCCGCCGAACGGATTGCTTCTGTACGGGCCTCCGGGATGCGGGAAAACGTTCTTTGCCGAGAAATTCGCAGAAGAGGCAGGATTCAACTACATACTCATCAAGTCTTCTGATTTGGCAAGCACCTACTTGCATGGCAGTCAGGAGAAAATCCGACAGTTATTCGATCTGGCAGAGAAGAACTCCCCTGTCGTTATATGTTTCGATGAGTTCGATGCCCTCGTGCCCGACCGTTCGCGTTCCTGGAATAACGAATCATCGGAAGTGAATGAATTCCTGTCTCAGATGAACAATTGCTCAAAACGGGGAATATTCATAGTCGCAACAAGCAACCGCCCGGATAAAATCGACCCGGCAGTGCTTCGGACAGGCCGAATAGATAAAATGGTCTATGTTCCCCTTCCTGATTTTGAAGCACGCAAGGAGATGTTTGCAATTCACCTGAAAGGCAGGCCGGTGGAAGAAGGCATCGAATACGAAGCTCTGGCCAGGGCGACGGAAGGATATATTGCGAGTGACATCGCATACGTTGTGGATGACTCCGCAAGGATTGCAATGTTCACCAGAGTGAAGATTTCAGAGAGCATTCTTGACGCTTCCATCAAAAACACGCACCCTTCTGTCCGTTCCGACATAATGAAGGCATACGATGAAATAAGAAGGACAATGGAAGACAACAACCGTCGGAATACAGGTGATCGCGGGAAGATTGTCGAATGGTAAAATTATAGATTCTCAGTAATGGAAAGCAATACGATTAAGGACGTTTTTTGTCCGAACATAGTTGAAGAACGTCAACTCAATATGTCTGTTCTTGACGTGTACTCACGTCTGATGATGGACAGAATTATCTTTTTGGGAGGTGACGTGAATGGCGACCGGATGGACACTATCGTTGCACAGATGCTGTTTCTCGATTCATTGAACAACGAACCGATACATCTGTTCATCAATTCAGGTGGAGGCGAGTGCTATTCCGGCCTGGAACTGGTTTCGGTGATGAGATACATAAAATCGCCTGTCCACACCACTGTTCTTGGAATTGCCGCTTCAATGGCTGCGGTCATCGCGTCAAGCGGCGAGAAAGGTCACCGCAAGGCTCTCCCCTATTCCCGTTTTATGGTTCATCAGCCCAGTTCTGGGGTGAGTTTTTCCACTTTCCGCGACCAGCAGATCCATCTCAAGGAGATGGAGAGCCTGAAGATGGACCTGTATGAAATTCTGTCTCAGAACAGCGGACAGACAATCGAAGAGATTGAACGGCTCTGCGACCGGGACAACTGGATGAAGCCGGAAGAAGCCATAAGACTCGGTTTCCTGGATGGAGTGGTTGAAAGAAAGGAATAAATCCTGCCACAGATGCCCGCATTTGCACCCATTTGATATTACTATGGCAAAGAAAGACCCATATAAGAAACTATGTTTAAGCGTTGATTCAGAAGAGGTTATTGAAGGGAAAGGTGCCAATGTAATCCCCCCTCCCGAAAGGGAGCCTCTGTGGAAAGGATATCTGAACAAATTCAAAGACCCGCTTATAATTGTCCTGCTGGTCGTTTTCTTTTTTTCAATAGTTGTATCTACATACGAAGTATTCTATCAGGGGGCATCGGCAAGTTCATACATTGAACCACTAGGCGTGCTGATTGCCTTGTTGCTGGCCACAGGAATAGGTTTCTGGTTTGAAGTGAGGGCTGCCAGGGAGTTCGATATTCTGAATCAGGTAAAAAACAAACGCAACGTCAAAGTTATACGCAGGGTAAGGGGCAGGATTCAGACAATATATGTCCCGAAACACGATATAGTTGTCGGCGATATTGTAAAACTGGAAAGCGGCGATGAGATCCCCGCCGACGGGACTGTCCTGGAATCCAACAATCTGATGGTCGATGAATCCGACTTTACCGGTGAGTTGTATGCGTCCAAAAATGCGGGAGTCGCAACCGACGGAAAAGAGACCGCCTACCCTGCCGATATGTTGCTCCGAAGTTCCACTGTCATCGAGGGTGAAGCCGTCATGCAGGTTACAAAAATCGGAACGGAAACGGAAGAAGGCAAGGGTGTGCTGCAGTCGCACGAGGACAATGACATCAAGACTCCCCTGAACCGACAACTTGATGAACTTGGACGGTATATTTCAATTGCCAGTTTTGCTATTGCAGGATTGATTGTGGCAGGCCGTCTGATATATTATTACGTCACTGTCGGAAGTGTCGGCGCCTTTGAATGGATAGGCTTCCTTGAAATGCTGCTCAACTCCGTAATGATAGCAGTGGCGCTGATAGTCGTTGCCGTGCCTGAGGGCCTCCCGATGAGTGTGACCGTCAGCCTTGCCTTGAGTATGCGAAAGATGCTCAAGGAGAACAATCTTGTAAGAAAGTTGCACGCCTGCGAGACTATGGGGGCTGCCACTGTCATCTGCACCGACAAGACCGGCACGCTTACGGAGAACAAAATGCAGGTGATGGATTGTTTTCCGTCCGACGGTACGGATATGGAACTGTTCGCACGAAGTATAGCAGTCAATTCAACCGCGACCATCTCCGAAGATGAAAAAGGAGTGTTGCAGACCATCGGCAATCCTACGGAGGGAGCATTGCTGAAGTGGATTGCCGGCCTTGGATATGACTATGAATCGATAAGGGAAGAAGCGTCGGTAAACAGCGTATTGCCATTCTCCACAGAGATAAAGAGAATGGAAACTGTAACAGCCGATGGATTCCGTTTTATCAAGGGGGCTCCTGAAGTGGTCCTTGACCTGTGTGATAGGTTCGGCCAGTTGGAAAAGGGTGATATCCAGAATGTATTGAAAGAATATCAGGCAAAGGGAATGCGTACTTTGGCATTCGCATATCAGAAAGATGGCGAAGGCGTGGTATTCCAGGCAATTGTTGCCATAGCGGACCCGGTCCGTTCCGATGTTGCCGAGGCTATTCACATCTGCCGGAACAATGCCCACGTACGTGTCATTATGGTTACAGGTGATAACGCCCTGACCGCGATGGAAATTGCGAGGCAGGCAGGTCTGACGGCCGCCGACGAGGAGGTCATAACCCTGACCGGAAGCGAATTCGAGGCTCTGAGTGATGAAGAGGCGAAGAATATCATCGGCAATCCGGGATTCAAGATATTGTCACGTGCAAAGCCTAATGACAAATCGAGGCTTGTGGGTTTGTTGCAGGAATTGGGCGAAGTCGTGGCTGTGACCGGAGACGGCACGAACGATGCGCCGGCCCTGAAGAAGGCTCAGGTCGGCCTCTCTATGGGAGACGGCACGGCCCGCGCCAAGGAAGCGAGCGACATTACTATCATTGACAATTCATTCGCAAGCATCAATACGGCGATTCTGTGGGGGAGATCCCTGTATCTGAATATCCGGAGATTCATCATCTTCCAGATGACAATCAACGTCGCGGCCTGCCTTATTGTGCTATATGGCGCTTTTATGGGCTTGGAATCACCGCTGAACGTCACCCAAATGCTATGGGTGAATCTGATTATGGACACATTTGCGGCGATGGCCTTGTCTTCATTGCCGGCTGATCCGAAGGTTATGAATGACCATCCGCGTAAAACTGACAGCAGGATTATTGACGGTCGTATGGCGAGAATGATTTTGTCGGCAGGGTTGTTATTCTTTGTTATTCTGGTTGGGATGTGGCAGATGCTTAGTCACGGTGACTATTCAAGTTTTTCGGAAATGCTGAGAAACTTTGATTTAGCCCATCTGACAGACTTCTCGCAGGCTACACATGTGCGTAATCCTCATGAACTTGGCATATTCTTTACTTTCTTCGTTCTGCTGCAGTTCTGGAATATCTTCAACGCCAGATACTATCGTACCGGGAGAAGTCTGATACAGGACCTTGCTGAAATGATACGCCATCCGAAAACGATTCGGAAACATTACAGCACAGGTTTCATTACCATTATTTTCGTTATTCTGGTCGGGCAGATTCTTATTACGAATGTGTTCGGCGAATTCTTCGGCGTTGCGGCATTGTCGTTCAGCGACTGGATTTTACTGATTGCGGTCACCTGCCCTGTGCTTGTCGTGGGTGACATCTGCAGATTCATCCGCAAAAAGTAGCAATTTCTCCATCCCGGAGATAGATTTCACACAACCTTGCACTCTCTATTATAAAAGTGCAAGGTTTATTTCGTGTAACCGGACGTGAAAATGGCAATAAGTCATTATTAAATAGAGTAACTATGACAAAGAAAACTAAAATAATCATAGCCTGCACAGCGACGGCTGTAGCACTGGTAATTGGAGGTGAAATCTTCAAAGCCGTCCGCTTTCGCAGATTCTGCGAGAGTACGGACGCGATGAAAACGAAGATTGATACCGTACGCTCCTTCGCCACAGAGGCCAGACGCGGAGATATTCTGGATTTCAGGGGCAACGTACTTGCAACCGGCGATACGGTGTATTACGTTCATTTGGATGCAATCTTATGCAATGACAGCCTGTGGCTGGAATCGCTGCCGGGCCTTTCAACCGGATTGTCGGAAGTCCTGAAAGACAGGAACCCGGAGGAATACTGCGATTATCTGAATGAAGGGCGCTTGAACAAACGCCGTTATCTGCACATATGCAAAGATATAGGCAAGAGTACTCTTGACAGTCTGAAATCACTTCCTCTGTTCAATCTGCCGTTGGAAAAAGGCGGGGTAATCATTGAAGAAAGACAGAGACGAATATATCCATACGGTCCTCTGGCACGACGGACAATAGGATTTGTGCGTAACTGTAATGATTTATACAACAACCATATCGGCATCGAAGGCTCTTTCAACAAGGCGCTCAGCGGGAAGGATGGCTACGGCATCATCAAGGACAAGCACGTAAGGCTTCCTTTCGGCAAGGTCAAGCATATACACAAGGCAGCGAAGGTTGTCAGGCCCGAGAACGGTGAAAATGTGTCAATAGCGCTTGACATCGAATTGCAGGCAGTGGCTGACTCATTGCTCCGTGCAGGGATTGAGGGTAATGACAATATCAAAGGCGCCTGCCTTGTGCTTGTCAGCACGAATAACGGAGCCATCCGCACAATGGTCAATCTGACAAGGGATGAGAAAGGTGAATTCCGGGAAAGCTACAATGTTTCCATCGGATACGGTTATGAGCCGGGACGGATTATTGCTCCGGCAACGGCCCTAGCAGCCGCAAAGTGCGATTCGACTCTTTCGCTTGAAGGGCTGGACTTGGCTTCAAAGGAGACTCTCGCCGATTTGGCCGGAAGGTGTAATACTACGGCTTACTGCGACTCACTGAGGACAATGCTCAAAGGAAGATATGCCTTCGACCATCTAGAACTTGAAGGTCTTGCGAATCTTAAGATGATTACTCCGGAGGACCACTATTGGAGAGACAATACACTGGCATCAATAGCAAACGGTTATTCAATCATGGCTCCGGCGTTCCAGTGGCTCGGCCTCTATACTGCTCTCGCCCGCGGGGGTGACGGGATTGCGCAGAGACTTGTCGGGCCTATTACCGGTTCGGACGGGAAGACTTTGCTGAATGATCCGATTATGATTTTTGTGCCGATTGATTACACTCTCTGCACGAAGGAGCAGGCTGATGATATAACGGAATCGCTCAAGGCGGCAAGCGCGAAACTCCTTCCCGGGGCCGCATATGAGATGGCCGGGCTTTCAGGGTCGTCATTCATCGCCATTCCAGGAATCGGATATACCGATGAATGTGGACGTCACGCAGTTCAGTCAAGTTATGCCGGCTTTTTCCCTGCAGACACACCCGCATTCAGCATTGTCTGTATGGTCTATACCGGCCCTGTATTGCATACCACCGCCACTGTCGGCGTCCCTTCGCAAGTTGTTAAATCGCTTGTGGGCAGCGACATAGTGAAAGACAGGGTTAACGGGATACTTGAATGATTCTCATTTTTAAACAATTGCTATTATGTCAGGAATCACGAGAAATGTTCTCCAAAGATAATTGTCTCCGGCATCGACGTATGGGTCTGTTCAGCTTCCGGCATTGACCAGATCAGGGCTGCCGTCCCCACATCTGACGGATGGACGAGAAAGAGACGCTCGGATACGATACTGCTTAAGCAGCCTAATTGTTATGCGTAAGTTTCCGAGCGGCGAGCACAAGGAACATATAGTGTGACGATCCGCCGCCGAGCACATACTCCGTCTGCTGCCAGAGATATGGCCACTCGAGCAGTTCCGGGAAATCAGGCCTTATCACAGCCGTACCTGAAACAACCCCGCCGGGAATATAAGACCAGTCCGCGCGGTTCAGGCCATAGCCGACCGTTGCGGACTTGGTGCCCACACCGCTTGCGAATGAAGCCTGATTGGTCCCCGGATGGCATCCCAGCACAAAGTTGAGAGCATTGAAAACGGTTTCAGCCGGAAAAAGTCCGGGATAGGCATCCGCAAGGAAATAGTAATTGTAACCGAAAGACTGTATTGTCCATCCCGCACCCCAGATATCCGGGCGGTAAGGGACACCGTAAGGACTTGCAGCAGTTTGAATTTTCAGATTCTCAGCATATTCTGCAAGAGCCTCCTTGTAAGCGGCAAGTTGTTTCCCGTACTTCTTCCGACCTTCAAGTTCCCTTGCTATGCGCTGTGTGTACCAGCCCGAACCGGAGACTCCCGAAACGACACTGTTCCAATTGTCCATCACAAAATTGAAATACCTGACGTCCTTTGTCGTATAATAAAGCTCGACAGCGGCCTGAAGCTTCATTGAATCACCCCGGCGACCTGTATCCACATTGTCGAAAATCTCCTTGGCGATGTTCTCACAATGCGTAGCCAGTGTGTCGTTGAAGCCCCGCAGCACTCGTGCACTTGCCGCAAGACCGGCAGCAGTGTAGATCTCACGGCCAGGATTGTTCTCCGTATAAACCCATCTGTCATCCTCGTTCCCGATGATACCGTCCGTCATAGCGGCCGCATCACCAAGAAGCACGTACTGGCGCAGGCTGTTGCAGATGATGCCGCGGTAGAGACGGCCCAGGGCAAGATAGCCGTTCACGACCGTCAGAGCCCCGTTCTCAACCTGCTGGAGTAGGTCGTTGCGCCCGTCAGCCTGATGAATCTCCACCTGATGATTGTCGAAGTCAATGGATGTCACGTCCAATTCCGGCTTGAAGTTCTCATAGGTGAGGGAAAGTATGTATGACTCCCCTATCTGGGACTCCACGCGCAAGTCGAAGTCTCCCGCATCGTGCCAACCGCCCACGTTCAGTCCGGGAACGATTTCACGAGGTTTGTACCTGGTCGGAATGCCGGCAATCTGGTCATATCCGTCGATATGGTTTCCCTCTTCTGCATATAGGGCATCGTCCATATGGCAGGCATCGTGCCAGACACGATATTTGTCCATAACCCTCATATGGCACATCTGCACGGGAAGGAAATACTCCAGAACCGGTTGCCAGACGCCCCTGTCATAGATATCGTCATCGATTCTGAACAGACTTGACTGGCTTTCCGCATAACGCAGTCTGTAAAGGCCGGGCTCGGTAACATCCGAGAAATCTGCGTGCAGGTATTTGTACCTAAGGAAGAAATCCCCACTCCAGGTATTTACCGCAATTGATTTGACTAGTTCCTCCCCATCTGCAGTAACTTTATAGAGCCGGGCGGCGGACAGGGCATTGTCCCTGCTGTCAATCTCAATGACGGCCACCTTCGGCTGAGAGGGATGATAGCCCACCTGAGAGGTCTGGACAACCGCAGGATAACGCCAACTGTCAACCACATTGGGCTCTATGTACCATTTGACGGCACCCTTCTTCGCTCCCCTGGCCACTTCCGAGCGCAGGACGAACCAGCCGTTATTGTGGTTCAGCCTGCCGTCGTAGAGTTTCATCTCTCCGGTTTCGGATGTAATCTTGAGGCGTCCGAGAGGGTCGTCCGCAAGCACGGTAAACACCTTGCCCACAGCATAGGGAGCGGCAACTATCCTGTCAGCAGTGTAAGGATCATAAGCTCCCCTTTCAAGACGGGCCAGGTCCTTGACCTCCGACCTCCCTGCCGGATGGAAATCGCCCAGATGCTCCGTATAAGACTCGCGAAGCTCAAGAGGAGCATTGGCCTGTTGCGGGAAAATGCCGGTCCTGTCATCCATAATCCACGGTTTGCCGAACAGCGAGCCGGGGAAAAATTCAAGATTGAAACCAACCTTTCCGAGGAAGCGGTCGGGAATTTCCTGATCAAGATCAACCGTCACCAGAAGGCCTTTTCCGTATGCCTCAAGTGTGACCGAATATGTCAGTTGAATGTCAGGATAGAGCATCGGGTTGAATCCTGTCATATGGCGGCTTGAATCGGGATAGGCAAGATGGGTGATTATCTTGTTGCCCACGATTTCGCGCTTGACCTGTCTGGGAACGGGCTGCCACTGACCGGGTGTCGGCTCGAAACGTATATCTCCGTTTGTGGCTATACGGTTGCCGTTCATTATCACGCAGATGCCTCCCTGGTGTCCCTCAGGGTAATAGTCGTTGAATGCCATCGCATCCACGCCTCCCGCATTGAAATAACCTCCGGAATTGAGCTTGAAGGTTGTCTGTGCATCAGTGCCCGCCGCAAGTATGATGACGGCAAAAGCGGTCAATATCAGTTTTTTCATCTTATCTGGTTGTTTTTCATTCGCTTATAATGCTTACGAAACTGTCGGCAGGCATATATACGGTCACCTTGCCATCCTTTACGGAAAGGAGTTGCGCCTCTGCCTTCCTGTCGGTATCCGTTACATATACATATGCTTTCGCCGTCCCTGCGGGAAGTCCGGAAATCTCTGCAGGACAGGAAGCTCCGTTGTTGACGATGTGTACGGCACTTTCACCTCTCGCCGTATTGGCAAAGGCTGCGGCCGTGACATTCTCCTTGTCCTTCCTCAGAGGGATGACAAAGACGTTCCGGGGAGTCATCGAAAGCTGTTTGAGATTGAAGAAGCGTTGCGTGGGACGCAAGGGACCCTCAGACCTGTAGATTCCGTCTCCCCAGAGGAGAGAATAGTCGGAAGTGAGCTGCCACTGGAGTATGCTCAGGGGTTGGCAGGCCGCACAGATGCGCGTATAGAGGTTGATTTCATAGAGGGCGAAGGTGGGCTCTTTGAAGATGTCGGGATACTGATGAGCCGCCGCGTCCGTACTTCCCTCCCCCACAATCAGGGGGACGTTGATTTTGCGGGAAGCGTCCGCCCATTTCGCGAGAGTGGCATCATCGCAGCCTCTCCAGGAGTGGAACGAAATGGCGCCTATGTATTTATGTGCGGAGGCATCCTCAAGAGTGGGGATTATGAAGTCGAAAGTGCTTGCATCCGAATTGTCCCCGAGAAGCATAAGAGTCTTGAGCCCCTTGTCAGCCAGATACTTGCCGAACTCCTTGATGAAGTCCCTATGCTCCTCTGCCGTAAACACGACATCTATGCCCAGGTCGGACTCATTGAAGGAAAAATAGTCGGCCTCGACACCGTAATTCTTCTTGAGGAAAACAAGGTATGAAGCCATTGACTCGAATATCCTTGCTTTTTCCTCCTTCTTGAGAGAATATGCCCGGGAAGAGCCGTCGGATCGGGTGGTCAGGGTTCCCGCCCACTGCGGAGGGAACCAGCAACTGACGATTACCGGCATTCCGAACCGCTTCAGTTTTCTTGCTATGGCGGCGCTCTCCATCACGTGAGGGTCGGATGCCCCGGCCTTGTCCCAGTTGCGCCAGGGGAATTCCACACGTCCGAATGCAACGCGCATATTGTCAAGGCAATAATCTATGACCTTCGGATCGTTGACAGGCGACTGGATACGGAAATTGCCACCGAAGCCCACGAACTCCCTTCCCGGATTGTCAAGGTCCAGAGCAATGTGGACAGTCTCGTGGTATCGGGTTCCGTCCACCTTCACGCTTGCCGAAAGTTCTGACTTCACCCCCTTCTTCAGAGTAGGGAGAAGAGTTACATAAACCACCTTGTTCCCCTCTTCCTCCCTCACAAGAGTCTTTACTGACTTGCCGAAGGTAAAGTCGATGCTGCGGTCCGGCGAGGTGACCGTCAGTTTCCGACCGGAGGCCTTGATGACTGCGTCGGAATAATGTTCGGGGGTGAAGGTAAGGCTGAGATATGCAGCCTCATCAAGAGTTTCCAGAGCCTCTGACTGCCATCTGATGCTGACCGTATTGGGATTGAGGTCCGTTACAGTCTGAACGAATTTCGCTCCGTGCATAGGAGTTTCGGTGATTTGTGCCAGCCCCTCACGACGATACCTTATCCCGTTCTGTTTCTCTCGCCCAGTCCTCTCCATATTGCCACCGACGGTCCCGACGCACAGTTTGGATTCGAAGTCGATATTCTCGCCCTCAAGGCGTATGCCTGTGATATTGCTCCAGGCCATGACTTCGGTATGAGTCACGTCCGGGGCCAGACGGCTGAGGATTTCATATCCCATACGGCTGTTGTGATAGGGGCAGTTCCAGATGCTGGCCTTAGCATCGTGCATATCAGGCCGCCTGTCAGCGGAAAGATTCTTGAACCATCCTCCGTACTCCCTGTCAATGAAGTTGTCCTTGACGAATTCCCAGGTCCTTGCCGCCGCATCGAAATATTTCCTCTGGCCGGTAATCTGCCAGGCGTTGATGCAACCCACAATGCTCTCGCACTGGGGCCACCACTGAAGATTCATCCTGTACACGCCTTCATCACGCCCGTATCTCATCGAGCCGTCGCCATTGACGCCTTCTGCAAGCGCGGCATCGACCATCTCCACGGCCTGTTTGTTCACCGTGTTTTTCAACTCCTCGTCTCCGAGTACCTCGGCGCACTCGCACATCAGCCAGGAGGCCTCGATATCGTGTCCGTAGGAATCTGCGTTACCAAGGGTGTTCCAGTTGTCGTCACAGAAGAGAATGAGATGTTTTGTCTGCGGGTTATAGAGTTTTGTCTGAAATATGTCAAGAAGTTCCAGAAGATTTTCCCTAAGACCGGCATCGGGCCATACCCGGTAAAGGTTGGTGTATGCCTCCATCACGTGAATGTGGGTATTCATCGTCTTGGTTGCGCCTTCCTTTCCGTCAACACCCTTGGCATCAGGTTTTTTCCAGTCGCGCGAATGAACCTCTATCCACCCCTTCCCCACTTTGTCGTGAATTTTGCTCTCCATCACATTGTAGAGTTCAATGGCTTTCTGAAGGCTCTGCCTGTTTCCCGTAGCCCTGAAATGTTCGGAAAGCGAGTAAATGCCGAATGCCGTGGCATAGGTCTGTTTGGTGGCGTCTGCGGGAATTCCGTCAACTCCGGCGAGCCAGAAAATACCGCCGTATTTCTGGTCCATCAGATTCTCTATCACGTACTCCTGGGCTCTGTCCGCCAGTTCCTTGTATTGGGGAAGTCCGTAGATGCGGTATGCCGTCGAAAATGTCCAGAGTATCCTGGTATTGAGCACTCCGGCCTTGGGTGACGCCGGGTTGCCCTTCCCCTCTCTGCTTACTGTGCCGTAGAAGCCGCCGGCAGGGTCCGGGGAGTTCTTCTCCCAGAAAGGCAGGATGTTGTCAACAAGATCTCTTTCAATCTCTTCCCTTAGCAGGGCTTTCCGTTCATCAACCTGCGCATTTGCGCTCAAGCCGAGCACAAAAACGGCAGATATCGACAGAATCAATGATTTGCACCTTTTCATATTGAGGTCCCCTGTTTTCTTTCGGCCCTTTTGCCGATTGTTCACTATACGAAGATACTACTTTTTTAGTTAAAGACATTTCCAATGCAAATACACAAAAATAATTACTTGCAAAGTATCAATGCTTTACAATATTTCACTTCGAGTTGCTATTGAGATAAATTCAATATGGCAGACAGGGTTCATACATATGTATAAATGAATCCGCACGTTCATACACAGACTGGAATGGCATTGCGTCAAAGGACAGACTCAGCCGCAGACAGCAAGTTATTTGCTGCGCAAATAACGTAGAATTAATAAGGCCGCATCGGCGGCCCGGCGGAGACCGTGTATTTGCCTCAGGCAAATACGGCAAGGTCGGGAGCCGCGGGATTTGGGGCAGAGCCCCGTATAGAAAGCGCTGTCCGGACGCAAGTCATTCCAGTCTGCAAGTGTTCAATCGTCTGCACGGATAAATCTTCGTATAGATGCTAGTCGCTTATATTCGGAAGCAATCTTGGTTTGAATTTTATAAAAATCACTAAATTTGAACAATACAAGGAATTTATAATATGGAAGCACCAAAACCAGTAAACAGCCTACTGTTTATAATTTGTGATTTTATTGAATCGGCATTGGGCCATTTTATTCTATTGTTTGGCCTTATCGGTATAACGTTCTGGATGTTGTCTCTTTCAAAACAACAGTACCTTCCAGAATTGAAGCAATCCGTGGTCAATATTAACCCCAGCAGCACTAATCTAGACCAGATATCGTTAGTTACCAATATTACGCCAAACGATAGTACAAGTATTATTTCTTTATCCTGTCAGTTCTCCCAAGATAGTATCCAAGCTAATTCTGCGAAAGAATCAGCATTATGGGTTACTTTCACATCCTATGGGCAAGACTTCAACACTAGTGCCAATGATGACGAATATGTTGATGAGCACGGGAATAAAATCCAATTATCTGTTGAGAAAGAGGAAGATATGATAGCTTTCTATAAAAAGAATTTAGGAAATCATATTATACAGTCAAACGATTTATACAATAAATCAGACTTTTGTATTACCTCTTCAGGAATGTGGAATCCTACCAATTCGCGCAACCCATACATTTGTATGTGGCTTGGAATCAAGTTGGCGCCATTCGTCAACCTGGATGCTTTGGAAGATAATGGTTTAAACTATATTGCAATAGATTATAATTCCAAAGATACAACCGGGAGATTCACTGAACCATTGAATATTCTTAATATAAGCCCACAGCCAGACCAATTGAGGCCAGATAGAATCATCTATCATACACCTGAATCCATGCGACAGGTCATTGATAATGGTGGCATTTACCTAATTGCAGAAAATATTAATATAAAAAGGACATCCCAACATGTATCCTTCATAGCTTCGCTAATTGCCGGTGCCGCGTTATCATTAATAGCACAAATCATCATCAACTTGATTAAGAAAGGGCGCATATTCTTTGGTAACAAAATGAAGAAATAAGGTACTGTTACCATTGCCGAAAATCCATCCGCTGTAATCCTTAACCTCGAAGACGATGATACCTTGGGGAGTAGGAACGGCAAGATCTATCTGTGTGTATGTGCCATCGTCTTTACGGATAAACAGGTCATGATAAATAGCCTGAGGGTTGATACCGCATTTATTTATGAGCTTGGGTATCAGGTCTCTTTCCGACCAAGTGCCTCTATCCATTGAAGAGACCGACTGAATCTGCTTGCGATACTTCCTCGCCTTAGGAATATGGTGAATAATCAAAGCAAGTATGCCAATAGCAATAAGAATGACGAGGTAAGTATCTTGCATGTTACTTTTCTGTAAGTTTCTGGTACAGTTTGAAGAGTTCAGCGACGCAGTCGGATTCGGTCATTGTGCGCCAATTGAAGCAGTAGGCTTCCATCACGGCATTGTCATTTCCCTGATGGGCCTTACGGAGTTCGACGGGCATTGTCAGTTCGTCATAAAGGTCGGCAAGGGAGCAGTCGGGATATTTGGCACGTGCATCGAGGATTGTTCAGCCCCTTCCCGGGACCTGACCCTACCGGTTGACTCCTGTAATTTCCATTTTCCATACCGATGTGAGCTTTGCCTGCCGCCCGGACATTTCAGAGCGCTTCTAAATTCAAGTTACAGGAATGTACCCTGTAGGCGCATTTATGTAACTTAAGGCCGAAAAATCGCCTGCAAGTTACACTGAACGTATTTGGAAGCTCAATTTCCGTCACTTGATTTTCTTTTGCCCAAAAACTCGTTCGAGCCTTTTGCTATGGTCTGTGCATAAAAAAAGAGTCCAGCGCTACTGGACTCTCCTTGGAAGCGGTGCGGACGATACCGCAATAGTCGGAAATCGGGGGGTTTGCCTTGGAAGCCCAATTTTAGTACATTTTCAGTACATAATCCCGAATTTTTCAAAATAAAAATGCCCTGCAATTACTTGTAGGGCATTTTAGAGCGGTGCGGAAGGAACCGCCAAAGGCGAAGGGATATAGAGGGGTGGTGAAAGGGATATTTCGTAAAGTGCTAATAATCAATATATGTTGAAATTAGTCTTTCGGGAGTGCTGGGGAGTCTTTCGAGAATTTTAGTACATTTTCAGTACACTTTTCGGGATTATTATTATCTTTGTAGTACGTAAATTAACATACAAAATTATGGCAACAACTTTCGTACTACTGAACAAAGACGCCAAGGGCTTGGTGCCTTTGTACATCAGGATCCAGCATCCTGAACCGAAGACAAACATCCGTATCAAAACTGACCTGCAGGTCCCGGCAGAGAAGTGGAAACTCAATCGCAACGGGGCGGCCTGGGAGAATTGGAAACAGAGCGAGTCCGGCTCTTTTATCATTGCCAAGACTGATGATATCCGTGTCGCCATTGATTCAAGGTTGCGCCAGGGAAAGCCGGTAACCGTTGAGGAGGTCAAGAAGATTTGCAACAACATCATTTATCGGGAAGAGCGTGAGGAACGGCTGAGACAGGAGGAGGCAAAGAGGCTTGCTGAGGCTGAGGCCAAGAAAATGACCTTGTCAAAATATATCGACCTGTACATCGAGCAGATCTTCTCCGGAGCGAGGCAGACTGACAAGGGAACGAACTTCGCTCACAGTACTGCAAAATCCCTGAAGGAGTCGATGACTGTCTGGAAGACATTCCAGTCCGAGACTCACAGGAGGTATGACTTCAATGACATCGATATGACCCTGTACTTCAAGTACACGGAGTGGATGAAGGCTCGGAATTATGCCATCAATACATACGGCAAGCACATCAAGAATCTGAAGAGCATCCTGCGCTGCGCAGAGTCCGAAGGGTTCAATCAGAATCAGAAGTTCAAGGACAAACGGTTCAAGGGGACCAGAGTTGAAGTCGATTCCATCTATCTGACCAAGGAAGACCTCGACAAGTTCAGGGCCGTGGATTTGAAGGAAATGCCGCAGGGGTATCAGATTGCCAGGGATATCTTTCTTGTCGGCTGCTGGACAGCCCAGAGAATTTCCGACTACAACAATATCTCCAAGGACGATATTCAATCCTATACGAAGAGGACGATTGTTGACGTTCCGGATCCGGAGAATCCCGGGCAGACCAAGCCGGAGATTCAGACCCGTGAGGTGATGTATATCAACATCCGGCAGCACAAGACCGGTGCGAAGGTGGCTGTTCCCTGCTCTACTGAATTGAAGAATATTCTTGAACGGTATAATTATCAGATGCCGCATCTTGCAGACCAGGTGATAAACCGCTATATCAAGGATATCGGCAAGATGGCCGGTCTTGATGAGATTGTGGAAATGGTCGAGACCAAGGGCGGCAACAAGGAAACGGTCAAGTACCAGAAATGGCAGCTTATCCACTCGCATACGGCGAGAAGGACCGGAGCCACACTGATGTATCTGGCAGGGATGGACGTCTATGACATTATGAAGATTACCGGCCATTCCACACCGATAATGCTCAAGAAGTATATCAAGGCCGACCAGTTGGAGGTTGTGGACAAGATTATTGACAAGTACAACTACTTCGACTGATATGGGAGATTCTTACAGAAACACGTTGCTGGAGGTTGCGGAGTCGATGGATTCCGCACTCCGGCATATTGCTCTTGTCAGCAAGGCTGTAAGGGGCGATAATCTTGATCCGTTGGAAAAATCCGGAATAAAAGGCAGCGTCAGTGTTCTGGAGAGCGATTGTGCAATTCTCAACGGCAATCTTCTCAGGGCTGTCAATTTCATCAATGACGAGTGGCCGCTCATCGAGGGCAATGCCGGCAGGCAGAGGGAGGTCCGGGACTTTATCGGCAAGTTCGATGCGTTCTGCAAGGCCGTGGAGGAATTCGACAGCCAGTATACGGCGAACGAGTCGGCGGCATTCGATGTCCTTGGGGATTTCGAGGCATCGAGGGAATATGTGATTATTGCATCAAGGTATTGTGAAGGGCTGCGCAAGGTGGCGGAGGATCTTGATGCCATTTCTTCCGGACGGGGAAAGAAGACAACTCCGCTCCAGGGACTCGCCGAGGAAATGTCCGGCTATTTCAACGGGCTTACGGATTCTGATCTGGAGGATGCTCTGCTTCACAACAAATTCATCGGCCACAAGGGAGACTGGACTGAACACGTAAACAAGGCCACATATTTTGGCAATCATTTCGGAGTCAGCGCTGAGGTAATGAATAGGATTTTCCGCTTCCATGGCAAAGACGGCCGTCCGACATTGGCTCATTTCACACGCAATCCCTACCCTATCGGACACAAGAATGACAAGCTGGTAGAGATTTTGGCGAAATATCCCCGTAAAGAAAAATAAAATTATTTGTCGGTATCCGGTGACAAGCCGATTCCGCGCAGGCTCTCGGCAGAGGGCCTGTTTCAGTTTATATATCTACATCCCACTACATTTCCCGACACTTGTAAGTGTTTGGAATTCCGTAATTTCCCTTTCATCTTTGCGCTGTCGGAAAGGTATTCCGGCAAGGGAGTGCGCACAACCTTTTTGTCAAATTTCAAATTATGAGACTATGAGTGCTATTGACGCTATAGGTGAGTATTTGGAGGACGTTGTGTACAGAAGCGTATGCAAGGCGATGACTGAGGTTGCTCCAAAAACAAAAGTTGAAGAAAGAGAGGAGGAAGAAGTTTACATTTCCATCAAACAGGCCTGTGAATACCTGGGTATCAAGACCACGGCCTTTTATGAACGTCTTAAAGGTGATTCCATCCGCACTAAGAAAGAGGAAGGAAGGCGTACGGTCTGCCTCAACGATCTGAAGAAGCTCAAGGAAACGAAAGCCATTGGAAGGTATGCTCGGTTCAAAGGGAAAATCTGACCCTGACATCATGAACCCTTTAATAGAGCATCACTATGGCAAATCTAACCAAAATCGGGTCGGAGAACCGGCCTGTCGGGGAAACGCGAGTGTGCGTATTCCACCGTGCTTTTACCGGCGGCAAAGTCGGATTGAATCTGGAACATCTTGGCAAATCCTATTCTCTGGAGTCGAGAGAGTTCTATCTTATGACTCTCCGGGAGTTTCTGGAGCTGGGACGGGATTATCTGCCGGACCTCAACAGAATCCGCAGTACCACCGACAAGAAGGAACGGGCGTTCCTGAAAAAGAAACTGCTCCCTGCAGGGTGTGTTTCCTGCATAATCAAGACAAGGTCTTCTTCTATCCCGAAGGAGGAGAAAATCACGGCGTACAATTCCCTTATCGTACTGGACTTCGATAACCTGGATGACGCGGAGGCCGCAAAGCGTGAGCTGTCCAAGTGGCCGTGCTTCTGGTATCTCGGTTTGAGCGCAAGCGGCCAAGGCCTGTTCGGAATTGTGCCTGTGGCCACTGATGACTGGCACGAGCACCGGCGCTATTATTCTGCACTGGAAAAGGAAATGAAGCTGCTGGGCTATGAGGTGGATGAGAGTTGCAGGGATGAGGCCAGGCTGCGTTTTATCAGTTTCGATGAGAATCCTTATTTCAATGACTCTTGTGAAATCTTTTCCCTTCCGGATGAGGATGAGGAATTTGAGGAATCCGAGGATATTGAGGAGGCTCCGAATACGGCGGCCATTACCGACAACAACCGTGTAAAACTGTATGTCGAGGAATGGGAGCGGAAGCGCATAGCCCTGGACAGTTATGCGGACTGGCTGGCCATTGGTCTGTCGTTATCTCACGAGGGCGAGGACGGTCTGGCCGCTTTCAAGAGGGTGTCCAGGTTCTCCAGCAAGTACAATGAGGAGGAAACTGAGAAGAAATTCCGCAGTTTCGAGGCTGGGAACTATTCGCCCGGACTTGGGACTTTCTTCTATAAGTGCCACCAGTACGGGGTTATTCCGGATTGTGTGCCGCATTATGATTGCATTCCGTTTCCGGTTGAGGTGTTTCCGAAGAAGATCCAGGAAATCATCGAGCAGACAAACCGGCATCAGAACTTCCCGATTGATTATATCGCGCCGTGCCTGCTGTTCGTGGCCAGCCTTGCGTGTGGCAATTCGGCGGTTGTGGAGCTTCAGCGCGGCTGGAGGGAGAAGCCGCTGATGTATCTGGCCATCGTCGGCGGAAGAGGGACGAACAAGACAAGCTGCTTTGATTTCGCTCTGGCTCCGATACGGGAACGCGACAATGATGAGTATGACAATTATGTTGAGGCCAAGGCTCTGTATGATGCAGAGCTGCTGAAACCGGCCAAGGAACGGAAGCTGCCGCCAGAGGCTCCGGTGTTCAGGCAGTTCATCCTGTCGGACTTCACGCCGGAAGTGCTGGTTCATCAGCACAGGGCGAATCCTCGCGGCCTGATTGTTTTCAATGATGAACTTATCGGTTTCATCTACAGTTTCAATAAGTACCGAAGCGGCAGCGATGAGCAGATGTGGACGCAGCTGTTCGCTGGTGGCGGCGTGACTGTGGACAGAGTCGGCGCGGATCCTGTGAAGATCAACGACACCTGCATTGGGGTATTCGGCGGCATTCAGCCTGAGCTGCTTCCTGCATTTGCCCGTGGAAAGGTGCAGAGCGGTTTTATGGACAGATGGCTGTTCGCTTTCCCGGAGAAGGTGAAGTATCCGAAGTTCAATGACGTGGATATCGATGAGAAGATTGCGAAGAATTGGCACAGGATTATCAAGCGCATCCTCGACCTCCCGTTTGATGAAACGCCAAAGGTGGTGCCTTTGTCGGCCCAAGCCAAGGCCATTTTCAAGGAGTGGTACGACAAGCTGGCCGACCAGAAGAACTGCGGCGGCAGCAGCTTCGCCGGTATCGCCACAAAGATGGACCGGTACTGCGGCCGCCTCGCCCTGGGGCTTGAGGTGATGAAATATGGATGCAAGGAGTCCAAGCTGGATGAAATCAGCGAGGACAGTCTGCGCGGAGCCATCGCCTTGTGCTATTATTTTCTGGCTTGCGGGACGAAGGCGCATAGGAACTTCTACACTTCTCCGGTTGAAACGTTGCCATCAGTCCAGAAGAGCATCTACGAGGCTCTACCCCTCAACTTCGAGACTGGTGACGGAATCCGGATAGCCGACAGTTACGGTATGGGAGAAAGGACGTTCAAACGCTGGTTGAACAGCAGTCTGTTCAAGAAAATAGACCACGGATACTATGAGAAGAAGTATCGGTAATTATTCCTATCCCTATATGGCACTATTGTCACTTTTGTCACTTTGGATGGTAGAGAAAGCAGGAATCCGGAAGGCTGAAAGTGTCAATAATGACAAAAGTGCCAAGGGGGTATGGGAAAAATCAATTATATTTGTAAATCAAAACATTGAAGTCTATGACTATTGAGGACATACAGAAGATTATATCAACCGATGAGACCCGCACACTCGAACTGAAGAAGACTACGGGCGAGTTGAAAGACGGTATGCATTCCGCCTGCGCCTTCCTGAATGCTGGCGGAGGATGGCTGATGTTCGGTATAACTCCAACGTCTTTGAAGATTATCGGTCAGCAGGTGACGGATACGACCAGGCAGGATATCGGCAATGCGATTGCCGGGCTGGAGCCGAGGCTCGATGTTCCCGTCATGTATGTTGACATTCCGGACAAGCCGGGATTTCAGGTCATAGCAATGCATTTCGACGGGTGGTCTTGGGGAAAGGAACCGTTCACCTATCGCGGATGTCCGTATATCAGAAGCGAAAGCACCACTCAAATTATGCCGCGTGAAATGTTCAACGAACGTCTCAAGGATGCTCATCCTACAGAGTTTGCGTGGGAGAATCAAGCGGCGTTGAATTTTGCCATCGAAGATCTTGATGAAAGCAAGATTCGTGGTGTTGTCCGTCTTGGAGTTGAAAGAGGAAGGATGAATGCCGCGGCTCTCGTTGAACCTGTGGATATGATTCTTGAAAAATGGAAACTCCTCAAAGACGGCAAACCGACAAACGGGGCCGCCGCTCTCTTTGCCAAGGAGGTGAAATCATATTCGCAGTTCGGGTTGAAGATGGCCCGCTTCAGGGGAACTGACAAGAATGAGTTTATTGACAACAAGAAGGTTGAAGGCAACTTCTTCGAGCTTCTGGATGCCGGAATGGAATTCCTGTTCAAGCATTTGTCCATAAGCGGAAAGATTGTGGGCCTGAGACGTGAGGAGAAACTTGAAATTCCAGCCGAGGCCTTGAGGGAAGCAACCATCAACTGCCTTTGTCACAGGGCTATGGAGTTCCATAATACGACCCCTCAGATTGCCATATACAACGACAGAATTGAGATATCAAATCCGGGAAGGCTTGCTGCCGGCATCACCCCGGAGAACATAAAGACGGGGCATTTCTCTCACCCGTACAATCCCAACATCGCCGATGTTCTTTTCAAATCCACGTTCCTTGAAAATTGGGGCAGCGGAGTCGGAAGAATTCTTGAGACCTGCAAGGAGCAAGGCGTTCCTGAGCCGTTCTGGTATGAGCACGACGGATTTGTCACGGTGACTTTCCCGATGCCTGATACCCAAGATGATACTCAAGCTGATACCCAAGGTGATACCCAAGGAATAAATGATCTTGATAAATGGTTGCTTAACCAGATTAAATCCGCCCCGTCAATCACCTCGGAAAAATTGGCCAGTCTGTCAGGGAAAAGCGTAATCACAATCAAAAGGCACTTGAAGAAGATGAAAAACGTCCGTTATGTCGGCAGCGGTTATAGCGGCCATTGGGAAGTGGATGAAAAGTGATGGTGGAAATGGCGAAAAACACAATCTGAGCTGAATATGAAATTCCCCAGCCGCCTGTGTGAAAGGTCGCTGGGGAAAACTTTTATACCGGTCTCTCGACCTATAGGCTAGTCGCTTTCGTCGTTGGTAGCAGCGAACTTGGCTACTGCAAGCATATCGCCCGATTTCTCACCGGTCGCGGTATTCACGAAAAAGTACTTGAAAAATACTTTCGGATTACCGGCGCCTACTGCACCATACTTGGCCTCGTAGTCGGACTTGATGTCGACTGCCGTTGTGGAAGGAGCCTCAGGTTCGCCGACCTCTGCGGCTTTGCTGTAAGCACGGCTGATACCGTTGCTCTGAGGAGCGGAAGCGCAGATGACGAGCTTGAGGTTGGTGGTTGAAGAAGGCACGGAGCTCAGCTTGAAGGTGAAAGCCGTTGCAGACAGAGTGATGGTCGCATCTGCGGGAGCCTCGACTCCGGTAAGAGCCGGAGGGTTGGACATCACAGAGCCACCACAATAGACAACCCAGTAGTTCAGCCTCATAAAGAGGTTGGAACCGGTGATCTTAGTCTTGGTACCGAGTACGGAACGAGCCTCAGCGGTTCCCGCAGCGGCGTTCCACGCCAGGATCTGGGCGTTGGTGAGAGACTGCCAAGCCTGTGAGAGCTGCTTGAACACAGCCTTCACGGATGCCTGGTCAGAAGTGCGGACTGAGCCGCCGTATCCGCGATTGCGGATATACTTGCGTCCACGAGTCTTTGCCGCGGTAACGCCCTTGGCGCTGCCGGACATTTCCTCGAATGCGATAGAAGGAATGTACTTCATAATAGCTTGAATTTTGAGTAAAACATAACGTATAGTATCGCGACTACTATCAGGATGATTATCAGGGCGAAAGCATAGCCGCCCAGTTTGATTTTGAAGGATTGCCAGGGAGTAAGCTCTGCCGGCAACTCGATGTAGTGGTCAACGTCAACCTGCTGCAGGACCACTGAATCACGATAGACAATCTCTTTCTGCACGATTGTGGGCTCTTTGACTGGTTTGACTTCCAGAGAATGCTTCAGAACATTGCCGGAGACTGATGCTTCTGATACGGCATATCTGTTCTCCAGTACCGATACAGTGTCCAAAGTCTCAACAGACTGCGATACAGCAGGCAATTGGACATAGACAGTGTCCGGAACATAGACGGTCTCCGTGCGGATTTCGACCGTGGTTTGTTCTCTCGGTGTAACCTGCCGGGAAACCGAGCAGGCCACAGAGAGGAACAGGAGGATGAGTGGAAAAAAGTATTTCATCAGGAATACACTACTTGTCGGAATCCTTATCGACTTTCCGCTGCAGATCCGACTCAATCTTTATGAACTTGGCATCATAGCTTGTCTTGACACCTAGGATGGCACCGGCCAGCACGAGCAATTCGCTGACTATGCTGATGGCAGAGTTCGAAATCTCTCCCGGAGGAGGAACCAGGAACAGGCAGACACAGGCGATGGCCACGCCTGCCGCGAATGATGCGACGGCCATAATGCCCTGCAAGCGTGTCATCTCTTTCTGTGTCATCTTGGCCATAGCTATTCAGTATCTCTGACTGCAAAGAAGAATATGAACGGTTCATAGCCGGTGGAGCCCCAACCGGAAACACGTTCTTCGTTCGTAAATACACCGTTTTCGATATGTGCCTCCTGCATACCGTCCATATCCGGGTTACCCTGATTGTAGCCACCGGGGAACGGAATGTCGAGAGCGAAGTCCGTAGGAAGATTTTCAATCGTGGCTTCCCACGGCAAATCTCTATAAGCATAAGAAACTCCGGTTATTTGAGCGTGCAAGAATACCCAGTGCTCATCAATCACACAAACCACATCGGAAGTGTAGAGATACTTGGTCGGCTGCGTGAAGTTCACGTAAGTCTTTCTGAGCATCTCGGCATTAGTGCGTTTGTGCTTGCCGACATACATCGCCTGGATATAGACGGTGATTTCTTCCGCTCTCTCCAGAGGAGCAAACTTCTCCAGACAGATTGTGTTCTTGTCCTTGATCCAACTGCGTATGACGGTCCCACCATCGTAGTTCATATGAGAGGAGTAATATTCCCTGCGGTCAATGAACCTAGTCATAACGCCTGTATCTGCAGAGCGGGACAGCATCAGGTCCGGGACTTTTATCTCCAGAACCTCTGCAGCCCGGTATTCCGGGGAAGTGGTGTTGTATGTGAACTTGGCATTGAGGACGATGTAGTCCTCCGTCTGGTAATCCTTGAACTGGATAGTTCCAGCACCGAAATTATTGCTTATTGAATTGAACATATCTCAAGAGTTTTTTTATTTGTAATACACTCCGGTACCGAAGACTTCGGATGGTTTGACATAGTAGCCACCACGATGAGCAACCATAATGTAATGCTCTCCCCAGTTGATGAACTGAACCATATAAGACTGGACGGTTACACGATTACCGTCAGCGCCACGACCCAGAACAAAACTGAACCCGTTCATATCGCTTGTGAATCTCTCGTTCGGATATATCTCGGATGAGGCAACGTTACTGTGCCCGAGGCAGATTGAGTCAAGTGCCATAGCGGGAGCCCCTGTGCTGAAGTCCATATCCAGTTTGGAAACGTGACTCTCCGGAGAGACATTGTCGAGGGTGTATTCCATCCTCTCGGTAAAGCCCTCCTCGTGAGCCTGCTCCTCTGAAATGCAGAATCGAGTCACGCGCATAATCTCACCGACAAACCCGGTGGCCGGGTCAAGCCAGTAGAGCTCGATGAAGACCTTGTCTCCGACTTTCGGCATAAATCCGATCTTCTCGGTGTAGAGCTGGGTGAGTGCGGCATCACCCCAGTTGTCGGCCATACCTGGAGTAACGATTACGGTCTTGCTCCAGCCGGAACTTATGCCGACTCCCTGACCTGCAGACATCTTCACGACCAGCTTGTAGGTTCCAGTGGGATTGACAATGCCAGTCATCAGGACTCGGAGCGGTGTTACCCAGATTTCATCATACTCGACTTCCGGGATATCGTTGAGATAGTCCGGAGCATCAACGAGCATACCCTCACCGGCCATCTGGCGGTTGGCATTGATGCGGACGAATGCGTTGTGTGCGGTCATCTCTGCCGCCTTGCCGAATGTGGATATGCCCTTGAGATGCTCAGCCAAAGTTCCCCAGGCTCTCATTTGGGAATCGGTGAGCTGCTTATATGCCCGGGAAACTTTGGACAGAGTATTACGTGAGACTGCCTGAGCAGGAGTCTTAACTTTTGACTGATATGCTTTGTGATTGAGAATCGTGCGGCCTCCGATAGACCTTGCCGTCACGTCACCGGC
>JAZUIV010000011.1:0-38859 GCA_045642485.1 Bacteroidales bacterium | reverse complement strand
TACACGGCCGATGAATGCGACGTTTGCATCAGGTCCGCTGTAGTAGTCGCTGGCATCCCTTGACTCTGCAAATGAGAGGAACTGGAAGCTTTCGCTTTCGTCAGCGAATACCTTACCTGAAGCGGAGAAGCCACGGCCCTGTTCCCAGTTGGAAGTTGTAGAAGCGAGAGCACCGATAGTGTGTTTGCCGAATGTGCGATCGAATGAGAGTGTATTCTCAGTCTTCCATCCGTCGCTTCTTGCAGTGTTTTCACTGAGACTATTTCCAGCCTCGGGCTTACCAACCTCGAGAATCTTCGGTTTGAACTCCTTGGAGATGCTGTTGTTTACATAGTATGAGAAACGGCTGTTGAATTTCAAACCTTTCACGATGTTGTGGATTTCAAGACCGGTAGTCGTGAAGAGGTTGTTCCAACGATTGTAGCGGGTGTTTGCGTCAAGACCGCGGAACGGGTTGACAACGTCACCGTGAATACCTGAGAAGTCACCGTATTTAGCGAGATATTCAGGGTCCTCAGTCGCTGTTCCACCGTAGCCTGTGCCAGTCCAGGAATAACGTGAAGCACTCTGAGGCATTGCAAGGGCGCGGTAGATTGTACCTGAATAACCGTTGCTGTTGGTATCCGTGCCCCTGCTGTCGCCCTGGCGCCAGCTGAGGTCTTCAGTGATGGTGAAGTATTTGTTGATGTCGAACTCACCGCGGTAATTGATACCCATCTTCTTGCTGTAGGTGTTGTGGAGGACGCCGTCATTGTCCTCGGCGCTGAATGACAAACGGTTTCTTGTGTTGTCGGTACCTGCGTTGAGAACTACGTTGTGACGATGGTAGAGGGCTGTGCGGAAGATTTCCTTCAGCCAGTCTGTACGGGTCTCGCCTACATAGGGGTTGATGGCAGTGTTCCATCCGTCGGGAACAGTCTGGCCTGCAGCGGCATAGGCGCGGTTGACCATTTCAATCTGCTCCTGTGCGTTGAGGGACTCGATGACGTTGGTTGCCTGACGAACACCGACGAGGCCGTCATAACTGATGGAAACGCCCTTCTGAGCCTTCTTTGTAGTCACGAGGATAACTCCACCTGCTCCTGACTGTGCACCATAGATAGCTGCTGAAGCGGCGTCCTTGAGGACTACGATGCTCTCGATGTCGTTGAGGGAGTTGATGGGAGCTCCGGGGATTCCGTCAACAACCCAAAGAACTGAGTCGCCGTTCTTGGAACCCTGACCACGAATCACGATGCTGGGAGTTGAATCAGGTGAGCCACCGTCTGATGTTACGGTAACACCGGGGATGGCGCCCTGCAACATAGCCTCTGTTGAGGCGACAGGATGTGCAGCGAGCTTCTCAGGAGAAGCGACGACACCGACTGATGCGGAGAGGTCTTTCTTCTTGGTGGCTGCACCATAACCGAGGACTATGGACTCGGACAGAAGTTCTGAGTCTTCCTTCAGAAGAATGTTCACTACTGAACGTCCGCCGACTGCTACCTCTTCGGTCTGATAGCCGATGAAGGAAACAACGAGCGTTGCGTTTGCAGGAACTGAAATTGAGTACTTTCCGTCAACGTCGGTGATGGTTCCGTCTGAGGTTCCCTTCACCAGAATGCTGGCTCCGATGACGGGGCCTGCATTGTCGCTGACTGTACCCGAAACTTTTACGTTCTGCGCGTTCACGCCTGCGGCGAAAACGAGCACAGTTGCGAGTAAAGCAAACAGTTTTTGTTTCATATCTTATAAAGATATGAGAAACCGATGCCTGCAGAATCATTTGAAGAACGGGTTTGACGCGAGAATGCGGGCGTTCTCCTCCTTTGTGATGCGGATATAGCGGCGGAAGGATGATTCCGTTTTATGCCCCGTGATCAGCATGCATTGATGGATGGGGACACCGGACATATAAAGTAGCGTGGCCCCTGTCCGTCTTGCGGTATGGGCGGTGACAAGTTCCCATTTTTCCTTTGTCTCGGTGATATGACTGTAACCCTTACTTTTCGATATCTGGATAGAAGAATCGATGCCGGCCTTGCGGCAGATGACCTTTACCAATTTGTTGAATGTGGTATGGTGCAGATAGGGGACGTGCCCGCCGTATCTTTCCATTATTGCAAGAACCTTTGGGGAGGCGGGGATTATCACCGATTCAGCCGTCTTCTGCTGTGTGAAGCAAATGAAATCGCCCCTCAGATTGTCTCTGGAGAGTTTTGAGTAGTCACTGAACCTGGCAGCGGTGTAGATTCCCACTATGAAAAGGTCTCGCGCCCTGCATTCTCTAGGATTGGTGAGATGCAGGGCGATGATTCTGTCTATCTCCTCCTGTGTAAGATATATGGTTTCCGTGTATTCCGGAGGGACCTTGAACTGTTGGAAGTCTGTGTTGGTGTGGTATTTCAACTTGTAGGCTGAAGCCATCACAGCGTGAAGCTTGGCAATGGTGGCAGAGATGTAATTGCGGGAATACCCTCTGGCGTTCATCTTCTCAAGCAGTCGGAGATAAAAAGCGGAATCCACATCATTCCAGTCGGAGTGGCGTCCCATAAGTTCTTCCAGAAGTTTACAGGCTCCCTTGTTTGGAAGAGATGAGGGCATCGGTCTTTCTGACCATCGTTCAAAATAGTCCCAAAAACCAGGGAAATTCTCTTCCCTTGGCTTGGCGTCGTTAATGTAATCGTTCATTTTTTTTGTTTGTTGGAAATGTTTAACTTTGCGAAATTGCAAAACCACATTATAATGAAAAAAATATTATTCCTTGCGGCGGTTGCAGCCGTACTCTTCAGTTGCGGACATAAGCCGGTTGAACCGGTGGATTTCGTAGATCCTTTCATCGGTACCGGATTTCACGGACATACCTATCCGGGAGCCACCACTCCCTTCGGAGCAATCCAGCTCAGCCCGGACAACTACCGCGGAGTATGGGACGCCTGCTCGGGATACCATTATGACAGAGATTCCATCATCGGCTTCTCTCACACCCATCTCAGCGGTACGGGATGCGCCGACCTGGCCGACGTGCTCTTCCATCCCGGCAACCACGACGTTGACCTCTCAAGAGAGGGGGATATATATGAGCATCTGAAATTCAGCCACAAGGACGAGGAGGCCGAGCCCGGTTACTACAAAGTCTATTTCAGGGATGAGCGTCTGCTTGCCGAACTTACTGCTACCGCTCATACAGGATGGCATCGCTATACTTTCGCCAAAGGACAGCCTCACATCATCGTGATAGACCTGCATCATTCCATAACCACAGACGAGAAATTTCACGAGGTGGAAATCAAGCAGACAGGTGAGAACGAAGTTGTCGGTATGACTAAGACTTCAGCCTGGACCCCGAATCAGTATGTCTATTTCGTGGCCCAGTTCTCAGCTCCGATTGAAAAAATCAAATATGTGGATGACCACAGGTTCGTTGAGAAGCCTGAGGACTGCACGAGCGACAACCGTCAGGCTGTGCTCTACTTTGCTGAAGGGCAGGGCCCCATTGTTGCAAAGGTCGGCCTGTCGCCCGTAAGTTATGACAGTGCGATGGACAACCTCGATATGGAGGGCGCTCCGTATTCCTTCAACTTTGACGTAATCAGAGAGGAAGCCCGTCGTGAGTGGGCAGGGCTTCTTGCCAACGTAAAAGTAGAGGGCGGGACAAAGGCTCAGAAGAGGACATTCTACACAGCTCTTTATCATACGTCTGTCGTACCGAACGTGAATTCTGATGTCAACGGATATTTCCGCAGACACAACAACGAACTGAACAGGGCAAGGTTCGGCAGATATTATTCAACTATCTCAGCCTGGGACATTTTCCGCGCCTGGTTGCCCCTTTCTTCCCTGATTTATCCGAATCAGCTGCATGATATGGTTTTCAGTTGCCTGGATATGTATGACGCCACGGGTGAACTTCCGATATGGCCTCTGGCCAACGGAGAGACCTTCTGTATGGTGGGATACCACAGCGTTCCTTTCATCGTGAGTGCCTGGCTTAAAGGATTTGTTCCTGATATGAATCCCGAATTTGCCCTTGAGGCAATGGTCAAATCATCCAATATCAACCAGAAGGGAGGGGAATACTACGGCAAGCTCGGATATATACCGGCAAACAAATACCGTGAAGCAGTATCCTGCGCGCTGGAGTATGCATATGACGACTGGTGCATCGCCCGCTTTGCCGAAAGTATCGGAAAGAAAGAGATTGCACAGGAATATTACAAGAGAGCTCAAAGTTTCGTGAATATTTTTGACGGAAGCACCGGCTTTTTCCGTGGACGCAATCTTGACGGTACGATGGTCGAAGTGTTCAATCCGTTCGAGCCCTCAAGGGAATATACTGAGGCCAATGCATTCCAGTACAGATTCTTCACCCCTCAGGATTTCAAGGGCCTTTCCGACCTTCTCGGAGGCGAGGACAAATTGATTGCCGCTATGGATGAACTGTTCACAACCGAATCCAAGGTCGACGGACACGTGAGCGATATGACGGGATTTGTAGGGCAGTATGTCCACGGGAACGAGCCCAGCCACCATATCACATATATCTACAATTACCTCGGCCAGCCCTGGAAGACTCAGGAACTGACACGTAGGATGATGGAAGAGATGTATCAGGATACTCCCGAAGGAATTTCAGGAAATGAGGACTGCGGGCAGATGTCGGCCTGGTATATTATGACTGCCCTCGGTCTCTATGAGGTGTGCCCCGGCAGTATGGAATATACATTCACCACCCCTTTGTTCGACAAGGTCACTCTTCGGCTCGCTTCAGGAAAGGAACTGGTAATCTCCGCCGACAATCCTGCCAGGAACAAATACATACAGTCAGTCGAATTCAACGGCAGGGTACTTGACAGAAGTTATATCACTTTTGAGGAACTTATGGCAGGGGGAGAACTCCACTTTACTCTCTCATCCACTCCGAACAAGGAACTTTGGACAGCCGATTCCGCGAAGCCTTACTCAATCACTACGGCGGACAATCCTTTGATATCGCCAGTCTATTACACAATCGAAGGCGGTCGTATGGATCTGTTCCTCGAGAAGTTGACCGTGACACTCGGCAGCCTGACAGAAGGTGCTCAGATACACTATACTCTGGACGGCAGCGAACCCACTGAAAATAGTCCTCTGTATAGCGGACCGTTCGAACTTACTGAAACTACAACCATCAGGGCCAGGGCGTTCAAGGACGGAAGGCAGAGTATAGAACTTTGCGCCCCTGCGAACAAATGCCATTTTGCTCCGGCAACGGATATAAAGCTCTCGAAGAACGGAGTGAATTTCAAATACTATGAAGGGGATTTCAGCCGTACTGACGATATCCTGAAGAAAGGCAAGTTCGTGAAGGAAGGTGTACTGGCCAGTCCGGTGCTTGATCCTGCGGAGATAGAAGACTATTACGGCTTCATCTATACAGGATATATTGACATTCCTGAGACTAAAGTATGGGAGTTCGGGCTGCTTTGCGATGACGGAGCTTTGCTCCAGATTGACGGCAAGGATGTGGTTGACAATGACGGAACCCATTCTGCGGCACTGATGAGGGGAGTCGCTCCCCTTGAAAAGGGTCTGCATCCTTTCACTCTCAAGTATCTTGAAAGTTATGAGGGTCAGGAACTCAAAGTGTTCTGGAAGAAAGGGGAGAAGGGAGAGGAAATACCGGCTTCCGCCTATTTCGTAAAGTAACCTGCCTGACCTTTTGACATTGGGAAGACATTTTATTATCTGCTTCCTCCTCCTGGTCTGCTGTGGCTGTGGGGGAGGAAGGTCTGTCTCTGCCTCCCCTCTTGAATTTGACCTGACAAAGTGGGATTTCGGAGGCGTTGACAGTCAGGGGGGATCTGTCTTCCATACCTTCAGAATCACCAACCCTTCGAAAGAGGATTTTGTGATAGGCTCTCTTTCGACAAACTGCTCGTGTGTCCATCCGTATATCGGGAGGGTGAAAATCAAGGCAGGGGAGAGTGTCGGAATGGAGGTGTCGATTAATCCTTCCGGAGCGTACGGAGAAAAAGAATATTTTGTAATTTTACACGATAGGAATGAAAATCCTGTTCAGAGATTCTCCCTGAAGATGGAGGTTTTCTGAAATTGCAATGCCAAGTACAAACCTTACATATATGAAGAAGTTAGCCCTAATCACCGTAACTTTGCTTGCCCTTGTTTCCTGCAAGCAGAAAGCAGAAACTGAATATGAATATCCTTTCAGGAATCCGAACCTGAAAATCGAAGACAGGGTTGAAGATCTGATTTCAAGGCTCACCCTCCGCGAAAAAGTGGGTATGACGATGAGCAGCTCTTTCTCTGTGGACAGACTGGGCATTCCTGCATATACCTGGTGGTCAGAGGCTTGTCACGGTATTACCGGTGCCGGGGTGACCGTGTTTCCGCAATCTATAGGTCTGGCGGCATCTTTCGATACCGAAAGGCAGTTTGAGATATACACCGCCGTCTCCGACGAGGCCCGTGCAAGGTGGAATTCCACGGAACACAACGAATTCGGAATAAACTCCAAATATTGTCTGGATTGGTGGCACGGATTGTCATTCTGGTGTCCCAACGTCAACATATTCCGTGACCCCAGATGGGGACGCGGACAGGAGACGAGCGGCGAGGACCCGTTCCTTGCCGGAGAGATGGGCGCAGCTGTGGTCCGTGGAATGCAGGGTGACAATGACCGGTATTTCAAGACGATTGCCTGTGCCAAGCATTTTGCCGTACACAGCGGTCCGGAGTCGACGCGCCATTCTTTTGATGCAAGAGTTTCGCAGCGTGATTTGTGGGAAACGTATCTTCCCGCTTTCAAGAAACTTGTCGATGCGGGTGTCCAGCAGGTGATGGGGGCATATAACCGTTATGAAGGCGAGCCCTGCTGTGCCAGCAACCGGCTTCTGGTTGACATCCTCCGCGGCAAATGGAACTATCAGGGTTTCGTGGTGAGTGACTGCGGTGCAATCGAAAATTTCTATGAAAAGGGACGCCACGAGACTCATCCCGACGCTGCGACTGCGAGTGCGGCTGCCGTGAAAGCCGGATGCGACGTCGAGTGCGGAACAAGCTATGATTCTCTGTCAGAGGCTGTTGAAAAGGGATATATCACCGAGGCGGAGATAGACGTCAGCCTGCGCAGGATATTGACCGCACGATTCAGGCTCGGTATGCTGGACCCTGTCGAACTTGACCCTTGGAAAAACCTCGGGGCAGACGATCTGAGTACGGAGAAGAATCACGAGCTGGCCCGTAGGGCAGCTCAGGAGACAATGGTTCTGCTCAAGAATGACGGCATTCTCCCTCTCTCCCGCAATTACAAGAAGATAGCTGTAATCGGCCCCAATGCCGACAATTCATATATGCATCTCGGCAATTACAACGGAACGCCGACTGATGAGCACTCACTGTCAATCGTTGATGCCATAAGGAAAGCCGCGCCTTCCGCTGAAATCATCTACAACAAGGGCTGTGAGAATATTGTCGAAAAGGGCGAGGAGGAAGTGAACTACTCACAGATGCAGAGTCAGATTGCCGATGCCGATGTCATCATCGCGGTCACGGGCCTCACCGCGAAACTTGAGGGAGAGGAGATGAGCATCGACTGCGACGGTTTCTACGGTGGAGACAGGACTGCCATCGAACTTCCCGAAGTCCAGCAGAATCTCGTGAGAGCCGCACGTCAGACAGGGAAACCTGTTGTGGTGGTGAACTGCAGCGGTTCCGCGATAGCCTTCGGCCCCATTGAGAAAGATTATGATGCGCTGATACAGGCGTGGTATGGCGGACAGGCCGCGGGTCTTGCCGTTGCTGACGTTCTCTTCGGAGATTACAACCCCGCCGGAAGGCTCCCTGTGACATTCTATGAGTCAACGTCTCAGTTGCCTTCCGATTTTGAGGATTACAATATGGAAGGCAAGACATACCGCTATTTCCGGGGGACACCTCTCTACGCATTCGGGTACGGATTGAGTTATACGACGTTTGAATATGGTGAAGCCAAGGTCAAGGGCTCTTCCCACAAGGTGACCGTTCCCGTGACCAATACCGGTTCGGTTGACGGTGACGAGGTCATCCAGATATACATCAAGGCTCTTGACAAGCCCGAAGCCCCGATTAAGTCCCTCAAGGGATTCAAGAGGGTCAACGTTCCCGCCGGCAAGACCGTCACCGTCACGATTGAACTCGGTGACCAGGCCTTTGAATTCTACAATCCGCAAGTTGACGGTCTGAGTGTCGCGAAGGGGCGGTACAAGATACTTTATGGTGGTTCTTCGCGTGATGAGGACCTCAAATCGATAGACATAACCATCTAAGGCTTCCTGTATGGAGAAAACCTGGAGGTGGTTCGGAAAGAAGGACAAGGTGACCCTTGGAATGCTCAGGCAGATCGGGGTTGAGGGTGTTGTCACCTCCCTTTATGACCTGCCGAACGGTGAAGTCTGGAATTTGGAGGCCGTAGAAGGGCTGAAAAGGCATATCGACTCCTTCGGCCTGCGCTGGTCTGTTGTGGAAAGTCTGCCTGTCAGTGAGCAGATAAAATATGCGGGGCCGGAGAGGGACCGTCTTATTGACAATTACATATCAAGCCTTGATAATCTGGGCCGGTGCGGTGTCAACACGGTATGCTACAACTTTATGCCTGTAATAGACTGGGTGCGGACCGACTTGGAGCATCCTCTTCCGGACGGATCGACGACTCTCTTTTTCGATTATGCCAGGTTTGCATACTTCGACCTGAAGATTCTCTCCAGAGAAGGCGCAGAGGCTGATTACGACGATGAGACTCTTGCCTCGGTTGCGGAGTTGGAGAAGACAATCACGGAAAGGGAGAAAAAATCGCTGATTGATGCGATTATCCTCAAGACACAAGGTTTTATCAGCGGCAATTTCAGTGCGGAAGAAAAAAGTCCGATAGAAAAATTCAGGGGGCTTCTCGCTCCTTATGCAGGTATGTCCGCGGACACCATCTTCGGAAACCTCAGGTATTTCATCGATGCGGTGATGCCTGTCTGTGACAAGTGGGACATTGATATGTGCATCCACCCTGACGACCCTCCCTTGAAAAAAGTGTTCGGACTGCCAAGGATAATGACGGATTCCGATGATGTCAGGCGGATGCTTGAAGCAAACGGCAATCCCCATAACGGGCTTGCGTTTTGTGCCGGGTCCCTTTCTGCTGGGGGAGAGAATGATGTTGTTGCTATGGCAAGGGAATTTGCCCCGCGCACCCGTTTCGTCCATCTGCGTTCGTGCGATGTTCTGCCTCACGGAAATTTCATCGAAGCACCTCATACAGGGGGACGTGCGGATTTGGTGGAGTTGTGCAGGATATTCCTTTCAGAAGAGCGCAGGTGTGGAAAAGAGATTCCGATGAGGGTGGACCACGGAAGGGACATCCTTTCTGACAGGGAGGGAGGATATAATCCCGGATACGGGTTTAACGGCAGGATGCTGGCATTCGGACAGGTGGAGGGGATGCTCTGTGCTGTTGAAAATGAAATGAGAAACGATAATTTCAATAGATATGAATGAAATGTATTCCATTGCCGGGAAGGTGGCCGTTATAAGCGGCGCCGCCGGAGTTCTGGGCGGAAGTCTCGCCCGCCATTTTGCATCCCAGGGAGCATCTGTGGTTGCTCTTGTCCATAGGGAGGAACAGGTTGCCCCTGTTCTTGAGGAACTGAAATCTCTTGGAGGAAAGCCTTCCGCGTATGCCTGTAACGTGATGGACACGGTTTCCGTATCGGCAATAGCTGACGAAGTGGTTGCTGAATACGGCAGTGTCGATATCCTCATCAACGTGGCCGGAGGTAATGTCCCGGGCGCTACGGTGATGCCGGACCAGAATTTCTGGGAGATGAAGATTGAGGATTGGGAAAAAGTGCTCAATCTCAATTTGAATGGGACGGTGTTCCCCTGTCACGTCTTTTCGAAAATTTTCGCAGGTCAGGGATACGGCTGCATCCTGAACATTTCGTCGATGGCGGCATATGATGCTTTGAGCCGGGTTGCCGGTTATGGAGCGGCCAAGGAGGGTGTATCCAACTTCACCCGCTGGCTGGCTTCCGAAATGGCAATCAAGTACGGGGAGAAAATCAGGGTCAACGCTCTGGCTCCCGGTTTCTTCATCGGCAAGCAGAACCGTTCCGCCCTTCTCAATCCGGACGGCAGTTATACTGAGCGTTCTGGCAAGGTTCTCAACAAGACTCCTATGCGCAGATTCGGAGATATTACCGAACTGAACGGTGCGGCGCAGTTCCTCTGCTCCGATGCCGCGTCATTCATTACCGGAGTCATCCTGCCTGTCGACGGCGGATTCAGTTCATTCAGCGGTGTCTAGGCGTATGACATACATTAATAAAGATTTTTTGCTCGGCAATGACACGGCGCGGGAACTGTATCACAACAGCGCCGAGGGGCTCCCTATAATCGATTATCATTGTCATCTGTCTCCCGCGCAGATAGCGGAGAACATACAGTTCAAGGATATTACGCAACTGTGGCTGGTGGACGGTCACGCCGGAGACCACTACAAGTGGCGTGCAATGCGCGGAAACGGAGTGGCTGAAGAGTATATCACCGGAGACCGCTCATCCTGGGAGAAATTCGAAAAGTGGGCCGAAACCGTGCAGTATGCGATGCGCAATCCCCTCTACCACTGGAGCCATCTTGAGCTGAGCCGCGTGTTCGGCATCGACAAGGTCCTCAATCCTCAGACCGCCCGCGAGATTTTCGAGGAGTGCAACGCGATGCTTGCCACCCCGCAGTTCCGTGGACAGGAACTGATACGCAGGTTCAATGTGGAGACTGTCTGCACGACCGATGATCCTGTGGATGACCTGAAGTACCACGCGCAGATTGCGGCACATCCTTTCGGAGTGAAAGTCCTTCCGGCCTGGAGGCCCGACAAACTGAATGCCATCGAGAACGTCGAGGGGTTCAAGTCGTATGTTGACAAGCTCTCCGAGGTTTCCGGACTGCCTGTTTCCAACTACAGCCAGTTGCTGCAGGCGCTTCAGGTACGGCACGACTTTTTCGCTTCGATGGGCTGTAAATTGTCGGACCACGGTCTGGACACATTCTTCGCGGAGGATTATACAGCCTCTGAGGTTGACTCCATCTTCAAGGCGGCCCTGTCCGGCAGACGTCCTGACAAAGCGCAGGCAGACAAGTTCCGCAGCGCAATCCTCGTTGACCTTGCAGTAATGGATGCGAAGGCCGGATGGGCTCAGCAGTTCCATATAGGCCCTCTCCGCAACAACAATTCGAAAATGTTTGCCTCAATCGGCCCCGATACGGGATTTGACGCTATCGGGGACTGGCCCTGCGCTCAGGCGGGACACCGCTTCTTCGACCGTCTGGCGAGCCGCGACGCGCTTGCAAAGACAATTCTCTACAACCTCAATCCCAAGGATACGGAAGTCCTTGCGGTTATGGCATATACCTTCAATGACGGCACGGTTCCCGGCAAGATGCAGCTTGGCAGCGGATGGTGGTTCCTCGATCAGGAGGACGGGATGCGCAAGCAGCTGAACGCGCTGAGCGCCCTAGGACTTTTGAGCCGTTTCGTGGGGATGCTCACCGATTCCCGCAGCTTCATAAGCTATCCCCGTCACGAGTACTTCCGCCGCATCCTGTGTAACCTTATCGGTGAGGATGTGGAGAGAGGCGCCCTTCCATCTTCAGAACTTCCGTTCCTCCACAAGATGGTGAAGGATATATCATATTACAACGCCAAGAACTATTTTGATTTTTAGAATATGGCAAAAGTCATCACTTTCGGGGAGATAATGCTCCGTCTCAGTCCGTGGGGGTGCGGCAGGTTCATACAGGCCGACAGCCTCCGGGTCATTCCCGGCGGGGGAGAGGCAAATGTGGCTGTCAGTCTCGCGGGCTACGGACACGACTCCCGTTATGTTACCAAACTCCCTGACCACGAAATAGGGCAGATTGCCGTCAACGCCCTGCGAGGGTTCGGCGTAGATACGAGTTTCATCTGCAGGGGCGGGGAGAGAATAGGCCTTTATTATGCCGAGACCGGTGCTTCGATGCGTCCCTCGAAGGTGATATATGACAGAGCCCATTCCGCAATCGCGGAGGCGGTTCCCGAAGATTTCGATTTCGATGCGATTATGGAGGGGGCGGACTGGTTCCACTGGTCCGGAATCACTCCTGCAATTTCCGACAGTGCTGCGAAGCTTGTCGAACTTGCCTGTCAGGCGGCAAAGAGGCGCGGAGTGACCGTTTCGGTGGATTTGAACTTCCGTAAGAAGCTGTGGACCAGTCAGAAGGCAATATCGGTGATGACACCGCTTATGAAAAATGTCAATGTCTGTATCGGCAATGAGGAGGATGCACGCCTGTGTCTGGGATTCCAGCCCCAGGCAGACGTCGAGTCAGGTCGTACCGATGCCTCCGGATATGAGGAAATCTTCCGTCAGATGCAGGAGCGCTTCGGGTTCAGATATGTGGCCTCCACCCTCCGTGAGTCGTTCTCCGCGACCTGCAACGGATGGAAGGCCTTGATTTACAACGGGAAGGAATTTTATCAGAGCAAACGCTATGAGATAAATCCGATAGTCGACCGTGTGGGTGGGGGAGACGCTTTTTCCGCTGGGCTGATTCACGGATTGCTCAAATATGAGGGGAATCAGGCTGCCGCTCTTGAATTCGCGGTTGCGGCTTCCGCATTGAAACAGACAATCGAAGGGGACTTCAATCTTGTCAGTGAAGCGGAGGTTCTAAGCCTGGCGGAAGGCAATGCAAACGGACGTGTACAAAGATAAAGGAGACTCTATATGGCAAAATATGACAAGTTACAGGTAATCCGCACTTTGGAGGAGACGGGAATAGTTCCGGTGTTCTTCAACGGCTCGGTTGAAATGTCAAAAAATGTTCTTAAAGCCTGCTATGAGGGAGGTGTCAGGGCATTCGAATTCACCAACAGGGGAGATTTCGCTCACGAGGTTTTCGGGGAACTGGTGAAATATGCCTCCGAAAATCTTCCCGGAATGATTCTGGGAGCCGGGTCCGTGGTGGATCCGGGCACTGCATCCCTGTTCCTTCAACTTGGCGCGAACTTCATCGTGGGCCCGCTCTTCAACGTTGAGGTGGCGAAGGTCTGCAACCGCCGGCAGGTGCTCTATTGCCCCGGATGTGCCACTCCGACCGAAATAGGGAATGCCCAGGAAGCGGGCTGCGAGGTCTGCAAGGTATTTCCCGGAGAGGTTCTCGGTCCCTCGTTCGTCAAGTCAGTCAAGGCGCCGATGCCCTGGAGCAGGCTGATGATAACTGGCGGTGTGAAACCTGAAAAGGACAATCTCTCCGCCTGGTTCAAGGCTGGAGCGTCCTGCGTAGGAATGGGGTCCAATCTCTTTCCGAAGGATGCTCTCGAGTACGGAGACTGGGACAGAATCTCGGCACTCTGCTCTCAATCAATTGATATAGTGAAACAAATCAAAAAGTAAGATATGACAACACAGGCAAAACTTATGTCAAACTGGAGATGGTGGCTTTGCTCGCTGCTGTTCGTGGCTACCACCGTCAACTACCTTGACCGTCAGGTCCTTTCACTCACATATGAGGAATTCATCAAGCCGCAGTTCCACTGGACTGACGCCAATTACGGAACAATCACCAGTTTTTTCTCAATCTTTTACGCGATAGCTTGCCTTTTTGCAGGAAAGTTCGTGGATTGGATGGGGACCAAGAAGGGTTATCTGATTGCAATCGGGGTATGGTCGTTCGGCGCCTGCCTTCACGCTCTCTGCGGATGGGCGACCGTTCAATTTGTGGATGGCATTGACTCTGTCGCTGCGATGAAAGCCGTGGAGAATGGCAGCAACGTCGCTCTTGCCATATCCACGACGTCGGTCTATCTGTTCCTCCTCTGCCGAGGCATCCTTGCCCTCGGTGAGTCCGGGAACTTCCCGGCTGCAGTCAAGATAACGGCCGAGTATTTCCCGAAGAAGGACAGGGCTTTCGCCACTTCAATCTTCAATGCAGGAGCATCCGTGGGCGCTCTTGCCGCTCCCCTTATGATTCCGCCCCTTGCGGTCAAACTGGGTTGGGAGATGGCTTTCATCATCATCGGTGCCCTCGGTTTCATCTGGATGTTCTTCTGGCAGTTTATGTATGAGAAGCCGGAGAAGAGCAAGCACGTGAATGCCGCCGAATTGGAATATATCCACGAGGATGATGCCGCCGAGGCAGCGGAGAAGGCCAAGGCCGCCGCTTCCGAAGGGAAGCCGATACCGATGCTCAAGTGTTTCACCTATCGGCAGACCTGGTCGTTCATCATCGGCAAATTCTTCACCGACGGAGTGTGGTGGTTCTTCCTCTTCTGGGCTCCTTCATATTTCAGCAATCAGTTCCACGCTCCTGCAACCTCTTTCCTCGGTCAGTCGTTGATTTTCACGCTCTATGTGATTGTCACCGTAATTTCAATATTCGGCGGGTATCTGCCAAGGATATTCGTCGACAAGAAGGGGATGAACCCCTATCACGGACGTATGCTGGCAATGTTGATGTTTGCAGTTCTTCCCATCGCCTCCCTGCTGGCACAACCTCTCGGGATGCATTTCGAGAATCCCTGGTGGGTGGCTATTCTTATCGGAATCGCCGCTGCGGGGCATCAGGCCTGGAGCGCCAATATCTTCTCCACCGTGGGCGACATGTTCCCCAAGAGCACTATTGCAACTGTCACAGGAATCGGGGCGATGGCCGGCGGAGTGGGGTCAATGATCATCCAGAAAATCGCGGGCAACCTATTCACTTACGCGGAGCAGGCCGGTTCTGCTTTCACCTTTATGGGGTTTGAAGGCAAGTCGGCAGGATACTATGTGATTTTCTGTTTCTGTGGTGTGGCCTATCTGATTGCCTGGTGCATAATGAAGGCTCTGGTGCCGAAGTACAAGCCTGTTCAGTAGCAGCTCTTCGCGGTAATAATGTCTTCGAGGGATTGAAATTGGCCCTTTGCCAGCCCTTCGCGCGAAATTTCATCGCCTGCGGCTGGAAAACCGCCATCTTCAATCCCGTCACCGCTTCAAACAAAATGTGCGTGGACTGATTGATTCCGCGCACGACACAATGGAATTCTTGCAAAGATTACCGATGACATTTTCTGCGGCAGGGACAGGTTGCTAAGCTACCCGCAGCAAGTTATTGTTCAGTAGGGTTAGGCTCCACCATACTTCCGGAGTATGAGATTCCGGAGCGCTTTGTGCAGTTGCACCTGACCTGTACGGTCCCGTTGTTGTAGAACGTGAGGTTGAAGTCCACGCGCTCGTCGCTGGTGGTGCGTGCCGTGAAGTTCCAGACATAGACGCCCTTTTGGGACTTCTTGTAGTTCTCCTTGATTTCTATTTCGCAGTCTTCGAAGCGGAGTCCTGCCTCGTCGTTTCCGAAGAGGGCTGTTTCGGCACGTCCGAAATATGGCAGATCGGCGTTCAGCTTGCCGTCACGGATGCGGATTTTGTATCCGTCAATTGAAGGGAATCCGGCCATTGAGACAGGGCTGACGTAGGTGATTTCCATTGTCAGAATGTGGGAGTCCAGTGCCTTTTGTGCCAGTTCGGAGATGACGTCATCTTTTGCGGAGGCAGTGACGGCGGCCATCATTGCCATTATGACAGTTATGAGTTTGAGTGCCTTCATTTTATTATAAAAAAGAGCCTGAATCAACTTCAGGCTCATCTTGGAATCTGTTCTGAATTGATTATTTCACGCGCTCGCCGTATGAACGGTCGGTGGTGTTGACTCTGATTTTCTCGCCTTCGTTGATGAAGAGGGGAACCATAATGATTGCGCCTGTTTCGAGTTTTGCCTCCTTGAGAGCGCTGGTGGTGGCTGTGTCTCCCTTGACAGCGGGCTCGGTATAGACCACTTCGAGTTCAACGTATGTGGGGAGTTCGCAGGTAAGGCAACGCTCGTCGTCACCATCTACCTTGAAGACCATTTCCACAACCTGACCTTCCTTCATAAGGTCTGAGTTTTCAACCACGTCCCTGGGGAGCTGTATCTGGTCGTAGGTCTCGGTGTTCATAAAATTGAACCCGTCCTCTTCACCGTACAGGAACTGATACTCACGATGTTCCACTGTAATCGTCTCGACCCTTGCACCGGCGGTGAAGGTGTTCTCGAGGATTCGTCCGTTTTCGAGGTTGCGGAGTTTTGTCTTCACGAAAGCGGGGCCTTTGCCCGGTTTGACGTGCTGGAACCATACTATTGAGCAGGGTTTGCCGTTGAAATCAATGTAGAGACCGTTTTTGAAGTCAGCTGTTGTTGCCATATAATGTTGTTTTATGAATTATTGTTCCGTTAGATTATGCAAATATACAAAAATTTCTTCCAATTGCCACTTGGGTGTGGAAGTTGCACCGCAGATGCCAACGCTGTCTCCATCTTTGAAGATGGAAATGTTTATCTGTGAAGCGTTTTCTATCCGATAACATCTGGGGTTGACGCTGCTGCACAAATCGAAAAGAGCCTTGCCGTTGGAACTCTCGATGCCGCTTACGAAAAGAATGACATCGTGTCTCCCGGCAAAATCCTTCAGATGCTCATAGCGCTGTGTGACCTGCTTGCATATTGTGTCGAAGACTTGAACCTCAGTTCCTTTGCTGCGGATGAAATCCGCTGTCAGTGCATATTCCCTGATTCCTTTTGTGGTTTGGGAGAAGAGAACCACCGGCCTGGTGAAATCAATTTTTCCGGCGGCGGATTCTACGGAATCGACAACTATGGCGTTGCCGTCGGTCTGGCCGACAAGCCCGTTCACTTCAGCATGTCCGGCTTTCCCAAAAATCACCACCTGCCCTCCTCTGGGAGCTGTGTGCAGGTAGATTTCCCGGACCTTTTTCTGAAGTTGCAGGACTACGGGGCAGGTGCAGTCAACCACGTTCAGGCTGTTTCTCTGTGCTGTGAGGTAGGTCATCGGGGGTTCTCCGTGGGCCCGTATGAGGACTGTCTCCCCACGGAGGTTTTCAAGGTCTTCGTGGGAGATAATCTCCATCCCTTTGGCCTTCAGCCTGTCAAGCTCTTTCGAATTGTGTACGATTGCCCCGAGGGAGTAGAACTTTCCCCCTCTTTCCAAATGCCGCTCGGCTTTTTCAACAGCGCGTACGACTCCGTTGCAGAAACCTGAGTGGGGGTCTATCTCTACAGAAAGTCTCATAGCAGTTTCAGATTGAACTTTTCCCTGAGGATCCCGTCGAGCCAGACCAACTGGTCCCGGACGGTCATATTGCTGTTGTCCAGAACTATGGCGTCTTCGGCCTGTCGCAGGGGGTTCATTGCTCTGTGGGAATCAATGTAATCACGCTCCGTCACATTCCTGAGAATTTCGTCGAAATTCACTTTCTGCCCGCTTTCTTGCATCTGGCGCATCCTGCGTTCCGCCCTTACCCGGGCATCGGCCGTCATAAAAATCTTCAACCCCGCATCGGGGAATACGGCTGTCCCTATGTCGCGGCCGTCCATCACGCACCCTTTGCTTCCTATGCGGTGAAGTTCGGAGTCAACAAAATTGCGGACAAAGGGGAGTGCGGCCACTGCGCTCACGTTCTCCGCCACGTCCATCTGCCTTATCCGCTCTGATACATCTTTGTCCCCCAGGAAGATGCGGCTATCGCCGTTTATGCTGTTAAAGAATGAAATCTCAACCTTGCCCAGAAGAAGATGCTCCTGCAGCGCCTGTATGTTTATGATTCCGTTCCATTCGATGAGCCCGGCTTCCAGTGCGTAAAGGGTTACGGAGCGATACAGGGCCCCGCTGTCAAGGTAGGGGATTCCCAGCCTTGATGCTATCTCCTTGGCGAAAGTGCCTTTGCCTGTGGAGGAGTATCCGTCTATTGCAATTATCAGCCCTGTCATCATTACTCAGCCGTTATTAAGAATAACCTGGAAATCTTTAATAAATCTTTACCAACTTATTTTTTAACCATTCCTTAGTCATTATTAAAAAATAACTTGGTAATCTTTATGAATCTTGTTTCGTCTTTTGCATATGTCATTCAGTCGAGTAGCCCGCTACACTCCTTCATTCCATATCCAAAATCCATAAACAATCTTTAATAAATCTTTACCAACTTATTTTTTAACCATTCCTTTACAGATGCAAAGTTACAAAAAATACAACAGTCAAGGAAGCGAAATTATTCGTATCTTGCAGGGTATTTTTGGATTCTTTAAGTTAACGTATATGAAAATCCTGATTATCGATGATGAACGCAGCATACGCAACACCCTGAAGGAGATTCTGGAGTTCGAGGGCCATACTGTTTCTCTTGCGGAAGACGGTAAGCAGGGGGTCAATGCGGCTCTGTCCGAAAGTTTCGACGCCATTTTCTGTGATATAAAGATGCCGGGTATGGACGGGATAGAGGTGTTGGAGACTCTTGCCAGGAGCGAATGTGATGCGCCCGTGATAATGATTTCCGGACACGGAGATATAGAGACTGCCGTCAAGTGTCTGAAGAGCGGGGCGTATGACTTTATACAGAAGCCTCTGGATCTCAATAGAATATTGATTACTCTCAAGAATGCGACCGACAAGACTTCCCTTGTCAAGGAGACTACAATCCTGAAGAAGAAGATTCAAGGCAAGTACGAAATGGTTGGGGAATCCCCCGCAATCCGGCACATCAAGGATGTCGTGGACAAAGTGGCGGCAACGGATGCAAGGGTTCTGATTATGGGTTCCAACGGCACGGGAAAGGAACTTGTGGCCCGGCGAATCCACGACAAGAGTCTCAGGGCAGGAGCCCCCTTCATTGAAGTGAACTGCGCCGCAATTCCCGGCGAATTGATTGAAAGTGAACTGTTCGGCCACGAAAAAGGCTCCTTCACTTCCGCAATCAAGCAGCACAAAGGTAAATTTGAGCAGGCGGAAGGCGGCACTCTGTTTCTGGATGAAATCGGAGATATGAGCCTGGCCGCACAAGCGAAGGTCTTGCGTGTCCTTCAGGAGAACAAACTTTCCCGGGTAGGCAGCGACAAGGACATAACGGTGAATGTCAGGGTAGTTGCCGCCACCAACAAGAATCTTACCGATGAAATCGCCAAAGGCAACTTCAGAGAGGATTTGTATCACCGTCTGAGTGTAATCGTGATACACGTCCCTTCCTTGAGGGAGAGAGTGGAGGATATTCCACTGCTGATGAATCATTTCATCAACCAGATAAGCAGGGAGGAGGGGATTCCCGTGAAGAAACTCAAGCCGGAAGCGGTGTCTGAACTTCAGAAGTTGCCCTGGACAGGCAATATCCGTGAATTGAGAAACGTGGCCGAGAGACTGATGATTCTCTGCGGCTCCCAGATAACGAAAGAGGATGTTACGGCTTACGCGACACCTTCCATTTAAGAACCTGTTCTGAAATTGTTCTGATATGAATCTAGTAGCTATAGTAGGACGCCCGAATGTGGGTAAATCGACCCTTTTCAACCGGTTGGTGGGAATCCGACAGGCAATCGTGGACGAGACGGCCGGTGTCACCCGGGACCGCCATTACGGCCAGTGCGAGTGGTGCGGACACGAATTCTCAGTGGTCGATACGGGAGGATTCACCTCCAACAGTGATGACGTGTTCGAAGGGGAAATAAGAAAACAGGTGCTTATCGCAATAGAGGAGTGCGATCTTGTGCTTTTTATGGTCGAGGCTCTGACCGGAGTCACTGACTTCGACTCCGAAATCGCGGATATCCTTCGTCGGAGCAAGAAACCGGTAATCCTGGCTGTGAACAAGGTGGACACCGGAGACAGAGTTTTCGACAGTTATCAGTTCTACAGCCTTGGGCTCGGGGAGCCCTGGTGCATTGCGGCCGCTACGGGCAGCGGTACCGGAGACCTTCTCGACAAGGTGGTCGAGATGCTTCCCAAGGAGACAGTCGATGTTGCTGACCCGTTTGAGGGACTGCCCCGATACACGATTGTAGGAAAGCCGAATGTGGGCAAATCTTCCCTGACCAACGCACTGCTGGGAGAGGAAAGAAATATCGTCACTCCGGTTGCCGGCACGACGAGGGATTCCATCTCGTCCCACTACAACAAATTCGGGCACGAATTCGTGATTGTGGATACCGCCGGATTGAGAAAGAAATCAAAGGTGACGGAGGATCTCGAGTTTTACTCCGTGCTCAGGTCCATCCGGGCGATAGAGAATTCCGATGTCTGCATCCTTATGGTAGATGCTACAACCGGAATCGAGGCACAGGATATGTCCATCTTCAATCTGATTGTCCGTAACCGTAAGGGCTGCGTAATCGTGGTCAATAAGTGGGATTTGGTGAAGGACAAGGGCTCAAACACGATGAACGAATACAAACGGGCCATAGAAGCCCGCATAGCCCCCTTCAACGACATACCCATCATATTCACCTCCGCCACTTCAAAGCAGAGGATAATGAACGTGATAGAAGCAGCCGAGGAGGTTTTCTGCAACTACTCGCGCAGAATCCCCACTTCGCAACTCAACGAGGCTATGCTTCCGGAGATAGAGAATTATCCTCCACCAGCCTGGAAGGGCAAGTATATCAAAATCAAATATGTCACCCAGCTTCCTACAAAGTGGCCGGCGTTCGCTTTCTTCTGCAATCTCCCGCAGTACATCCGCGACCCGTACAAGCGCTATCTTGAAAACAAGTTGAGGGAACATTTCAGTTTTCGCGGGTGTACGGTACAGATATTCCTGAGACAGAAATGATGAAGGAGAAACTTAACATTGCCCTATGCCAGAACGATATAGTCTGGGAAGATGCCGAATCCACAATCTCCGGTCTGGATGCCCCCGTCCGAGCCTTTCTCTCAAGGCGTGACACAGACGTGATTGTTTTCCCCGAGACATACTCCGTGGGATTCAGCATGAACCCCGCTGTTTCGGAACGGCCTGACGGATTGTCGGCACAGTGGCTCAGGGAGATATCAAAGGCTTACGGGGTAGCGGTCATCGCATCCGTCCCGACATTGGACAGGGATGACAATGGTATGGAGGGCCGATTCAACCGATGCTTTTTCATCTGCCCCGACGGGACGGAATACCACTATGACAAGCATCATCTTTTCAACCCGTCAGGAGAAGGAGCCGCCTATGTCCCCGGAGAAAGGAGACAGTGCGTTTCCTACTTGGGGTGGAATCTGGAACTCAATGTCTGCTATGACCTCAGGTTTCCCGTATGGAGCCGCAACATCGGCAACAGATATGACCTTCTGGTCAATATCGCCAATTGGCCGGTCAGCCGTATCAGGGCCGCTTCAACACTGATAAAAGCCAGAGCAATTGAGAACAGCGCTTATGCCTTGTTCTGCAATCGCATCGGTTCGGATCCCCTGTGCGAGTACAACGGATGCTCCACTGTGGTGAACTGGTTCGGGGAGAGAATCTGCACCGGTATGACAGTGGCCGGAGTGCGTTTTTACAGTGCCACGCTTAAAGCGGCGGATATCCGGCATTACCGTGAAAGGTTTGCCGCTTGGAAAGACGCCGATGAATTCACATTATTGAACGATTCAATATAAAATAGAATGTCAGAAAAAAAGTTGTTGCTTGGCGATGAGGCGATTGCACTTGGCGCAATCGATGCCGGACTTTCCGGTGTCTATGCTTATCCCGGCACGCCTTCCACGGAGATAACAGAATTCATTCAGGACCATCCTCTCTCCGGGGAAAGGCACATTCACAGCCGCTGGTCAACTAACGAGAAGACGGCTATGGAGGAGGCTTTGGGAATGTCTTTCGCCGGCAAACGTGCGATGGTATGTATGAAGCACGTCGGTATGAACGTGTGTGCCGACGCATTTGTCAACAGCGCCATCACAGGCGTGAACGGAGGCCTGGTGGTAATTGCGGCTGATGACCCTTCGATGCACTCCTCGCAGAATGAACAGGACAGCAGGTTCTACGGCAAGTTTGCAATGGTTCCTGTCCTGGAACCTTCAGACCAGCAGGAATGTTATGATATGACGGCATATGCCTTCGACCTCTCTGAGAAATTGAAGTTGCCCGTGCTTATGCGATTGGTGACCAGAGTTGCCCATTCCCGTGCTTCTGTGGTTACCGGCTCTTCCAGGGATCAGAATCCTCTCTGTCCCGAAACGGATTCACGGCATTGGGTCCTGCTTCCAGGCATTGCAAAGAGGCAGTATGCGTCACTTGTGGAAAAGCAGGACATTCTCTCTTCACTGTCTGAGGAATCTGAATTCAACCGATATGAACCTTCTCCTTCGAAAGTAGGGGTGATTGCCTGCGGTATTGCATACAATTACGTGATGGAGACTGGCGTGAGGAACGTGCTCAAGGTTTCGCAATATCCGTTGCCTGCATCATCCATTGAAAAGATGGCCCGCGGATGTGACAGAATTCTTGTGGTTGAGGACGGACAGCCGATTGTCGAACAGGATGTAAAAGCCATTCTCGGTTCCGGTTTTAAAGTTGAGGGCCGTTTGACAGGCGCTCTGCCCCGTACGGGAGAACTTACGCCGGACAGCGTGGCCGCCGCTCTCGGACTGAAGTCCGGCCCCGTATATGCTCCGGCCGAAAATGTCGCACCCCGCCCTCCACAGTTATGTAAGGGATGTTCCCACAGGGATGTATATACGGCTCTTGTCAAGGTCCTGGAGGAGTATCCCCAGGCAAGGGTGTTCGGAGATATCGGCTGTTATACACTGGGTGCGTTGCCTCCCTTCAAGGCTTTGGACAGCACTGTCGATATGGGTGCCTCCATTACGATGGCAAAAGGTGCCGCCGATGCCGGTCTCTACCCTGCGGTTGCAGTAATAGGGGACAGCACCTTCACCCATTCCGGAATGACCGGGCTGCTGGATGCTGTCAACGAGAATGCCGACATTACTGTCATCATATCCGACAACCTGACCACTGCAATGACCGGCGGGCAGGACAGTGCAGGGACAAACAAGTTCGAAAACATCTGCCGTGGGCTCGGAGTCGATCCCGAGCATCTGAAAGTCGTTCTCCCGATACCCAAGGCGATGGATGAGATAATGGAAGTCATCCGTAAGGAGATAGAATATCACGGAGTGTCAGTAATCATCCCCAGAAGGGAATGTATAAAGACTCTGAATAAAAGATTGAGCAAACAAAGACAACAGCGATGAAACTGGACATTATGCTTGCTGGAGTGGGTGGCCAGGGCACTCTCTCGATTGCGACGGTGATAGGAGTTGCCGCCGTTGATGCCGGAATACATCTCAAGCAGGCGGAGGCACACGGTATGAGCCAGAGGGGAGGGGACGTGCAAAGCCATCTGCGCCTTTCGACGGAAGCAATCCATTCTGATCTGATAACAAAGGGCCACGCGGATATGGTCCTGGCCCTGGAACCTATGGAAGCTTTACGGTATGTGCCCTATCTTTCGCCGGAGGGCATCATTGTGACTTCTTCCGTTCCTTTTATAAATATTCCTGATTATCCGGATGTGAAAGGAATTGAACGGGAACTCTCCGGATTTCCCAGGGTGGTAAAAGCTGATATAGAGGCGGTCGCCGCGGCGGTGGGCATTTCCAGAAGCCCGAATATGGTTCTTCTCGGAATGGCCGCGCCATACTTGAAGATACTCTCCCCGGAGAGTGTCCGCAGGGCGATAAGCCTGTTTTTCGCCAATAAAGGAGAGCGGGTTGTGGAGGCTAATCTCAAGGCATTTGATTTGGGACTCGAAATGTTTGGGAAATGAAGATATTCAATGAAGAATTGGTTGAAGAGGCAAGAGTTGCCTGCAATGTCGCTGACCTGACGAAAGCCACGATAGGCGAGACGATACTTCTTGCGGAATATCTGCAGAAGAAGACGGGAGTCCCTTTTATCCGGATGGATCAGGGTTCCCCCAGCCTCCCTCAGAACAGATTCGGAATCGAAGCGGAGAAGGCGGCCCTTGACCGCGGTGTGGGGGCCTTCTATCCCCCTGCGGACGGGATTCCCGAGGTAAAAAGCGCCGCTTCGGATTTTGTCAAGGCATTCCTGAACGTGGATGTGAGCGCCAGGTCGTGTGTTCCCTGTACGGGTTCCGTCACCGGTTCGTTCGCCTCTTTCATCGCCTGTACCCAGCGTGTAGTGGGAAAGGACAAGGTGCTTTTCATCAATCCCGGTTTCCCGATAATGAATTCGCAGTTGAGGGTGCTCGGAATAGAATGGAAGGAGTTCGACATATATGAGTACCGGGGAGATGCTCTGCGTGAAAAGTTGCGTTCTATGCTCTCCGAAGGGGATATTGCGGTAATTTCCTATTCCAGCCCCAACAACCCTGCCTGGATATGTCTCACGGAGGCTGAACTGAAGATAATAGGCGAGGCGGCAACTGAGTTCGATGCCGTGGTGATGGAGGACCTGGCCTATTTCTGTATGGACTACAGACGGGATCTGGGGCATCCGTATGAAGCCCCGTATCTGCCAACGGTAGCCCGTTATACTGACAACTACATCCTGATGACTTCTTCCTCCAAGATTTTCAGTTATGCGGGCCAGAGGATGGCATTCATAGGCATTGGCGACAAATTGTATGACAGAGTATATCAGCCGCTTGCGGACAGGTACCACACTACCGGGGCCTTCGGACCTACGCTGGTGGCGGCAATTCTCTATATGATAACCAGCGGATGCACCGCTTCGACCCAGTACGGTTATGCGGAGATGATGAGACTTGCCTGCGAAGGGAAAATCAATTTTCTTGAGGATGTGAAAGTCTATTCGCAACGTGCCGCCGCGATGAAGGAAATCTTCTGCAGGAACGGGTTTCATATCGTATATGACAGGGATGTGGATGAGACGGTAGGGGATGGCTTCTTCTTCTCTCTCGGATACGGGAAGATGACAAGTGCTGAACTGGTAAAGGAACTGCTGTTCTACGGGATAAGCAGCATTTCGCTGGCAACCTCCGGAAGCCTGAAGGACGGAGTCCGTGCCTGCACCGCGAAGGTTAACGAAGATATGTATGGATTGCTTGAAGAGCGGACCCGCAACTTTAACGAGGATCACAGGAATTTGTAAATGAAATAGATATGACAGTGCATCAACTTTCAATTTTCGTTGAGAACCGACAGGGGACTCTCATCAAAGTCCTCCATCTCCTGAAGGAGGCCGGTGTTCAGCAGATAGCCTCTACAATCGCTGATACCGTGGAATATGGCATTTACCGTATCATCTGCGGCGAACCGGAACGAGCCTATGCAATCTTGAAGGGGAAGGGCATATCAGTAGCCCTCTCCGATGTTTTTGCGATTGAACTGGATGATGAGGTGGGACGTGCGGCTGACACGTTGACTCTCTTCTCCGAGGCGGGAATCAGTATCGCCTATATGTACTCGTTCCTTCTCAAGGGCAAGGGAATTCTTGTATTCCGCACTGATGACAGAGAGCGGACCTGTGAAGTGATAAGGCAGAACGGGCTGAAATATATCCCCGAATCCGACCTCTCCAAATATTGATCGGATATGCCTATCTGGAACAGACACAAGGAGTGTATGAGTCTTGACGAGCGCGCGGACCTTCAGGGGAAGCGGCTCCACAAGGTTGTGGATTATGTCTATCACAATACACCCTTTTACAGAGAAAAGATGCAGTGCACGGGGGTGGAGCCTGATGACATCAAGACCATCGAGGATATAGTTAAACTGCCGTTCACAACGAAGCAGGACCTCAGGGACAATTATCCGTTCGGTATGCAGGCGGCCCCGCAGAGTGAGATTGTGCGTGTCCACGCATCCACCGGAACCACCGGCAAGCCTACGATAGTGGGTTATACCAGAAAGGATATTTCCGTATGGAGTGAAGCCGTTGCAAGGGCATTCACTTCGTTCGGAGTGACAAGGGATGACCTTTTCTCGGTGGCATACGGATATGGCCTTTTTACGGGAGGACTTGGAGTCCATTACGGCCTTGAAAATCTCGGCGCATCCGTAATACCTACCTCCACGGGCAATACTGAGAAGCACGCAAGGCTGCTTGCGGATCTGCACATAACGGGAATAGCGTGTACGCCGTCCTATGCGCTGCATCTTGCCGAAGTACTCGGAAGGTCGGGATACCGTCCGGAAGATCTCTCCCTGCGAATCGGCGCTTTCGGGGGTGAACCCTGGACTGAAAATATGCGCCGGGAAGTGGAGTCCCGCCTCGGGTTGAAGGCCTACAACATTTACGGTTTGAGTGAGATAATGGGGCCGGGAGTCAGTTTCGAGTGTGAAATGCAGAGAGGCTCCCACATAAATGATGACCATTTCTATCCCGAACTGATAGATCCCAATACCCTGGGTCCGGTTTCTGACGGGCAGACGGGTGAACTTGTATTCACCACCCTTACAAAGGACGGGATGCCGCTGCTCCGGTATCGGACGCGTGACCTGACCACCCTGGACCACACTCCCTGCCCCTGCGGAAGAACTATGGCTCGTATGGGCAGGATTCTTGGCCGAAGCGACGATATGCTCATTATCAGGGGTATCAACGTATTCCCCAGTCAGATAGAGAGCGTAATCCTCGGCTTTCCGGAGTTTGAACCGCAATATGTACTTGTCGTTGACAGAGTCGATAATCTGGACACTCTTCTCGTTCAGGTTGAGGTCCGTCCGGAGTTCTTCACCGATGACGTGAGGACCATCGAGAACCAACAGAAGAAACTTGCCGATGCCATAAAGAGTGTGATTTCAATATCGGCCGCCGTCCGCGTCCAGTTCCCCGGAACGATAAAGCGGAGCGAAGGCAAAGGAACTCATATTGTGGATAATAGAAAAATATTGTAACAAATGAAAGACATAACCTGCTTTATCCCTTTCAGGGACGAAAAACAAGTGGCACAGACAGTGTCAAATCTCAAATCACAGGATTCGGTGGCTTCAGTCATCCTGCTCTATGCAGGAGAGGGTGAAGTTCCGGGGTCCATTCAGGGATGCCGCGTCCTGAAAGTTCCCGGACTGGGCAGTACTGAAGCCGTCAGGAAGATGGCGGAATGCTCCCGTACACGCTACACACTGATATCCACGAAATATACGACCTTGAGTTTCGTGCTCTTCGCCCTGGAGAGGATGACCTGCCTGATGGAGGATTCCGGCGCGGATATGGTCTATTCCGACCATTTCCATAAGGAAGGGGAGGTCGAGACAGCCGCTCCTGTGATCGACTGCCAGTTCGGCAGTCTGAGAGATGACTTCGATTTCGGTTCGGTCCTGCTTTACCGCACCTGTGCACTGCAGGATGCCGTCACCCGTATGGATGCGGATTATGCCTATGCAGGTATGTACGACCTGCGCCTGAAAGTCTCCCAGAAAGGTGCTCTGGAGCATATCAACGAGTATCTCTATTATGACGTGGAGACTGACCTCCGGGCCAGCGGGGAGAAACTCTTCGACTATGTCGATCCGAAGAACAGAGCAGTCCAGATAGAGATGGAGAAGGCCTGCACGGAGCATCTGAAGGCAATCGGAGGCTATCTGGAACCGAAATTCAAGAGCGTGGACATTACGGAGGGGGATTTTGAATATGAGGCATCCGTCATCATTCCCTGCCGCAACAGGGTGCGCACCATCGGGGACGCAATCGCTTCCGCGCTGAACCAGAAGACCCGCTACAAATATAACGTGATAGTGGTGGATGACAACTCCACCGACGGCACGGTCGATGTCATCAAGAGTTTCCTGGGTGATGAAAAACTGGTTTATATCGCTCAGGACAAGAGCTGGCACGCCATAGGAGGAAACTGGAACGTGGCGCTCCATAATCCCAAGTGCGGCCGTTTCGCCATCCAGCTGGACTCCGACGATATGTATTATGACGAGAACACCGTCCAGAAATTCATAGATGCTTTCCATACTCAAGGCTGCGCGATGGTTGTCGGAACATACAGGATGACCAACTTCGCCCTTGAGACACTTCCTCCGGGGATAATCGACCACAGGGAATGGACTCCCGAGAACGGGCGTAACAACGCCTTGAGAATCAATGGACTCGGGGCTCCGAGAGGATTCTGGACTCCTCTGTTGAGGACATTCAATTTCCCCACCACCAAATATGGTGAGGACTACGCTGTCGGTCTGCGTGTCAGCAGGGAGTATCAGATCGGCCGCATATATGACGTGGTGTACAACTGCCGCCGCTGGGAGGACAATTCGGACGCATCTCTCGACATAGAGAAGGTCAACGCCAACAATCTCTACAAGGACAGAATCCGTACCTGGGAGTTGAAGGCAAGGGTGGCAATGAATAAAAGATAGGTGATGGAGCTGGCGGTGGGCATAGTTTCCCTTGAGAAACTTGCGTTCAAGTTCAGGACGCCTTATACGTTTGGGGACAGGACCTTTTCCGGTTCCGCCACGGCCTGCGTCAAAGAGGGGAAAATCTTCTTTGACGGAGCTCTTTATGACGAGGTGATTTTTCGACGTCTCGGTGCTGATGGCTCCTTCGAGCTGGGGGAGGTGACAATCGGGGTGGATTTCCACTGGAACCGCAGGGAGACCCAGATTTTCCCGGGTGACCTGAAACTGATTGTTGACAGCGGCAGGCTCACCGCAATAAATCTGGTTGACATAGAGGATTACCTGGTGAGTGTAATCTCCTCTGAAATGTCGGCCACCTGTTCGCTGAACTTGTTGAAGGCACACTGCATAATCTCCCGTTCCTGGGTCATCTCACAGATTGTCAGAAGGGTGGGGACATCAGCCGCAGAAGGGTCGTCTTCCGCGCAGGAGGCGGATGATGACAGCCGGATGATAAAATGGTATGACCGCCAGGACCACGTGAATTTTGATGTCTGCGCTGATGACCACTGTCAGCGTTATTACGGCCTCTCCAGAGCCACGACTCCGACTGTGCGCAAGGCTGTCGAAGAGACCTGCGGTCTGGTCCTCAAATATGACGGAGAAATATGCGACGCACGGTTTTCCAAATGCTGCGGGGGAGTGATGGAAGAGTTTGGCACCTGTTGGGAGCAGAAGGATTACGGCTATCTTCAGAAAAGGAGGGACACCCCTGCCGAGAATGATTTCCCCGACCTGACGGTTGAGGAGAACGCCCGTGAGTGGATTCTCTCATCTCCGGAATCTTTCTGCAACAATACTGACCCTCAGATACTTTCGCAGGTTATGAACGGTTTTGACAGGGAGACGGAGAATTTCTACCGATGGACCGTGGAATATGGCGCCGATGAACTTTCCGCCCTGGTCCGTGAGCGTTCCGGAGAGGATTACGGAGAAATCATTGACCTTGTGCCGGTTGCACGCGGCGCTTCCGGCCGCCTTTGCGAACTTAAGATAGTGGGTTCGAAGAAGACGAAGATTATCGGCAAGGAGTTGGAAATACGCCGTACTCTCTCCAAATCACATCTTTACAGCTCAGCGTTCGTGGTTGAAAAGAAGGATGGAAAATTCATTCTGCACGGAGCCGGATGGGGGCACGGAGTGGGTCTATGCCAGATAGGCGCCGCAGTGATGGGAGAAAAAGGGTATGACTTCAAGTCAATCCTTGCTCACTACTATCCCGGAAGTACAATAGAAAAATACTAAGAAGCTGTTTTGAAAATGAAAGATATAAAGACAACCGTAAGAAATCCCTGGCTTTGGATTCCGACCCTCTATTTCTTTGAGGGAATCCCTTATTTTCTGGTCAACAACATTTCAGTTCTGATATTCGCGAAGTTGGGGGTTCCCAACGGGCAGATGGCTCTCTTCACCTCACTGCTCTATCTCCCCTGGACCTTCAAGTTCCTCTGGAGCCCGTTCGTGGATATCGTGCGTACGAAGAGATGGTGGATAATCTCGATGCAGGCAGTGATGGCCCTGGCCTTCATAATCCTCGCCCTGACCTTGCCGCACCCGGATGCGGATCTCGTCAGCGGAGGGCAGACTCCGATGAGCCTGTTCACTTTCACGCTGATACTCTTCATTTTCGCGGCTTTTGCCTCCGCGACGCACGACATAGCGGCTGACGGCTTCTATATGCTTGCGCAGAGCCAGAGTTCCCAGGCCGCATTCGTAGGGGTCCGCAGCACTTTCTACCGCCTTGCCAACGTATTCGGCAACGGCGTCATCGTGGCTGTGGCCGGAATCCTTGAGACAAAGACAGGAAACATACCTCTTTCCTGGCAGATAACGATAGGAGGGACGGCTCTCCTGCTTTTCGTGCTGACAATGTATCACACTTTTGCCGTTCCGCGCCCGAAGGAAGATATGCCGAGGCAGGCTGAAGGGGCATCCGGTAGTGCCAGACGCATCTTCAGTGAGTTCGGTCGCACCGTGAAGACATATTTCAGCAAGAACGGAGTCTGGTTGGCAGTCATATTCATGCTGTGCTACCGCCTCCCCGAGGCCCTTGCGCTGAAGATGTGCACCCCGTTCCTGGTAGCTTCCCGTGAAGTCGGAGGACTCGGGATGCAGACTACTCAGGTGGGCCTTGCATACGGTACCATCGGGGTGATTGCCCTTCTTGCCGGAGGAATCCTCGGAGGTGTCACGGCATCCCGCGTAGGGTTGCGGAAATGCATCTGGTGGATGGCTGCGGCACTTGCCCTGCCCTGTTCTGTGTATGTCTATCTGGCTCTGTGCCAGCCGCATAGTTTTGCGGTCATAGCCGCGGCGGTTGCTTTCGACCAGTTCGGATACGGCTTCGGCTTCACCGCATATATGCTCTATATGATGTACTTTGCGGAAGGAGAGTACAAGACCTCCCACTACGCGTTCTGTACCTGCTTTATGGCTCTCAGCATGATGATTCCCGGTATGTTTGCGGGATATCTCCAGGAAGCTGTCGGATATGCGGGATTCTTCTGGCTCGTGATGGTCTGCTGCATCGCCACTTTTGCGGTAACGGCTGTGGCCTCCCGCAAGATAGACCCTGAATATGGTAAAAAGTAAGAATTAAAGATATGGAAATGAAACTGAAACTGCATTTTGGAATGTGCCTGCTTCTGGCCTTGTCCGCTGTTGTTGCGTCGGCTCAGGTGAAGCCTGGAGTTGAGGTTCTCCGTGACCGGGGATTCGCCGGTCTGGAAGGGAAAAGAGTCGGACTGCTGACAAATCCGTCGGGAGTTGACAGGAATCTGCGTTCCACCATCGACATTCTCTACAAGGCTGAAAACGTCAATCTTGTGAAACTCTTCGCTCCCGAACACGGGGTGCGCGGAGATATCTACGCCGGCGGCCACGCCGATGACACCGTTGACGATGCCACCGGACTGACGGTATATTCCGTCTATGGAAAATACCGCACCCCGACTCCCCAGATGCTTGAGGGTCTCGATGTCGTCGTTTATGACATTCAGGATGTGGGTACAAGGTCCTACACTTTCATCAGCGCCCTCGGTCTTATGATGAGGGCCTGCGCCGAGCAGGGAATCGAAGTGATGGTACTCGACCGCCCCAATCCTCTTGGGGGTGAAAAGGTAGAGGGAAACTATCCCGAAAAGGGGTTCTATTCATACGTGGGCGAGTTTCGGATTCCCTATATTTACGGACTGACCGTCGGAGAACTGGCCCGGCTCATCAATGAAGAGGGGCTGAACTGCGGGCAGAAGGGCGACCTTCCTCCGGTGAAATGCAAACTGACTGTCATCCCGATGGAGGGGTGGAAGCGCTGTATGACATACAATCAGACGGGGCTTCCCTGGATTCTGCCCTCTCCCCAGATTCCATCGCCCGCTGCCGCTCTGGGCTATCCCTGTGCGGGGATAGTGGGGGAGTGCGCGAATTACCTCAATATAGGTGTGGGATATACGCTTCCTTTCCAGACCTTTGCCGCAGAGTGGATTGATGCGGAAAAACTGAAGGCCAGGCTGGAGAGTTACAATCTTCCCGGAACCGCCTGGCGTACGATTCATTACAAGCCTTTCTCCGGGAGCGCGAAAGACAAACTGATACACGGAGTCCAGTTCTTCTTTACGGATTATGAAGCGGCCGAACTCACTACCCTGAACTTCTATGTGATGCAGGCCGTCCACGAACTCTATCCTTCTCACAATCCCTATGCGGGTGGGCCTTATGCGATGGTTGACAAAGTATGCGGGTCCGATTTCGTGCAGAAGACATTCAGCCGCACCTTCAAGGTGTCCGACATCCGGGACTATTGGTTCAAGGATGTTGAGACTTTCCGTAAATTGTCTGAAAAATATTACCTTTATGACTAGAAAACAATATGGAAATGGATAATAACAGAGTTTTGGTGACCGGCGGTATGGGTTATATCGGGTCACATACGGTCGTTGAATTGCAGGAAGCGGGGTATGAAGTGCTTATCGTGGACAATCTGTCCAATTCCGAGGCATCTGTCAAGAGTGGCATCGAAGCCATAACGGGAAAGGCAGTCGGATTCGAGCAGATTGACTGCTGCGACTATGATGCACTGGACAAGGTTTTCGAGCGTTTCGCTCCCCAGTCTGTAATTCATTTCGCGGCCAGCAAGGCAGTGGGAGAGTCCGTGCAGCAGCCGCTTATGTATTACAGGAACAATCTCAACTCACTGGTCAACATTCTCACCGCAATGAGGAAACACGGCACTGAGAATATCGTGTTCTCTTCATCCTGCACCGTTTACGGACAGGCGGAGAAACTCCCCGTTACGGAGCAGACTCCCAGGCGGGAGGCTACCTCGCCTTACGGCAACACCAAGCATATCTGTGAGGATATTCTCCGTGACAGCGTCGCCGCTTACGGGGACTTCAAGGTGATAGCCCTGCGCTATTTCAACCCCATCGGGGCTCATCCCTCCGCTCTGATAGGCGAACTGCCCCGCGGCGTGCCCAACAACCTCATTCCGTTCGTCACCCAGACAGCGGCGGGCATCAGGGAGCAACTCAGCGTATTCGGGGATGACTACAACACTCCCGACGGCAGTTGCATCCGCGACTACATCAATGTCGTCGACCTTGCCAAGGCTCACATCGCCGCTCTGGGAAGAATGCGCCAGGCAAAGATGAAAGAATCTTTCGAGGTGTTCAACGTAGGTACCGGCAACGGAGTCTCGACTCTCGAGATTGTGAAGACTTTCGAGAAGGTCAACGAACTGAAACTCAATTACAGGATAGTGGGTCGTCGCGCCGGTGACATAGAAGCCGTATGGGCGGACCCCTCATACGCCAACAACGAATTGGGATGGAAAGCAGAGGCCACTCTTGAAGACACTCTCCGCTCCGCCTGGAACTGGCAGAAACATCTGAATGATAAATAATTACTGATATGGAACAGAAAACTAAACTGCCCGAGAACGCTTATCGCGAATTGAAACCGGGCGAAAAATATGAGCCGTTGCTGGGTCCGAAGGGGAAATATCCCGAAGTCACGGCGTGGTCCGTTTCCCTCGGTCTTGTGATGACCGTCATCTTTTCCGCTGCCGCAGCCTATCTCGGACTTAAAGTGGGACAGGTTTTTGAAGCCGCGATTCCGATTGCCATCCTTGCCGTGGGATTTTCCAGCGTGTTCAAGAAAAAGGGTGCTCTGGGCCAGAACGTGATTATCCAGTCCATCGGAGCCTGTTCCGGAGTTGTGGTGGCCGGAGCCGTGTTCACCCTTCCCGCTATCTATATTCTCGGACTTGACGTGAACTTCGTCCAGATGTTTCTCAGTTCGTTGCTGGGAGGAGTGCTTGGAATATTGTTCCTGATTCCCTTCAGAAAATACTTCGTCAAGGAACAGCACGGGAAATATCCTTTCCCCGAGGCAACCGCCACCACACAGGTACTGGTCAGCGGTGAAAGCGGGGGAAGCAGTTTCAAGACTCTGCTTGTGGCCGGTCTCATAGGAGGTGTATATGATTTTGTCATAGCGACGTTCGGTGCCTGGGCTGAGACCCTTACGACAACCGTCACCCACGTGGGTCAGGTTGTGGCTGACAAGGCGAAGGTCGTTCTGAAAATCAACACGGGAGCGGCAGTGCTCGGTCTGGGCTACATCGTCGGCCTCAAATATGCCTTCATCATCTGTTGCGGCTCCCTGCTCGTCTGGCTTGTGATAATTCCTCTTATGGGGGCGTTCTGCGGAGGTCTTGACATTATGGGAATGAATTTCTCCGACGTGATGGATCAGATGTCGGCAGATGAGATATTCAAGACTTACGCCCGTCAGATAGGTATCGGCGGTATCGCTACGGCCGGTATCATCGGTATTGTCAAATCTTTCGGAGTAATCAAATCCGCCGTAAAGCTCGCCGGAAGCGAGTTGGGCAGGAAAGGCGGCAGCGCTGCCGAAGAGTCCGTCGAGCGTACCCAGCGAGACATACCGATGAAGAGTGTTGTCTTCGGGGTGATAATAGCGCTTCTGGCAGTCTTCGCCTTCTTCGCTTTCGGAGGTGTTGTGAACAATATATGGCAGGCTCTTGTCGGACTTCTGATAGTGACGGTGATTGCGTTCCTCTTCACGACCGTTGCAGCCAACGCGATAGCGATTGTCGGTACAAACCCCGTCAGCGGTATGACTATTATGACACTCATCATCACCGCACTTGTCCTTGTGGCCTGCGGCCTGAGCGGTAATGCCGGAATGGTGGCGGCCCTTCTGATAGGTGGAGTCGTCTGCACCGCTCTTTCAACGGCGGGAGGGTTCATCACCGACCTGAAGATAGGTTACTGGATCGGGACAACCCCCGCAAAGCAGGAAACCTGGAAATTCCTGGGTGTGCTGGTTGCCGCTGCGACTGTGGCCGGAGTTGTCATAATATTGGACAAGACATACGGGTTTGCCGGTGACAACGCTCTTGTGGCGCCGCAGGCCAATGCTATGGCGGCAGTCATCCAGCCTATGATGGAAGGTGGCGGAGCTCCCTGGCTTATGTATGGTCTGGGTGCTCTGATAGCCATTCTCCTTACGGTATTCAAGGTCCCTGCACTGGCATTCTGCCTCGGTATGTTCATTCCGATTGACCTGAACCTTCCCCTGCTTGTGGGAGGTGCGATATCCTGGTATGTCAGCACACGCTCCAAGGACAAGGAGGTCAATGCGGCAAGGCAGGAGAAGGGAACTCTCATCGCTTCCGGATTCATCGCCGGAGGAGCCCTTATGGGTGTTGTCAGTGCGATTATGAAGTTCGCCGATGTGGACTGGTTCCTCACTTCGTGGAATGCGACTTACGGGGAGGCGGTTGCAATCGTGCCCTATCTGGCGATAATTGCGTATATGACAGTGTCTTCAATGAAAGTTGAGAAAAAATAGTAAATCAGGCTGTTTCTTGTATTTGGCGGATTGTCTATTACTTGAAAGGACCTAAACACCCGCGCTTAATAGCGGGAGGGGCCCACAAGCGCAGCGCAGTGGGAGGGTGAGCGAAGCGAAGTCCGAATCAAGTAATAGACAGGAGCCATAGAAATAGCTTGATTTGGAAACAAAGAGATATTATGGAAAAGGTTGAAAAGAAATTTTTGAGATATGTGGCGGTGGAGACGACATCCTGCGAGGATTCATCCACCCATCCCTCAAGCCCGAAGGAGAAGAATCTTTCGGTGATGCTTGTAGAGGAACTTCATCAGATGGGCATTTCCGATGCATCGATGGATGAAAACGGTTATGTGATGGCCTCGATTCCTTCCAATGTGGATGCCCCTGTGCCCGCAATAGGTTTTATCGCTCACGTCGATACGTCACCCGACGCCCCTGGGAAGGACATCAAACCGCAGATAATCGAGAACTATGATGGAGGTGATATCCCTCTCAAAGGTGTTCCCGGTATGGCTCTTCGCGTAGCGGATTTTCCCGAGATGGCCGAATACAAGGGGCATACCCTGATTACAACGGATGGAACAACTCTTCTTGGAGCGGATGACAAGGCCGGCGTAGCCGAAATAATGTGTGTTGCGCAATATATTATGGAAAATCCCCAATTCAAGCACGGCCCGGTCAAAATCGGGTTCACCCCGGACGAGGAGATAGGTTGTGGAGTGGATTTCTTCGATGTGGAGAAGTTCGGCGCGAGATACGCGTACACTATGGACGGAGGTGCCGTAGGGGAACTTGAATATGAAAATTTCAATGCGGCATCAGCCAAAATCCATATTCAGGGCAGGAATATCCATCCCGGATATGCCAAGGGGAAGATGATAAATTCAATGCTTGTCGCGATGGAACTGAACTCTCTTCTTCCTCTGAACCAGCGACCGGAATTTACGGAAGGTTACGAAGGATTTTTCCACATAACTGCCATAAGCGGAACGGTCGAAGAAACATCCGTGAGCTATATCATCCGCGACCACGATATGTCCCTTTTCAAAGAAAAGAAGAAAATGATGGAGGATGCAGTGGCGTTTATCAACCGTAAGTACGGTATGATAGCCGTATTGGAGTTGAAGGACCAGTATTATAATATGCGGGAGATGGTGGAACCTCATTTCCACGTGGTGGAAAGGGCGATTGCCGCAATGGATAAAGCCGGAATCAAGCCGAAGGTTCAGCCGATTCGCGGCGGTACCGACGGGGCGCGTCTTTCATTTATGGGGCTGCCTTGCCCGAATATTTTCGCAGGAGGCCATAATTTCCACGGAAAATTGGAATTCGTCCCGGTTCAGAGTATGGAAAAGGCCATCGAGGTGATTAAGAACATAATAAGCGGGTTTGTTTCTTGAAATTTCGGGAGAGTTATCAACAAAAAGTGATTTTTTTTAGAAATAAATTTTGTTTTCAAAAAAAAGTCCTTACATTTGCAGCCCGTTTCGGAAGAACCTGATGGTTGAATACGCAAGCGGATTAGTTCATTGACTTAATGAGAGAGATAACGAGGTAAAAAAACTGTAAGCAAAAGATAGTTTGTTAAAAAGATGAAGAGTTTTTCTGAATCTGATAGCGGACTACAATTTCAAAAAGCATAGTTAGGTGCAGAGATGCATCTGACATGATTCAAGACGAAGGAACAAAGAGCGAACGGGGGATGCCTTGGCTTCTATAGGCGACGAAGGACGTGGTAAGCTGCGAAAAGCCGCGGGGATTGGCAAACACGAGTTGATCCGCGGATGTCCGAATGGGGAAACCCGGCGGGTTGAAGACCCGTCACCTGCAGTATGCAGGGGTGAACGCAGGGAACTGAAACATCTTAGTACCTGCAGGAAGAGAAAGAAACATCGATTTCCAAAGTAGTGGCGAGCGAAATGGAAAGAGCCTAAACCGGTGTTGTTACGGCAACATCGGGGTTATAGGACCGCGACATCGGGTTATCAAATGAACTGGAAGAGTCTGGAAAGTCTCATCGGAGAGGGTGACAATCCCGTACAGGCAAGTTTGGTAATTTGTAGCGGAATCCTGAGTAGGGCGGGACACGAAGAATCCTGTCTGAATTCGCGGGGACCATCCCGCAAGGCTAAATACTCATAGAAGACCGATAGAGAACAGTACCGTGAGGGAAAGGTGAAAAGAACCCCGAACAGGGGAGTGCAAAAGAACCTGAAACCGTTCGTTTACAAGCGGTCGGAGCGAAAGCGACGGCGTGCCTTTTGGATAATGAGCCTACGAGTTGTTTCTGTCCAGCGAGGTTAAGTTCTTCAGGAACGAAAGCCGAAGCGAGAGCGAGTCTGAAAAGGGCGTATAGTTGGACGGAACAGACGCGAAACCTAGTGATCTACCCTTGACCAGGTTGAAGGTGTCGTAACAGACACTGGAGGACCGAACTAGTTTCCGTTGAAAAGGACTTGGATGGGTTGAGGGTAGGGGTGAAAGGCTAATGAAACTGGGAGATAGCTCGTACTCCCCGAAATGTCTTTAGGGACAGCCTCGATTTAGCTTTGTGGAGGTAAAGCTACTGATAGGATGCGAGGGCTTCATCGCCTATCAAATCCTGACAAACTCAGAATGCCGCAAAGTGATGATCGGGAGTGAGTCGTTGGGTGCTAATGTCCGGCGGCAAAAGGGAAACAGCCCAGACCAACAGTTAAGGCCCCCAAACGTGGATTAAGTTTTCAGAACGGAGTGATATCGCAGAGACAGCTAGGATGTTAGCTTGGAAGCAGCTATTCATTTAAAGAGTGCGTAACAGCTCACTAGTCGAGCGACATTGCATGGATGATAAACGGGAATAAAATCCACTGCCGAAACTATGGACTCCGGAAGGAGTGGTAGGGGAGCATTCCAGTCGGCTGCGAAGGTGATTCGTGAGGATTGCTGGAGCGGCTGGAAAAGAAGATGTAGGCATAAGTAACGATAATGCGGGTGGGAAACCCGCACACCGAAAACCCAAGGTTTCCTGAACAACGTTAATCGGATCAGGGTTAGTCGGGACCTAAGTCGAAGCCGACAGGCGAAGATGATGGACAAATGGTTAATATTCCATTACCTGATGTTAGAGAGAAGGAGAGACGGAGAAGTGACACATCCGCCGGCTGACGGAATAGCCGGTTGAAGGTTGTAGCTAAACGGACAGGTTAAGAGCTGGTTCGTGGTGAAGACTGACAGTACAGCGAGCCTTCGGGCAAGCTGATAGAGATGGTAAGCAGACTTCCAAGAAAATCTTCCGATCGATAATCTGGCATCAGCCCGTACCATAAACCGACACAGGTGGGTGAGGAGAGAATCCTCAGGTGCTCGAGTGAATCATGGCTAAGGAACTAGGCAAATTGACCCCGTAACTTCGGGAGAAGGGGACCCACGGCGACGTGGGCGCAGAGAAATGACTCAGGCGACTGTTTACCAAAAACATATGGCTTTGCAAATTCGAAAGAATAGGTATAAGGCCTGACACCTGCCCGGTGCTGGAAGGTTAAGAGGGGGCGTTAGCGGAAGCAATGAAGCGAGGCGCTGAATCGAAGCCCCAGTAAACGGCGGCCGTAACTATAACGGTCCTAAGGTAGCGAAATTCCTTGTCGGGTAAGTTCCGACCTGCACGAATGGTGTAACGATCTGAGTACTGTCTCGGCCATGAGCTCGGTGAAATTGTAGTAACGGTGAAGATGCCGTTTACCCGCAACGGGACGGAAAGACCCCGTGAACCTTTACTG
>JAZUIV010000010.1:0-5581 GCA_045642485.1 Bacteroidales bacterium | reverse complement strand
ACAAGTGGTGTGGATGCCGAAACTTGCGACAAGATGTGGGAAACCATAACATCGTATGCGCATAGTGGCTCTGCTATACTGGTGACCACTCACAACATGGATGAGGCGATGTATTGCGACCGCCAGTGCATAATGGTTGATGGCGGTATAAAGGCAATGGGACAGCTTGATGAGCTGGTGCGAAGCGGATTTTCACCGGATTTCTTTGATGTATTCGACCTCATATCAAGCCCGTTCCGAGATTAACAAGCAATTCCTATGCACCTTCTGCCAATCATAAAAAAGGAGTTCCTTCAACTTATCCGCGACAGGTACACAATCATCTTGATATTGTTTGCTCCTGTCCTTTATATGCTGATCTTCTCCTTGACAACGACAATCGACATAAACAGAATCAAAGTTGCCGCATTCGCCCCGAACGCTTCTGAGGAGACACGCTCTTTCATTGAGCGGATAAACCACAATCCGTTGTTTGAATACAAAGGAATGATTGCCAATCTTGAAGAAGGCCGGAATATGATGATCAGGGACAGGCTCAACGCCATTCTGGTATTTCCTTCCGCTTTCGGTTCGGGAGAGTCCGGGATTCAGATTCTTACCGATGCCACGAATCCTTTCATCGGCTCCACAGCCGGTTCCTATCTTTCAAGTGCCCTTACCGAATATGAGGATTCTTCTGTCGGAGTATCCGTCAAGATGCTGCACAACCCCGGTCTGCTCAGCGTTTTCTTCTTCGGTCCGGGTTTTATGTGCTATGCGATGCTGTATTTCGTCATAATCCTCGTCGCGGCATCATTCGCAAAGGAAAAGGAAACAGGAACCATATATTCCATTGTTGCTTCTCCTGCGCACAAATGGGAGATGCTCTCCGGTAAATCCATTCCGTATGTCATCATAGGTTTTGTGATATTTCTGTGCTGCTTTGCAGCAGGACATTGGGGATTGGAAATTCCTTTGAAGGGACGGTTCATAGATTTGTCAGTACTTGTACTGCTGTTCATAATCACAACAATCCTGCTTGGAGCGGCGATATCGACTTTCTCGGATTCCCAGACCAACGCCATAGTGCTGGTAAGCAGTATAATAACTTTGCCGGTAGCCTATTTTTGTGGCATCTATTCTCCTGTTGAGAATATGCCCCAATGGGCGCAGGAAGTCAGCAAAGCTTTCTACATCAGTTGGTTTATGGATGCTTTTCGTAAGATAATGATTGAAGGCCAGTCCCTGTTTGCCGTGTGGAAGGATATCTTGTGCATTGGTGTCTCAACAGTTATATTTGCATTTCTGGACCATCATAGAATGAAGAATAACGTATGGCTTGGTTGAACAGATTTCTTGCAATGGCAGTAAAGGATCTCCGCCTGATCCTTCGCAACAGGACTCTTGTCCTGCTGTTGCTGGCTTATCCCTGGTTTATCATCTGCATTTCTCCCAGGCTTATCAACTATTCCCTCAAGGAATTCAAGGTGGTCATTATTGACAATGACAGATCGGAGCTTTCAATGATGGTCGGACAGTCCATCGGACATTCACGACAAGTATCTCTTGTTTCGACCTGCAATACACTGCAGGAGGCGATGGATTTCATTGAGGCGGGTAAAGCCAACTGCGCAATCGAGGTTCCCGCAGGATGCGAAAAGAATCTGCTCAGATTCGGTGCAAAAGGCGCCGTCGACACCAGAATCTCCGTCACTGCCAATGCTGTCAATATATCTTCGGCCATCACGGGTGTGCAGGTGGTGGTAGAATTGTTGCAACGCTGCCTGAAACAGTTCGCAGAGCAGTCGGGAACAAGGCTGTCTGCCGGCTCCGAATTCATTTCCATCCGGAATCTTTTCAATCCGCTCTTGTCCTATCTGATATTTATGCTGCCCGCCGTACTGATGTCTCTCGTTACAATACTTGGGGGCAACATAACCGGTACAAACATATTAGACGACCGCAACAACGGTACTGACGAACTGGTGAACGTGAGCCCCGTGACCCGCTCGGAGGTTGTACTTTCAAAGACGCTTGTATGCTATCTGGTCGGGGTGGCCGAGCTGCTTTTCATCAATCTGATGTATTATTTCATTTACGATTTCAGCCCGAAAGGCTCCGCCTTGGGAGTCTTCATCATATTCTCCCTGTTCCTTTTGTGGACCATTCTTTTTACCATCTGGATAGGAAATATATCAGCCAGGCCGATACACGTCATACTTACTACGACAATAGTCCTTACCATCGCCCAGCAGCTGTCAGGCTTCGAGACTCCGATAGAGAGTATGAAGGAGTGGATGCAATGGACCACCTGGACATCTCCGGCGCGATATCTGATTTCGGGCCTGAGGGCCGCATATCTCAAAGGGGCCGCTTTCGGTGAAATCCTCGTCCCGGTCGGAGCATTGTCCGCCTTTGTCGCTCTCACCTATCTTCTTGCCGTAAAGACATATAACAAGACTTCAGTATAATAATATGCAAGCAATAATCCTGGCTGCCGGTATGGGAAAACGTCTGGGTGAATATACCCACGACAATACCAAGTGTATGTTGGAAGTAAATGGCGTAAAGCTGATTGACAGGGCGTTGGCCTGTCTTCACGATGTCGGTGTCTCCAGGATAGTTTTGGTCGTCGGTTATAAAGGACAGAATGTCAGGAATCACGTCGGCTCTTCATATAAGGGTACGCCTGTGGTGTATGTCGAGAATCCGATATATGACAGGACCAACAACATTTATTCTCTCTATCTGGCAAAAGAGCATTTGCTTGCGGAGGATACTGTTTTGCTTGAGTCCGATTTGATTTTCGATCCAGTCATTGTCAGGAAATTGACGGAAAACCCGTTTCCGAATATCGCACTGGTGGATAAATATGAGAATTGGATGGACGGGACGGTCGTGACTATAGATGAGGATGGTCAAATCACCGGTTTTATCGATAAAGCCGATTTCAGATATGAAAGATCCTCCCAATATTACAAAACCGTTAACATTTATAAATTCAGCAAGGAATTCTCAACGAGATATTATGTACCTTTCCTGGAGGCATATTGTACCGCTATGGGCAATAATGAATATTATGAGCAGGTTTTGAGGGTCATTCTTCACCTTCACAATGCTCCTCTTACAGCATTGCCTCTTTCCGGGGAGAAATGGTATGAGATAGACGACGTTCAGGATTTGGATATCGCGTCGGGGATGTTTGCACAGTCCTGCGAGGAAAGATTCTTATCCGTGACATCAAGATATGGCGGATATTGGCGTTATCCCCAAATGCTGGACTATTGTTATCTGGTCAATCCGTTCTTCCCTACGCAAAAAATGATGGATGAGATGAAAGCTTCTTTTGAGAAACTGGTATGTGATTATCCGTCAGGCATGAACGTCAATTCTCTTCTTGCTTCCAAAAATTTTAATGTGAAACAGGATTATATTGTTGCAGGGAATGGCGCAGCGGAATTAATCAAGTTGTTGATGGAGGGTGTGAGCGGTACATTGGGGACTGTTTTACCGACTTTTGAAGAATATCCCAATCGCGTTGATAAAGAGAATTTTCTTCCGTTTATTCCACAATCTGAAGATTTCCATTATTCCGCAAAAGATCTGATGGCGTTTTTTGCAGACAAACCCATAGATACGCTATTGCTGATTAATCCTGACAACCCTTCAGGAAATTACATTGCACGGGAAGAAATGCTTGGTCTTGTCGAGTGGACGAAACAAAAAAAGGTTCGATTCATAGTGGATGAGAGTTTCGTGGATTTTGCCGATGAAGAATCATCGTTATTGGATAATGAATTATTGCGGAACAATCCGCATCTTTTCGTAGTTAAGTCCATTGGCAAGAGTTATGGGGTGCCCGGGATCAGATTGGGTATTGTTGCCAGCGGAGACGTTGAGGCCATATCAAGGCTTAAGAAAGAAGTCCCGATATGGAATGTCAACTCCTTCGGTGAATTCTTCATGCAGATATTCGAGAATTACAGGAAGGATTATTTGAAAGCCTGTGAACTGTTCCGGAAAGAGAGAGCTTTTTTCAGGGCCGAGCTGGAGAAAATCCCTTATCTGAAAGTGTTTCCGTCGCAGGCGAACTATTTTCTTTGCAAGGTCTCGGACAAATATTCCTCACGGGAATTGGCGGTCAGGCTTTTTGATGAAAACGTCCTGATAAAGGATTGCAGCACAAAGGCCGCTTTCAATGGTAGGAATTATATCCGGCTCGCAGTCAGAAATCATACCGACAACTTGCGCGTGATACAGGTCCTGCGAAAATTGTAGATTACAGAGACTTGATGTAGGCCCTCCTCCTTCTTTCGATAAGGTGTTCATAATCACGGAACTGCCCCTGATTCTTGAGGTTGGTTTCAAGTATGGCGTTGGTCTCGGCCCACTTGACATTGTTCTTGATATACTCACCCAGGATGTCTGCAAATATTATACTGTTGATTCCGGTGTTCAGGTAATCGGGACGCACTCCTACCAGGAGCATCTCGACGCCTTCTCCGTGTTTGACAAAAAGAGTCCATAGCAGCCGCAGCCATCCGAACGGGAACAACCTGCCTTTTGTCTTCTGCAATACTTCGACAATGGATGGCATTGATATCCCGAAAGCCACCATCTCGCCCTTTTCATTTCTCAGGAAAGACAGATACTTCGTATCAATCACCTTCGTATAGAAGCCCATATATTTCTCGGCCATAGAGTCCGGCAGGACAGTGAAATCATAAAGGTCCCTGTAACATTCATTGATGAGATGGAACAACTCGTGGCAGACCTCCGGCTTGGCAAGATACCGTCGGCTGATATCGGTCCTGTGAACACCTGCACGCTCTTCGATTATCTTTGACAACCTTTCTATCCGTTCCGGACGCACCTCCGGAACTTTTCCCCTGTATTCCACCCAGTCAACGTCCTTTTTGAATCCCAGAGCCTCCATATGCTCCGGATAATATGGGTAATTGTAATTCAGCGCCATTGTGGTGGGAGCATCAAAACCCTCCACAAGCATACCTTCAGGGTCGAAGTCGGTAAAACCGAGGGGCCCGACGATCTTGTCCATCCCTCTCTGCCTGCCGAACTCTTCAACCTGCTGAATCAAGGCTTGTGAGACTTCCCGGTCATCTACGAAATCAAACCACCCGAAGCGTACCTCCTGATGATTCCACTGTTCATTTGCCCTCCGGTTGACTATGGCGGCCACCCTTCCAACGAGAACGCCATCCTTATAAGCAAGGAACAAAGCCGATTCGCAGAATTCAGATGCCGGGTTGCGATTCGGGGAAAGGGTGTTGAACTGGTCGAAATACAGTTTAGGCACATAATACTCGCAATTGCGGTAAAGTTTTTCGGGGAAATTGATGAAAGCCTTCAACTCACGACGGCGTGTGACTTTTTTAATTACGATTGGCATATTCGGCGTTGGTTATGGTCTTCGGATAATATATCATCTGTCAATTGGCTACATAATCGTTCGTGCTTCCTGATCATAATCCTGCAGATGGAAGAGAACACGACGATTTCAAAAAGGATATATCCGAGGGGAATGTCAAGCAGGCAGAAGAGCACCAGCATAATCGTCCTGAAGTTAAACGAGAGCAGTATT
>JAZUIV010000009.1:0-16652 GCA_045642485.1 Bacteroidales bacterium | reverse complement strand
AGATAAGAAAAACGTTGCGAAAAAGAAAGCAGTTTTTATTACCTATTGTTGGGAGTCAGAAGAACATAATATGTGGGTAAAGAAATTGGCAAATGACCTTTCTGAATATTTCAATGTTAAGATTGACACCAGGTTGCCATTAGGCGCTGATTTAAGCGTGTTTATGGAACAGGGGATAGTAAATTCAGACAAGGTACTGATGATTCTAACACGTGAATATAAATCACGAGCAGACCAACGTTTGAATGGTGTAGGTTACGAAACAAATGTCATAACCGATAACCTGTATACTGCCGCAACACCTAAGTTTATTCCGATAATTAGAGAAGCCACAAAAAATGATGTCTATCCAATCTATTTGGGCAACAAAAAGGGACTGGATATGACAAACGACGAAGAATATAATGTAAATTTAGCCGAACTGATTAAGAACATTCGGTTTTAATTCCATTATTTGGGTATCACCTCCAAATTCTTATCCACCCTGTAATCCTCCTGTTCGAAGGCAAGGTTCATGAGTTTGAAGCGGTCAGCGAGCTCAAGCATGGTGTAGTGGGTGACGGCACTGCTACCTCGGCGGTGAAGTCCGGCGGCGTATATGTTAATCTGGACTTTGTTCATCATATCGACGTGGGTGGAGCGGGCGAGTTTACTGCTTGAAGTCTCGCAGATTGGGATATATTTGTTGACTCCTTCCACTTCATCGAACTCCGTTACCTTGCGGTCAATGCCGGCATCCTTGAGAAGCTGCTTGATCTTCTTGTTGTAGCCGCTTTTGCCAAATGGATATTTCAAGATGGGAAGATTCAGTTGCGTCTCTTTGATTATATCAAAGGCGTAGCGGACGAGCGGAGTAACGGTCTCACTGTTGTCTTTCTGAGTGCCCTTGGTCTTCTGTGGGAGATAATGAATATGAAGCGTCTTGCAGGTACTGCCTGATGTCTTCCTCCTTGTAACGCCTAAGAAAATCCGGTTTTGGTAGCTGGGCTTCTTCTGCCCGAATCTCCAGTATCTTGTTCTCATTGTCGATTCGATTCTCCAACTCGTCGGCCTCTTTCTGAAGCTTGATGTTTCTTCTTGTGAGTTCGGCATTCTCCGTTTGGATTCTTCTGTTTTCTCTTTCCAGGGCCCTGTTGTACTCTGTGGAATCCGTGTGCGAGACTTTGCTACCCTTTTCGGCACGCACGCCGCGCTGGAGACCGTACTTTGCCCCGACTTCCGCTGGATAGGCGTCCCAATAATATTTCAGCTTCTCCGGGTTCAGCACTTCATCTGCACTCAGGCGCAGGCGCGTCGAGTCTTTATTGTAATACTCCAGATTCCACCACAGTGAAAATGTATTATTGTATTATTTGAGCTGTGTGTTTGTTATTCTTTGTCAAATATTTGAGAATTTGACGCAGAATAACTATATTTGCAGCGATATGATTACATGCGAACAAAATATCCTGGCTTTTGCGGCATCGGGGAACGTATTCGGATCTTCGGAAATTATGGAAAATCTGAACAGGGCCGATATGTCAAGACCTGTAGTCAATGCTACGCTCGCCCGAATGGCTAATGAAGGGAAGATTTTGCGGGTAGGATATGGCAAATATGTGGCTGCCTCCAGTGCTAAAATCTTTTTGCCTGAGGTTAACCCGGAGAATGCTGCACTGTTCAAAGAAATCAAGCAGAATTTCCCTTATGCATCAATGTGCCTGTATGAAGGACGATGGATTTTCCCATTGATGCACCACGTAGCTATTAACAACGCTACATACATTGAGGTGGAGCGGGTCGCGGCTGAATCCATATTCGAATGGTTGCGGGGGACAGGCAAGGAAGCTTATTTCCGTCCGGACGATGAATTTATTTACCGATATGTTGATCTCGGAAGGAATGTGTATATCGTGAAAATACTGACATCTCAATCGCCGTTGTCGGAAATTGACGGCATCCCGGTGCCGACTTTGGAAAAGCTGCTGGTTGATATGTACTGTGATAAAGATTTTTCGTACCTTCAAGGAGCGGAATATTATCACATAATGAATGCCGCGCAAAATATGTATCCGCTCAGCAAAAAGACACTGCTGCGCTATGCCTCACGCCGGAATGTGAAAGAGAAGATGGAGAAGATAATGGCCGAAGTCAAGTAAAAACTATTCGGCAAAAAAAGTTTTCTTCTCGATAGGGGTGAACAATTTTGAGTTCCTGACGATATCAAGAATTGCTGAAAGATCTTCTTTGCTCAACTGCCCCTTAATCGTGGTTTCTCCTGTGGAAATACTTGAAGCGAGTTTGCTTTTATCAATGGTTGTTAGGGAAGAACAGTTGAGAAACGAGTTGTGCGCCAAAAAGTTATAAGCTTCGGCGCTAATAGGGTACTGAGCCTTTTCCATTTCTGGCTTTCCTTGGATATATTGATTGACCCAGGAGTTGATAAAGAAGAAGCCGACCAATTGGCGGTCATTTTCGCCGATAACGACGAAAAATTTTCCATGATCAATCTGCTCAAAAATTGTCGAGTGGAAAACAGTGCCCCTTGTGATGCTAAGGGCAGCAACTTTGTCACCGATTTCCATCATATTACAGACACGCTTTTTGTAAGTTTATGTGTTCTGTAACAAAGTTGATGTACTCTTCAACTTCACCATTTTCCCTCATGATGTTCTGAAGGTCGATGGTGTGGTCTTTCACCGTACTTCTCCATGCGAAATCATGAGATTTCTCTCTAACCTCATCCCAGGACAAACTGCCGTAAAGACTTAATGAGTTATTCAGTTCCTCAAGGTCACTCTCTGAAAGATAATCTGTATTTGCTTCCTTATTGGGCACTATGAACATCCAATTCTGAACCGAAAAGTAGGGCTCGAACTCATGTTTCTTTTCAGAAGAATAAAGGCTATCGCCTCGTACAATCTTGAAAATGTCATATATTTTTGAAGGAACTGGGCCGTCATCCATAGCGACATATGAATCTCCTGTGATTGTACGTCCATAATTTGACAAGTGATTCCTGTCCGCAAAATACAAAACCTTGAATATCTTGTGGAAGTCTTTCCTCGTCAAATGATTTGCAACATAGAGAATTGCATTAATTGACTTTTCGATGTCGAAAACAGGCGTGGTCATCATTTATTTTTTAGAGGGCAAACACCCATATTAGTTGCAAATATATTAACAAAATCGATAAGTTGTTCACATTTGTCCTCATATGAATATGCAAGAACCTTACCGTGATAAGAACATAAACAGATTCCTGATTTTATCTTCAGGTTCGGATTTCCTGATTTCGGCTGGAACCTCGATGTTCATTGCTTTGAAAAGAGAGGTACACCAGTCTTTGAATTGGCCTTTGTGAACCATGAACTTGTTCTGGTAAAGCAGAGTGGCCACCTGCATGATGTGTTTGTCTGTAAAGCCTTTTCCGTTCTTTGCGGCTTTGCGGTAGGTGATTTGGACTATTTTCAGGTTGTCGACTACACCGTCAAAGTTGGTCTTGTCTCCAGCATATGGCTTTCCCATAAAGCTGCTTTTCAGATATTTACGTAATAACTCTTCATCAATGCCACGCGGTATATCCGATGCTATGGCTTCATTCTCATCTTCGTGAGATGGAATGTCCTCTGTCGCTGGGGTCGGCAATGCTCCTATTGGTTGTCCGATCTGCTCAATCAGCGCTGCAGAGGCATCTCCCGTTTTTGCTTTATTCTCGCCTATGGTTGTCACAAAAGCAACTATCGTCACAAAGAGAAGGTAAATGATAAAACCTCCGAGCAGGCATAAGATGCCGACGAACAAGACTTCAAGGAGAGCCGTGGCTATGCTTGTTCCTCCCGGTGTGTCGGGCGTCCAGCAGTATATGATACTCCTGACGGCAAACAGTACAACCAGAAGTACTCCCAATATTACAAAAAAGTGCTTAAGGACCCATTTGAAGGCGGGTGCGGTTGCTTTCGTAAGGTTCACTAAGAACATGAAGAAAAATTCCGTTTTCTTTCCCATAGCTATTCCAGTTTGAGTATTACTTCTTTTGCCATCTCCTCGTCAATGTCGCGATAGCGGTTGAATGCACGGGAGTTCTCCACGTGGCCTGATATTTTAGCGATGAGGTTGGGGTCTTTCAATTCCTTATAAAGGTTGCCGACAAGGACTCGGCGGGCCATGTGTGATGAAGCGACTTTCCAGATTGGCTTCTTCTCCTCTTCCCGGGTAATAGTATTTATGACGGTCACGTTCCTGTCAATTCCGGCAAGACGGATCATGTCCTTGATGCAGCGGTTGTAATCCTGCTCGCAGATGAATGGCAGCAACCTGTTGCCGGGAACATCGGGGTAGCGGTCGAGAATTTCCTGTGCCGTAGGAGATATCGGGACGCGGACAGTTACCGGTCGGCCTTCCTTGGTCTTGCGCGGAATGTACTCTATGGCACCGTTGATGATGTTATCCTTGGTCATCTTCATGAAATCACCGACACGACAGCCTATGAAGCACTGGAAAATGAAAATGTCCCGCTGGACCGCCAGATCCGGGCGGTTTGGATATTCGGTGCGGTACAGAAGATTGCGCTCTTCCTTGGTGAGGAAATAAGGTGTTCCGTACAGGGCGGTGCCCATCTCATAGTCCTCGAAGGGATAGTTGTCAATATAGTGCTCTTTCTTTGCCCAGCGCATAAAGGTGCGCAGACGGCTCATCAGCTTGATTACGGTGTTCTTTCCGCGCTGTTTGGGGAATCTGCATTCGGGAACCTGCTTGTAGACGTTCTCGTATTTCCTGTTGTTGATATAGTATTCCTTCTTTTTATCGTCATAGCTGATGAACTCGTGCTCGTGGAGAAGGAAGTCCTCGAGTTTTCTCAGTGTATCCACCGTGAAATCCTGGAATTCGATGCTGGTGCCTGTATATAGGGTAAAGCGATGGAGGGCACGATGGATGACGCGATGCTGCACCCTCTGGGACTCCGCCATATTGTGCTCGTTCTCGATATACCGGTGAAACACATCAAGCATTGTCTCTTTCTCTTCAACGACTTCCTCATCTTCATCATCCTTGTAGAATTTGGCCAGTACACCGGAGAGCCAATCGGAAGGGATATCCTTCTTGCCGGCACCGGATTCCAGGAAGCTGGACATTATGAACTGGGAGAGTTCCTTCAGCATCCCGTTCTGCCTTTCAAGTTCCTTGACAGCAGCCATCTTGTCCGGGGACATAACTCGTATCTTCGGTATCCGGATATGCTGGCTCTCCTGGTCCCAGGAGTCCTTCGGGATGAAGATTCTGGTCTTCCCACGCTGGTTGATTCGACCGTGAAAAAACCTTACAAGTACCTCATTTTTGGCGAGTACTTTATCTTCCTTTGCTGAAAGCGAGTATAAAATCGTTGCCATCTACCATATTTTCATGTTGTTACAAAGGTACAAAATACTGTTGAGACTCGAAAATTTTTGGCGACTTATTGGCGATTTAGCTGAAAAATTATGGAATATGCAGGGACGACTGCGAAAATAAACAAACCTCGTATTTATTTGTGTAATAGATATTTATATAGTTTAAGATGGCTGTGGCGAGAGTGCTGAATTTCTGCCATTTTCGCCTTTTCGAGTCCCTTCACCCGCACGAGGAAAAGCCTTCAGCGATGCTGAAGGCTTTTTCATTGCCTGCGGCAACCGTGCGGGCTTCGGGCCTCATAGACAGGAAGAGGAAATGTCTGAATCATTCACAGGGAGACAACGATCGTTAACTCCCCAGCCGGATGGTTCTGCACCCATCCAGAGTTCGAGCGTTCCACCAGCGGATATGTCGAAGAAATCCATGAAGCAGTTATCCAGAGGCCTGCCATTGAGAGAAGCCCTCTGAATATAAAGGTTTGTATCACTGTTGTCGTGGGCTATGATTATAAATTTTTCTCCCTTATGGTAAACAGGGTCGAGCTTGAACTCTACCCTGTCGAACATAGGGCTGGTGATTTCTATGCGGGTGCTTCCCGGACAAAGCGGATGAAGTCCGGAAGCGGCGAGTATGTACCAGGCTGACATCTGTCCGCAGTCTTCGTTGCCGCACAGCCCTTCCACCGCATTGAAATATGCATTCCGGCATATGGTCCTGGTCCACTTCTGAGTCTTGTAGGGCTCTCCGAAAGCGTTGTACAGGAACGGCACAAAATGCACAGGTTCATTGGCGTGGTTATAATACTGGTTCCATTGGAAATTCAATGGTGTCCTGCTGAACATGAAGTCAAGCTCCTCAAGGACCTTGTCACGTCCGCCGATAAGGCCGGCGAGGCCTCCCAGGTCATGCGGCACGAACCATCCCTGCTGGAAAGGATTACTCTCGGCACAGCCGTAACCTTCCGTATATCTGCCATCTGATGGAAGAGGATTGTAACTTCCATCCTCTGCACGTGGACGGAACCATCCCGTCTCCGCATCGAAAATATTACGGTAGGCCTGCCCCTTGGCAATATATTCATTCCTGCCCTCAGCATCGCCGCAGGCATCTGCAAGGACGCTGACACACCAGTCCGTGTAGGCATTTTCAAGGGTGGAGGATATGGACCCGGGAGTATATCCACAGGCAGAGTTGCCTATTTTCTCAGAAGTGTTTTTGGATATCTCATAGGCTTTTCGAAGATCGAAAGCCCTTATCCCCTTTACCCACGCATCAGTGATGACGCTGATGGCCGGATTGCCAAGCATGCATCCGGAGTAGGCATTGAGGAACTCCCATCTCTCATAATATCCGCGCCCGCTTTCCTCAGCAAGGGTTGTAAGCGAATTGATGACATCGACCGTGACCTGCGGATTGGTAATGGTGTTCAATGGCATCTGGCTGCGGAACACATCCCAGCCGCTGAAGATGGTACGCTTGCTGAATGCATCCCCGGTAAGATGTATCTTATAGTCGCCTCCCACATATCTGCCGTCCACATCGCTGTACAAGCGGGGATCTATCATCGTGTGATACAACGCTGTATAGAAAATCGTCCTGTCATCGTCACTGCCGCCCTCCACACTCACCTTGGACAGTTCCTTGTCCCACATTGCGACCGCAGCTTCTTGTATGTCATCAAAAGTCCTCCCCTCCAACTCTGCGTCGAAATTCTTTCTGGCACCTTCAATGTCAACGAATGAAATGGCGGCATACATACAGACCTGTTCCGATGCTGTCGTAGGGAATTCGGCGAAGAAACCGATATGTTTGCCTTCGATTTCCGATTGCCCGCGTATAACCTTTGCCTTGCCGGCTTGTTTCTGGTATTTCAGACTTGCAACATCCCTGTTGTGCCTTGACCAGCCATCAGGGATATTGGCAGACCAGAAACCATATCTGGAAAAAGGCTTGCTGAATTCGGCATGGAAATAGATGGTATATCTTGCGTTTCCGCCACCATCACCCCAACCGCCACATTCCGGAGTGCAAAGCATCCAACCTTCGACGGTATGGTCATTTATGACCTTGACCCACTGCCGGTCGGAACATCCGCCGACGCGCCTCGAAAGATCGATTTGTATGCGTGAGGATTTATTTTCCGGATATGTGAATCGGAGCACACCGCCATGCGGTGAGGCGGTGGTTTCCGCAAGGATATCATAATCGGTAAGACGGACCGAATAATATCCGGCAGAGGCCTTTTCACTTCCCTTGTCGTAGCATGACCTCCATCCCTTAAGACTGCCGTCCTCCTTGCCCGCGATGGTATGAAGCCGGCCCGTAGTCGGCATAGTGAGGAGATTGCCGAGATCCCCGTACCAGCCTATGCCGCTCATTTGAGTGAAAGCAAAACCCTCAATCGTGCGATGCTCGTCACTATAGCCGGGACCGTTGTCCCCACCGGTAATCGTATTCGGGCTGACCTGCGCCATTCCGAATGGAGTCGCCGCTCCGGGGAAGGTCTTTCCGAGACCATGATAGACGCCTGCAGCGTCGATCGAAGTTGAAGCCCCGATGAACGGGTTCACATAAGAAGAAACCGACTGGCCTGCTGCACTGACAAACGTCAGCATCCCAAGAAGTACCGATAGAATTTTTGATGTCATGTTTTTATATCTATTCTATTCACAATTTCAGTCTTTAAGGAATGGTTAAAAAATAAGTTGGTGAGGCCATTTCGGGGGAAAATCCCAATGGGAAGGTTACATTTCACACAATGACAGAGTAAGCACCTTGTCACCGACATTGACGGTGACAGGGCCGGTTGAGCCTTCGATGGAGCGGACGAGAATCTGGGCGCGTCCTGAGAAGGGCTTCACGACAATCCTGTTCTCCCCCGCCCCGGGACGTTCCTTCTCCTTGAAGCCGGGATCACCGTTGCCCCATCCGAGAATCGTCGCCCCTTGAGTGCTGACTATCAGCATCTGCTCGTCGGAGATTACATCGACTACCACCACATCCTGTCCGTCAGGTTTCAGAGAGAGTTTTGAAGGGACAAGAACTGTCCCTGCCGGGTCTGCAGGAATCTCCCTGGTCTCACCCCAGAGTTTGTATGCCTGCTCCTTGGGGAAGCCGCAGTAGTCGAACAGTCCGTACTGCGAACCTGTTGCGGGCCAGACCATAGGATTGGCCTCTCCGCGATAATCGAAACCTGTCCAGTAGAACACTCCTGCCGTCCAGGGCCTTGAACTGTAGAACTCCCATCCCGTATTGTAATTGGTGGTATCTTTCAGAGGGGCCATCCATCCCATTTCGGGAACGGTCACGTTTTTTCCGCGGGTGCCGCAGCCGGTTGTCTCCTCAGTTCCTATTGCACTCCTGTGAGGATTCTTCTTATGGTCGTCATCAACGGGATTCTGAACGATATAATTGTATCCCGGAACATCGACACAGTCGTTGATCTGCCACTCGCTGCTGCTGCCGTAGGTCGTCAGACGGGTCGGGTCAATCTTGTGGGCGAACTCCACCATCCTCCTTGTCGCGCCGGGACCGATGCCGCGTCCTCCCCACTCTTCATTTCCCACACTCCAGATAATCACACAAGGGTGGTTTATATCTCTTTTAATCATAGCCTCGAAAAGTTCCAGATGCCACCCGGAAGAGCCGAGCTGACGGTTCTCGTCAATCACAAGCACTCCAAGTTCGTCACAGATATCGAGCAGTGCCGGGGAAGCGGGATTGTGGGAACTGCGGATTGCATTGAATCCGAATTCCTTGAGTCTCTTCACACGGTAGCGGATAAGTTCATCCGGAATACCGGCCCCCACACCTGCGTGGTCCTGATGCATATCGGCACCCTTGAGGAAAACCTTCTCACCGTTCAGAAGAAATCCCCTGTCGGGGTCAAAAGCCACGTCACGGAGTCCGTATCTGAAAGAATAGGTATCTGACAGAACGCCTTTGTAATAGAGGCATACTTCTACTCTGTAGAGATAAGGGTCATCCACGCTCCATTTGTGGGTCATCTTCTTCACCTGCTTGCCTTCAGCATCGTAAAAAGTGACTTTCTGAGTCACGTCCTTGCTGTCGGCACCTGTAGCCATCGCATACTCAAGAGACACCTTGCCGTCGCGCAGCACGACCGAGTAGGGTTTGACGGCTGCAGGACCGGCCTTCTTCAAATATACGTTGCGGTAGATTCCCGCCCCTTCATAAAACCAGCCTTCCTCCACCGTGGCATCACAACGGACCGTAATGACATTGTCACCGCCGAAATTGACATAATCCGTAATATCGTATGTACGTGAAGCATAGCCGCTTCTTTCACCTCCGACAAAGAAGCCGTTGCAGAAAATCTCGCTGTCGCGGAAAATACCCTCGAACTCGATGAAAATCTGCTTGCCGACATCCTCCGCGGGAAGGGTCAGATGCTTTCTGTACCAACCCACGGAATTCTGAGGATATTTCCAGCCGATGCATTTGTAACCGTGGGAATGGGAAGCTTCCCCGCTGAAAGGGAGATCCACAACCCAATCGTGAGGCAGATTGACCTTCTGCCAGGAAGAGTCGTCGAAGCCGGGCCATACAGGACCTTTGTTGTGGCCTGACGAGCCGACTTTCGACAGCGTGGTGAAATATTCGGTGTTGTGGGTGAAATCCTTTGCGGGGTCGGTGTCCCCGAGGGAGAAGCTCCAGCCGTTGTTCAACAGGATGCCTCCAACCAGTAGTGTTGTCAGAATGTTCATATATGTATCAGGCTTTTGAATTCACACTGTTCAAATTTAGGCAAAAAAAAGCACTTTTCTATCCTTGCCCAAGTGATTCGTAAGGTCGAGGGCAAGCGGTTGAAAACCCTCTCCTTCAAGTCAAAGGAGAAACGGTTCTCAACTCTGAAATAGCCTGGAAAGGCTCGACGTCAATCTCGACGGAGGCTCCTTCAATGAAGGGCATATTGGGTTGTCCGTGGCCTGCGGGGAACCCGAAACATACAGGTATGCCCAGTTCAGGGAGGTATTGCGAAAGCATCTGCTCCACACCTTCAAATTCGAGGTCTGCTCCGCAGTCGGTAAACTGGCCGAATACCAAACCTTTCACACGATTGAAATTATGATGCATCTTCAATATGTTGAAGAGCCTGTCAATGGCGTGCATCGATTCCTCTATCTCCTCGATGAAGAGGATTATGTCATCGTTACCGGAGAGGAAATCGCAGCCGGTGCCGAAAAGAGCCGTCATAGTTATGAAATTGCCTCCCACTAAACGCCCGGAAGCCTTGCCCGGCACGTTGCGGACGGAAGAAGTAAAACGGTACGACAGTCCTCCACCTGAAAGCAGGGAGAAAAGCGCATCTACGGAACCGGAATGTTCCTCCTTTATGAATGAAGACAGCATCGGTCCGTGGAGGGACATAACGCCATCTGCAACGGACATAGCGTGCAGGGTGGTGATGTCACTGTAACCCACAAGCCACTTGGGAGAGACCCGAAAAAGTCCCCGGGGTACCTTGTCAATAAGATGCAATGCCCCGTATCCACCACGGGAACAGATGATTGCCTTTGCGTCGGCATCCTTCAACGCCCAGACAAGGTCGGCGGCCCGCATCTGAACCTCACCGGCATAAGTTCCCTCCCCTGCATTCAGGTTCGGAGACGCCACCGGCTCGAAGCCGCGGTCGCGAATAACGTCAAATGCACAGGAAAGGGACTCCCCCTCCATCCTGTAGGAGGGGGAAATCACTGCAATCCTGTCGCCTTTTCTCAAATAATCCGGACGAATCATTTCAAAAAGGATTCCTAATATCCGAAAATCTCTTCGGTGGTGACTTCCTTCACTTTGCCGAAAGAAGAGAGAGCCTTGTGGTCAATCTCGTTGCTGCGGCCGAGAATCATAATCCTGTACTTGCGGTCCTTTATCATCTCCTGCTGGAACTTAATGACATCATCGAGCGTATAGTTCTGGACCTTCTCGAACACGTCCTTGTTGATGTCGTGGTCAAGACCTAGTCTGCGGGCATTCAGATAGCTGTCCAGAACACCGGATTTGACTGTTCTCTGGGTACGTATGTTGGAGACAAGGGACTCTTTGGCAATCTTGAATGCCGTCTCGGAGGCGGGCATATCGTTTATGATTGAATCGAATGCCGTGAGGGCATCGATGAGCTTGTCATTCTGAGTGTAGATTCCATTGTAGAAGATGGCGGGATGTTTCAGGTCACCGGGAGTCTGATATCCTGCGAAAGCAGAGTAGCAGAGACCTCGCGCTTCTCTCATCTCCTGGAACACGATACCGTTCATTCCTCCGCCGAAATAGCTGTTGTAGAGGCGGATGATGGGAGCCTTGGACGCATCGAACATCTCTCCCCTGTTGGAAACGGAGTAAAGGCGGAGCTGGTTGGCGTCGTAAGGAGCGATTATAACTTCATTTTCAGTGGTCTCGACATATTTGAACGGGTCACCCTTGACAACCGGAGCCAGAGTCTCGGCACATCTGTGAGTGGCGTTGATTTTCTCAACGATTTCCTTCTCTGAAAGTGGCCCGTAATAGAGTGTCTCGTGCTGGAAATTGAACAGAGTGTGAATCTTTTCCAGAAGTTCACCATCAGTCAGAGCCATTATCTGGCTGTCGGAAAGAACGTTGGTTGCAGGATTCTCAGGCCCGTACATACCATACTGGCGGAGGCGGCTGTAATTGGTTGCCTGATCGGCCTTTGCGTTGACCCTTTCCTGAAGGGTGTTCGCCTTGAGCATCGCAAGGGCCTGGGGGTTGGGCTGGGCATCCGCAATAATCTGTTCAAGCAGTTCGACCGCCTTGTCCATATTCTCGGACAGACCGTTCAAACCGACATATGTGTACTCTCCTGAGCAGGATACGAAATACTGGCAGGCAATCTGGTAGAAAGCGGTCTTTATCTCTTCGGGAGTCATCTTGGAAGTTCCCACATATTCGAGATAGTCGCAGGCGAAAGGAAGCATCTTGTCAGCGTAGGAACCTGTCTCGAAACGATACTGGAGACTGAAGGTTCCGTTGGTGACGTTCTTCTTGTAGAGAACCTCTATTCCGTTCTTGGCTGAAAGGATGCTCATATCCTTCCCGTAATCGACGAACACGGGTTCAATCGGCTTGACCCGAGCGGCGGCTGCCTGGAAGTCCTTGAGGAACTGGCTGGAAGTGTCGCGATTAGTGAAGATGGGAGTAATCTGAGGCTTGTCTATGCTGACGTTTGAAGGGTCTTTCTCCTGACGTTTGTTGACCTGCACGTAGTTGTCACCGAAATTCTCGTTGACGAAAGCCACCAGTTCATCTTTGGTTATGGAGTTGAGCCTGTCCACGTAATTGACAACTTCGTCGGCCCAGGACTGGTCGTTGATGAAGCAGTTCACCGCAGTGCGGGCCATTGCACCCGTCGACTCGAGTCTCCTCATAAATGAGAGCTTCTCATTGTTCACGATTGACTTCAGAAGGTTTTCATCGAACTCGCCCTTCTTCACCTTGTCCAGTTCGGCAAGGAATATCTCGCGGACCTCGTCGAAAGTCTGCCCTGTCTTGGGCTCCGCGAAAACCATAAACATACTGTAGTCGGCCATCGCCTCATTGAATACACCCATTCCGAGAGTCTTCTGCTGCTGGTTGACGTCGAGGTCGATAAGTCCTGCGGCGCCGTTGCTGAGCACTTTCTGGAGCAGGTCAAGTTTGAGAGCATCCGGATGGTTAGCACCGGGGAAACGCCAGGCGAGGAAGATGACAGGAGATTCATTGCCCTTGACATCTCTCACAATCGGGGCGACGATTGGCTTCTCAGCTTCAAACTCAAGCTTTGGGAGGTTTTCGTTGGGCTTCATACCTCCGAAATAGCGATCTACAATGGCAACCGCTTCATCGGGGTCGAAATCACCGGAAAGTACCACTGCCATATTGTTGGGAACGTACCACTGGTCGTGATAATTCTTGACATTGGTGATTGAAGGGTTCTTCAGATGTGACGGCAGGCCGATTACGTCGGTGTTGTAGGGATGGTTCTCGAACAGGGATGCCGTAACAGCATTGATTGCCTTCTGCTGGTCCATCGCGGCGTACATATTATACTCTTCATAGATTGTCTCCAGTTCGGTGTGGAATCCGCGGAGGACGCAGTTCTCGAAGCGGTCCGCCTGAACCTTCGCCCAGAGTTCAATCTGATTGGAAGGGATGTTCTCGACATAGCAGGTAACGTCATAGCTTGTATAGGCGTTTGTACCGCTGGCTCCGAGCGCTGACATCAGTTTGTCATACTCGTTGGGGATGGAGATTTTTGATGCCTCGTAGGAGATGGAGTCAATCTGATGATATATTGCCTTGCGCAGCGCGGGGTCCTCAGTAACGCGGTATTTCTCGAAGAGGGCTTCGATTTCGTCGAGCAGGGGCTTCTCGGCCTCGTAGTTCTGTGTACCGAACTGCTGAGTGCCCTTGAACATAAGGTGCTCGAAATAGTGTGCAAGACCAGTGGTCTCGCGGGGGTCGTTCTTGCTGCCCACCTTTACTGCAATCTGGGCGTCGATACGGGGTTTGTCTTTGTTGACAATAGTGTAGATTTTCAAACCATTGTCCAGAGTGTAGATACGCGCTCCGGTAGGGTCGCCCTTTACGGACTCATACTGATAGCGGCCGGTGCAGGAAGCAAAAGCCAGCATCATCAGAGCCAGAAGGCTGAGAGTAAATGTTTTTTTCATTGTATTGTAGGTTAGTGCTTATGTCACAAAAACTTGCAAATGTATAAAAGAAATGCGGCATATCGTTTGTAATTTGGCTATCTTTGTAGAAATTTTTTCTCCGGTTGAATGAAAAAGTCGCTGCTGATTGCATATTTCCTCATCTCATTGATTCCCGGGGCCTTTGCGGCTTCCGTGGACAAGGTTGTGACATTCGACAGAAAGGTCCACGATTTCGGAGACATTGCATTGAGCGATGGAGCCGTCAGTTGTACCTTCACCTTCAAGAACATAAGCGACTCCCCCATCGTCGTTCACACCGTGGTCTCCTCCTGCGGATGTACCACCCCGGAGTGGACAAAGCAGCCGGTTCTGCCCGGGAAGGAGGGAATAATCAAGGCACGTTTCAGCAATGACCAGGGAGAAGGGGCATTCGACAAAAGCCTCACGGTGTACATCTCCAACGTGGACAGACCTGTAGTCCTCAGGCTCAGGGGTTTCTCACACGAAAAAGAAAAAGACATAAAAGATATGTATGATGTCCTTGTAGGCCCGCTCGGATTCCACAAGTCATCATTCTCTCTCGGATACGTTGACCAGGGCTCTGTCAAGGAAGACTACGTGAAGCTTGTCAACACCGGAAGGGCTTCCGCAGAAGTGTCTGCGGAAAATCTGCCGGAAGGGATTTCCGTCACCTTCTCCCCTGCCGTGATTCCCGGCAGAGGCCAGGCTGAAATGCGCTTCAAGATTGACCTCTCCAAATTCAACCCTCAGATATGGGGCCGTAAGATGTTCGGGTTCAAACTGCGTATCAACGGAAAGCTTCAGCCCACAACGTTGCTGATAAACGCTATGGTAAAGGACAGTTTCAATGGGATGACCAAGGATGACATAGGGAAAGCCCCCGAACTCGTGGTTGACAAATCCTATTTCGAATTCGGGCAGCTGAAGAAAGGGGCGATTGCCGAAGGCGTCTTCTCCCTCCGCAACAAAGGCAAGGAAACGTTGGTCCTCCACGCGATAGATTCACAGACACCCGGCAGCACGATTCCAGGTGAGACCTGTCCGATTCACATACCCTCAGGAAAAAGTTACAATCTCAAGGTCAGATTCGACAGCTCGAAAATCAAGGGGAGCGGAGAAACGGTGGACGTATTGTCCGTCATTACCAACGATCCGGGCAAACCGGTTCTGAATCTGTTCATTTCAGGTATTATCACAGAGTGATTTATGGCAATAGACAAGAATCATCAGGGGGACTTCTTCCCCGATTATGACAACAAGGAAAGCAAGTTGAAAGTCAATGAAGGGGTGCCTCAACCCCCAATCGTCAACCCCTATCTGAAAAGAGTATTCAGGAAAAAGCCTTCTCTGCTCTCAGTTGACGAATATATGGACGGCATTCTCAAGGGGGACACCACCATCCTGAGCAAGGCCATCACGCTTGTCGAGAGTTATCTGCCGGAGCACCGTGCGATTGCATCGCAGATAATCCGCCGCTGCCAGACCGTCTCCAACGGCAAAAAGACGATGCGCATCGGCATCACCGGTGTACCCGGGGCCGGAAAAAGCACATTCATTGAGGCTTTCGGTTCATATATCACGGCAAAAGGCCACAATCTGGCGGTCCTGGCCATCGATCCAAGTTCGGAGAAGAGCAAGGGATCCATCCTCGGAGACAAGACCCGTATGGAGACCCTCTGCAACGACCCGAAAGCTTTCATCCGCCCCAGCCCGAGTGCCGGTTCCTTAGGCGGTGTTGCCAGGAAGACCAGAGAGACGGTACTCCTTTGCGAAGCTGCAGGATATGACGTGATTTTCATTGAGACGGTGGGAGTCGGGCAGAGCGAGACTGCAGTCCACTCGATGAGCGATTTCTTCCTGTTGCTTATGCTCTCCGGAGCGGGCGATGACCTGCAGGGCATCAAGCGTGGAATTATGGAGATGTCCGACCTGATTGCAATCACCAAGGCCGACGGGAACAATGTGGAGAAAGCATCGATGGCGCGCGCACTTTACGCCAACGCTCTCCACCTCTTCCCCCCTACCGAGTCCACCTGGGTCCCCACCGCCGTCACTTCATCGGCAGTAACAAAGGAAGGTCTTGACGTGATTCTCAAGAAAATCGAAGACTATTTCGCACTCGTTCAGGAGAACGGGTTCTACCTGAAAAAACGTCGCGAGCAGGCCAGATACTGGATGTATGAGAGCATCAACGAGAACCTGCGCAATATGTTTTATGAGAATCCGACCATTGCCGCCCTGCTGCCCGATTACGAAAATTCAGTCCTGAAGGGTGACCTCGAGTCCTTCTCCGCCGCGACCGAACTTATCGAAAGGTACAAAGGCATCCTCTGAACCGACCCGAACCGCCCAAGTTCATCCGTCTGCGCGGATGAAACGTGATTGCTTAGACGGCGTGATAAAATTACGTTTGGCTCATCCACTTTTTGTACGGAAACTGTTCTTTTCCTGTACAAAATGGCTTCAAAGGCCTGTTTGGTACCGGATCAGCCCTATTCCGGTACAAAAAAGCAAGGTGATAATGCGTTGATAGTTGCTGCAGAAAACATACTCGGCTAGAGGAATGCAAAAGCTTACGTTTTACACAAAAAT
>JAZUIV010000008.1:0-46449 GCA_045642485.1 Bacteroidales bacterium | reverse complement strand
GTCATATTCCTTTGGGAAGTATTCCTCATTGAAGATGCCGTAGGCATTCATTTCATTTTCCATAAGGATGCGGACCTGCTCAAGAAAGAGTCTTCTCTCTTCCTGAAAGTCAAACAGTGCGATTCTCAGTGCCTCTCTGTTCTTTTTTTTCATTTCTCGCCCTCCTTTTCTTTTTCCAGAAAGCCGGACCGGTTCTCCATACGATAACTTGACCCTTCGAGCTTGACGACTTCACAATGGAACAGCAGACGGTCCAGCAGAGCCGTTGCTAGAACTTCATCCTGAAGGACTTCCACCCATTCCGTAGGTGCCTTGTTGGTGGTAATGATGACGGAAGCCTTCTCGTGCAGGGCATTTATGAGATTGAAGAACGCCACGGCCTCCTCCTTCTTCATCGGCATCAGCATGATGTCGTCCACCCCGAACAGGTTGCACTTGAGGATGTTGTTGTATGCGCACATCGCAGACGAGGACACGTCCTTCATCCTGAGTATCCCAATAAGGTTGTCCATTGTCATGAACTGAGCTCTGTAGCCCCTCAGGACGGCATCACGGACAAGTCCGGCAGCCATGAAGGTCTTGCCGGTTCCGGAGGGCCCCATGAAGATGAGGTTGTACATCTGGTCAAGCCAGACGAGTTCCCGCAGCTGCTTCAGTTCCGGCTTGGTGATGCCGGCGCTGTGGTTGAAGTCGAACTTGTCGAGGTCGCAGCAGCGCGGCAGCTTGGCCTGCCTCATCCTGCGCTTGAGGTCATTCTCCTGACGGGCCTGGGTCTCGGACTTGAGGATGTTCAGAAGGAAGTCCAGGTAGGACGGCTTCTCTATCTGGGCGCTGTGTATGATGTCTGAGCACTTGTTCCTGAGATTGCTGAGTCTCAGCGCCTTGGCATACAGGCGTATGTCTTCGGTTGTAACATTCATCTGTGCCATCACTTCTTCCCTCCATTGATTATGTCATCATATTCCGACATCTGCCTCTTCTGCGGTGTGATGTCCTTTGCGTCAAGCTTCGACGACATCACAACCCTTTTCGGCTTGGGGTCTGTCGCCATACGGTCTGCCATTGACCGTGCAATGTCGGCCATGTCATTGGCGTTATAGACCTTGCGCTCAGCATACTGTTCCAGCAGACGGAGTGCCGTGGCCTTGTCATAGTCCGTCAGCAGCGCGGCCATCGACTTGACCGTCTTCGGATAGTACCGCGGCCTGTCCTCCCTTATGGACGCGAGGAAGCGGGACAGCAGGCTGTCATCCTCCCATTGCCCGAAGAAGGTCCTCAGTGTCTGTTCAGACTCGAGGATGTCGCGGCTCTTGCTGCTGGCGTGCCCCTCCTTCGTTATGTACTTCCCCTTGAACGGGCATATCTTGTGGCGGGTGATGAGCGCGAAGCCGTTCGGGTCATATATCTCGAGCTCATTGAGGTCCACGTTCTTCACTACCATAACTTTTGAGCCCTGACCACTGTAGGTCCCTATCGGAAGACTGTAGAAGTTGCTGTGATACAGGAGGGTGTTGTCCTTGCGGACTCCGTACTCGCGGGCTTCGATTTCCGGCTCGTCCATCTCCACGGTATAGATTGCAAGTTCCGGCTGCTCCTTCTTGAACTCCTCGGCCGGCACCAGCCTGGTGGATGAGTTCGGCTTTGCATTCGCAGTGCGTGCCAGCCATCCGATGCACTCATCATTCAGGCTGTCAATGTTGATGTATGTGCGACCGGGGAGAAAGTTCCCCTTGACGTACTTCACGGTGGCCTCGCTCAAGCCCTTGCTGGCCGGATCGAAAGGCATGCAGAAGATGGGCTTGAAGCCCGCCTCCGCCACATATCTGGCGAACTCCTCCGTCATCAGATAGTCTCCGAAGTTCTCCTTCACCAGCATCTTGCGGTCCTGGTCATAGATCATCTTGGCGGGCATGCCGTCAAAGAACTTGAAGGCAAGGTGATGGGCATAGACAGTCGTCTTTGCGGTGAACGGGATGTTCTGGAAGTACACGTACTTGTACTTGGAACGCTGCAATACGAACACAATGAAGTACACCTTTACACTGCGGCCCTGAGGTGTGCGCAGGGTCTTCTCTCCGTAGTCCACCTGACATTTCTCACCGTACTCGCAGTCAGGAACCTTGGACATCTGGCGGACTGATTCGCAGGTTTTCGGCAGATCCTCCTGCTCCCTGATGGCCTGTACCGTGTTGTAGACTGTCCGTTCGGACACCTGGGGAAGACCGGGAAAGTGCTCCTTCAAACGGTCATACACCTGCGCGGAAGACAGAAACTGGGCCTCCTGAAGCAGACCCTTGATGAAGTCCTCATAAGCGTCAAGCTTGCGCCTGCGCCTTTGGAACTCCCTTCCCAGCCGGTCGTTGAACTCAGACTCAGACATCCGCTGATACCGCCTGACGGTATCACGGCTGATGCCCAGTTTCAAAGCAATCTGACTCTGACTGAGGGATTCTCGTGATAATTTGTTAACTTCGCTCCACATAGCGACAATTGAAATTAAATTGTTGTTACTCATGGTTGTCTATTTTTAGACCTTAAGCTTTTCTAAAATAGACAACCATTTTCTTTTTTCCAATCTCACTGCGGACCTCAGATTCGCCTCGGGTGGCGACGCTTATTTTCCGAAATCGGGTGCTTTCACTTTTCCGATTTCTGCTGAATCCTTATTTTCTGAAATCTGCGGAAACAAAGTTACTGCTTACACTTGTAATGCTCATTGATGGCATTTCGGAGAATCACCTCAAAGATGTTAAGCATTCCATAGAATTTCTGGCACAACTTCACATTATGCCGATAAAGGATGAGGGCTTTCGCGGTGTTGCCTCCGCAAGCGGTCAGATATTTGTTAAGTCTTGCAGCCGAAAAGGCTCTTTCATATTCGGGATATTTCATACGCCTCAATCAGGTTTCTTTTGCAAAGTTAAAAATAATCATTACATTTGCATCGTAATCCCCGGATGTCCCTGAGCAATCAAACATTCGGGTTTAGTCTTTTTATAGGGTCTCCCATCTTATTTCCTCCATTTTTTCACCTCATCATCGCGCTCCGGAAGAGCGGGCTGGTGGAGGTGTTGTAGGAGGCCGTATCTATCGGGTCAAGGGCGGTGATATCGAGAGTGAGGATGTCGGTGTCATTGTCTGTGGTTGGTGCTTCCGGAATGGCCGCTATGTCGTGGAACTGGAGCAGTTCTCCTGCAAGGAGCGCGTCGGCACGGAATGATGCGGCAGCGGTCATCCGGACGCAGTTCGTCTTCAGCGAAGCGGCAGATTCTGCGGTTGCCGTCCATGGCACGGGCAAGGATGCGGCAGCGGGGGTCGCTGAAGCTGCAGTTGTTGCCGGCGTGCCAGCACTGGATGAGGTATTCCGGATGACATACGGAGTCGATGAGAAGGAGTTCTGCCCAAAGGGACTTGAGGGCCTGAAGTTGATTGTCTTTCATTGCTGTAGGGATTTATTGTTGAACATTTGTGTTTGGCTTCGTGTATTTCCCCTGAGCAAGGTGGATGAGCGTCCCCTGTTCGCACCAATGGCGGATGTTGTGTTCGGCGGTCTTGAGGGGGATGCCGAGCGAGGCAGCGACATCGATAAACGTCCTGCGGTCGAACTCGTCCGGGAGACGGTCGAGGAAGAGATGGCGGCGCGGATTTCCCTGTCGTCGGGGACGCACTGGACGGGCGCGGCGTTGTAGAAGGAGGCGATGCGGTTGCGTTCGAGGGCGAGATTGTGCATCAGGTAGCCGTAGGTGGGGTCATCCTTTATGACTTCGAAGAGTTGGTGGCGGAACTCTACGGCGGCCCTTGTTTTTGAAATGGCCTTTAGTTTAGCACAAGAAACGGGATACAGCCAGACCCGTAAGAATTGCGATGGTGAAACTTGCAAGAGTGCCAATAAGCACATATTCCGTGGTACGAATCTCTTTTGCCTTGTTCAATTCTCCGAAACGGAATACGGATTTGGCAGCCAGCAGGAACCCGACGCTTTCGATATTTCCGATGAGCACGAACGTAAGAATCAATATCCTTTCGATGTAACCAATCCATTTGCCTGCGTTCGGAAGACTCTGTGTATTTTGTGAAGCCGGAGCCCACTTGCCCAGGAACAGACTTAAAAGGACTGATGAAGGCTTGAGCATCAGGATGTATGCCAGAACAATGCCCCATACTTTGAGGCTACAGAAATTCTCAACGCAGGGCAGTTCAATGTCCGTCCGGAACAATGCATACCACAATATGACTATGACAGCAATATGGCAGATCTGGTCAATAATGAATGAGCAGAGAGTGTCTTTGCTGATTATGCATTTTAGAAGATCGACTGCAAAATGGCTTACGAAGATAACAAGAGGAATAATCCAGCAGGACCAGTCTGCAACGAACAAATATGCGGCGGCGGCGTGAATGCTGCTGTGGAGTAATTGGAAACAGATGCCTTTTACACCTTGGATGTGCTTACCGTTGTTAATGCTGTCTGTCTGAAGGATAAAATCCGAGAACAGATGTGCGCAGAGCAACTTTACGAGTATGATGAACGCTTCCATATTATTGGCGATTGTATTTTGCAAAAAGTGTCTTGAAATAATCTATATAATCCAGAATGAGTTGTGTCTTGGATGCTCCCCAATGGAAATTGAAGTTTTGTCTTGTCATCCCCAAGTCTTCGGCCATATCTTTCTGCGTTTTCAGGAACAGTATTGAATGATAGACGACCTTTGCCTGCTTTGCAGTCCAGGATGATATGAACTCGTCGGCAAATCTTGTATTAAGCTCAAGAGCGTCATTCATTTCCGTCCAGGGAGTTGATATGCTCAACCTCTTCTTACCGATGGTATCGAACGCACGTCCGGACAGACGGAATGCTTCTCCGTCACTGGTCAGGATATTGTCGCTTTCAAAAGAAACAGTGCCGATTCCTATAGAGACTCTTGCATCCCAGGCACTTGAATCGTCAGGAGTCATAGCTTTCAGTTTCGCCCTGAGTGCTATTGCAACGGCTAAAGCATATTCCGCACTATCGACGATAACCTGGAAACTGTCACCCCGATACATTTCAATTTTCACCGGAGTTGCGGCCGCAAAGTCAGCGACACAGGCATTCAACGCATCCATAATGGTCTGCCTCCACTCTGCGGCGATGTTCGTGGATTTTACCAAATCTCCTGTGATTACACCCTTTATCATAATAGGAACTTTTTAGACGAAGCAAAGATAATGCTTTTCTTTTGAAATAGAAAAGGATATCCTTTGATTTTTGAAAAGCAAAGCATTTACTTTGATTTAATGATTCCATCACCTCATCATCGCGCTCCGGAAGAGCGGGCTGGTGGAGGTGTCGTAGGATGAGGTGTCTATCGGGTCGATAGCGGTGATATCGAGCGAAAGGATGCCGGAGCCTTCATCCGGTGACGGTATATCAGGGATGGCAGCTATGTCGTGGAACTGGAGCGGTTCTCTTGCAAGGAGCACATCGGCACGGAATGATGCGGCTGATGGGTTGACAATTGTTTATCTCGGAAAATCTGGTTATTTCGCGGGCCTGGAAGTTTATGGGCACGTTAGTTACAGTTGTACATACGTTTGAACAGTGGATATATTCCGAGACCGATGGCTATCCCTCTTTTTCTAGAGGGATAGCCATCGAAGAGTGGTGTACAGTGTCAGAACACAACATAAATCATACTAAGAATCTGTTTTGAAATGATTAACCAATCAGTTTCAGATAGGATTCTTCGCGGCGATTGTTTAATTTTGAAAAAATAACGAACAACTATGAATCACCGGGTCATCCTTGCAATTTTTACGGCAGTTGTACTCACTTCCTGTGCAGGAAGTGGGGCCTCCGACAAACTTGAAGCAGTAGATTTTACAAAAGTCAGAATCACAGACAGTTTCTGGCGGCATCGGCTTGACGTCAACGAGAAAGTGACAATTCCCCACGCAATCAAGAAATGCGTTGACGAGGGCAGGGTCGACAATTTCATCTTCGCCGGCGGCCTTAAGGAAGGCCGGTTCAGAGGCCATTTCGGTTTCGATGACAGCGACGTCTATAAAGTACTCGAAGGTATGGCATACAGCTACAGTGTTAGCGGGGACAAAGCACTGAAGCGGCAGATGGACACCCTCATCAGTTACATCGCAGCGGCCCAGCAACCGGACGGATATCTCTACACGCCCTACACCCTGAAATGCCGGGACTATATGAACCTCTGGTGCACATACGACAAGGAACGTTACGACAACCTGAGCAGCAGCCACGAATTCTACAATATGGGGCATATGTATGAAGCGGCGGTCGCTCACTACATCGCCACGGGACAGAAGAATTTTCTCGACATCGCGACAAAAAGCGCCGACCACATTTACGGGTTGTTCGGACCCGGGAAAACCGAGGCTATGCCGGGACACGAGGAAATCGAGACAGGCCTGCTGAAACTCTACAGGGTAACCTCGGAGCCGAGGTATCTTGACCTCGCCAAAACCTTTATGGAGCGACGCGGCCACGGCCTTATGAACAATGACCCCTATTTCCAGGACCAGAAGCCGGTTTTGGAGCAGACCGAAGCCGTCGGCCACGCCGTTAGGGCGAACTATCTCTTCACAGCGATGGCGGATTACGCCAACCTTGCCGGTGACAAGGCCTATGCGGCGGCAGTTGACAGCCTTTGGGAGAATGTCGTGAGCAAGAAACTCTATATCACCGGCGGAATGGGTTCCTGGCCTGCAAGAGAGGCATATGGAGAAAACTACAGCCTGCCCAACAACGGCTATGCAGAGACCTGTGCGGCCATAGCGGGCGTATATTGGAACCAGAGGATGTTCCTACTGCACGGTGAAGCCAAGTACATAGATGTTCTTGAAAGAATACTCTATAACGGCCTCATCTCAGGAATCTCTCTTGACGGCACCAGATTCTTCTACCCCAACATACTGAGCACCAGGGATGTGGGAGAAGGTTACAACAGCGGGCATACAGGACGTTCCGAGTGGTTCGACTGCTCCTGCTGCCCTACCAACGATGTCCGCTTCATATCGTCCGTACCCGGCTATGTCTATGCCGTGAAGAACTGCGATATCTACGTGAACCTCTTCGTCGCCGGCGAGGCTGAAATAGACCTCGGAGGAAAGACTGTCCGGCTTGTGCAGGAGACGGAATACCCTTGGGACGGCAGAATTGATATAACTGCGGAGACTTCGGGCAAATATGCCCTGATGATCCGCATACCCGGCTGGGCACAGAACAGACCGGTACCCGGAAACCTTTACACCTATGCTGACGGGCAGAGCGCCGGATGGGACGTTGCCGTCAACGGCTTGAGCGTGAATTGCGAGCCTGTGAACGGATACTGCAGGGTGGAGCGCAAGTGGAAGAAAGGGGACAAGGTCACGGTCTCTCTTGAGATGAAGCCGAGGACCGTAATTGCCGACAGCCGCGTGTCCGATCTTGAAGGTCAGATCGCAGTGGAGTGCGGACCTGCTGTTTACTGCGCGGAAACCGTTGACAATGACGGGATTAATATTTTCACGGAGCCTCTTGACGCCAATACGTCATTTACAACCGGGATGACTGAAATTGCAGGGGTCAAGGTCGGAAGCGTCAAAGCGGACGGAAGAATCACCCTGATTCCCTATTTTGCCTGGAATCACCGGGGCAATGTGGATATGACAGTCTGGTTCAGCCGATAGATTCTTGTTTTGCCGTATGAGTGTCCCCTGATTGTCCTTCTCAGTATTGCGGGCTACTTCGCCCTGCTCTTCATCATTGCCTGGCTTGTAGGCCGCAGCAAAGAAGGAGGCAACTTCTATGGTGGACGCAAGACACCTTGGCTTATTGCGGCGATTGCTTCAATGGGCGCTCCCATTTCCGGTGTAACCTTCATCTCCGTCCCCGGTATGGTTGTCACCAAAAGCTTCTCGTATCTTCAGATGGTTCTGGAATTCGTGGTCGGTTTCCTCATTATCGCCTATGTTCTTATCCCTTTGTTCTACAAGAAGAAGCTCACTATCAATGCGGCTCTCACCTTCGCAGGCCTTCTGCTTTTGGCTTCAAATCACCAAATTCAAAACAAATTCTAAAATCATTAAACTTTTTCGGCAAATACTGCGTCCGGATGAAAGTTGCGCGGTTTTTTGAATATCTTTGCATCGTATGAAAACAGGCATCATCGTGGCAATGGAGCAGGAATATGCCGCGCTCAAGGGCACCGGAATTCCTGACCGTATCGGTTTGTGCTGCGCCATCAGCGGAATAGGCAAAGTCAACGCCGCCTGTGCTGCGGAAAGAATGATTCTCACCGAGCGGCCGGACCTCATAATAAATTCCGGCCTTGCCGGAGGTATGGTCCCTGAAATGTGCACAGGGGATCTGGTCATTGCATCCCGAACCGCATATCACGACGTATGGTGCGGCGAAGGGAACCTGCCGGGGCAGGTGCAGGGGCTCCCTGCATTCTTTGAGGCCGACAGGAGTTTGAAAGAGGCAGCGGAAAAGGTTGCTCAGGCCTTGCATATCAGGGCTTATTGCGGCCTTGTCACCAGCGGGGACCAGTTTTTCGTCAGCCTTGAGGAGGACGCCAGGATAAGGGCTGTGTACCCCGATGTCCTTGCCTGCGATATGGAGTCCGCGGCTATTGCCCAGGTATGTCACATACACGGTGTGCCGTTCCTCAGTTTCCGTATCATAAGTGACGTGCACATTACTCCCGAAGTGCAGAAAGCCGGTTATAACTCATCTTTGAAACAACTGTCTTCAGAAAGTTTCAAATTCCTGAAGACTTTGATTGAAAATCTGTAGTACGTGCGAAGCCGGGCAGATGCGCTCTATTCCGCACTTCCGGCGGCAAGGTCAAGAATCTGGTTGGTGATTTCCTGCTGGCGGAGTTTGTTGTACTGCAGGGAAAGTTCGCGAAGAAGTTCCTCCGCATTGTCTGAAGCAATCTGCATCGCGAGTGTGCGGGCCGCGTGTTCGGCCGCCGCCGCATCCAGGAAAATGGTGTGAAGTCTGAGCCTGAGTACTTTAGGGATCAGTTCCGACAACACACTCTGCACGTTTGGCTCTATGATGAAAGCATCCTCATCCTTCTGTGAAGAGCCTTGTTCACACTCGAACGGAAGAAATTCTGAAATCTGTATGGGCTGGGAGGAAGGAGATGCGTAATGGGCGTAAATTACCGTGACACATCCGAATCGCCCGGCATCGTAATCGGAGGCAAGCTGCTGCGCAAGCGCGGCGCTGGCATCGTAATCCGGTTTTGAAGCCATTGCACAGCAATCAATGACTCTGTACCCTGCTTTTCCGGCGGCTTTCATCCCGAATTTGCCTACGGCATAGACCACAGTGTCGTCGCGGTCATAGTCCTGCGTCAGGAAAACTTTCATCAGATTAGTGTTGAAGCTGCCGCAAAGTGTCTGGTTGGAAGTCACCAGAACGACAGCCTTCGCTCCATCGTGCCTTTCTGCGGCATAGCCGGCCGGAAGGTCAGAGAGGATTTTCCTCAGGGCCTGTTCGTAGGGGAGCATATTCCCGATGGCATTCATCGCGCCGTGAAGTTTGGCGGATGCGATGAGCCTCATCGCTGAAGTGATTTTCAGCGTGGATTTTACGGACGAAATCCTTCCCCTTATCTCTTTCAGATTGGACATCAGTCTGCAAGCTGTGAAATTACGAATGCCGCCTCCTTCTCTATTGTGGAGGTTATTTCATTGTCCAGTTTACCCTCCTGAAGAGGTGTGAGGACATCTTCGGTGTGGAGGCTTCTCATCCGGTCGAGAAACATCTCCTGAAACGCCGTGACCTTCTCCTCCTTGAGTTCCCTCATCAGGGCGCGGGTGCCGCAGTATAGGACAGCCACCTGCTCACCTACAGGCATAGGGCTGTACTGTTTCTGGACAAGCAGGATATTGTTCTTTCGACCTTTGTCGATGGTGGCCATTGTGACGGCGTCCATATCGGAACTGAACTTGGTGAATGCTTCGAGTTCCCTGAACTGGGCCTGGTCGATCTTCAGTGTTCCGGCCACTTTCTTCATCGACTTCACCTGAGCTGCGCCTCCGACTCGGGAGACTGATATTCCCACGTTGATTGCAGGGCGGAACCCCTGGTTGAAAAGGTCCGTCTCAAGAAATATCTGGCCGTCGGTGATGGAGATGACGTTGGTGGGGATATATGCGGAGACATCCCCGGCCTGTGTCTCGATGATGGGCAGGGCGGTGAGGGAGCCTCCGGCTTTCACCTTCCCCTTCAGGCACTCCGGCAGGTCGTTCATCTGCTGGGCAACCTCCTGCTGGCCGATGATTTTTGCCGCCCTTTCAAGAAGACGGCTGTGAAGGTAGAAGATATCGCCCGGGTATGCCTCGCGGCCTGAGGGGCGCTTCAATATCAGGGATACTTCACGGTAGGAAACGGCTTGCTTCGAAAGGTCATCATAAACTACCAGAGCGTGACGTCCGGTGTCACGGAAATATTCCCCGATGGCTGCACCGGCAAAGGCCGCATAGTACTGCAGGGCTGCTGGCTCGGAAGCGGTTGCGCTGACTATCACCGTGTAGTCCATCGCGCCGGCATCGCGCAGAGTCTTGACGATGTTCGCGATTGTGCTGCCCTTCTGGCCGATGGCCACATAGATGCAATAGACGGGCTTGCCTGCGATGAAGTTGGATTTCTGGTTGATGATGGTATCGATGGCAATGGCGGTCTTTCCTGTCTGGCGGTCACCGATGATGAGTTCCCTTTGTCCGCGTCCGATGGGAATCATTGCATCGATTGCCTTGAGTCCGGTCTGAAGAGGCTCGGTTACCGGTTCGCGGAAGATTACACCTGGAGCTTTTCTCTCCAGAGGCATATCCAGCCTCTCCCCCTTGATGGGACCCAGTCCGTCAAGCGGATTGCCGAGCGGATCGACAACTCGTCCGACAATGCCTTCACCGACGCCGATGCAGACGATTTTGCCGGTACGCTTGACGCGCTGGCCTTCTTTTACGGATTCGCTTGAGCCAAGCAGGACAATACCTACGTTATCCTGCTCGAGATTCATCGCTACTCCCATTATGCCACTTTGAAACTCAATCAGTTCTCCCGATTGAACGGAGGCCAGTCCATAAACGCGGGCCACCCCGTCCGAAACCTGGAGGACCTGACCGACCTCTTCCATTTTTGCGGTAAGGTCCATCCCTTCCAGTTGTTCCAGCAGTATCTCGCTGATTTCACTTGCCTTGATATGTTCAGCCATTTATATTATTCTTTTGTTTTTCTCAATCAATTGCCCCCTGACTCTTTCGAGGGCGCCTTTTATGCTGCAATCCAATCTCTTGCCCCAGCTTTCATAAATGAATCCGCCTATTATTGAGGGGTCTATCTTGTGGGTTATCAGGACCTGCCGTGTCTTTTCATCCCTGTCAATCTCCCCCACGGACCGGAGCATACTTTCATCATCCGTCGCTGTGGTTATCTGGACCATTTTTATCCCTTTGTCTTCCCTGTAGAGGTTCACGAAATCCAGAAGGGCGATGCGGAAGTGGCTGATGCGGCCGTTCCTGTCCATAAGCCTTGCCAGCTTTTCGATGTCCGGCTCCAGAGGGTCGGGGGAGACGCAGCTTTCAAGAAGCCTGATTTTTCCCCGGATGTCAGTGGAGAAGGGGTCGGAGATTGCGGTGCAGAACGGATGGAGTGCGGAAAAGGCCTTCAGCAGAGTGCAGGCCTGTGAATAGACTTTCTCTGCCGACCCGTCTTTCCGGACCAGTTTCCACAGCGCGGTGGCGTACCTAGTTGCTATAATCCCCGAGTTCATTCACCATTTTGTTGATAAGGGTATTCTGGGCATCGTCCGTGGAGAGCTTCTCCCGAAGAATCTTTTCGGAAAGGGCAATTGAGAGATTCACGGCGGAAGCCCTGATTTCAGCGACAGCCTCTCTCTTCTGAAGTTCAATGTCTTCTGTTGCACGGGCCATTATTGCGGCGGCTTCTTCCGTGGCCTTGAATTTTGCCTGGTCAATCATCTGCTGGGCCGCCTTTCTGGCATCGTCAAGCATCCTGCCCTGCTCCTGACGGGCTTCCTTGATCATCTGCTGATACTTCAAGTCAATCTGCTCCAGCATCTCCTTCGCTGCTTCCGCATCCTTGAGGGATTTGGCGATATGTTCGCTTCTCTTGTTGACCATCCTGGTGATGGTGGGAAATCCGAACTTCGCAAGCAGGAAGAAGACGGCGCCGAAAATCAGCACCATCCAGAACAGCAGCCCGAAGGATGGAGTGAGAATTTCCATTGGATTAGCGGATAAGGACTATGAGCAGGCACGCGATAACGGCGAAGAGGCAGACGCCTTCGACCAATGCGCCGATGATAATCATATTCGAACGGATGTTTCCTGCGGCTTCAGGCTGGCGTGCGATGGATTCCATAGCGGCCTTTCCGATTTTGCCGATACCGATTGCTGCGGCAAGTGCCACGATGCCGGCACCGATGGCGGCGCCTACGTAAGCGAGAGAAGAACCTGCGGCTGCAGCTTGGAGAATTGTGGTAAGTAACATAGTATTGTTGTTTTATTGTGTTAATTTTCTCTGGGATGCGCCATTCCGACATATACGGCGGAAAGCATTGTGAATACATAGGCCTGGATGAATGCCACCAGCAGTTCCAGGCAGTCCATAAAGATTCCGAAGAGGACTGAAATCAGGGTCATCGAACCGTTGAGCACAGGACCCATCGCCGAGGTTATGAAAATCAGTGCCACCACGCTCAGTATCAGCACGTGACCGGCGAAGATATTGGCGAAGAGCCTTATCATCAGGGATATGGGCTTGGTGAACATACCCACGATCTCGATTATCGGCATAATGGGGATGGCCTTGAGGAAAATCGGGACATCGGGCCAGAAAATCTCCTTGAAGTAGTGCCTGTTTCCGAAGAGGTTCACGCAGATGAAGGTGAAGACCGCCATACAGAGAGTGACGGCGATGTTGCCGGTCACGTTGGCGCCTCCGGGAAAGATGGGGATGATGCCCATCAGGTTGTTTATCAGTATGAAGAAGAACGCTGTCAGGAGATAGGGGCTGAACCGTTCGTACCCAGGACCGACGCTGTCCTTGATGACATCCTCGTTTATCATTGTAATTACCGGTTCCAGCAGTGCGGCTATCCCGGTAGGGGCTTCGTGAAGGACGTCGTGACGGCGGTACCACCGGCTGCAGGCCAGAACCAGCCAGACCAGCAGAGCCGCGCTGATCATAAGGGAAAGGACGTTCTTGGTGATGCTTATGTCGATGGGGCGGACTTGGTTGCCGTCTCTGTCAAGTTCCACGATTTTTCCCTTGTACGGACCCTCTTCCGGGATAAAATAGCCTTTGTAGGAGGCTCCTTCTTCCAGTTTGTCTGAAAGGAAGATAGCGGGGCCGTCCTGGCCGAACACAATCACAGGAAGGGGGATTGACAGGTGATGCCCCCTCCATCCGGTGATATGCCATTCGTACGAGTCGAGAACGTGGCCGAACAGATACTCCTGCATATCGAACCTGCCTTCCCCGTCCGCGGATGCAGATGCGGGCGTGGCCGCCGCTGCGCCGGTGCAGAGGAGAAGCAGAAGCAGGGGTATCAGAGCCAGACGTTTCATTGTTCTGCGGTCACTGTTATTACGTTGTCCCTGATCTCCACGAATCCGGAAGAGATTGAGAAGGATTCCATCGAGCCGTCTCCGGCATTTTCCCACCTGATGATGCCCTTCCCAAGGGAGGAAATGAGAGGAGCGTGATTAGTCAGCACCTCGAAACTTCCCGCCGTACTGGGGAAAAAAGCCTTGACCACCTCTCTTTCGATTCCGGCGGTCTTCGGTGTAAGTATGTGCAGAGTCAGAGGCATCTGTTATGATTATTGCTTTTGAAGCATTGCGCGTCCTTTTTCTATGGCATCTTCGATTGTGCCCACGTTGAGGAACGCCTGTTCGGGAATATCGTCAACTTTTCCGTCAAGAATCATATTGAACCCCTTGACGGTGTCCTCGATGGAGACCATCACTCCGGGAACGCCCGTGAACTGCTCCGCCACATAGAAAGGCTGGGAAAGGAATCTCTGCACCTTGCGGGCGCGGTTGACTATTGTCTTGTCCTCGTCGCTCAGTTCGTCCATTCCGAGAATGGAGATGATGTCCTGGAGTTCCTTCTGGCGCTGGAGTATCTGCTTGACACGCTGCGCTGTGTCGTAGTGCTCCTGACCGATGACATTGGGGTCCATAATACGGGAGGTACTGTCAAGAGGATCGACTGCGGGATAGATGCCGAGTTCGGCGATTTTCCTGCTCAATACTGTCGTTGCATCAAGATGCGAGAAAGTTGTGGCCGGTGCGGGGTCTGTCAGGTCGTCCGCAGGGACATATACCGCCTGCACGGATGTGATTGACCCGTTCTTGGTGGAGGTGATTCTCTCCTGCATCTGACCCATCTCCGATGCCAGGGTGGGTTGGTAGCCCACTGCGGAGGGCATACGGCCCAACAGAGCGGATACTTCGCTTCCCGCCTGAGTGAAACGGAATATGTTGTCGATAAAGAAAAGTATGTCCTTGGGTGAGTTGGGGTCCGCGGAATCGCGGAAACTCTCCGCAAGAGTCAGACCGCTCAGGGCCACGCTGCTTCTTGCTCCGGGAGGTTCGTTCATCTGACCGAACACCATCGATACCTGGCTTTTGTCAATCTGCGTGCGATCGACCTTGGACAGGTCCCAATGCCCTTCGGCCATACTCTTTTCGAACTCCTCGCCATATTTGATTACACCGGATTCTATCATCTCACGGAGAAGGTCATTGCCCTCCCTGGTACGCTCACCGACACCGGCGAAAACGGAGAAACCGTTGTGCTTCTTTGCGATATTGTTTATCAACTCCTTGATAAGCACTGTCTTGCCTACGCCTGCGCCACCGAACAGACCGATTTTTCCTCCCTTCAGATAGGGCTCAAGCAGGTCGATTACCTTGATTCCGGTGAAAAGGACCTCCTGTGAGGTGGTCAAATCTTCGAATTTCGGGGCTTCGCGATGGATGGGGTAACTCTCCTCGGGATTCACCTGCCCAAGGCCGTCGATTGTCTCACCGACCACGTTCATCACCCTGCCGCGCACGGCATTGCCGGAAGGCATACGGATGGCGGAACCCTGATAACGGGCCTCCATACCTCTGGAAAGGCCGTCGGTGGATTCCATCGCCACGCATCGGACGCTGTCTTCTCCGAGGTGCTGCTGGACCTCAACTACGATTTTGCGTCCCTGAGGGTTTGTTATGTACAGTGCATCGTGAATCTTAGGCAGGTTGACTCCGGCTTCTTCTTCGGATGTGATGTCGAAGTGAATGTCAACTACCGGGCCTATAATCTGGACAATGTGTCCTGTCGTTTCCATAGTATCTTTGCTGATTTCAGGGCACAAGATACGAAAAAAACGCTAATCCCCGAATTTTTAGGGAAGCCTGAATGTCCTGGCGTTGCAGACGGATGAAGGATTTCCGTCAAAAATGACATATACAACAACCTTCATCGAGTCAGTGTTCCATCCGGGCTGAGGCGTGAAACTGAATTTTACCTTGTCACTGTCGCCTATGTGCTTCGCTCCGAGGGGAGCCCCGTCATAGTCCTTCTGCAGGAAGGCGCGCAGGACATTGTCGTGGACGTATTCCTCTCCGCTCCCTATTTGTGGAGCGACTATTCCATCTTCCAGAAGTGCCGCTCCGATGGAATATGTTCCGTCGGACGAATAGTCAACGGTCGCCTCTATGCTGAAAACCCCGTTCTCAACTTCCACTTCGGCCGATATTGAGCATCCTTCGGGTGTGCCGGAGAGAGATTGCCCGGCAAGAGCCTTGAGAATCTCCGGCGATGGGGTGGAGGTGCGCAGGCTGGAATTGAAACTGAACAGCGCGACGGGAAATGATGAAACACCGTATTTTTCAACCAGAAAGTCTGAGGCGTCGCAAGCCATCTCGTCCGCATAATGCACGGATATTGGAATCAGGTTGACGGAATTGTCCGTGTCCGCCAACTCTGCGATGGCGGAAGCCATATTCGGGCAATTGACGCACCACGTGGCGGTAAAGTCCAGGACAATCAGGTTTCGTGCAGTTGTATCGGCTGCCGGACGGTGGGATGAGGTATCAATGACAGACCTTTCTTCCCAGGAAAATTGACGCTCAAGTTCGCCTACACAGGAGGAAAGGAGGGAGATCAATGCTGCGGCAACCGTGACGGCTGATGTCAGGAATTTTCTTTTCATAGGTCAAAAACGATAATTCAACTGAAAAGATGCTCCGGTAAAGGCCGGCTGATAGCGGCACACGCCTCCGGAGCACACCATCCCCTCACGATGGCGGCCGTATCCGGCGGCAATGCGGAATGCTCCGCGGCTGTAACTTGCTCCGAAGTCATAATAGTGGATTTTGGTGCTGCCGTGGTTGTACATATCGGAAACATAGAAACTCCACGAAGGAGCGAAACTCATCTCAAGCAATCCCGCCATCCAATCCTTCTGCATCTCTCGGGAATAGAGATACTGCAACTCCCCGCGGAGCGACAGCGAAGAGTTGAATCTGTAAAGACATTCGGTGACGAAGACATTCTGGGCCACCGTAGCGAACCTCTCGCCGTGGGTGGGGGAGGACTCCTGAATGCTGACGAAAAGCGATGCCTTGAACCGGCTGCTGAAGCGCCTTTCAAGGTCGATGTTTATGTCGCGATAGGCCAATCTGGCTTTTTCCCAGTTGGAAAGTGCTTGTGGAAGAGCATAGAACATCGAACCGCTGATATGCAGTTTCATCCCGTAACGCCCGCCGAGAACTGTCTTCCGCTTGAAATTGTAGAATACGTCAGCGCGGCCACCCAATTCCCCGTCTGCCAGCGGAACGTAAGGGTTGAGGCTTGCAAGCATATATGTCTGCTGCTGGCAGAGAGCCGGAATGTAATTCAGGGTATTGCCTGTAGTTACCGCGTTGTCGGTACGGAACATCAGTTGCTGCATATTGCTCAGACGGCGCAGCGACAGATTCGCGGTAATCGACCTTCCAATCCAGCCGGCCTCGATAAGTTGGGCATTCCCCCGCCTGAGACTGTATCCGTCGCTTTGACGGTACAGTTTGTCCGTGTGGAAATCCTTTCCTTTCCCCACGTGCTCCACCTTGAGAGAGAACCCTCCTGAAGAAAAACCGGCTCTGATTGAATAGGAACTGACATCATTCGGGATAACGAATTCTCCATTGGAGAGTACCTGCAACATATCCGGCACGTTACTCTCGTGCCGATGAAGGAAGCTGCCCTCCAGAAACAGGGAAAATGAAGGGGCTCCGACAATCCTGGCGATGTCCAGCATAGCATCCGCTCCGGCGACCAGAGTGGAGGACGGCCCGTGGCAATAACGCGGAAAGCCGGCCATTGCGCTGATTTTCAATACTTCATTGCGATTGCTGAAGGCAGTGCGGATGCCGAGTATGGAGTTGTTGATTCCAATCTGGCGATCCTCCCAGCAGCGGAGTAAAAGGCCGCTTCCATACTGCTCGTAGAAATTGCCTCCTAGAATGTTGAATTTTTTTGTGTTGAAACGCACGTAGCCCATAGGTATGGATACCCCCTTGAATTCCGGCTGGTATCCCCTGAGGGGTTCCGGGTAATATTCAGCCTGCAGACCTGCATCAAACCGTTCCGACGTCAAGTCCAGTTTGAGGTAGTTGTTCGATCCGACGCCAGGCCCGGGGGCGCTGCCGATAGCGGCATCGTTCACATAAACGGCGTTGTCAGACTCCAGGCTGCCTGAAATTCTGACTGATGAAGAGTCGGGGGATGAAAGTATAGCCAGAGCCAGTAACGCTGAAGCAATCATTCCGAAATCTGTTTGAGCCGGGTGAAAATATCATCTTCTCCGCCCGGAACATAACCGCTATGGCTATAGACAAGTTTGCCGTTTGCATCATATATCAGCACGTGCGGAATCTGGTTTACGTTTACCGCGCGGCGGAAATCGCCGTTGACATCGAAGAAAATTCCGATTCCATCCCATCCTCTTCCGGAAGCGAAGGTTCTGGCTTTTGAGGCGGCCCGGGCATCGTCAATGCTGACAGCCACACAGTTGAACTCAATTTCCTCCTTCCACTCTTCCAGAACCTCGGAAACGGCATCAAGTTCCTGCACACAGGGCTTGCACCAAGTGGCCCAGAGGGAGATGACAGTAGGTTTTTCTTCCTGAAAGATTGTTGCTGATGATACCTTCTCCCCCTTCATATTCTCCACCGTGACGTCCGGAATGGTCTGTGCCGGCAGCCGCACTGCTGAGATATACAGCAGCGCGGCCGTGAGCACAATTGATTCAATTTTCATATTCTTACCTTGTCATAAGTACAGGCGGGTGCAGAGGAGTGAATTGCTTGCCGGCAGAACCGCTGTACAGGTTGCTGCTGCCATATGGATAAGAAGCCTCTTCCTTGCGTCCTTTTGCGTCGAAATCAACGAATGTCTCATAATCGTAAACCCAACTGTCGCCTTCTGAGAAACGCATAATCTTCTTATAGATGGCCTCTCGTGAAGGAGCATTGAAATATCCATAGTTGTAGCGCATAATACTGTTTTCGGTGGATCTCCAGACGCCAGATACATAGGTGCCGCCACCCTGATAGATGCCGACCTGCCCTGCGTAGCGGGTGTCATTGAGGAAAGTCTTCCAACGAATGATTTCAGGGTCGTCGGTGAAATCCACGTTCTCCCAGAATCCTGATTTCTGCCATTCTTTTCTGCCGCTGATCCAGTCGGACGGAGCCGGTTCTGAATAATAATACTCGTCGTCAAGTTTGCCGAATCCGTGCCCTGCGGCTTCGTGGCGCAGTGTGGCGTCAAATTCGGAGAGTGTAGTCTGTAACGGTACAAAAGAGATTGCCTCGTTTGTTATCCAATGGAAGTTGGTTCCTGCATATACGGCTTGGTTGACAAGAACTATGATTACTGTCTTTGTCAGATCGGCCGAGGGGATGTTGGCACTGACGAAGTCGAAGATTTTGTCGTGATTGCCCTCGATGTAGGTCCCGTCACCCAATCTGACGGAGAACTTGGTGTTCCCGCCGACGAAATCGTTCTTCGAGACAGCGTTTATGCTCCATATGTTGAAGCGGTCGCGCAGGCTGTTGTATGGTTCGACGGCAAAGAAAGCCTCCATAGCACGTTTGGCATAGGTCTCGAATGATTTCTGGTCCTTGTCGGCAAAGGCATCTCCTGTGATGACAATGTCAATGCCGTTGCCTCTGGTGGAACTTTGGAGTTTGGTTACGGACCCGTCCGCCGAGTAATCCGTGGATTCATATCTTTCGTCTTTTGACGAACCGTCATCAAAGAGGATTTCGGCTTTCTGTCCTACAGGAGCGGTATTGGCGTTGTCAACGAAGTAACCTGTGTAGTTGTAATATGAAATCCCCTGAACTTTGTTCACTTTCTGCATCGAGCCATAAGCACGCTCGACATATACCAATATTCGGAGATTGGCCGGATTGCATTGTGACGGAATCTTTCCGCTGTATTTGAAAGGTACGATTGAGAAGTTCGAATTAAGCGTGAACTTGTCCCCCGTGACCTCGGAGAAAGCAAGTCGCACTATATTGTCGTGCTTGAAATCAGAACGATATCCTTTCTCAGCATCCTGCTGCCCGCTGATGATGTTGTCTTCAAGAAGCAACGCCGTTACCTTGTAATCACCCTTTTCGTGTATGTAGAGATTGACGTCGAGATTTATGATGTTGCCGTTGATCTCTGATACGAATTCAATGCCGGAGGATGTGCCATAAGCCTTTTCGGTCTCTTCGGATACGGATTTGATATAGGAGCCTCCATATACGTCAGCGCGGCTGTCAACAATTCCTGTGGGGTAGCCTGAAACGTGGTAAGCCGATTCCATCTTGCCGGTTTCAGCAAAACCGAGATCGGAAGATGTCGGATGGAATGCCGCTATCTGGAATTTGTCCCCGAGAATAGACTTGGCATAATCCCATTCCTCTGACATTGCCGGACAATATTGGCACCAGGTTGCAGTGAATTTGAATCCGACGGAACGATGGTAGAAATTCTTGATTTTCCAAATGTCGCTCTCGTCAATCTTTTCCATCTGGGTCACAGTGACCGGAATGCATTTTTCACTGTCATTGCATAGGACAATGACTCCGGAACGCTCCACATAATCGGGGTTGGCCTGCACATTGAATGTATAAACCGTGGTGGTAATGTCACCGGTCTTGGTAACGTCGGTGTCCGTGACTGAAATCCAATCGGGCATCGAGGAGATTTTATGCCCCATTCCGGCAACCACCTTGATTTCAAATTCGGCTTCTTCGTATGAAACGGACACGTCAGTGGGGTTGACAACAAAGACTGTGGATACATCACCCTGACCTCCCTTTGCAGGCTCTCCGGTGAACGACAACCACTGGTCCTCATCGTTGAATGTCCATCCCCAATACTTGTATTCGCCTGAATTGTCGGCAGCCCAGTTGTTCAGGGCATCAATCGCATTGATACTTGGAATGCCTTCTTTGTTGTAATAGAGCGGTTCCGGGAATGGCTGCATACCATTGAGCTGGTCCGCCGTCAAGGCGAAGCAGAACGCTCCATCACCTATGGCTATGCCATCCTTGAAGCCCAGTTTGGCTTCAGGGTCGTAGAGCCAATAGCAGTTTGTCAGTTCGACTTCCGAACTTCCAGCAAGACCTCCTTTCTCTCCTTTGAAACTTTTCGGTGTGAGAACTGCTCCAACATTCACGCAATTGGATACGACCTGACCAATGTCACTATAAGAAATACCGAATATGCCTCCTATTCTGTCACTACTTGCATATATATCTCCGGCATTCAGGCAGTTGGTAACCCTGCCGTCTCCAGTCAAACCTCCGACGATTCCTCCGCAATAGCAATCCCCGTCAATATCTCCGTAATTGGCACAGTTATAAACATTACCCGTAAATAATAAACCTACAATCCCTCCACAATTGGATTTTCCTTTTATGCTACCGAAATTGTAACAGTTGAAAATCTTGTAGCCGGCAATGCCGGTAATACCTCCGACATAATCACCGGCCTGAACGGTTGCATAATTCCGGCAATCATTCATAAAGGCGTAACCAAGATTTCCCACCACTCCTCCGATGTAAGCTTCTTCGGAAGGATAGGAAGATGATATTTCACCGTATGCGGTACAATTTTGAACTGATGCATAATCACCATCGGAAGAGCAATGGCCCGCAACTATTCCCGCATATGTGCTTGTTGATTTGACCGTGCCTGAAACAATCAAATTCCTTACACAACCGTACATTTTACCAAACAATCCCGAATATGGCTTGTCGGTATCGATGTACAGGTTGGAAATACAGTGCCCATTCCCGTCAAACAATCCTTCAAATGGAATAATATCCCCGCCTATTGGCACCCAGCTACCTTTATTTTTCGAGCAAACCGGAGCGAGGTCAATATCCTTCTCAAGCCTGTACGTCGCAGTGGCTGCGGCAATATTCTTTCCTTCAGCATTCCTCAACTCAACATTAGCATTTGCAGCAGATGCCATAGTCAGCAAGTCATTGAGGCTTTGGATAAGCAAAGGCGAAGCCTCGGTACCACTGCCTTCAAGGGTGACGCTTGGTTCAATGCCGTCGTCCAGCTTAACATAGAACGGAGTTAGGGCGTGAACTTTTGAACGCTCAATGGTGACATCGGCATCAGTTGAGCGTGTCATTGAGCCGGTCGGAGTGAAAATTTTCAGAGTGAACCCTCCCCGATAAGTTTGAGGGGGGAGCACTATGTAGAAATCCGTGATTTCATCCGGGTCAAGCAGCACGCTGCCCACCTTAAGCGTTACACTCCCTGAACCGCCGGACTTCATTGTCAGTGACGGAACTTCCGCGAAGTTGACATCAACGGAAGCGGGACCGCACACCGAGATATTCCTGTCGCTGGCGGTGAATCTGATGGAATCGATGACGTGATGTCCCTTGAGCTGCACCTTGATGGTGGAGCACAGATTTTTGAACTGCATCGTCCCCGAAGTCGGCGCCGCCACCATCGGGTAACTGTCAGGTCCGAAAGAGCCTTCGGCATAGGTCTGTGTTTCCGGAAGATTCAAATTAATGCAGGTCCCGTTTTTGGACTCCGCATTCATAGCAGGATACAAGGCTGTCCATACCTTTCCATTGGCATTTCCGGAAAAGACGCCGATGTTTTGTCCTTCTCCTCTTTCCAGAAGGAAATCCACGGCGCTTGAACTTCCGTCAAAAAATACGGCTATTTTGTCCTTGGCCTGCCAGAGCGTCTTCCAACTTCCGTCGAAAGAGCTCATTGCAGTTTTTGTAGGAGCATCACCGAGCGTGGCCTCAAGATATGTCAGCCCACCGGTCTGTACGGACCCTCCCGTTTCGCTCCTGAAAAGATTTTCCAGATTGTGTGATTCCTGCTCTGCACAAGCGGTGAACATCAGAGACGCGACCGTGACAAGCAAAGTGTGTATGAGTGTCTTCTTCATAGCGGTCTGTGATTAAAAGTTGATGTCAGTGCCTGGGGTGATGTCTTCATTTCCGCCCATATGTGAAGAACTGTCGGAGTCCAATGCCAACGGCACTGAACCTCCTGCTCTTCCGGAGACGCAGTTATCGACATACCACTCTCCGTAGCCGCTGGTCTGGACAACACTCTGGCTTCCGTATTTTCTCTGGATATATACAAGCACCCTGCAATTCTTCTTTACGCATTTGCTGGGGATGGTGCCCGAGAAGTGAAGAGGTACGACAGTACCTGCCTGACTTACAGTAAAGGAATCCCCCTCCATTGAACGACTCAGGTTCAGGCGGGGTACATCATAATGGACATATCCGGGGTCGGCTCCGGCCTGTTCAGCTACAATTCCGTCTTCCAGAAGGACCACCGCTATCTTGAACTCTTCGGCAACTTTGGCATAAACAGAGACATCCACGTCAAGTGTGTTCCCGTTAATCGAAGAGATAAAACTGACACCGGTTACAGCTTTATAGTTTCTCTCCGTTTCCTTTACTGCCTCAACAATCAGATTTGCAGTGCTTCCGATAACCAGCTGGTTATCGACTTTTTTACGGCAATCAACCACACCGGTCGGGAAATCGCTGATACCGAATCTTTGTATCATCAAATCCACTCCCTCGAAATAAAGGGTACTCCCGGAATTGTGCATCGAAATTGCCTCAATCTTGTCAGGATGTTCGTTCCTGACAATCTCGATTGCTTCCGCCATCCAAGGACAGTAGCTGCACCAGGTGCCGGTGAAGCGCATAATCAGAGAGCGGTGATAAAAGTCTGTCTCTCTCCAGTCCGATTCTTCGTATCCCTCCTGCTTTTTCTGTGTAATGGCGACAGAGTGGCACTTTCCGTCATCGTCGCATATCACTATCTGCCCGCTGCGTTCCGCACCGGAGGTGTTTGCTTCAACGAGGAAGGAGAATTTGTTCAGTATGCCGTCCTCTGCAGAGCCAAGCTGTTTCACCCAATCAGGGAGTGATGAAACGTGGCTTGCTTTAAGCGAAATCACAGATATTTCAACGATATCTCCCTCAGGATTGGCTTCGCAGTTCTGCGGGGAGATGCGGAATTCGTCACCAAAAACGATTTCAGTGGATTCGGGGATATACCACAAATTACCTCTTGTAGGATAGATGTTCTCTATGGTCTGCTCCCGAGATAGAATCAGATATTTCAGACCGTCGTTGTAGCCGCAGTAAAGGTTATTCAATTTCGACAGCTTCGAAATGTCAAGATAGGAAAGATTGTTGGAATTCAGATAGAGATATGTCAGGTTCGTGTTGGCAGACAGGTCAATGTTTGTCAACTGATTTAGACCCAGATCAAGATTCACCAGCTTCCGGTTGTTGGAAAGATCGATTTCTGTCAGTCGATTGTCGGCTGCATAGAGATATAGCAACTCCGGATTTTCGGAAACGTCAATGCTTGACATATAGTTGTTGGAGATATTCAAAGAATACAGTTGAGGATATTGGGAAACGTCCAATTCCGTCAATAAATTGCCGGATACCTCAATAGAGGTGAGTTTTTGTGTCTTGGGCAGTTTCAAATCGGTTATCTGATGTCGCCTCAAACCGATGTCACCTAAATTGGTGTTTTTTGTCAAGTCAACGGTACCTGAAATCTTTTGCTTGCGCTCTTGCCACTGTTCATATCCCACACTTTCGTCATATGCGTAATACTCTCCGGATGCATAGAGAGTCTGAAGGTTGGTGAAATACTCTATTCCATTGAGGGAAGTGAACTCGATTTCCGTATAGTCAAGATTAATTTCTGTTACCTTGGAAGCTTCTTTCTCGCTCAGGCGGCCGTCTCCATCAAGATCAAACTCTTCGATGAAGTATGCTTCTAACTCCGGACTTTCGAAGTGGGCGAACCCGTCGTTGTAATCCCCCTTGAACTCAGTGGCCGGAGATGTCTTGATTTTCGAGCGCTTGAGGACGGTCTTTTCAGAAACGGTGAGATTTGCCGATTTTCCGGATGTGGAAATGACTGTGACCTTGAATCCTTTTGAATACTCCATAGGAGGTACTGCAAGGAAGAATTCAGTGGGGTTTGATGACAGTTGCACACCATTGCCGCAGTCAAGAGTCAGGACAGTCCCCGCATTGGAGGCAAAGGAAAGTTCCGGTTCCTGACCGAAAACAGGCTTTACTGTCGCTTTGCCACAGACCGGTTCGCGGTTGTTCCCTGAAAACTCCAACTTTTGGATGACAGCTGATCCAGTCAGGCTGACCCGGACTATGGAAAGAAGATTCTTGAAAGCGAAGGACTCTCCACTCGCGTCAGGTGTGGCCGCGACCATAACGTTGACTTCGGGCGCAAACCCTCCGGCTGCGTATTGCTGAGTCGGGGGAATTGTCAATGTAACCGTGCCGTCTGACGAGGCTGTCATTCCGGCATCGTAAGGATAGACAGCGATGTTTGTTGCAAGAGATGATCCCTGCGTGGGGGTGCTGACCGCCTCAAATACGGCTGATGTTGTCCCGGCGCCCTTGGTAATCATATAGCACGAAGGGGCGGTGTTGCCGGCAAAGACGGTGATTTTATCGGCATCCTGCCACAGAACGGACCAATCTTCACTGAGCGAGGTCTTCGTGGCCTGCTCGGTTGTTGCGCTGAAATGTCCGGAGGTTTTGTCCAGGACTTCTGTAAACTGCTGACAGGAAGTGCTGACTGCAAACGCAATCACGATAGGAACTATTGTTCGTGATATAATCTTTTTCATATCTGTTCCTCCTCCTTAATCCCATTTTATCTGTCCATCGTCACCGAAGCCTTCGTTTGCTTCCGGCGTGGATTGCGATACCGTTATTGTCTTTTCCAATCCTCCGCTCTTTGTCTTGACCGTAATCTGAGCGGTGCGGCTCTTTCCGGTGTCGTTTGCCTTGACGCACACATCGAGGGCCCCTCCCGATGCGATTTTCTGAACCGTGCACCACGAAGCGGAACTGACTGCACTCCAGGAATCATTGCTGGTTACTTTGACTTGGGAACATCTTTCCAGATGATCGAACTGAAGGGTGTAAACGTCGAGTTCGAGAAAGACCTCCCCTTCGGACTGAGTTACGGAAACAACCTTTTGAATGCTTCCGTCAGCAGTACTGACTGTTAATTCTGCCGTGCGGGCCTTGATGTCGGGATTGGGCTCGGCGGTAAGCGTGACTTGAGCATTGCCTGAACCGCCGCTGACGGAAGCGCTCAACCAGGAAGCTCCGGTATTGATGGCCCAATCGGCATTGGAAGTTACGGTGAATGAAGCATTGCCGCCACTGCCCGGAATGGAGAGCTTCTTGTTGCTGACATCAAGTTGAGGCTGTCCTGCCTGCTGATTGACAGCCACTTCGGCCGTGACTTCGCCTGCTGAAAAGACTATCTTTCCTTCGCGTGGATAGGTGTTTCCGTTTTCTTTTACGTTAACGTCGGCCGACGTGTCACCGGAACCCGAAGCAAGGGAGACTGTGCACCATTCAGGCGATTGGGATACAACCCATCCGGTGTTTGAAAATATATCGATGCTCTCCGTCCCGCCTTGGGATGTGAAGTTCAGGATGCTTGGCGCTACGCTTATTGAGGCGGGGATGCCGGCCTGATTGACAGTGACCGGAATGCAGACTTCGTCATCATTGCAGATGACAATCACACCGCTCCGGGGTTCGACTGACTCATTCGCATCGACTATAAACCACAGACTCCTGGTTTCGGTGGCTTTTGTTGACATTTCGTAAATCCAATCGACGCTCGTTGAGGCGTGATACCCGATATTGGAGGTGACGGACACTTCTACGGTCCCACCTTCCGAGGGGGTTTCAACAACCTTCGGGCTGATGGAGAATTCGCTTTTGAAAGCCTCCTGCGAGATGGTTACGGTTGCGGATGCATTCCCGGCTTTAATGGTTATGACGGAACTTCTCTGGGAACTTTCATTGTTTCCCGAAACGGAAGCTATGAGCGTCCGGCTACCGGAAGAGCCGTTCCTCTCGCTCAGTGACACCCAACCGGAAGAACTGGCCCCGAATGACACTTCTGCTGTCCAGTTTTTGTTGGTGCTGAATGAAACGGGGATTTCCGCCCCGTCATATCCGACGGATACGGAAGAACTCTGTCCGCTTCCAAGCTTGACGTATGCGGCTTCCTCAACAGGTTTTGTCTGCTCCGGGCCGGGACCCGGGACAGGGTCGCCACCGCAATCGCACAGCAACAGGGCAACGGCTGAAAGTGTAAACAATTTCAGTATTTTCATCGTATTGGTAACTTAATATTGAAAGACAGTAGTCCAATTATTGCTGTAAAGGTAAGATTATCAAGTCAAATCATCAAGAATTTTGGATTTTTTTTGAGCGGTGTTTACGCTATGCGGTAGGTTCCGCTTCCGAATTCAAGTGGTTCGTTTTCCTTTCCCGGAATGACGAAAGTGGCTGTACAGCCTACCGGAATAGTGATTTCAGCGCTGAAACGGCCCTCTTCAGACAGGGACCAGTGTATGCCTGCTTTACCGTAAGGAGTGTGGGTGCTGTATTCTGCCCAGGTAAGGTCTCCGCAGGGCATCGGACGGAAGATTATGTGTCTGTACCCCGGGGCGTCCTCGTCAACCTCCATACCGGCCACCTTGCGGTAGAACCAGGTGAGAGCCCCACCGAACATCGGGTGGTTGCGGGAGTTATCGCCGTTCCAGGCTTCCCAGGTCGTATAAGCCCCCTGCTCAAGCCACCACCCGAAGCCAGGGAAGTCCCGTTTGTTCATTGCCTCGAATGCGAGGTCGTTCATCCCGTTTTCGGCTAGTGTCTCGAAGAAGAGTTGCGTGCCTATGATACCGGTGTTGAGGTGGCCGTCATATCTTGCAATTTCCTCCCGAAGAGTCTGCAACACGGCCTCTTTCCGGTCATCGGGCACTCCCAGTTTAAGGGCGAGGATGTTGGACCCGAAATCACCGTAACTCTTTTTCTCCCTGTCGTAGAAAACATTGTTGAAGGCATCTGCAACCTCTTCTGCCTGAGAGCGGTATAAAGCAGCATCTTCCGTTTTGCCGAGGACTTCGGATGTCTTTGCCATATAATCCGTACATTTCCAGAGAAGGAACGTGTGGACCAGACCGTCATCCGGAAGATCGTAAGGCGGCAGCCAGTCTCCGAGGTTGAAGAAATATATCGGGTTCTTGGGATTGTGCATCTTCTGATGCATCGTTCCGTCCTCCAGCATCCAGCTGCGCATATTGCGGATATGCTCCGTCATCGCGTGATAGTGCTCTTCCAGAATATCCCTGTCGCCGTAGTGAAGATAGAATTCCCAGGGAATGACGTTCATCGCGGCGCCCCATCCGACACCGCCTCCGCACCCGGGGTGCCAAGGGGCTCCGTTGGGCACATAACCCGTCTCGACATCCTGACAGTCTGAGATATCTCTCATCCATTTGGTATAGAATGACGCGGCGTCGAAATTGTGCATCACCGTAACGCAGGCAACCTCCCCGTCTCCGGTGTAGGGGCCTTTCTCCCTGTGCGGGCAGTCTGTCGGAACGCCGAGGTGCATGTTGTCGGTCTGGCTTCTCCACCAGATGTGGTTGATACGGTTGAAAAGTTCGTTCGAACAGGCGAAGTGACCGGTTGTCTCAAGGTCGGCATATACGGCTTCTGCCGTGATGTCGTCCGGAGCCGGGATGCCGGGATATCCCGTGATTCTGATCTTGTCGAAGCAGAACCAGGTGAACCTCGCGGCGTAGGACTCGTTGCCTTTTCCGTTCAGAACATATATGTTCTCCCCGTTGCCGGGTGACTCGCAGAGATATTCGATTTTAACTGAATCTCCTGCATTTCCGTTCAGATGCTCAAGCCTCACCCATCCCGTCAGATAGTCTCCGAAATCCAGTTCGAGAGATCCGTCTTCCAATGTGCTGACTGTCTTGGGGCTGACCTTTTCCATTATGCGGTCCGAGGTGTAGTGGTGTGCGCAGAGTTTGCCGTCCGGAGCCTTTTTCGGTGCGGCGGAGAGCCATCCGTTGTCAAGGTCTGTCCCCGGGGTACACCATCCGTCCACCTCGAGTCGGGCATCGTAAGTTTCACCGTCATACATTCCGTTGGCTGTGATGGGACCTTTGTGGGCAAGCCAGGTCGTGTCGCTTGTCACCACCTCGGAGGATCCGTCCTCGTATTGAATGAATATCTGCCCGAAAAAACGAGGAGAACCGTAGGAATGTACCCAGCCGCTGTTTGTGTCAAAGAACCCGCATCCCAGAATTGCTCCGAAAACGTTCTCTCCGGAGCGGAGGTGCTCCGTGATGTCATAGCCGTAATACTGTACCCTGTGTCCTCGGAATTTGCTTCCGTCAAGTCCGAGCATATGGTTTTCAAGCCCTTCCCGGTATGTATATGATGTTTCGTTGGGTGTCAGCTCAGCATCGGAGACCCTTCCCCCGTTGATATAGAACTGAAAAAATCCCAGGCCTGTCACATATGCCTTTGCTGAAGCGACTTTCTTTTCCAGCGTCACTGACTTGCGAAGCAGAGGGGCGGGGGAGTGCGGTGCACCTTCAATCTGGTCACGGCCCTCTTCCCCCTGCCAGGGGGCACCTATCCATTCGGCCTGCCAAAGGTTTGCGTCGAGTATTCCGGTGCCCCAGAAAGCGGGTTCGCTCCATCCGGAACGCCGCCCGTGGGAGTCCCAGGTGCAGACCTGCCACCAGTATTCCTGCATTGATTCGAGCTCTTTACCCTCATATCTGACAAGGGTGGAACGGCTGGAGGGGACTTTGCCGCTATCCCACAGGTCCGCTTTCTTCAAGCCTTCGCGGGTTGAGGCAACTCGTATGCGGTAGGCAGTCTGGAATTCACCGTTTCGTGAGGAAATGTTTATCCAACTCAGCCTTGGGGACGTCTCATCGATTGTGAAAGGGTTCACGGCATATTCGCAGGTAAGTTCAGTGGGCTTTATTGCGGGACTTGTCGAAAGTAGTACGATGATAGACGAGGCTGCGGCGGCAACTGCTGCCAGGAGATATTTTGTTTTCATCCGGAGACCTTTTTTTTCAAAGTTACAAAAAACTTGCTGCCGGGTCTCTTTTTTGTAATTTTGTGCTTGCATAAAATAATAATACTTTTATGAGACGTCTGTTACTTTCCGCCCTTTTCCTTGTGTCCGGGTTGTGTTGTCTTGCCGATACCCTGGATGTCAACTGTTTCAGATATGCCGGCCCGTATGAGGTCCAGAACCCTTTCACTGTCGATTCCGTCGATGTGTCGGGAAAGAGATGCAAGGTGGAATCCATTCTGGACTCGAAAATCTCATTCGGAGCTCTCCGCTCCGCGGATTTCGTGACTTCAGTGCCCCTGGCAGAGGGGAAAAATCAGCACCTTCTGAGTTTCAATCTGCAGTGCACCGGCTTCGTGGAGGCGGAACTGAAGATAAAAGGCGCTAAGGAGAGCAGATTCTATCTGGATGGGAAAAAACAGAACGGATTCAAGATGAAACTTGAGCCCGCGACTCACGAAGCGGTGCTCAGGATTTATGCTGACGGACCTTTGGATTCCTTGAAAATCAGCGTTGTGACCAAGAAGAAAGGCCAACTGGCCCTCAGGACGGACGGAAAGCGGAACTTCTCGCTTGACATCAATACGGACGGTGTCTCCTGCGGCGGCGTGAGCATCTCTCCCGGCGGAAAATATGCGGCTGTCACTCACAACAATATCCAGAGCGGTGGAAAATCGGCATCATACACCGAAATAGTGAACCTTGCCGATGGCAGAACCATCTCCCGTTCCGAATCCAGAATCAGTTGGATGCCTTCGTCAGATGAATATTATTCCGTTCAGTTGAACGGGAGCAGACGCGACCTTGTCTGCACGGAACCTTTGACCGGAGAGAGGAGGATTATTGCCACGGATATCCCTGAAGGAGGTTTTACCATCCCTCCCCAAGGAGGATATCTAATTTATTACACCCGGCAGGAAGGCCCCAAGGAAGGAGCGGTGCATCAGATTCTTACGCCTGATGACAGGCAGCCGGGATGGAGGAACCGAAGTGGGCTGGCCCGTTATGATATCGCTACAGGTGTAATGCAGCCCCTTACCTTCGGGCATCATAATGCCAGACTTGCCGATATCTCCCGGGACGGAAGCCGGATTCTTTTCCAGACGACGAGGGACAGCCTTACGGCAGTCCGTACCGATTTGTCGTCACTTTACCTGATGGATATCCGGACTCTTGAGACCAGATGCCTCATAGAAGATGACCCCACTTTGGCGGGAGTCTGTTTCTCCCCTGACGGAAAAGAGATTCTGATTCGCGGGACAGGGGAGTCTTTCGGCGGGGTTTCCTGCAGAATCAAGGAAGGGCAGACATCCAGCCCCTATCAGTACCTTTTCTTCGTTATGAACCTAGCGGACGGCAGCGTGAGACCTTTGATGCAAGAGGGGTTCACCCCCTCTCCGCAGAATTTCCAGTGGAGTGCAGGTGACGGGATGGTTTATTTTCTGGCGGAGGACAAGGACTGCCAGAATCTGTTCAGAATGAATCCGAAAAACGGAAAGGTCACCCGGCTGCCGAATCTGGAGGATAGGGTCAGCTCTTTTGACCTTTCCAATACCGGCTCCAGACTTGTCTATTACGGTCAGGGACTTGAGAACGGCGACCGCGTCTGGTCGATGGACATTGCCGGACTCAAGCAGCGGAAACTTTTCGACTTCAGTCAGGCCAGGCTTGCGGACGTGCAGATGGGGCAGGGGAATTCGTACGAGTTCATCAGCAGCAGAGGTGACCGTATCACCGGTTTCTATGTGCTTCCGCCGGATTTCGATCCTTCGAGGAAATATCCGATGCTCGTCCATTATTACGGAGGATGTTCCCCCACTGCCAGATATGCCATCGGCTCCTATTCGCCTCAGTACTATGCCGCTCAGGGTTACATATTCTTTGTCGTCAATCCCAGCGGAGCATCTGGTTTCGGTCAGGAATTCGCCGCCCGCCACGTGAATACTGCGGGAGATGTGGTAGCTGACGACATCATTGAAGCTACGCGTCAGTTCTGCAAGGACCATCCTTACGTCGATGAAAAGCACGTCGGATGTTTCAGTGCATCCTATGGCGGGTTTATGACCCAGTTGCTTCTGATAAAGACAGATATCTTCGCCGCCGGTATCTCGCACGCCGGAATCAGCAGCCACACAAGCTATTGGGGAGAAGGCTACTGGGGCTATTCATACAGTCAGGTGAGTATGACAGGCAGCTATCCCTGGAGCAGGAAGGATCTCTACGTGGACCGCAGCCCCCTGTACAACGCAGACAAAATACACACTCCGCTACTGTTCCTGCACGGCTCTGCGGATACCAACGTGCCTATCGGGGAGAGTATTCAGATGTTCACCGCTCTCAAACTTTTGGGACAGGAAACCGCCTTTGTGGTCGTGGATGGGGAAAATCACGGCATTAGGGAGTACGGGAAACGTCGTGACTGGCTTCGTACGATCTCCGCCTGGTTTGCCAAATATCTGAAAGAAGATTCTTCCTGGTGGGACGAAATGTATCCGCCCAAGAATCTGTGATGAAAAATTTTTTCACTTTTATTTCGTAAATAGAAAATTTATTACTTTCTTTGCGGTCCGATTCGGGATGTGGCGCAGTTGGTTAGCGCACCACGTTAGGGACGTGGGGGTCGTCTGTTCGAGTCAGATCATCCCGACAGGAAAAGGATGCTGAAGGCGTCCTTTTTTTTGTTTCCCTTTGAACGGCAGTGACGTAACGGATCCGTTCACTCCATAATCCTGAAGAATTCGTCGATGCTGTGGACAAAGACCACTATTGCAGAGGATTTGTTGATGAACCCTTCCCGTTCCATTACATCCACCTGCATCTCAAGGCCATCATAATAGCCGTCAATGTTCAGGACATATGCTTTCTTGTCGTGGATGCCTACCTCATTCTCAACGGCATAACAGAACAGTTCGTCCATCGTGCCGAAACTGCCCGGAAGTATCACGCAACAGTCTGACAGCCGGCGCATCATCTCCTTTCTCTCTGCAAGGTCGCGCACTTCGATATTCTCAGTGACATCATTCCTCAGAATATCGCGGTGTTGTGCCGCGACTTCCCGCTTGCCGCCGAATCCGGCCGGAAATACACCTGTCAGATGTCCGTGCCCTGCAAGGACTCCATCGGCAAGAGATGACATTGTGCCGACATCCGCGCCCCCGTAAACAACCTTTATCCCATTGTTTGCCAGACGCTTTCCAAAATCATAGGCAAAACTGCGCCACTTTGCGGTGGCGGCTGCCGATCCAAGATATACTGCAACAGATTTCATATACGAGGCTTTCGATTTAAGAATGACTTAAAGCAAATTTAACTAAAATTGCGTATAGAAACACAAAACGGTGACATACCTGCTATAAACTGTCACCGAAGTCTTTCTTGAACTTCTCAGCCAGTTCCTCCTGCCAGTAGCCTATCTCCTTCATCCTTCCGAAGAAGAAGCGCAGGACCTCAGGCTCCTCGGTCCACTCCAGACCTCCGATGAGTTTCCGGTTGTCCCAGAGCCATTTGACGCGGTCAGCGACATACTTTATCTGCGAGAGAGTAAACACGCGGCGTGGCACTGCCAGCCTGAGCAGTTCCAGAGCGGCGAAAGGTTCCGTGCCGTCCGGCTCACGCTGCTCTGACATCGTTCCCCGCTCCATACCGCGGATGCCGCCGGCAATGTAGAGCGCCGCTCCCACTGCGGCCGCCGGATACTGGTTGTGCGGTATGTCAGGGCAGAACTCGCCGGCGTTGAGATGGCATCCCAGACCTCCAGCTGGCAGGATGACAGGCACTCCGTACGAATCAAGTTCCTTGGCGAGGTAGCTGATGAATTCGGGCCCCTGATTTATGTATTCCATATCGAGAGACTCATACAGGCCTTGAGCCAGCGCTTCCATAGTTCGTACGTCCATACCCCCGTAGGTGAGGAAACCCTCGTACAGCGGCACGAATGCCATCATCTCCCTTGTGAACTTCGCATCCTTGCTTGTGATGATTGCCCCCTTCGAGAAACTCAACTTGCGCGCGGAGAAGTACACAATGTCGAAGTGGTCTGCCAACAGGTGGTAAATTGTCTTGACATCCATATATTTGCAGCGTGCTTCACGGGTCTTCATGAAGTAAACGTTATCCTGCAGCAGCGATGCATCGAGAACCGACTTTACGCCCTTTTCGTGGCAGATGTCCGTGACGGCTAGCATATTTTCGAGGCTGACAGGCTGCCCTCCAATAAGGTTGGTTCCGGATTCCACTCTGACGAATGCAACGTTCTCGGCGCCGAGTTCGTCTATCCTTTTTTCGAGCCGTGCCAGGTCGAAGTTGCCCTTGAACGGGTCATCGGTCTGGGGAAGGAGTCCCTTGGGGTCGACGAGTTCTTCCACAGTTCCGCCAAGACGGGTGATGTGGGCCTTGGTGGTGGTGAAGTGAAAATTCATCAGGGCCACCTTGCCGGGAGTGATGTAGGCTTCGGCGAGGATGTTTTCCGCCGCACGTCCCTGGTGAGCCGGAAGAACATTGTCGGTGCCGAACACCTCCTTCACTGCGTTCTTGACTCTGAGAAATGTTGCTGAGCCAGCATAGGCATCATCTGCCTGCAGCATTGCCGCGAACTGTAAGTCGGACATGGCATTGACACCGGAGTCCGTGAGCATATCGATAAAGACATCTTTGTTCTGAAGAAGGAAGGTGTTGTTGCCCGCATCCTGCATTCTTCTCAACCTCTCTTCGACTGGGAGCAGGCTGAGTTTCTGAACCATTCTGACTTTGTGCATTTCCAGCGGGACCTGATTCTCACTTTTGTAAAATTTGACTGCCATAATATTTGATTTTTGTTTTGTTCCAATGTTTCTGAAGTCAAAAGTAGGTGTTGCAGATGAATATAGTGGGATATATCTTACCGAATTATCTACCATTTTTACTGATAATGGATTTTGATACCATATTTACCTACCAATATCAATGAATTTTGCTTATTTTTGTGCATAAAGATACCAACATCACTACAAACAAGTGACTTTATCCACCGCAAAATGATAAGAAAAATAGAAAATATAGACCAATTCAACAGGTTTTTCGGACAACCGACGCTCCATCCCCTCGTGAGTGTGGCGGATTTGGGACGCGCGGATCTCAGTCTTTTCGCACCTACGGATTTCGGAATGTATTGTGTTGTCCTGCTTGATGCCGAAGTCGGTGAGATACGGCTGCGTAATTCGGGCGTCAGCTACGGCGCCGGTTCCGTCCTTACGATAAAACCCGGAGATATCATATCGGCAGATGTTGGTACGGTGGGGCATCCCAAAGGGAGGATGCTTGTCTTCCGTCAGGAACTCATCGCCGACACCGGACTTGGGCGTGATTTCCATATGTTCAATTTCTTCGATTATGATGTGTCGGAGGCCCTGAAACTCAGCGAAGCCGAACGGCGTGTGATGATGAACTGCTTTACCAACATCAGCAGCGAACTCTACGCTCAGGATGACGAGTTCACAGGCCATATGCTGCGCCTGGGAATAGGGCAGATGCTGAGCTACTGCCGACGTTATTACGACCGCCAGTTCGATATCCGCAAACTCAGGAAAAATGATTTCATCATCAAGTTGGAAAGCCTTCTCAACAACTACATAGGTGCATCGGAGATGTCAAGTATGCTCGGATATCCGACAGTTGCCTGGTGTGCAGAGCAGTTTAATCTTTCTCCGAACTATTTCGGCGAGATGGTCAAGAGACAGGCGCACATCACTGCCCAGGAATACATCCACGGCAAGATTCTTGAGAAAGCAAAAGCCATGCTGCTGCATTCGGACCAACCGGTCAACGAAATCGCAGAACAGCTTGGCTTTGCCTACTCCAACCATTTCACGCGCTTCTTCCGGACCAGGACAGGAATGTCTCCGTCCGATTACCGCAAGAAAAGGTAGGGTCGTTCCTTTGTCTCTTATATCTCGAGCTTGTAGCCTTCCCTGTATTCGTAATGGAGTTTCCTGTTTGCTTCGGGGTCATCCATGAATTTCTGGACGATGGGGTTCCACTTGAGGGGGCGTCCGAGTTCCATAGCTATGTTGCCCAATATGCAGACAGTGTTTGAAGAGTGTCCTATTTCGACTGTGCAGTTGGGGTCAACGCGTGTCTCGATGGCATCGAGGAATGCGTCGTAGTGGTCGCGGCTCTCGAAATCGCCTTCCGGCATTTCGAACTTGGGGTCGGAGCACTCGAAGCCTCCGCGGCGCACCTTGATCCACCCCTTCTCTCCGTAGATCATACAGCCGTTGTCGATTCTTCCGTCGCTGAAGCTGATGGGCTCCTCGGTCATCACGATACCGTTGTCATATTTGTAAGTGATGTGGTCATAGAAACTGTAACCTGCGGGGAATACCTCCACGGGGCCGCTGCCGTCCTTGCCGATTGCCCACTGCGCGATGTCGAACATATGTGCTCCCCAGTCGGTCATCAGACCGCCGCCGAGCCCCTTGAAATAGCGCCATTCACCGTAGCACCTTTCATCTTTCTCGGGGGTGATCATAGGGTTGAGGCCTTCGCTGTAGTATGTGTCTGCGGGAAGGGGTCCGATCCACTTGTCCCAGTTCAGTCCGGCAGGGACATCCATCTTGGGAAGAGTGATGGGCACGGGGGTTCCGAGGTCCGGGTTGTACTGGTTGCGCCCCACATATACCTTGATTCTCTCAATCTTGCCCAGAGCGCCTTCTCTGACGAGCGAGGTGGCGTGGTTGAACTCTTTCCAGGATCTCTGCATCGAGCCGACCTGGAGTTTCCTGTTGTACTTGCGGACAGCCTTGCAGAGCATCTGGCCTTCGTAAACGGTGAGGGTCATAGGCTTCTCGAGGTAGACGTCCTTGCCTGACTTGAGGGCTTCGACAGCCACGAGTGCATGCCAGTGGTCGGGGGTTGCAATCACGACTGCGTCGATATCCTGACGGGCGAGGAGTTCCTTGTAGTCTTCGTAAAGATCCACCTGGACTTTCTTCTCGCCTTTGTTACGGTAGTACTCCGTGACCTGGCGGCGGAAACGCTCGCGTTTGATGTCATAGAGGTCGCAACCTGCGACAACTCTGACTCTGTCCTTTTCTATGAAAGAGGGGAGGAGAGCCCAGGCGCACTGGCATCCCAGTCCTATATATCCGAGGCGTATCTTGCCGTCCTTTGATTTTGAAGTTTTGGTGGTCTTGGCCGCAGCTGCCAATGATGATGGTATTGCAGTGGCAGCGGCTACCGATGCTGATACCTTAAGGAAATCTCGTCTTAACATAATTTTGTGGTTGGTTGTGATAAAAACTCGTTCCTACAAAGTTACTCTTTTTTTGCCGAATATACAATTTCCAACACTCTGCCGTGAATGTTAATTTGTTTGTTTTGAATTATTTGATCGGCTTAATGAAGATTGTTCTCTCGTAGCCTGTAGGATAAACTCTATAGGCATCAAAGATGCCACGGGCAGTACAGCCGACACCGCTTGTTGCATAATCAAGATTGAAAGTCACTTTACCGGATTTCTTGAGCTGATATTGGTAAACGCTCTTGGTAAGGTTTTCCGTTGTGAAAGGATACGCATTGAATCCGAAAGGCTGGTCAACGCCAAACTCAAGACCCTTTCCGGCCTCGTTCGTGAATCTTACCCAACGGCTGTCCATTCTCAGTCCATAATCCTGAGGAATTAAATAAGGTTCGTACATTTCATCAACTGTTGATTTGTAGATACCCATTCTGTAACCTGTCTTTCTGTCTGGATAGGAAGCCTCCGGACCTCTGCCGTACCACTCTACGTTGGTCAACGATCCAGCAAGTTCCATGGCGACACCGATTCTTGGGAACCACGCCGGCATCTCGCCCTGAGGATTGAGCTTATGATGTACGGTAATCGATCCGTCTGCATCGATTCTGTAAGAGTACAGGCTTTCGATGCCTGCTGTACTTCTGCCGAAGATGTATGCATCAAGTTGCTGCTCGCTTGCTCCGAAGAGCACAAGTTCACGCACATCCACATAAACCGTCCCGTCAACTTCCCTTGCGTTGACCTCAGTCGGCTTGAAGTACAGATTGTCAAGGCCTGCGCTATAGTAGATGGTAGCAAGCACCGTGCTGTGACCTACAGCACCATATCCGGTCTTGGCATTAGCAAGTGCAGTGCCGGAACTGTATGAGTTCCATCCGTCAAGTTCATTTGAGATGGGAGCTCTCCAGAGGTTGAGTTTAAGTGGCGACTCAAGCATCTTCTCGCCACCTATTTCCATCGAAACGAGGGCACCGGTCTGGCTGTCGAATGTATACGAGAAGCCGGCGCCACGAGCGATGATCATGCCATCAGTATTCGAAAGAGATACATTTCCAGAGGGCTTGGCTACAGGCGAAGCAGGAACATTCCAGTCCGAAAGTTCAAACTGTTCGAATGCAACCTCATGTCCCTTTGCCGCCCAAAGTTCATCCTCAGTCGTGCAGGTGCTGATAGTAAGTCTATATTCCTTCCCTGGTCTGACTGCCGATGGCTTTGTGTATGGGACCTTGATTGTCACTGTGCCCTGAGGTGCAATGTCAAGATCAATCTTGCCGGAGGCCACGACCTCATCATCGGCTGTCACCGTCCAGGTCGTGTTGAATAAGTTTGTATTGATGAAGTAGTTTCTGTTATGAATCTCAACAAGCCCCTGCCGGGAATCAAGCATCTTGTATGTGAGAGGTTGTGCAGCCTTCTTCATCTGGTACATCTCCGGCTGAACGGTTCTGTCACCCCAGATACTGCCATAGTTACGGGCACCGATACCATACGAGTAGAAAGTTCCCTCGTTAATCTCGGTTTCGAAGTCTAGCCACAGTCCTGCCTTTGAAGGATCAAATCCTTCTGAAGGAACAACGGCATCTGCAAATACACCTACATTATCAATGATAGCGTCGCAGATATATTCATCGGTTTCCTGGCCATTTCTCTCTTCATTCCTGCCTATGCAGAGAGACAATGGGAGGTTGCGGATTCTGCCCTTGGCTTCCTGTGATGCAACGGCCTTGGAATCAATGTAGATTGTCATCTCTGCTCCATCATATACGGCAGTTGCATTGTGCCAGTTGTTCTCCCAGTCAGCAGGGAGGTCTCCTGTCAGCGAAACTCTTTTTCCGTTATCGATATAGAATTCTATCTTGTCGGCACCATTCTGCTTCAGGCCATACTGGTTATCTCCCTTGGTGATCAGATAACCTCCGCTCTTGTTGAACCTCCTGGGATAGATATCCATCGTAAGCGTAAGCTTATCTCCATCGATTTCAACGCTATTATCTCTATATACCTGAATCCATTGGTCGGTCTTGTCAAGGTCGATACCCTTGCCGTTCTTGCCCTTTACGAGCTTGGCACGGCCCATGATGTTGGCCTTGACACCATTTGGAGACTTGTCGATGAGTGTTCTGACAGGCTCCAGAAGAGTTGGACTCACGAAATCCCATATAGCACCACCCAGAAGAGAGGGATGCTGATCTATTTCTCTCCAGAAGTCATCGATACCGCCACCTGCGTTACCTGCTACCGAGAGGTACTCGTCCATGAATGAAGGCCGCTTGTCTTCCACATCAATTCCGTAGGTAATCTCATGCTCGATAGGAATCGGATATCTGGGCCCTACAATATCCTCGGCATCGTGCTTTGCCGCATTTCCGCCATACATGAAGTAGCGGGTCGGATCCCACTTCTTACCTTCCCTGACAACCTCACCGATGTTCGGGCCCTCACCACTTTCGTTACCTGCACTCCAGAAAAGCACACAGGCGTGATTACGGTCACGAAGCACCATCTGCCGTACTCTCTCCTGATACATAGGGATATATTCCGGCAGGTAAGAAATCCACTCTGTAGCATGCGCTTCGACACCTGCCTCATCAATGATATAGAGGCCATATTCATCGGCCAGATCAAGATACTCATTTACCGGGGGATAGTGAGAGGTACGCACGGCATTGAAGTTGAACTTCTTAAGGATTTCGAAATCCTTCCTGACAGTAGCCTCGTCCATTGCGTGCCCGAGTGTTGGATGCTGCATATGTGAGCACAGGGCATTTACCTTGATAGGCTGACCGTTAAGATAGAAGACGCCATCAATAATCTCGGTTTTCTTGAAACCGATTTTCTTCCTCACATTGTCCATTACCTTACCTGTGTTATCCTTAAGAGTCAGCTCAAGGTCATAAAGGTCTGGAGTCTCTGCCGTCCACTTGAGCGGAGCGGTTACCGTCGAATGGAAATCTATCAGACTCTTTCCATTTGCGGCAATTCTGACTGGAGACTTTTCCATCCGGGCAACAGCCTTGCCGTTCCTTGATACAGTTGCCGAAAGTGAGAGACCCTCGGAAGCAACATCATATGCCCTGAGATCTACGGCAATACTCAGCTCAGAGTCGGTATAGGTCTCATCAAAATCAGTTATTACCTGCCAATCCCAGATACGTGATTTCTTTGTAGAGTATAAGGTGACATCATCGAAGATACCTGCCAGTCTCCAATAATCCTGTGACTCCATATAATAGCCGTCGCTGTATTTGAGCACGAGTACTGCAAGTGTATTCTTCCCTGGCTTTACGAACTTGGTAATATCATATTCCGACGGTTCCTGACCGCCTTCGTTATAACCTACCTGCTGGCCGTTAATCCATACAAAAGAAGATGATGCAACCTTCTCAAAACGAAGGAAGATCTCATCCTCTTTCCAGGTAGATGGAATAATGAAAGACGTTCTGTAAGCACCTGTCGGATTAAGATCCATTGGTGTATCCGGAACCATTACTGCAAATGGATCCACATCTTGTGTACCATCCTCCGGAGCATCCTGTTTAGGGAATGGCGTTGTGATATTTCTGAAAACAGGCTGTCCGTAGCCCTGCATTTCCCAATTGGACGGTACTTCAATATCAGACCACTTTCTGTCATTAAAAGCCGGCTTGAAGAAATCAGCCGGTACACCGGAAGGGTTTTCACTATAGAAGAACTTCCACTTGCCATTCAACGGGATATTGCTGTCGGGAATGTGGAAGGCTCTTCCATCAACCTGTCCCTCTCCAAACATAGACAAATTATCCACGTAGTATGGGAGATTGTCCATATATGACTTGTTCTGTGCAAACGTTGCCGTACAGAGCAAGGATAATGCAAAAAGTATTATACTCTTCTTATTCATCGTTACTGGTATTGATATGTCATTGGCACCGGGATTACCATTTGCGAAGATAATATTTTTATCTCTTCCCCAATGCCCTTCAATGCATCTTTCGACGGATGCGGTTGACGGAATGCACTGACGTTATCGTGGCTACTATATTTCCCTATCAGTCCTGATGCTGATATCCTTTTTGAGAACCGCGTTGATATATGTGTCAAAGTCCTGGAGTTTAACACCATCGCTATACTTGATTCTGTAAAGATTCATCACCTCACAATCGTCATTAAGGTCTTGCCAAATTGCTCTCTGAAGGAGAAGGACAACATGCGCCTTACCTTTCAATACAATCTTGGTTTCTGTTCTATAACGAATGAAGCGAAACTTATGTGAGGCTTTGTTGGAATAAATAAGTCCGGGATTCTCGGTTAACTTTATAGAAATCAGGTTGTTATCTTTGTCAACTTTTTCATTGGCAACTGAGAAATAATGTAATAGACTATTATTTAGGAATTTATACCTATTTGTTTCCCACATCCATTCCTGTGTGAATTCATGAGGGATAACTGTATCCCATTCTTCCGAATTGACGCACTCGAAGCATTCCTTGATAATCTGATACCACCTCATTCTAAAGAAAAATAGGTCATTCTGGTAGCCTAATGTGTAATAATTGTGGAGAAGAGTCATTGCAGAGAGGTAGTTCTTCTCATTGTATGCCTTAACGCCAAGTACGAAATACACATATCCCTTGCTTAACTTAGGTAGCGCGTCAAAATTGGCGCAGTGTTGTAGTTCATGTGCAGCCTTTTGAGTAACGTCTATTTCAAAGCCACTAGTAAACAATAGCGAGTTGAATAACCGCTCCTTCAGAATCATTGTGACATCATCTCGCGATGAACAATAATTAGATAATACCCTAAGGGCTTCCTTTGTCAAAACAGGGGCAATATCTATCGGCTTCATACCATTAGTCCGAGTAATGTACCTTTTTATGAAGTCCGCATCTTGACGAAGCTGCCTGTAATACTGTTTCCTGCCAATGTGTGAGAATAGAGTATTTGGACATTCACGGGACATTTCCTCTGCAAACCGCGTCAAGACGTTATCTCCATATTTGAAGTAGTGCGAGATAATGACACCCTTCAGGGGATCTGTTGCCAAATGCACTTTCTTATCATATATGGCAAATAGGGTTCCGTATTGTTCTTGCAGTGTGGCCCATGTCCCTTGCTGAGAAATTTTTGAAAGTGAAGAAACACGTGATTCCTCAGCACCATCCGGGGAAAGAATAATAGCCATTAGAACCCTCTTAAGGAACTCCGTGTCATAATCTCTTTCCATGCAGGACAGAATCTTATCAAGAAGTTCATCTACGCTGTCTGATTCCAGAATCCAAAGGATTGTTTTTTGCTCAAAACTCCTCAATAATGAGCATATGATACGCCATATCGCAGGATCCGATACTATCTTGTTGCCAATAAGTTGGGCTTTCATAAGAGGCGTTAGATTACTATCGACAAGTAAGATATATCTATCCCATTCCGTCAAAGCAGAGGAAGATTGCGGGATTGCCAACTGTTGTTTTAATGACGGCTCTTTGGCGATACAGATATCCAAGCGCTGGATTATCTTCGATGATTGTTCATTCTTTGGGCCCAGTTTATTAATAATCCTATCAAAAGCAATGTGCGCGTTAACAAAACACCTTTCATAGTAACCCAAGACATATTCCAGCCCAGAAATCGTCCATGCTAGTTGACCTTTCTGAAAATCCGTACAACATTGCCCGCAGTCAATGACATTCAATGCTTTCTGGAGGAGTTCCACACCTGATTGCGTTTTGCTTGCCCAGGTGGACACGTTTGCTGTCCGCTGGCATATCTCTACCCATTCTGGCCAGAGATTCATCCGCTCAAGAATGCTTGCCGCTTGCATATAATACTCAAATGACGCATTGTAGTCTTTTCTGAAATATTTAACCCTAGCCAATGACTCAAAATTTCTGGCTCTCAAATAATCAGTGCCATCCCGGCCTTTAAGGCATCTAATCGATGCGTCTATAAAACGCTCTGCCAGTATGACTTTATTAAGATTGATAAGACAATCGGCTATTTCACGATAGGCAATTGACACTTCGACTCCAGTAATTGTGCCGGCATCTCCTTTGATAAACTTAATATAATCGTGCCAAAATGAAATGGCCTTGGGATAATTACCTAAAAGAGAGACCAATTCTGCCAAATCTCGATAATTAGCAGGCTTCCCATATGTACGTTTAACAGCAGCATCCGCCTCATCATAGTTACCAAAATCGCGGTTGAATCTGAACTCTTCCAACAAATATGATACATACTCTGCCAGGCTGTTGTCTGTGGCGCCATCTGGATCCACACATTGTTTGGCATAGTCCAAAAATCTACGTGCTTCGTCATATTGTCCTAACCTCCGATAACAGGATGAGATTGAGGTATACACATCGGAATACATTGAGTCTAAGTCCGGCTTGTTTTCGTCAAATCCTGTCTTAAAAACACATTTGCCAAATTCTAGATTGAAAGAAACAATAGTCCAGAAGGATCTTTTGTATAGTTCAATCGCTTTTTCAAGTTCGCCACTATCCTCATAAGACTTAGCAATTATCCTATACATTCGAGTATGTTGCGAGCCAAAAGTACCTTCTTCCTCCGTATGTTTTTCAAGAACTTGAAATAATTTCAAAGAAAGTTCGTGAAGGTGTAACTGAGACAAAAGTTGCTGAAGTTCTTCGCAGTATTTGCTATACCCGCCCTCTAATTCATTGGCCAACTCTTGCTCATCAAATTGTTCGTTAGTCAGGATAAGACATTCAGGCGAATAACCTTCAGATATGAGTCTATCCCAATAGGACTCAAAGTTCTGCCGGTCATTCTCCCACAAATGGCAAAAGGCATCCGGTTTCGAGATTAGATCGTTAACCGCCTTATAATTCTTCAAAGCAAACAAGTGATGCATCAATTCCTCCTGATCTCTGGCGGTTTTTCCGTCTTTGAACAAAGGGATAAGGATGGAGTGAATTGCAGTCTTTTTATCATCCCTCACCAGAAATACACGATTAACGGCGTTCCTAACATACTGATGAGCGAAGGTTATTAAGCCGTTCCGGACAAAGAAGTGCCGCTGGAATGAGCAATAGAAACTAGACCAATTTAGAATATGTGTCGGAATAATCCTAAGAATCTCATCTTCACTTAAACCATATCTTGACAGTGCAATTGCTCCCATCGCATTTTCTACCCATGCGAAATTCGGGTTGCTGGAGATTCTTACAAGTATGCGGTCGAACAAAGACTCTATTGACTTGCAATTGGTGTAATTGTCGACAAGTGAATCCATTTGGTTATACCTGCCCGTTACAATCAATTCATTAAGAAGGGTTTTCAGGGCAAGAGGGTTCTGAGACAACTGCCAACAAACAACTTTTCTAAGATTACTGTCACCAAGATTACGCCCATGGAAGTCTTTTATATATAATTCGATAGCATTCTGTCTATCAGTCTCTTCAACGAGACCACTTACGGTAATTTCCTGATCAGGATTTGATTTGTGGATGGTATTCTCTGTCTTATCCCCTTTCAGGGTTGAGATGATTACCTTGACATCGTGAGGTAGCGTCGTATTTAGTCCCAACCAAAGTAAATCGATACCTGTTTCAAGTTGGTTTACAGCATCAATAATGATAACCAAGCGGCGATTATCATCCTCTCTGAGAAAATTTCTGGAAAGTAAAGATCTTAGAGAATCCTTTTCTTTTTGCCATTTCTTACCATCCTTGTCATCTTTAGCTGCTTTTACGTTCAAGCCTGCAATCATCTCATGCAGAATACGCTGCTCGATAACTTTTGAATTGCTCTCAGATTCTCCAGAACCCACGAAATGATAAATGATATCAATCCCGGCCGTATAATATTCAGAAGCGTATTTCGATATCCAATAGGCCAGCAATGAACTTTTCCCACAACCGCTTTCGCCTGTAATCAATAGTTTCTTCTTTAATGGGTCATCAATAAAACCATTGATGGCTTTTATTGTGGTTTTGTTGGGAACATAAAACCTAGACAGGTCTACAAGCACAGCTTCCTGCATGAATTGCTGTCTTTGGAATATATCGGGATTCTTATCTTCCGGGAAAAGTCTGTCCAGAATATCTTCAAAAACAAGCTCGACAATTCTTCCAAACTCTTCAATCGATGAATAATCTGATGTCCAAATATGATTTTTTTCATCTATGGATATCTTTTCCTCATCGAATTGTTCACCGCAAGCATGGATGTCATTGTTCAAGGCATTCAGTCGAGTATCATGTTTTATAGTCTCAAGGTCATCCAATCGGGTTAGAAAAAGTGCATTAATCTTTCTCCTTTCCTCTTCATCACAATCCAGCACTCCATAGCGCATCTCCATTTCCGTTATGCTCAACTTCTTCTCGAAGTATTGACTCAGAATGCTGAACTGCTCACGAAGAATATCGTTTGAATCAAAAACCTTCTCTTTGTCAGGTTGGGTTCCATAGTGGCCGCCAATAATACCCATGAAGAATGGGAACGAGTTGTCTATCTCGTTCATGCAGATTTCAATGGTCTGTCCCAAATCCGTTCCATCAGGGATTCCCCAGCGCAGATCCAGCGCAGTTACCGCAACGGCGCGTTTTCTTGCTTTCTCTTGTATGCGAGGAAATATTTCCTCTCTAAGATAATTCCTTTCGTTATCCATGTCCTCAAATGAGGAAGAAATGAAAACGCGAATCTGGCGCTTCTCTTTTATGAAGTCCCTGCTCTTCATAAGTGTTACATTGGTAATTCGGTCTGTTGATAGAGGCCAATTCTGATATTTTGAAACAATCAATCTTGCTGATTCTTCACATCCTTTACAGCTTGTGCAAAAATTTTGACTGTTTCTCCAAGCAAACTGCTCAAAACTACGCCAACCACAAACAAGATGTTGTATGACATAGTCGGAAGATCGGAATAGAAAAGAATATCCTTATCAAACAGATGAAGAATGAGATTGGGGATTAGAAATAAGCCGTGCCAAATGGCCGCAACCCATCCATATTCGGTTGTAGGCTTAATGTCACATAAAAAGTAAGCGGCAGCAAAGATAATCGCGACAAAAATGGCAATTCGTAAAAATACTTTTCCCATAAAAATTAATCGTTTATATTAGTAACCAATACTCCGTTAAAAATTTAAAAACTATATAATTTTCAATCGTTTACAATAAAATAGCCCGTCAGAGAGCGCTCTGCAGCACCTCTTGAACGGCATAGAACAAGAGCCGAAATAAATGTTAAAAAATCGCGAAAATAATGCTTGAAAAAATTTGGATAAATGCTTGGTAATCATTAACCTAGAGTTTGCCGTAACAATAGTTGGCATGACGATTATCAAACCCCTTGCCCAGCTCATATAGATCGTTTCGAAGGCTTGTGTCAAACAGGAGAACATCAATCTTTCCGTCGTCTCGACAAAAACCCTGCTGCACAATGCTGTAATGGTGGATTGATTTATTGCAATGTCCGGTAAACGCCCGAACATGCAATTAAATAACACTGATTTCAAAGAACTTTTATTCTATGGCATTCGCACCGTGGCGTAACTTTTATAAAACTAACGAACTATTGTGACAGGGAATTGTGGCAGAAAAAGTGCAAAAAGCGGTGAAGATTTATCGACCGTAAAATTGAACGCAAAAGCAGCTCAACCCGATGGGGAGGTTATAACAATTTCA
>JAZUIV010000007.1:0-30425 GCA_045642485.1 Bacteroidales bacterium | reverse complement strand
AACGCTTCGCTCTTCTGATTTTAATCGTGTTAAAATCGGTACTTGCTTGTACTTTTCGTTTTCCATTCTTTCAATGAACTTCCGCTCTCTCTCAAGCGGGCTGCAAATGTAAGGACTTTTTCTTAATCTGCAAAAAAAAGTTTATTTTTTTTAACTTTTTTTTCTGTCCCGATTTGCATCGGCCCCGTGTTTCGAACGGGACGGCAAAGGTAGTTATTATTTTATTACCTCCAAATCTTTTTTTAACATTTTTTGCAGTTTAAAGGCTATCTGGCTATCATTCAGTCTTATAATTTTTTCTGCAAAAATGCGATTTTCATTTTAAACAGCTTCTAAGGAGAGTTCAGTGCCCGAATCATCATACCAGGCATACTGCATAATTGAAAAATCCCCCATAGGGAGCATCTTTATGGAACATTTGTACCGGCGTTCCCATTTTCTCCTTATACTGAAAACACCTTTGGTAAGGTATGCCTGAAAGATGGGGCTCAATCTCAACTCGAACTTGCGGACACCCCTCTTCTCTACGTAATGTGCCAGCTCGCGTTCCAAAGTCTCGTCAAAGAGAATGGACGGCCCTATCTTGCCGGTCCCGTGGCACAACGGGCACTCCTCCGTGGTTTCGATTTCCGTAACCGGACGCACCCTCTGCCTTGTTATCTGCATCAGACCGAATTTTGTCAGAGGAAGAACTGTGTGCTTCGCCCTGTCCGTGGACATTATCTCACACATATGTTTATATAGGAGATTCCGATGCTCGGCCTCATCCATATCGATGAAATCGACAATCACTATTCCACCCATATCCCGGAGCCTCAGCTGCCTGGCTATTTCATCCGCCGCGGCGAGGTTCACCTCTACGCTGTTGCCCTCCTGCTCCGTCTGCTTGACACGTATCCCGCTGTTGACGTCTATTACGTGGAGAGCCTCCGTGTGTTCGATTACAAGGTAAGCCCCCTGTTTGAGCGTCACAACCCTTCCGAAGGAGCCTTTGATCTGGCGGTTCACGTCGAAATGGTCAAAGATGGGCTCACTTCCTTTATATAACTTTACTATTTTCTCCTGTTCAGGTGAAATCAGGGAGACATATTCGTCTATCTCCCTATAGACAGCCTCGTCGTTCACGTGGATATTGCTGAAAGAGTCATTCAGCAAATCCCTCAGAATCGTGGTTGTGCGGCTGTTCTCGCGGAAAAGCAGTTGGACGCCCTTGTTTTTCGCAATTTTCGCCCAGGAGTCCTCCCATTTGCGGACCAGTGATTTGAGCTCCGCATCGAGGACTGCGGCACGCTTGCCTTCAGCCGCAGTGCGTATTATGACACCGTAATTTTTGGGGAGTATACTGTAAACCAGCCTCTCCAAGCGAAGTTTCTCTTCCTTGGAGGAAATTTTCTGGGAGATACTGACCTTGTCGGCGAACGGCAGAAGGACAAGATTTCGGCCCGCTATCGAAATTTCGGCGGTAAGCCGCGAGCCCTTCGTCGAAATAGGCTCCTTCACAATCTGCACTATGACAGGCTGCCCCGGGGAGAGGAATCTCTCAACCCGCCCGTCCTTTTCGAGAATTTCATCTATCGGGATGGACTTGTAGAGCGTTCCGAAATCACAGTTTCCGTTGATTCTGCGGACAAAATTGTCGAAAGCGGTAAAATTCAGGCCCAAATCAAGATAATGGATAAATGCGTCCTTCTCATCGCCAATGTCAACGAATGCCGCATTCAGAGAGGGAAGAAGTTTCTTCACCCTGCCCACATATACGTCCCCCACCGAGAAACCACGGTCATCGGTCTTCTCCGTGCTGTATTCTATCAGTTTGTGATCATCCAGAAGCGCCAGTGACACTTCCGATTCCTTAACGTCTATTATCAGATCCTTATCCATATCAACAATCTACCCATACATAACTAAAGCAGGCCGAACCTGCTTTAGACTGATGTGCTTCTCGAAGAATAACCCTCGGTTATTTCTTCTTATGCCTGTTCTTGCGTAAACGTTTCTTGCGTTTATGCGTGGCCATTTTGTGCCTTTTATGCTTTTTTCCGTTTGGCATAATATAGAATATTTAGAATTATCTTACCTTTTCAGCGAAAGCCTTTGAAACCTTGAATGAAGGAATCTTGTGTGCAGGGATGACCATAGTGACATTCTTGGAGATGTTTCTTGCGGTCTTCTTTGCACGTGTTTTGATTACGAAACTGCCGAAGCCACGGAGATATACGTTCTCACCTTTGATAAGGGAACCTTTCACGCTTTCCATGAAGCCTTCGATAATGCTCTGAACTTTGATTTTTTCTACACCGGTGCTCTGGGCAACTTCGTTGATGATATCAGCTTTAGTCATAGTGATAATATTTAATATGTTTAATAACTTGCATTCGACCCCGACCTTTCGGGGCAATCGGTCGCAAAAGTAGATGTAATTTTTTAATTATCAAAATGCTATTGCCTTTTTTTTCTAAAATTTCTTGGCACAACTATTGACAATAGTATGTGCACTGATATGTGACTGACAATTTGTCATAGAGAGAAAAAGAGATGAAGAACATCATTGAAAACATTCTTAACGGGCAGGATGCGGACGTCAACCTGATTCCCGTAATGAGCATAGACGCTTCAATGCAGGATGTCAAGGAGAAAGAACTCTCCCCCACCCTGCCCATACTTCCATTGAGAAACGCCATTCTATTCCCCAATACGGTCATACCTGTCACAATTGGCAGACAGAAAAGCCTGCAACTTGTCAATGAGGTGAACCAGGTCAACAGAATTCTCGGATGTGTCACCCAGAAAGACCCCAGAGTCGAGAACCCCGGGCCTGACGACATTTTCCAGACAGGAACAGCCGGTAAAATAATAAAACTCATTGAGATGCCCGATGGCAACATCACTGCTATCATTCAGGGTATCAGGCGTTTCGACATACGCTCACTGAACATAACTGCGCCCTATATGGTCGCGCAGGTGGACTACCGCAACGACATAGTCCCCCCTGCCGGCGACAAGAATATGGATGCGGTGATCGGTTCGCTGAAAGATGTCGCGATGTCAGTTGTAAAACTGTCACCCCACATTCCCAACGAAGCCGGCTTCGCCATAAAAAACGTGGAGGGATACAATTTCACGGTCAACTTCATCGCATCCACCATCGAGATTGACGAAATCAACGACAAGGTGTCTCTTCTGGAGATAGACTCCCTTCAGGACAGGGCCCTGAAACTGATAGAAATCCTGAACCATCAGGTGGAAATCCTCAAAATCAAGGATGACATCCAGCGCAAAGTCAAGAGCGAAATTGACCAGCAGCAGCGCGAGTACTACCTCAACAACCAGCTCAAGACCATTCAGGAAGAACTCGGTATGAACGGTGAAAGCGAAGACATCGCCAAATTCCGGGAAAAAGCCAAGACAAAAAAATGGTCTGACAAAATTGCCGGAATCTTCGAGAAAGAACTCTCGAGGCTGGAGCACATCAACCCCAATTCCAGCGATTACAATGTCCAGTACGGATATGTGGATTTCCTGCTCGACCTACCCTGGGATGAGGTCACACAGGACAATCTGGATATGAAAAATGCACAGACAGTGCTCGACCGCGACCACTTCGGGCTGGAGAAGGTCAAGGAGAGAATCATAGAATACCTGGCGGTTCTCAAACTGAAAGGAGATATGAAATCCCCCATTCTGTGCCTGTACGGGCCTCCGGGTGTAGGAAAAACCTCCCTCGGCAAGTCCGTCGCAAACGCTCTCGGGCGCAAATACGGAAGAATCTCGCTGGGAGGCCTGCACGACGAATCTGAAATCAGGGGTCACCGCAGGACCTACATAGGCGCAATGAGCGGACGCATCATCCAGACCATCAGGAAATGCGGAAGTTCAAACCCCGTAATAGTGCTGGACGAAATCGACAAAGTCACGGAAGACTACCACGGAGACCCTTCTTCCGCACTTCTGGAAGTTCTTGACCCTGAGCAAAACACGACATTCCACGACAACTACCTCGACATCGATTACGATTTGTCCAAGGTGCTTTTCATCACTACGGCGAACGATATAAGCGGCATCCATCCCGCACTGAAAGACAGGATGGAGATGATAAACGTGTCCGGCTATCTGGCGGAAGAGAAAGCTTCGATAGCCAAGAATTATCTGATTCCCAAACAGATGGAGGCTCACGGCCTGAAAAGGTCCCAACTCTCCTTCGGCAAGGGGTCCATCGAGACCGTGATAGACGAGTACACCAGAGAATCCGGTGTCAGGGGGCTTGACAAGCAGATTGCCAAGATGGCCCGCATCACGGCAAGGAAAATCGCACTGGAGGAGGAACTGCCCAAAAGAATCACCCCTGCGATTGTCAAGGAGTATCTCGGTCTGCCCACCAATTTCCACGACCTGCAGGAAGACAGCTGCATACCGGGAGTGGTCACAGGTCTTGCCTGGACGCAGGTGGGAGGAGAGATTCTCTTCATCGAATGCAGCCTGAGCGAAGGCAAGGGGGCCCTCTCGACGACAGGAAACCTCGGAGAGGTGATGAAAGAGTCCGTGGCCATTGCGCTTCAGTACCTCAAGGCACACCCGTCACTTGCCGGAATCACAGCAAAGGACCTCTCCAAGCGCGACATTCACATACACGTACCCGAAGGGGCCATCCCCAAGGACGGACCATCCGCAGGAATCACAATGGTGACCGCCATAGCCTCCGCCTTCAGGAAACAGCCCGTGAAGAAGGGCATCGCGATGACCGGGGAAATCACCCTGCGCGGGAAAGTGCTCCCGGTGGGAGGCATCAAGGAAAAGATTCTCGCCGCCAAAAGAGCCGGTGTGACCACCATCGTCCTGAGCAGGAAGAACGAGAAGGACATAAAGGAAATCAAGCCCATATATATTAAAGGTCTCGATTTCGAGTACGTCGATACAATCGATGATGTCATAGCCAAAGTGTTCTGATGGAGGTAAAGATAGAAAGCAGTTGGAAAAACGCTTTGGCTGAAGAATTCGACAAGCCTTATTTTCAAGAGCTTGCACGGACTCTTCACAGAGAGAAAGCGGAAGGGAAAGTTATTTACCCTCCCGGTCCGCTCATTTTCAACGCGTTCAACCTCACTCCCTTCGACAGTGTAAAAGTGGTGATAATCGGGCAGGACCCCTATCACAATCCCGGGCAGGCTGAAGGACTGTCATTCTCCGTCCCGCACGGGATACCCTGTCCCCCATCCCTCAGGAACATCTACACGGAAATCGGCACCGACCTGGGATTGGACCTGTCCGCCAGGGACGGTTCTCTCGAAGGGTGGGCCAGACAGGGCGTTTTCCTTCTGAACGCGGCCCTGACCGTCCGCGCGAATCAGCCTATGTCACACAGCAGAATCGGATGGGCCGAATTCACGGACGCAGTCATCCGGATTCTGAGCGAGAGGCGCAGCGGGCTGGTTTTTCTGCTTTGGGGCAACTTTGCAAGGGGCAAGAAAGATCTCATCGACCTCTCCAAACACTATGTATTTGAAGCAGCGCACCCCTCACCGTTGGCAAGGGGCGCGTTCTTCGGCTGTCGTCATTTCTCAAAGACGAATGAAATCCTGACGAAGCAGGGACTCCAGCCGATTGACTGGAGCAGATAGCGATTAGCAAATCAGGCCGTTGGCCTTTGCGCAAGCATAGACGGCAATGAATGCGAAGCCGGCAAGAACCAGAGTCACATAAGCGCCGCAAATCACTTTCCAGCGTTTGAGCCATATCTGATTGTTCCATCCAACTGTCTGGAGAGCGCTCCAGAAGCCGTGTGTAAGGTGGAACCAGAGTGCGGCGAACCACACTACATACAGGCAAGTTACAAGGGGACTTGCAAAGGTGTCGGCCATAAGACCGTAAACATCGTCCGGAGCCTGGCCCATAAATTCCTTGAGCTGCATATTAGCCCAGAAATCAGAAAGATGCAGAGCAATGCCGAGAAGGACGATAAGGCCGAGGACAAACATATTGCGGGCTGACCAGGAATCTGTGGCGGCTTTGTTGGAAACGGCATATCTGACGCTTCCGCGAGCCTGCCTGTTGCCGATTGTCAGCACGAGGGCATATATGATGTGGATTACGAATCCTGCCGCAAGAACGGGAACGATGACCTTGATGATACCCAGCGACATAAATTCACAGACTCCTGCGAACACCGTGCTGGTGGAATCGAATACGTAGGTCAGGTTCAAGCACATATGCAATGTGATGAACAGAATCAGGAAAAGGCCCGAAATACTCATTATGAGTTTCTTGCCGATTGAGGACTTGAGTATGCTTGACATAGTTTTAAGTTGTGTTGTTTCAGTTCAGAGTGCAAATATACGCCTAAAGTTGTAAAAAAAATAATATTTAGTTACTTTTGTTAATCTTTAAACCTGCAAGAGTGATGTCATACAAGCGTATTCTTCTCAAACTGAGTGGTGAAACCCTGGGTGGAGAAAACGGTGTCGGGCTTGACGAAAAAGCCATAGACGCCTTCGCCGCCCAAATCGCCGGTATAGCGAAAAAAGGTGTTCAGATAGCCATAGTAATCGGTGGCGGCAACATTTTCCGCGGTTTGAGCGGAGCCTCCAAAGGATTTGACCGCGTCCGCGGCGACCAGATGGGAATGCTTGCCACTGTCATCAACAGCATCGGCCTGAGTCTGGCCCTCCGCAGTCACGGAGTCAGGGCAGAGGTCTTCACCTCCACCCCGATGATGCCGATGGCAAGATATTATATGAGAGACGAAGTCCTCGACTACCTCGAAGGCGGCGGCGTCGCCCTTGTGGCCGGCGGCACGGGGAACCCCTTCTTCACCACCGATTCAGGGGCCGCTCTCAGAGCCTGCGAACTCCGTTGCGACGCATTGCTCAAGGGGACAAAGGTGGACGGCGTCTATGACAGCGACCCCGCAAAGAATCCTCAGGCCAGGCGTTTCGACTCCATCTCCTTCGACAAGGTTCTCGCCGATGAACTGAAGGTTATGGACCTTACGGCCTTCACCCTGTGCAAGGAGAACAATATGCCTGTCATAGTCTTCAATATCCGCAGGGAAGGGAACCTCGAACAGGTTGTGGCCGGTACCGGCGTTTGCACGACAATCAGTCCCGAATAGAAAACAAAAAGAGAACAGATATGATTCAAAAAGGAAAAGAAGCGGTGGAAGCCGCTGTGACAAAGATGCAGAGTGCGGTTTCGCATCTTGAGGAAGAACTGAAGAACTACCGTGCCGGCAAAGCCAATCCGGCAGTATTCAACGCCGTGTACATAGATTACTACGGAACACCCACTCCCCTTCCCCAGGTATCAAGCATCACTACTCCTGACGCAAAGACAATGATTATCCAGCCCTGGGACAAGAATCTGATTCGCGCCATCGAAAAGGCTATCATCGATTCCAATCTCGGATTCGCTCCCCAGAACAACGGAGAAGTTATCCGCATCAATGTGCCCGCCCTCACCGAGGAACGCAGGAAAGACCTTGTCAAGAAAGCCCGCTCAGCCGGCGAGACAGCCAAGGTCAGCATCCGCAATGCCCGCAGGGAGGCAATCGATCTCCTGAAGAAGTTGCAGAAGGAAGGCCTTCCTGAAGATTCCGAGAAGGATTTTGAAGCCCAGGCGCAGAAAAACACCGATTCTTTCTCCAAGAAAGTGGATGAAGTTCTCGCCGCCAAGGAAAAAGAGATAATGACTGTCTGAGGTTTCGTGCGGAAAATAAAACTGATTGCAGGACCCTGCAGCGCAGAATCGCTGAAACAGCTCTATGACACGGTAAGTGCCATAGTGTCTCTTCGTGCGGAGATGAAAAGCGCCGGCTTCGAACTTGAAGCATTCCGCGCCGGAGCGTGGAAACCTCGTACGCGTCCGGGATGCTTTGAAGGTGTCGGACAGAAGGCCGTTGACTGGGTCGCATCCGTCCAGTCCGAGTTCGGAGTGGATGGGATGGTTGAAATAGCAAAAGCTTCCCACGCCGAAGCAGTGCTGAAAGCCGGTCTCAAAAAAGTCTGGATAGGGGCACGTACCTCGACAAATCCTTTTGACACTCAGGAGATTGCAGATGCGCTCCGGGGATGTGGAGATATCACTGTCTTCGTAAAGAATCCTGTCAATCCCGACGTCGATTTGTGGCAGGGCGCCATCGAACGGTTCCGTGCCGTTGGAATAACCGAAGTTGCGGCCATCCACCGGGGATTTTCCTTCTATGAGAAGAGCCGCTACCGCAATCTGCCCAAATGGCAGGTACCCATTGAACTGATGCAGAGAATGCCTGAAGTTCCGATGTACGGTGATGCCAGCCACATCACAGGATGTCGCGAATACATCCCGGAGGTGGTCCAGAAGGCTCTCGACCTCGGATTTGCAGGGCTGTTTCTGGAATCGCACTTCAACCCGGACGAGGCATTGAGTGACAGCCGGCAGCAACTCACGCCGGAAGCGCTGGTCTCAATACTCAAAACCATCTCGATAAAAGACATCTACGCGCAATCACGCTCGCTGCAGAAAGAACTCGAACAGTTGCGTTCAAGGATAGACATCATTGACGAGAACCTGTTGGATGTCATTGCCGAAAGGATGGCAGTCGTCGAAAAGCTGGGAGAATTCAAGAAAGAGCACAATCTGACAATCCTGCAGCAGCCCAGGTGGGAACAGATTCAGCAGATTGCTTCAGAAGGGGCGAAGAACAGGAATCTCGACCCGGTCTTTGTGGAAGAGTTGTTCCAACTTCTCCATCAGGCCGCAATTGACCGCCAGTCCTGACCTTCGGTCCCGACCACCATAAAAAAGGCCTGCCCGTTTCGGACAGACCTTTTTTCAATCATTTCAAAACGGGCCCCTATGCCTCGCGGATAGCGGCGATACCGGGAAGATCCTTGCCTTCAATGGCTTCAAGCATTGCTCCGCCACCGGTGGAAACATAACTCACCTTGTCAGCATAACCCATCTGGGTGACTGCAGCCACGGAATCTCCACCACCCACAAGAGTGTAGGCGCCGGCGGCAGTGGCCGCTGCGAGATCCTCGGCAATCTGGAGAGTACCCTTTGCGAACGTGGGCATCTCAAATACACCTACAGGGCCGTTCCAGAGGATAGTCTTGGAGGAGAGGATTATCTTCTTCCAGTTTTCCAGGGAAGCCTTGCCGGCATCCATACCCTCCCATCCGTCAGGGATATCAGTTGAAGGGACGACCTTTGTGTTGGCCTCGTTGCTGAACTGGTCAGCTACAACAGTCTCCACGGAGAGGGAGATGTTGACGCCCTTTTCCTCTGCGGTCTTGAGGATATCCAGAGCATCGGGGATAAGTTCATCCTCGTGCAGAGAGTCGCCGATTTTGCCGCCCTGAGCTTTTATGAAGGTGTAACCCATTCCTCCACCGATGATGAGGTTGTCAACTTTGGTGACAAGGTTCTTCAGGACTTCGAGTTTGGATGAGACCTTGGAGCCGCCGATGATTGCGGTGAAAGGATGTTGGGCATTCTTGAGGACATTGTCAATGGCCTTGATTTCACCGTTCATCAGGAAACCGAACATTTTGTCATTCGGGAAATATTTGGCTATCAGAGCCGTTGAAGCGTGAGCGCGGTGAGCGGTACCGAAAGCGTCGTTGATATAGCAGTCGGCATAGGATGCCAGCTTGGCGACGAATGCCTTCTGACTCTCCTTGACAGCGGCCTTTGCGGCCTTCTTCTCCTCATCGGTGGCATCCTCTGCAAGTCCGCGGGGTTTGCCCTCCTCTTCTGCATAGAAGCGGAGATTCTCGAGCACCAGCGCCTCTCCGGGCTTCAGTGCTGCGACCTGCTCGTCAGCCTTCTGGCAATCGGGAGCGAACTGCACGGGAACTCCGAGATAACTGCTCACCCTGTCGATGATGTGTTTGAGGGAGAATTTGTCAGCGGGGCCCTTCGGACGTCCGAGATGTGACATGATAATCAGGGAACCGCCTCCTGCGAGGACCTTCTTCAGCGTGGGAATCGCGGCGCGGATACGGGTGTCATCCGTGATTTCGAATTTTTCATTCAAAGGGACGTTGAAATCAACGCGGACAATGGCCTTCTTGCCATTAAAGTCATAAGTCTCAATGTTTTTCATATGATGGTTGTTTGCATATCATTTTCAATGCGTACAAAAGTACAAAAATTATGCATATATTTGCAACATATGACAATAGAAGAACCGTCAAAAGATTGGAAAGATTACGAGTTGATTGACTCGGGCGATTTCAGCAAACTGGAACGGTTCGGCGAGTATGTCACAATCCGCCCCGAGCCCAAGGCCCTGTGGAAAAAGAGTCTGAGCGATTCGGAGTGGTTCAGGCGCGCCAACACCGAATTCAAGCCCGGTGCAGGTTTCGGCAAGGCCGGGAAGGAGGACAGCGGGTCGTGGAATATGCTCCACAGGATGCAGGAGCAGTGGACCATTGCCTATCCGGCCTGCGGATTCCGCCTGAGGTTGGGGCTGACCAGTTTCAAACACGTGGGAGTATTCCCGGAGCAGGCCCCCAACTGGGACTATATCCGCACCCAGGTGCAAAGGATTGCCTCCTCCGGCAACCTGCAGGGAGCCCCCAAAGTCCTGAACCTGTTCGCATATACGGGAGCGGCTTCTCTGGCCGCCGCCAAAGCGGGAGCACAGGTGACCCACCTTGACTCTGTCAGGCAGGTCGTAACCTGGGCCAGAGGCAATATGGAACTCAGTTCCCTTGACGGAATCCGATGGATAATCGAAGACGCCCTGAAGTTCGCCCGTCGCGAGGCAAGGCGGGGAAACCTTTACAACGGCCTGATTCTCGACCCTCCCGCCTACGGGCACGGCCCGGACGGAGAGAAGTGGAAACTCGACGAATGTCTGTTCGAACTGCTCGGCGCCTGCGCCGCCATCCTGGCCCCATCCGACAGTTTTATGGTGCTGAACCTCTATTCCAACGGCTACTCTGCAGTCCTTGCGGACACACTGGTCAGAAGCGCCTTCGGAGGCAATTTCAAGAAACTTGACTACGGAGAACTCGTACTGAGGGACAATTTCGGCAAAGCCCTTCCCCTGAGCGTCTTCTCCAGACTCGAAAGATAGTGATACGATGGATTTCTTATCAATTATATGGAATGTTGACCCCGTCATCTGCAAAATAGGGCCTCTCGCCCTGCGCTATTACTCCTTCTGCTTCATTGCCGGTTTCCCGCTGGGATACTGGCTTTTCGTGAAGTTTTTCAACAGGGAGGGGCTTGACACCAAAATCCTGGAACCTCTGCTCTATGCCCTGCTGATCGGAACAATCGTGGGAGCGCGCCTGGGGCACTGCATCTTCTACCAGCCGGATTACTACTTCACCCCGGAGCATTTCGGGGAGATACTCAAGATATGGGAAGGAGGCCTGGCTTCACACGGAGGGACAATCGGTGTCATTCTGGCATTGCTCTGGTACGCCCACAAATATGGCAAGGCATACGATTTCGACACGCTGTGGCTCTTCGACAGGCTTGCCATCGCGGTCTGCTTCGCCGCCTTCTTCATCAGGCTGGGCAATCTCTTCAACTCCGAAATATACGGTTGCGAGACATCCCTCCCCTGGGGGTTCGTCTTTGCAAGAGCCGGAGAGACCGTGGCCAAGCACCCCACCCAACTTTACGAGGCCCTCTCCTATCTTGTTCTGGGGATTGTCCTGCTGACCGTCTATCTAAAAGCCCTGGACAAGGTGCACAAGGGGTTCTTCCTGGGACTCTTCTTCATAGGATGTTTCGGGATGAGGTTCCTCATCGAGTTCATCAAGGAGAAGCAGGTGGATTTCGAGGAGGGTATGGCACTGGATATGGGGCAGATTCTGAGCATCCCCTTCATTCTGGCAGGAGTCTATTTCATCTGGTGGAGCATCTCCAGGAAGGAGCCGGCAAGACGCACGAAAAAGGCGAAGGTACATTACTGTCCTCCGCCCAAATCTCAAAGAAACGTCAACAGATAGTTACATTCCCATCCCGCCGTCAACCTGGATGACCTGGCCGGTGACATAGGATGCAAGGTCGCTGGCAAGGAAGCAGCAGACATTGGCTATCTCCTCGGGAAGGCCTCCGCGGCGCATAGGGATTCTTGCCTCCCACGCCTTGAGCATGGCCTCAGGCATAGATTCGGTCATCTTGGTGAGGATAAATCCGGGGGCGACGACATTGGCCCTCACTCCACGGGGACCGAGTTCCTGGGCAATGGATTTTGCCAGGCCTATCATTCCGGCCTTCGACGCGGAATAATTGCATTGCCCGGCATTGCCGTGTACACCCACCACGGAGCCGATGTTGATGATGGACCCTCCCCTCTGCTTGAGCATAACGGGAGAAATTGCGTGGATGAAGTTGAAGGCACTCTTCAGATTCACATTAAGCACCGCATCCCACTGGGATTCAGCCATTCTGAGCATAAGGCCGTCCTTTGTGATTCCGGCATTGTTGACAAGAATGTCAATGTGCCCGAATTGGGACAGGGCCGTCTCCACGACTTTGTGAGCGTCCTCGAACGACGAAGCATCGGAGGCGATGGCCGAAACGGTGACCCCGCAGGCCTCCAGTTCCGACTTTGTGGCGAGCGCGATATCGTCAATCACCAGATCGGTAAAAACTATGTCCGCGCCTTCAGCCGCGAACTTCAAGGCAATCTGTTTCCCGATGCCTCTGGCCGCTCCCGTTATCAGGGCGACTTTTCCATCAAGTAATCTCATCTCAGTACAAATAATTAATGTGAAAGTATATCAAGGACATCAATCAGTTCCTTGTCAATTTCCTTGTTTATCTTGATGGCCCTGGCTATGGGGACGTTTACCAGAACGTCGTCACAGATGCCTATCATCACGTTGCGCTGCCCCTCCTTCAGAGCCTGAATGGCCGCCACACCCATCCGCGAGGCAAGGATACGGTCATATGCGCTCGGCTTCCCTCCACGCTGGAGATGTCCCAGGATGGAGACTCTCACGTCATATTGCGGATACTCCTTTTTCACGCGCTGGGCATAGTGCATTGCTCCGCCATCCTTCTCGGAGACAATCACAATCGAACTGTTCTTTGTCTTTCTGATTCCCCTTTCGATGAAGGTGGCCAACTGGTCGATGTCGGTATTGTCCTCGGGGATGATTGCCGCCTCCGCACCTGCTGCGATGGCACTGTTCTGGGCGAGAAAACCGGCGTCACGCCCCATCACCTCAACGAAGAAAATCCTGTCGTGAGAAGCGGCGGTGTCGTGGATTTTATCCACGCACTCCACTATGGTGTTCAGTGCGGTGTCATAGCCGATTGTATGGTCCGTGCCGTAAAGGTCGTTGTCGATGGTGCCCGGAAGGCCGATGACAGGAATGTCGTGCTCACGGGCAAGTTCCTGGGCCCCGGCAAGAGAGCCGTTGCCTCCTATGACGACAAGTGCGTCAATTCCGAACTTCTTTATCGTCTCATACGCCTTGGCTCGCCCCTCGACGGTCCGGAACTCATCGCTGCGGGCTGTCTTGAGGATGGTGCCGCCCCTTTGCATCAGGTTTGAGACGCTTTCAGTGGTAAATTCCTTGATTTCACCGTGTATCAGCCCCTCCCATCCACGGTAGATGCCGAAAACTTGCCATCCTTCGCATATCGCGGCTCGTGTCACGGCACGGATGGCGGGATTCATCCCCGGAGCATCACCTCCGGAAGTCAGAACACCGATTTTATACTGTCCTTCCATAACTATACTATTCTGGCCAACAAATCATATTCGTCGGCACTTTCTATCCTTACTTTCAAAAATTGGCCGGCCACGCTATCCGCGGACACTTTCGACAGAGACTCCGCATCGCCTATCAGAATCTGCCCGTCCACATCGGGAGACTCCCCGAAACTGCGGGCCGTCAGCACTCCGTCCTGAAAGCCGTCCACCAGCACCTTCTCCTCCGTCCCGATTCTGGAAACGTTATAATCGAGTGAAATGCCGCTCTGCATTTCCATCAGCCTGTCATACCTTTCCCTCTTCACCTGTTCAGGCACATCATCCTTCAGGTGAGCCGCGCCGTATGTGCCCTCCTCCTCCGAATAGGTGAAAGCCCCCAGCCTCTCGAACCTGCACTCCCTGACAAAGTCAAGAAGTGATTCGAATTCCCTCTCCCCTTCTCCGGGGTGGCCCACCATAAGAGTGGTGCGAAGCACGACTCCGGGAATGTCTCTGCGGAGCCTTTCTATGAAAGCCCTGGTCTGAGCCGCCGTAATCGTGCGTCTCATCGCCTTGAGGACAACGTCTTCCGAATGTTGGAGAGGAATGTCAAGATACTTGCAGATTTTAGGATTTGACGCCATAATTCCGATGGCATCCTCCGGGAATCCGTCGGGATAACTGTAGTGGAGCCTTATCCACTCTATTCCCTCCACTGCGGAAAGTTTCTCGAGAAGATGACCCAGCATCCGTTTCCCATACAGGTCAAGACCGTACCAGGCGGTGTCCTGAGCTATCAGAATCAATTCCCTGACTCCCCTTGAGGCGAGCATTTCCGCCTCACTGACAAGTTTTTCCACCGGCACACTGACGTGCGGGCCCCGTATCATAGGGATGGCGCAGTATGAGCACCGGCGATCACACCCTTCGGAAATCTTCAGGTAGGCATAATGGGAAGGGGTGGTTAGGACTCTGTCGAACGTTTCGAAAGTCATCACCCCCTGCCAACTGTCAACCTCGGGAATCTCCGATTCAATCTCCCCTTTGTACCTCTGGCTGAGGCACCCGAATACGGAGAGTTTGCCGATATATCCCCTGGTCTTTGCATCGGCGGCCTCAAGTATTGTCCTGATGGACTCCTCCTTAGCGTCGTTGATGAATCCGCAGGTGTTGATTATGACTTCGTCCACCTTCCCCTGCGAGATGTCCTCATCCTCCGGAGCAAGTTCATAGCCACGACTCTGCAGGAGCGACATCAGACGTTCCGAATCCACCAGATTCTTGGAGCAGCCCAGCGATATGACCTGTATTCTTTTCAAAGCCTATTTGTTTTCTTCTTCTTTTTCGTCCTCCTCAAAATCCAGGGAACCGAATTGCGCGAGGCAGTTGTACCAGTCAAGGACCTTCTTCATATGGGAAACATAGAAGCGGGATTCGTCATAGGTCGGAAGAACCTCCCTGAAGAACTCCTTGATTTTGTCAGGAGAACTCTTCGACTCCATTGCCGGGGCCTTCGCCAATTTGTCCGCCATTGACTGAAGGACCTGCTTTATCGACACGTCCCCTTCATCCGTGTAGATGGATATATCAGCCAGCGAACTTACCTTGGAGGAAGGTCCGAAAGCTTTTCTCTGCCCGGATATCAGCGACTGGGCGATTATACCGTTTCTGGTCTGGGCCACATATTCGAACAGCCCGTGTTCTCCCGATATGGAGATGATTTTCTTAAGATCTGTCTTTTCCATTTTCCAGTTTTTCAATTATTTCTTTCAATACAGGCAGAATCATCTGTCTGTCATCTGTTTCAATCACACAATCGGCACTGCCGCTCATATCCTCCTGGCAGTCCATCCTCCGCAGGACTTCCTCCTCCGTGGCGCCGTCCCTGTCCATCACCCGTCTCAGCCTCACCTGCCTGGGGGCGGTCACATAGACCACGTAATCAGGTATATCTTTCAGGGAGGGCTTCTGGAGCATCACTGCGGATTCAATCACGACAAGCCGCGAACCGCAAACTCTCTGCCATTCCCTGAAGCGCCCGACCACTGCCGGATGGACAATTGATTCCACCTTTTCCAGCAGGAACGGATCCGCAAAGATTTTGCGGGAGAGCGCCTTCCGGTCCAACTTGCCGGATGCGGCCACGTCGGGGCCGGCAACGGCCACAATCTTCTCCAGTATGCCGGAATCCTCATCATACAAGCTCTTGGCGCACCTGTCAGTATCAAATGCAGGAACCCCCAGGGCGGCAAAAGCCTTCACGACGGCAGACTTCCCTCCACCGATTCCACCCGTGCACAATATGACCTTCCCTTCTTTCATCAATTGTCAACTATAATGCATTCCACCACGGTAGGGACGATTTCAAAAGCATAAATCGGAATCTTGCTGCCGTTGACAAGTTCCGGAATCATCTTCGCGTTTCTGGACTTGACCACATCCTTGTAGTCCACCGTTAGAGAAAGTGAATTGAAGAGTGCGTTCTGTTTCGCTCCGAAAGGTATCCTGCACTTAACCTGCACCTCGGACGGCAACAGGACAAGGGACTTCCCCGAAGGCACATTTGCAGTCATAACTTTCTGTACTCCGGAAACTTCCACATACCTGTCAACTTTTATCGAGTAGCCGGCCTGCTCCTTGTTAAGCTTCACGCCCTTGGGCACGTCAAGACTGACGAAGCCGTTGACTGTGGCGTCAAGGCCTTCCAACGTAATCGGTTCCGTCCTGATTTCAGTTATCTGAAGAAGATTTTCCTCGGAGCCATAGACATAGACGGAGTCGGGCTTTGTCAGGATATCCCCTACTTGCATATACTGTGGAGCGAAGTTAAGATTGTCCACGACAGTCACCGGGACATATCTGTAACTCTGGTGTTCATACCTCAGCGTCAGGACCTCCGTATCGAAAAAATCTATCAGGATGTGTTCGCCCAGCGCCTCCATCACCTTTTCCCTGATGGCCTGGACAGGCAAAGTGAAAACAGTTCCGTCTTCGCTGACAAGCAATGATTTGTCGACTGTTATGTCCAAATCCATAGGCCCGTCCTTGAAGCCCTTTGCCTTCAGGATATAATACCCGGATGCCTTCCCCCGCACCATCAGAATCTCCTCGGCCACGGCGGAGGTGGAGTAACCGACCATCTCCGTAGCCACCTTGACCCTGTACTGCAGAAAAGCGGAGTAATCCAGCGAAAGGACGTGCAGTGCCCACAGAAAAGCGGACAGCAACAGGGAAATGAGCAATATCGCCCAGTTCCGATTCATTTATGCCGCAGACTGTGCGTCGCTGAAGTCCTTAACCAGGGAGGCCTTGTCAACTTTCAGTTTGACATCTTTGTCCACCTCAAGCAGAACCGTGGAGGAGCCTTCCTTCACTTCGCAGATTGTCCCGTAGATTCCTCCTATCGTGACAACTTTGTCGCCTTTCTTGAGAGCATCGCGGAATTTCTGCATCTCCTTCTGTTTCTTCTGCTGGGGACGTATCATAAAGAGCCACATCACCACGAATATGAGAACGAGCATCAGAATCATTGAAAGCCCGCCGCCACTCTGCTGGGCCGCCTCTAGAATAAAAAGTGTCTTCATATCTTTTTGTATTGATTTTCAATTAGTTTCTTTAATTCTGGAGAAGTCCCCTGCCCTGCTTGGATATTTCTCCGGTGGCCACCTTCTCCTGGATGATGCGGTCGAGAATCCCGTTCACGAAGATGCGGCTGTTCGGAGTGCTGTAATATTTTGCTATCTCCACATATTCGTTGATGGTCACCTTGACCGGAATCGTGGGGAAAGAGACCGCCTCGGTGATTCCGAGGATAATCAATGCCGCATCGGTGGGGACGAGCCTGTCAGTATCCCAGTTGTTCAGTTTGGAGGAGACCTGCTCGAAATATTCGTCATACCTCAGAAGAGCATCCCCCAGAAGCCTCTGGCCGTATGCCCTGTCCTCCTCCTTGGTGAAGGTGGAGGGGTGGATGATGGCTTTCTTCTTCTTTGTCACCTCGATATTGGCTATGATTGCATTCAGCACATAGGCCAGGTCATCCAGCCAGAATACCGACTTCTCCTCCAGAATCTGCTCAAGGTCGGGGTCATCCTCGAATTCATCCTGAAAGATGCAGGAGACAAGCGTACAGTCCTCCTCGAAGGAGTCCTCCCCGGAGTTCATATAGTTGATGAAATACTCCTTGCCCGCAATCGATTTGCACACCTTCCTTATGAATACGTCATACTCGTTCCAGACAAGAGCGTGCTTCTGGCAGAACATTCCGAATTTCGGGTCGTCGTTCAGAAGAGCGAAGAACCTGTTGTTCACGAACTTCATATTGGGGTTCAAATCCTCCTCGGACGGGTGGAACTTGCTCATCCCGGCCTCTATCTGGCTTCTGGCTTCCTCCAGCAGGGCAGAAGAGATGTTGAGCATAAAATAATAGAGTTCCTTGACCTTTTCGCAGGAATGGTCAAACTCCTTCACTGCAGAGGGGAGGTCAACGTCGCCCGACACTTCCCGGGCATATAAAGTCTTGAATGCCTTTATTCTTATCAGTCTTCTGGAAATCATACCCTTCTTTTTACAACTTTACAGAAATAATTTACAAATATAGTTCTTTCAACCAAAAAATAAATTTATCTTTGTGAAAACAAATCCAAAAAAGAGAGATTATGTACACAGACGACTACGAAAATTCAGGTATGCAGGAGCGCGGAGGCGATGATGTCTATTCCAAACCTGTAAGAGCAGGAAAGAGGACATATTTCTTCGACGTCAAATCGACGAAAGGCAATGATTACTACCTGACAATCACTGAAAGCAAGCGCCGCACGGAAAACGACGGACGTTTTGTTTACGAAAAGCACAAGATTTTCCTCTATAAGGAAGACTTCGAGAAGTTTGCGGAAGGGCTTTCGGAAGTGGTCGAGTTTGTCCAGAAACACTGCCCCGTCCACGAAATGCGCAGACCCGAGCAGTCGGATTTCGCCGACGTTAATTTCGAAGAGTTGTAACAAAATAACAGCCGGCTTACTGACCGGCTTTTTTTATGAATATGAAGCATTTTTCATTACCTGAAGAAGGAGGTCTCAAAGAGGAACTGATACCCTCCGCAATACTCCACAGTTTTGACAGAATACCCACAGAAGTTTATCCCGATGCCGAAACCGCATCCGCGAAAATAGCGGACATCATCATTTCGTCAATAAACTCCCATACAGGCGACAGGCTTTTCAAGTTGGGGGTGACAACAGGCAGGACACCCATCTCCCTGTGCAAGATACTTAGGGAAAGATTTCTTGCCGGCAAGGTAAGCTTCAGAAACGTCGAACTTTTCTCAATAGACGAATATTACCCTTCCAGGCCGTCCGACATCCAGAGCCGCAACAAGCGCCTTCACGATGACATCATCGACATCATCGACATCAGGCCGGAGAACATCCATATCCCAGACGGAACGGCCGACCTTAAGGAGATTGACCGCTATTGCAAGGATTTCGATGACAAGGCGGGCAATCTTGACCTGCTCGTCATCGGTGTAGGCGATGGTGGACAGGTGGGATTCAACGAATCCGGTTCATCCAGATCCAGCCGTACACGGCTGATCCAACTTCCCTACAAATCCCGCAAACGTCAGGCGAAGAATTTCAACGGAGACATCTCCCTCACCCCCAGGATGGCATTGACGATGGGAATAAGCACTATGCTGAGCGCCAAGCAGATTATTCTGATGGCCTGGGGAGAGGACAAGAGCCGTGCAATCAAACAGATTGTCGAAGAGCCTGTGACTGCGCAATGGCCGGCATCATACTTCCAGCAGCACGACAACGTCAAACTCTACACCGACAAGACCGGTGCTGAATTTCTTACCCGCAAGGAGGCTCCCTGGCTCATCGGCCCCTGCGACTGGACCGACAAAATGCGCAGGAAAGCCGTAATCTGGCTCTGCCAGAAGGTCGGGAAGCCCATCCTCAAACTCACCCTCCAGGATTACCTTGACAATTCCCTGGGAGAACTTGTCGAGCAGTTCGGCCCCTATGACAAAATCAACATCGGAATCTTCAACGACCTTCAGCATACCATAACCGGATGGCCGGGAGGAAAGCCCGGGTCCGATGAACCGACAAGGCCCGTAAGCGCGAAGCCGTTCCCCAAGAAAATCCTGATATTCTCTCCCCACCCGGATGATGACGTGGTTTCTATGGGAGGCACCTTCATCAGACTGGTCCACCAGGGTCACAACGTACACGTAGCCTACGAAACCTCAGGCAACGTGGCTGTCCACGACGACGTTGTAATCCAGCATATCGACGCCGCAGCCCAACTCGGCTACGAAGACAGATGCGAGAAAGTCCGTGATATCATTGACAATAAAATCCCCGGTGCGGCCGAGCCGGTCGAATTGCTGGCACTCAAGGCCGCCATCCGCAGAAGCGAAGCCCGCGGCGCCTGCCGCAGTTTCGGACTCCCGATGGACCACGTCCACTTCCTCAACCTTCCCTTCTACGAGTCGGGAGGAATCCTGAAACTTCCACGCACCCAGGCCGACATCGACATAATCAAAAAACTGATAAAGGAGGTTGAACCGGACCAGATATATATGGCGGGAGACCTTGCGGACCCTCACGGGACACACCGGGTCTGCACAGAGGCCGCCCTGGAAGCAATCGAACAACTTCAGGCAGAGGGATGCCACTTCATCGACAAATGCAACATCTGGCTCTACCGAGGAGCGTGGATGGAATGGGATCTTGGCAGCGTCGATATGGCAGTGCCGCTCTCACCGGACGAAGTGATTGAAAAACGGCACGCAATCTACCGTCACCTCTCCCAGAAGGACATTATGCCCTTCCCCGGAGATGACACCCGTGAATTCTGGCAGAGGGCGGAAGACCGCACCCAGAATACCGCACGTCTCTACGATTCGCTCGGTATGGCTGAGTATCAAGCGATTGAGGTATTCCTCAAACTGAAATAATCAGATCTTGCTGTCGCAATAGACGCAACGGACTGTTCCGTCATCCGACTTATGGAAAAGAGGACGGACCGGTTCGCTGTGGCATATGCACTTGGGATTGCGGCACTTGAGCGATGCATCCTCATAGTACTCCGGATGTCCGGGCATAATGTGAGAGGCGTCTTCCTTCCATCTTATCAGACTGAGAATAAGGGCCATCCTGACAAATTTGCCGTTTCCGACCTGACGGAAATAAGCCGCGCGGGGGTCTGCGTCCACCTCCGCCTTGATTTCATTGACACGTGGAAGGGGATGAAGCACACACATCTGCTCCTTTGCAAGGGCCATCTTCTCATTGTCGAGGACAAAACTGTCCTTGACTCTCTCAAACTCGTCCAGATCGAGGAATCTTTCCTGCTGCACTCTGGTCATATACAGGACGTCCAGTTCACCCATCACCTCCTCGATGGTCTTCACCTCCTTATAGTTGATGCCCTGACGGTCGCACACGTCGTGCTTGATGTAGTCGGGAAGTTTCAGTTCGTCGGGGGCGATCAGGACAACCTTGATGTCATTGTATCGGGCAAGAGCCTTGATGAGGGAGTGAACGGTGCGTCCGAATTTGAGGTCACCGCAGAATCCGATGGTGATGCCGTCGATATGGCCGATTTCCCTCTTGATTGTCAGCAAGTCCGTCAATGTCTGGGTAGGATGGGCGTGGGAGCCGTCACCGGCGTTGATAATCGGAATGTGCGCCGCCTGCGAAGCCACATACGGAGCCCCTTCGAGAGGATGCCTCATTGCAACGATATCCACGAAATTCTCCACCACCCGGACAGTGTCGGCCACTGTCTCTCCCTTGCTTACGGAGGTGTTGCGGGCATCGGAGAAGCCCAGTACCTGACCTCCGAGTTCCATCATCGCAGAGGTGAAACTCAGACGGGTGCGGGTTGAAGGTTCATAGAAGAGAGTCGCCAACTTATGGTACTTCAAGACTTCGCGGTACTTTTCGCGATTGGCGATAATATCCTGCGCAAGAGCGATTATTTCATCGGTCTCCTGTTTCGTAATGTCTGTGGGGTCAATGAGATGTTTCATAGGATTTCGGTTTATCTGATCCAACTTTCATCGGAGGGGTTGTCCCTGAACTTGAGGATGCGCTCCTTCCATTGGGGAGCGACAATGCCTTTTTCGACGGCCACCTCCACCAAAGCGTCCAGATTGCTCAGAGAATGGTTGACCACGTTAGCCGCGGCAAAACGTTCAAGGCCTTTTTTCATACCGTAGGTGAAGATGCTGACGATGCCAAGAACCTCGGCTCCGGCTTCACGAAGAGCCTCGACAACCTCCACGGCGCTGCCTCCGGTTGAGACAAGGTCTTCGATGACAACGACTTTCATCCCCTTCTCAAGCTTGCCCTCGATTTTATTGTTCCGGCCGTGTGTCTTTGCCTCACCCCTGACATATCCCATAGGGAGGCCGAGAATCGATGCCGCGATTGCCGCGTGTGCGATGCCCGCGGTGCTGGTTCCCATCAGGGATTCCGCCTGAGGGAATTGTGCCTTCACGGTATCCGCAATGGCCTGTTCGACTATGGTGCGTGCAGCAGGAGCGGAAAGGATGAGCCTGTTGTCACAATAGATGGGACTCTTGATTCCGCTGGCCCAGGTGAAAGGCTGTTCGGGGCGAAGGAAAACTGCCCCTATGCTGAGAAGTTGCTCTGCGATGATTTTTTCCATAAGTCTATTGCATTAAAAATTCTTTGACACATCTGTTATATGCGGCCACGGGGTCGGCGGCGGCTGTGATGGGACGCCCGACCACGATGAAATCCGACCCTATCTCCCTTGCACGGGCCGGGGTGGTGATTCTCACCTGATCGTCGGCGGCGGAATCGGCAAAGCGGATTCCGGGGGTGACGGCGAGGAAAGAACCGCCGCAACGCTCCTTTACGATTGACGCTTCGAGAGGAGAACATACCACTCCGTCCAGCCCTGCCTCGGCGGCATTGGCTGCATAATGGGCAATCACCTCCCCGATAGGACGCTCAATCAGAAGGTCCTGCCGCATCCTCTCCTCCGAAGTGGAGGTAAGCTGAGTGACCGCGACAAGGAGCGGACGGGTACCGTCCTCGCGGGTAAGACCTTCCAGAGCGGCCTTCATCATCTCGATGGTACCTCCCGCGTGGACATTGGTCATATCGACGTCCAATCCGGAAAGGACCTTCATTGTCTTACGGACGGTATTGGGAATGTCGTGAAGTTTGAGGTCCAGGAAAATCTTGTGCCCGCGGCTTTTTATGTCGCGCACTATCTGAGGTCCCGCGGCATAGAAAAGTTCCATACCTATCTTCACAAAAGGCTTTCTGTCACAATCTGAAAATTTATCCAGAAAAGAGATCACCTGGTCGGCGCCGCTGAAATCGCACGCCACTATCACGTCTTTCATACAATTCCTATTATTTCGTTGATATTTTCAATATGAAGTTCTTCCATAAGCAGAGGCAATTCCTTTACTATGTCACTGCAAACCAGCGGATTGCGAAGATTTTCGGCTCCCACCTGTACGGCAGTCGCACCGGCCATCATCATCTCCACCACATCGGAAGCGCACGACACTCCCCCGCATCCCATTATCGGCAGGGAACAGGCATTGTGCACCTGATTGACCATACGCAGGGCCACGGGCAGAACCGCCCGTCCGCTGAAGCCACCATATCTGTTCGCCACCACAGGCTTGCGGCGACGGATATCTATCCGCATCCCGAGAATTGTGTTGATAAGGGTGAGTCCGTCAGCACCGGCATCCTCGCAGGCCCGGGCTATTGCCGCGATATCCGTGACGTTGGGGCTGAGTTTGATGAACACAGGTTTCGTGCTGACTCTCTTCACGGCACGGGTCACCTGAGCGGCTGTGGAGGCATCTGTTCCAAACGCCAGTCCGCCACCGTGAACATTGGGGCAGGAGACGTTTACTTCAATGATGTCCACATCGGGAGATGCTGAAACGGCACTGCAGCATTTCTCATACTCCTCAATGCTGAATCCGCTGACATTCGCTATCACGACTCCTCCGTATATCTTCCTCAAGGCGGGGATTTTCTCTTCGACAAGCACCTTCACTCCGGGGTTCTGGAGTCCCACGGAATTTATCATTCCGCCCGGACATTCCGCAATCCTGGGGCACTCGTTACCGAAACGGGGCTCGAGAGTCGTCCCCTTCAGGCTTATCCCGCCAAGGCAGTTGATATCATAGAATGACGCGGCTTCCAGTCCGAACCCGAAGGTCCCGCTGGCAGGGACAACGGGATTTTTGAGTTCCACCCCGCACAAATTCACAGAAGTCACCATATCACCTCCTCCTTTTTGAACACCGGACCGTCGAAGCAGACACGCTTGGGGCCATCGGTCGTATGACAGGTGCATCCGAAGCAGATGCCGCAACCGCAGCCCATCCTCTCTTCGAGGCTTACCTGCCCGCTGATATCAAGTTTGCGGCACACAGCCTCCATCATCACCTTGGGGCCGCAGGTATAGAAGAAGTCGTAACCCCCGTCAAGAGTGTCGATTACATCCGTAACAAGCCCCTTGATTCCGACCGAGCCGTCCATAGTGGCGACCCTGACTCCGGCGCCCAGTTTCCTGTATTCGTCGAACAGAATCAGTTCCGATGCGGTGTTGTAGCCCAGGACAACCATAACTTCCTTGCCCTGTGCAATCAGTTCCTTCACAAGATGGAATGCCGGACTGGCGCCTATTCCACCGCACACCACCAGGGCCTTCTCCCTGCACAGCGAGGTGTCGAAGCCGTTCCCGAGTCCTGTCAGAAGATTGACATTGCGTCCCTCCTTCCATCCGGTCATCTTCTCCGTACCCTGTCCGACAACCTTATATATGAGAGAAAGCGTATCCTTCGTCCAGTCCGTAACGGCAAAGGGACGGCGGAGAAAACATCCGTCCACCTCCACGTCGGCGAACTGCCCTCCGCGAAGTATGCCTTCAGTATCTCCGCTCAGAGTCATCCTCCAGATGCGGGAGGCGATGCGGCTGTTCTCAAGAATCGTATAGTCGCCCTGTCTCATAGTTTATTTGTATTCCTCGTCAATCGTTGATATTCCGAGTGTTATCTCCTCAAGTACATCCAGCAGCACCCCTACGGTCTCAAGCGCCGTGAAGAGAGTCACGTTGTTCTCCACAGCGGCACGCCGGATCTCATATCCATCAAGACGAGTGCTGTGCTGGTTTATGTCAATGGTGTTGATGACATAACTTACGTGGCCCTTGCGCAGAACACTGATTATGTCGTCACTTCCGTCGGTGATCTTCCCGAGAGCCCTTGTCCTGATGCCGTGGGCCTTGAGGAACCTGGCCGTCCCTTCCGTTGCCACTATGTTGAATCCCAAGTCATAGAAACGCTTTATCAGAGGCAGCGCGGCCGGTTTGTCCGCATCCGCGATGGTTGCGAAGATAGTCCCGTAATTTACCACGTTGACTCCGGATGCCTGAAGCGACTTGTAAAGCGCGCGCTTGAGGGAACTGTCATATCCGATGGCCTCTCCTGTCGATTTCATTTCGGGGGAGAGATAAGTATCGATGCCCTTGAGTTTCCCGAAGGAGAAAGCCGGGCTCTTGACATAATGTCTCCTGCGCTCCGGATAGTATGTAGTGGTAATCCCCTGCTCTGCGAGGCTGTGCCCAAGCATAACGAGAGTCGCTATCTTCGCCATCTGGATTCCGGTCGATTTGGAGAGGAACGGGACGGTGCGTGACGATCTGGGGTTGACCTCGATTACATATACATCATCGTTGTCATCGACTATGAACTGTATGTTGAACAGTCCGACGATGCCTATTTCCAGGCCGAGGCGGCGGGTATAGTCCACGATACGGTCCTTGACCTTCCGGCTCAGCGAGAATGAAGGATATACGCTGATGGAGTCCCCGCTGTGGATACCGGTCCTCTCGATATGCTCCATAATGCCGGGGATGAAGACCTCCTTGCCGTCGCAGATTGCATCCACCTCAGTCTCCTTGCCCATAATGTACTTGTCCACAAGCACGGGGGAATCCACGTTGATTTCCACGGCATTGTGGAGATAGTGCCGAAGCGCCTCCTCGTTGCCCACAATCATCATCGCGCGGCCTCCAAGGACGAATGAAGGACGGACCAGCACGGGGTATCCGATCTCCGCGGCGGCCCTCACACCCTCCTCGACGTCAGTGACGGCCTTCGCGCGGGGCTGGGGTATTCCTGTCTTTCTCATTATCGCCTCGAACAACTTGCGGTCCTCGGCATTGTCGATGGCTTCTATCTGGGTGCCTATGATGGGGACGTCGAAGCCTGCCAGAGGGTTGGCAAGATTGATTGCCGTCTGCCCTCCGAGAGTCACTATCACCCCCTTGGGCTTCTCAAGCCGGATGACGTTCATAACGTCCTCGACGGTGAGGGGCTCAAAATAGAGTTTGTCGGATATAGTGTAATCCGTAGAGACGGTTTCAGGGTTGTTGTTGATGATGATGGCCTCATAGCCCGCCTCGCGGATTGCCCAGATTGCGTGTACAGTCGAGTAGTCGAACTCCACCCCCTGCCCGATTCTGATGGGGCCGGCACCGAGCACCAGGATTTTCTCCCTGTCGCTTACAACGGATTCGTTCTCCTGCTCGTAAGTTGAATAGAAGTACGGCACATCTGCATCGTGCTCGGCGGCACAACTGTCTATGAACTTGTAGGTCGGATTGATGTCCTTCGACCAGCGCCACTCTATAATCTCCTTCTCAGGCACTCCGCCCCAGAGCTGGCCTATGTATTTGTCGCTGAAGCCCAACCTCTTGGCTTTGAGCATCAGGCCCGCATCGAACGGAGATGCCGCAAGTTCCCTTTCCACGGATATGATGTTGCACAATTTCTCGAGGAACAGCATATCTATCTTGGTGATATCGTATATAATCCTGATATCCACACCATTGCGTATCAGTTGGGCGATTGCCAGCAGGTGGTCGTCAGGGAACTTGGCTATGTATTGAAGCAGTTCCTTGTCGCTGACCGACTCGAATTTAGTCTTGTGGATGTGGCAGGCGCCTATCTCAAGCGAACGGATGGCCTTGAGAAGGCTCTCCTCAAAGGTGCGGCCTATGCTCATCACCTCTCCAGTAGCCTTCATCTGGGTGCCCAGTTCGTTGGTCGCCTCGCTGAACTTGTCGAAGGGGAACCTTGCTATCTTGCTGACAATGTAGTCTATGGAAGGTTCGCAGCAGGCGGGGGCGTTCGCCACCGTGATTTCGTCGAGGGTAAGACCCACGGCTATTTTTGCGGTCACTCTTGCGATGGGGAATCCTGACGCCTTGGAAGCCAGCGCCGAAGAGCGGGAAACTCTGGGGTTTACTTCGATGATGTAGTAGTCGAACGAGAGGGGGTCGAGGGCGAACTGAACGTTGCAGCCGCCTTCGATTTTCAGGGCGCGTATCAGTTTGAGGGCGCTTTCGCGGAGCATCTCATATTCCTTGTCCGCCAGGGTCTGGACAGGGGCCACGACTATCGAGTCACCGGTGTGGATTCCGACGGGATCCACGTTTTCCATAGAGCAGATTGTTATGGCCGTGTCGTTGGCATCCCTCATCACCTCGAACTCAATCTCCTTGTAACCCTTGACGCTCTTCTCAATCAGGACCTGATGGACAGGAGACAGAGCGAGGGCGTTTCTCATCATCTCGGCAAGTTCCGCGGGGTTGGCCGCGAATCCTCCACCCGTACCGCCGAGGGTGAATGCGGGCCTCAGCACGACAGGATAGCCTATTTCGACCGCAGTCTTGAGGGCTTCGTCAACCGAATAGCAGATCTGTGACGGTATCACCGGCTCACCGAGGCTGATGCAGAGTTCCTTGAAGAGTTCACGGTCCTCAGCCTGCTCGATGCTCTGGAAGGAGGTCCCGAGGATTTCCACGTGACACTCGTCAAGAACTCCTTTCTTCGCCAGTTTCACGGCAAGGTTAAGGCCTGTCTGACCTCCCAGCCCGGGAACTATCGCATCGGGGCGCTCATATCTGATAATTTTCGCAATATATTCAAGGTCAAGCGGTTCCATATACACCTTGTCGGCTATATGGGTATCCGTCATTATTGTGGCGGGATTCGAATTGACCAGAACGACCTCATACCCTTCTTCTCTCAGGGCGAGGCAGGCCTGTGTGCCCGCATAGTCGAATTCTGCTGCCTGGCCTATGACGATGGGGCCTGACCCTATCACCATAATTTTCCTGATATCTGTTCTCTTAGGCATAGCTTATCCCTCCATTGCAATTACAAATTCATCGAAAAAAGAGGTCTCTTCAGGCCCGGGGCCTCCTTCCGGGTAGAACTGCACGGCGCTCACCCTGTCCGCCGCACACTCGATGCCCTCCACGGTTCCTGTGGCGATGTCAAGGTATGAAACCGTCAGGGAAGTCTTCTTCAGGGACTCGGCATCGAGAGCGTATCCGTGGTTGGCCTCAGCGCTGCAGATGCGTCCGGTCGAGAGCCTGCGGACGGCTCGTCCTCCGTGGAATCCGCATTTCATTCTTTCCACGGCCGCACCGTAGGAAAGCCCTACCAGCCCCTGTCCGATGTTTATGCCATATATCGGCATCTTTCCCTTCAGTGCGTTGATGACCTCCACCAGTTCGGGAAGGTTGCGGGGATCACCGGGGCCTCCTGCAATCAGGATTCCGTCGGGATTGAAAGCCAGGATGTCGCTCACAGAGGTGTTGAAGGGGACGATTGTCACGTTGCACCCCTTTCTGTTGAGAGCATCTATCACGGCATATTTCACCCCGCAGTCTATCAGCACGACGTCGAAGTTATGCTGGGGAGTTCTGGAGAACCATCTCTTGCGGCAACTGACTTTCTCGATGGGACGCGTGTCCTCGGGTGTGGCGGCAATCAGGCGAAGGGCATCTTCCAGGCTTGTCTCCTCATCCACTATTGCGGCCTTGAGGGAGCCGCCGTCGCGGAGTTTGCGGGTAAGCATACGGGTGTCGAGGCCCGAGATGCAGGGAGTGCCGTGCTCTTCAAGCTCCTCGGCCAGAGTCTTGGTATAGCGGAAGTTGGAGGGTGTCTGGCAACATTCCCTTACGACAAGGGCCGCAGGTCCTTTCAGTTTGGACTGGTTGTCCTCCGCAGTGATGCCGTACTGGCCCATCAAGGGGTATGTCATCACCACTATCTGACCCGTGTAGGCCGGGTCTGAGAGAATTTCCTGATATCCGACCATCGAGGTGTTGAATATCAGTTCTCCCACCGCATTGCAATGGGCTCCGAAGTTCTCACCCGTGAATTGAGTGCCGTCCTCAAGGACAAGTTTCATCTTTCTGCCTGGTTCCATTGTTCAGTTATATATAAAAAAAGGGGACAAACAATAATGTTGTCCCGCCGCCGTTTAAGGTGATTGTTTCTATGTGGTTTCCGTATGAGTGGATGTTCTTCATATCGGAATACAAAGGTAATCATTTTTCAGGAAAAATCTTTCCGCTATGAAAAATTATTTTTTCGACTTGTCATTGGAATCGGACAGCAGTCTGTATGGATGGGCACGACCTATGCTGTCAGAAGGCGTATTCAATATGTGTTTTGATTCGGCAACACGCAACACCATTCGATGGCCATCCTCCATTTTGACGAGGGGATAGCCATCGTTTTTAAATAGCATTCTCTGATTATCAACGATTTAGCATTTTGGATTATGGCTATCTCCCTTAAAAAATGAAGGATGGCCATATGAAGTCTGGGAAATAAAACTTATTCTGATATGGAATGCAAAAGCGTACGTTTCCGATTCATCCGTATGTACCATTAAGTTTGACACGCTACTAAATGTAAAGCGCTGTAATACAATGGGGTTACTGGCAGCTTGTGTCGGCGCAGATTTTGGAAAGGCCTAGACATCATCACATGCCCCGGCCTTTATATGTCCCGAATGTCAGATTACTTTGCAAACAAATCATCCATCACGATTACATTCCGGATGTTCCCGGAATAAGTATTCTTCTGTAAGCCATAGGTGGTTACCAGTACGGGCATTACGGCACACTTGGTGTTTGATTCCGACTTGTATGCCTCAATTCTGTTGCGTATTTTGAGATCTTCTTCTTTCTTCAAAGCATACTCGCCTGAACAATACTTCATCTCACAGACATTAACCACTCTGTCGGCCCTTTCTATGAGAAGGTCTATCTGGGCTGCCGGCTTTGACTCTTCAGAGCGCCAACTGAAATATTCTGCGGCAATGGCACTGATACCCAACGCCTTCTTGATATTTTCAATGTGGCACAAGCATATTCTTTCAAATGACAAGCCCTGCCAGTTATTGATTGTAGGGGTGTTCAACTGATGGCTCCAGAAATTCGGGTCGGTCGTCGGCCTTCTTAGAAAGGTATAGTTGAACAATGTGAAGAAGTCAATTACCTGATATATACCGCCACTCTTCTTGAGATACTTTCCTGACCTGTCCTTGACATGGTAAAGCCTGATAAAATCACATTTTTCCAGATTGTCCAAATATTCGCTCAGGTGTCCGTTGCTCTTGTCATCAAGAAATTCAGCAATTTCGTTTCTTGTCAGTCCGGCCTTCGTCTTACATAAAAGCTCTATGATTTTCATATACGGATTAGGGCTCCTGTATAGTGACTTGAAAAGTCTCTCATACTCACCCCTCATTTCCGAACTGCTACCGAAGAACAGCCTGTCAATGGTTTGGCTTACGCTCTCGTTATTCTGAATCAGACTAAGATAATACGGAATTCCGCCAAGAACAGAATACATATCGATTATCGCCAATCGGTCCCACAGTATGCCATTTGACTTGAAATACTC
>JAZUIV010000006.1:0-3866 GCA_045642485.1 Bacteroidales bacterium | reverse complement strand
CACCGTTGTCGGCAGCGATGGCTTCTATTGGTCGTCATCTACTGACAGCGAGGACGAGCCGTACGACCTGCACTTCACTAGCAGCAGTGTCAAACCTAACCGCACCGACAAGCGCAACATCGGCATGAGTGTCCGCCTCGTAACAGAGGTCAAGTGACATTCTTGCAATTAAACTGATAAAATCAAGCTGCGGTCTCTGCCAATTGGTAGGGGCCGCAGCTGATTATAAGAAGTAGACGTCGCGTTATTTGAAATCATACGGAGCGAACTCCCCGAACATCCCTTTATCTTTGACAAGTTCGTCGAATGCGGCAAAAGAATATTCCCCGATTGCTTTGCCGTACTTCAGTTCTGAGAACAAGCGACTTTCCTTGTCATAATGAAAGCGGTGACCGTCATTGTTGACAAGCCATCCGGTGTATTTCACCTTGTCGAAGAGGTCATCCTGCCGGAATTCCGACTTCTTGTACCGCTCATTCTTGATTGTTCCCCAGCGCTCGCTGCCGTCAACGAAATGGACAATCACGAGCACCCAAGATTCATCGGGTTTGTATAGAACAATGTCGGTGACATATTCGTGGATATAGTCTTGAGATGTTTCAGCCCATCAAGTTCAGCCTTGATTCTCTCAAGGCTCTTCGCACATTCTTCTGACACCCTGTCGTAGTCCTCCTTGGCTTCCGCAACCAATGCGTCGGCCTCGGCTTCGTCCCTGGCATAACGGATGGCACGCTTGAGAACCGTGGTGTAGTTTTCCGTTGCCTCTTTCTGCCGGGCACTGTATTCGTTGAACAGGACCTGCGTGTATTCACCCATCTCAAGTTTGGCCATGAGGATGGAGAAGTTCGGTCTGTCCTCGACCTGCCTGTCCGTTTTCTGCATTGCAGTGGAGATGCGCACATAAGTCGCCGTGCGTCTCTTTTCATCGATTTGATTGAAATACATGATTGTAATTTTTAGTTATGGTTATTGGGTAAAATCATCGATGAAAAAGCATCAAATTTTTGTGTGCGGATTTACACTATTATTTGATGGAAATGTGCGATTTATGCACGCAGAAGGCCTATGAGTACATTCTAAAACTCAGCGAAAATGGGCATTTTTCTTTCAATTCCGCTGAGTTTTCAAGAATAATTTACACATTGAATGAGGGCCAAAAACAATGAATTTTGACCCGCATTCTCTTGCCTTGATATGAAAATGAAGAAATCGAATAAAATTGATTGAAAATTTTGATGACATCTTTAGCGGCAAATATTCATTGTATATGCGTGTAGGGCATAAATAGCCTTTTAAAACTCAGCGAAATTCGAGATTTTGTTGTCATTTTCGCTGATTTTTCAATATATTTGCAAGGATTAATGACACTTGTTATGAAGTACCGCAATATTATAGGAAGAGAGGTTGAAATCAGCATTCTTGAGAGAGCCTTACGCTCAAAAAGGTCAGAATTCGTAGCGTTATATGGAAGACGTCGTGTCGGTAAATCTTACCTGGTGACTGAAGTTTACAGTGGGAAAATTGCTTTCACTGCAGTCGGCACATATATTAAGGATGGAGATAAGGATTATGCAACGTACAGGAAACTGCAACTTGATCACTTCTATGATTCTCTGTTGTTCGCCGGGCTTGACCCATCACGAAAAAAACCAGAATCCTGGCGTGAGGCGTTTGTCCTGTTGCGCGTGCTTCTTGATGGTATGTCCGTAAAACGCAAGGTGGTATTCATTGATGAACTGCCTTGGCTGGCAGGACCGCAGTCCTCTGAACTTGTATCGGAATTGGGATATTTCTGGAATTCGTGGGCTTGCAGTCAAAGGAATATAGTGCTCGTGGTGTGCGGCTCTGCTACCAGTTGGATGTTTGACAACGTAGTTCACGAATACGGGGGACTTCATTGCAGATTGACGGAACTCTTCAAACTCAATCCGTTCACGCTTGCCGAGTGCAAGACATATTTCAGGAGGAATGGATTCAGGCTTTCGGATTATGAGATATGCCTGACATATATGGCCTTCGGAGGAATCCCATACTATCTTGACAGGCTTCGCAACGATCAGACCATCACTGAAAACATAGATAGGCTGTTTTTTGACGAGGAGAAGATACATCAGGAATTCAAGGATGTTTACGCAGGCCTCTATTCAAGCAAGGATAAGTATATCAGTGTGGTAAAAGCCATAGGTTCACAATTCTATGGGATGACGCAGGCGGAGATTTCTGCCGCAACGGAAACGAAGACCGGAGGTACATTGAGCAAAATTCTCAAGAACCTTCTTGAATCCGGTGTTATCAGGGAGTATCCCAAATACGGAGGAGAGAGAGTTGAGAATGTCTACCAGCTTGTTGATTTCTTCTCTCTGTTCTATTTGAGATTCATAAACGGCAAGCATGTCCAGCACGGAATGTGGCACTCGATAAACAGGACGGGAGAGTTCAATACCTGGATAGGTAACACATTTGAACTTGTCTGCATCCTACATCTTGAGAATATTTTGAAAGCTGCAAACATAGCATCTGCAGACCGCAACTACTGCTGGAACGGAAAAGGTCCTGACGGAAGAGGCGCCCAGATAGATCTGGTAGTGGAATCCAATGCTGGTCGTACCGATTATATCTTCGAAATGAAATACTATTCAGGATTGTATCCCATATCGGCAGAAGATGCTGACAGTATTGAAAATAAGGTCAATGCATTCTCGGCAAGTCCAATGCACAAAACCACACATTCAATTCAGGTTATCATTGTAACCACGAAAGGCGTGGCAAATGGGACACATAGGGATGCTGTCAATCAAGTAATTACGCTTGAAGATTTGTTCAAGTAATCTCTCATTGGATACTCATACACAAGAGCTGGTACCTACAATGGTGCCAGCTCTTTTTAAAACTACCCGCGTCGTCACTTGACTAATAATCACGTGCAATTCAATGTTTTACATTTAGTAGCGTGTCTAACTTAATGGTACATACGGATGAACCGGATACTTCACGGGGCTGTGGCCGGGCCGGAAACGTACATCGTTTACGCGTTCTAACCGATTAAGTTGTGTTCATTCGTCCATACCATTAATTTTGACGCGCTACTAATTGCTTTGAATCAAAAAAATGGCGAACTTCAAGTGAAAAATCATTCTAATTTCACAGATTTTGAGTATTTTTGAGTAAAATTGAAAGATTTTATGCTTACCTGCACGTCATATAGAAATTCGTCCTACGCCTCCTTGAGTCAGGGGGGGTGTATGCAACTGCCTTATAATCAACGAACTAATATCCAAAGATGAGGAGTTCCGCCTGCGGTCCGTTCATTGGGCCACGGGCGGAACCTGTTTGTGGACGCAAGAGAAAACAACAAAGTCAGTTATAAATATTACAAGATGAAAAGAAAACTTTTGACCTTCGCCATTACGATCTTCGCGGCATTAGGCGCGACCGCTAATGCACAGGACACCTTCTATCCCGGATTTCAGTGGGGAGTCAAGGGCGGTGTCGGTTATACTGTGGGAGAGACATCCAGCATAGGGAAGCTTATTTCTCCCTCCGCCGGTATAGATCTCGGCTATCAGCTTACCCCCGTGTTCACTCTCAGGGCAGACATTGCCGGATGGCAGGGCAAAGGTGTCTTCCTGGACAATTCCTGGACTATGAACTACACCCATCTTGCGGCTGATGCCGTTTTTGACATCTGCAATATGGTGAACTTCAAGGCTGACCGCATTGTGAATCCTTATTTCTTCGCCGGTATTGGCGCCCACGTGCGCTTCAACAACAAGGCGGACAACTCCACTCCGGGTGTCACCATTCCGACTGACCATTATTACTGGAACGGCACCAAAGCCAGTTATGTGGGTCGTCTCGGCATAGGT
>JAZUIV010000005.1:0-2582 GCA_045642485.1 Bacteroidales bacterium | reverse complement strand
GGAAGATGAGCTTGCTGCGCTCCTCTATAGAGGCATACAGGTATGTCGTGTTGGGATGAAAGCGAAGGTTCTCGTCCAGCGTACCCCAATGCTTATGGGCATAGCGCTTCTTTCCGTCCTCACCGATGGTGAACGGCTGGGAGGAAGCGTATCTGTGTGTACCGTTGACGTGAATCTGCATCTTGTAAATGGTGTCTGACTTGACCGGTCTGCCTGTTCTCATTGCCGCTGTATTTATTAGCACAAATGTACTAATAAATAACGAGAGATGCAACGGTTTTGTGATTTATTTTCAGCGAATTATGAATTTTTAGTACAAAAGTTTGAAAAACTCAGACTTCTCCGTCGAAGACCGGCAGATTATAAGACTCGGCATCAACTTCGACTCCACCACCCGCAACATCGACAAAGTCCTCGTGGGATGACCTTACGCGGCCGCGACCAACTGCGCGTTTTGCACCATCCAATTGGGTGTCTCTCCATATTTCACGAATAAAAAAACAGGAATGGCAGCCACATTAAACATAAGGATAATTCCCCACCTTGAGACAGAAATTGCCATAACAGCGGCCAGAAGAGCAATCACCAGCGTGATAAACATTGCTGTCTTCTGAGTCCAAGTCCACTTGTGATGCCTACCCCCTGGGATAATCATACAAAGGGTTACAGCATAATACAACAGCATTACGGCACATAGCCCAGGACCTGTATATTGCGGAAGAAGCCGTATCCCGGAAACATAATGCCCCGACCGAAGATGAGAAACACCTCAATGAGTGAGAGCAGCAAGCATTTCACAGACTTCACCATCAAGGAATACCGGAACAGTACGAAAGAACAGGCCAGGCACAATGAACACCAGGCCCAAAACGTACAGTCCTGCGGTTCAGTTGAATATATGGAACGAACCGCTATTAGAGATGATGTAATCATCAGCAAGAAAGAAATATGGCTATCTTCCACCACTTCTCATCAATATCCTTCCAAAACTCCCGGCCTTCGGGTGTCAGGTCCCATCGGAACACTCTGCCGAAAAACGCTTCATCAATCACGAGGATGTCCGCTAAGGTCTCATCAAGCACATTGGCCCCGCACTGCTCATAAAAGGCAGCATCAAATTGCCGCTCGCAACCGTTGTCGCGCAGGAAACGCCGGAAGGTCTGGTAGATATTGGCCATCAGTAGAGTGATTTCAGAAATGAAGGAAAATTCTTCGGATTCCTTTCGCTGTCGGGGATGATGCACCTGTTAATCAAGTCACACTCCTCAGGAGTCGGGTCCATCATCCAGTAGCGGTAGTCTCCCCAATATAGATACTTGTATGTTTTGCCGCAGAAAGTCCCTTCAACGCCATACATATCCATAAACCGCACGAACCAGTTCCAGAAATCTATGTCGTCGCACTTCGATTTCAGACAATACCAGTGTGGGATATCCGCCATTGTCTTGGCAAATATCCAATTCTGTGAATTGATGAAGTCGTTGAGAGATTCCTTGTAGCTCATTTCCTGTGAAGCTTTTCAACCTTACCGAGATGGAAGGAGATTACCCAGAAGCAGAACAGAGGCTCTCCGTCGCGGCCATAGCGAATCATCTCCGGTTTGAACGAGAAACCCACGACCTCGACAGTTGCAGTGTCGCGTTCCTTGGCATATCCGACAGCAAGGTCAAGATACTTGATGGGCTTCGGCAGAAACGGGAAGTTTCCGCCGTTGTAGTCGTCTATGAAATACTGTTTGCCTGGTTCTGTGCAGTCCGGATTGAGAGCATAACTACTGGAGTTGTCGGCCTTCTGGAGATAGCGATTCGCGGTGATGCCCTCCTTGACTTCCCTGAACTCTTCTTTCTTTGTCCCTTCGATTATCTGGTCAAAATAGACCTGCTTTATAGGAAGGTAGAGGGTGTTTTCCTTTGTCTGAACGTCTTGCATATCTGCATCTGTTTTGAAATGTCAGGAACAAAGGTACAACAGAAAATTGTCAACTTTTGTCAACGGATTTGGCTTTAGCGCAAGAAAGTCTATCGGAAAATATATCTTCTGGTGTATTCCTGGACGTAATCTTCCAGTTCCGGAGAATCCAGAATCTCGATATCGTCCGCCAGTCCGAGATAGAATCTGCAGACGCCGGCATAATCATAGACATCTGTCTCCAGAATCCAGTGCCTTCCATTCCTTGTGAGGTCTTTTGTGGCCAACGGATATTCCTCCAGCAGGAGGTTCTTTGCCCTTAGGCCGAGGCGCAGCTTGATGTGCTTCGCTGACTTTCCGGACATCCGGAAGACGTCAGTGCTGTAGCGGCGGTGGCTGCCCTCGAATTCCCAGTCCTCATCAAGAACTTCCACTTCGCTGATGCGGGAAATCTTGAATACCTTGTTGTGCAGGTCCTGGACATCATAGGCCCAGACATCGATAAGATTTGTGGAGAAAGCAAACGGTTCAACGAGCCGGTCTTTAACAGACTCGCTTCTGGCAGACTCATAGCCTATAAGCCTGACTTTCTGCTTATTCTTGATAGCCTCAGATAGCGCCCTTATGTTGGCCGTGTTGCTCTTTTTGTCAACATATTCCACAATGCTGGTGCT
>JAZUIV010000004.1:0-38632 GCA_045642485.1 Bacteroidales bacterium | reverse complement strand
GACTCCGAAGTTCTGCTACGTGATTGAATTCAAGCTGGACGGCACGGCTGAGGAGGCCCTGGCGCAGATTAGCGAAAAGAACTACACCCTGCCTTTCGCCGTAGAAGATCAGCAGATCATCCGCATCGGCGTCAACTTCGACTCCGCCACCCGCAACGTCGGCAGATGCCTGGTGGGTTGACGGGTCCTCCTTGGAAAAACTTATCGCCATGTCTTTATGTGACCACGTTCGGAGTCAGGCAAAGTAACATCGATATTACACAAACATAAACAAATAAGTCCTTTGGAATGGCACGTATATTCATATCCTACAAACGAGTAGATAAGGACAAGGTCTTCAAAATTAAGGACCAGATTGAGTACGCACTTGGTGAGAAGTGCTGGATCGATATTGATGGCATTGAGAGTGATGCGCAGTTTAAAAACATCATCATCAAGGCTATCAACGAGTGTGAAATTGTCTTGTTTATGTATTCAAAAGCACATTCCAAGATTGTGGATTTTGAAAAAGACTGGACAGTTCGAGAACTGAATTTTGCCCAGAAGAGGGGGAAACGCATAGTTTTCGTAAATCTCGACAGAAGTGTCTTATCTGATATTTTTGAGTTTGACTATGGCACGAAACAGCAAGTCGATGGTCTGTCCAAAGAATCGCTCAACCGTTTGTTTGAAGATTTAACTAAGTGGCTCGGCATTAATAGCAAGGAGGTATCAACACACAATGAGACATCTTCAAATGAGGCGGAAATGGCAAAGCAAATAGAACAGGTTTCTGCTTCAAATAAAGATAATGATGCTGATGACGGTTGTTTTGCCAGTTATTTGATAGCACCATATGGGAATAAACTATTTTCCTATTCAAAAGTTGCGGCATTCAGCATAATCTTCTTATTGATTGTTCAGATTGCCCTTGTTTTTGTTGATGGTAACGTCTTTCCTTTTTTTATCTACAAGTTTATCAACTGTTTATTGCCCGTTGTTTATTGTGCGCTATGGGTTGCATTATTTGCCTTGATAAGGCAGGGGTCAGACAAGAATTCACCGCATATGAAGCCTTCCTTTATCATTGGAGCAGGATACGGTTTGTCCATAGTAACCATAGTAATCAATAATCTATTCAGTGTATCTATCGGTATTTTAATTGCCAATGTTTTGGGCGTTGTTTCTACGGCTGCTGTTGTTATTGGTTTTATTTGGATTTCAAAATTTTTTGCAAAAGGGTCTTCTCAAAAAATAGCATCTATTATTATCCCGATTGTCATAGTGGTCAATTATTTATTGGCTAAACTCTTGCCCCCGCCTTGCGATATTGAAGCAGCACGTGTCCGTTCAATAATTACCTTGGTTGCCACTTACGGTTCTGCATTCTTTTTTATGCTCTCTTTGTCAAAACTCAAATATAAAATATAGGATAGCCTGGAAGTGGAATGAGATGAAAAGATAAAAAGTGATTGAATATAAAAAATTATGGATACTATTACTCTGCGTGTACATCGCAAAAAAGCATTTACCGGAATGGCAATGTCTTACGCCATAAAAATTGATGGTGTGAAAAAAGGAAGCCTCAAAAATGGTGAGTCCATGGAAATGGTGCTTCCCAACCAAAAGTGTGTTTTGATGGTAGATATGGCTGGAAATTCCATGACTTTGCACAAGTTACGGAAGGAAGTTGTTGTTTTTCCCGAGTATTGTTCCACCGGAGTCATTGAATGTGAAATTGATACCAAGTTTAATTGGTTTGGAGGGCTGACATATGGTTTGCTTCAGGCCGTAGGTAAAATATCATTGAACATCAATTATAACGCCAAGTGATATGAAACGCTTTATTGTTCGTTTTTTCTTGGGTATTACAATATTCTTGCTTCTTTTGTTCATTGGAAGTTTTTTCCAAAGTATGATGGATGGCGAGTTTGAACGATTGTATGGTGATGGTGATAGCGTGGAGGGGATCAAGTACTACAGAGGCCTTGGATATGCTATAGGCAAAAACATAATACTGCCTATTCTTATTATCATATCGTCAATCATTACCATGTGGTTGCAATCCATTAACCATAGATTGGGTAGGAAAAAGAAATCTACGCTCAGAAAAGAAGATATTCAGGGGCCATTCATTCTGTATCTCAGATCCTTTATCGACGATGCAAATACCGGGAAATCTACAAATACATTGTCTGATGTGACATCTGAGGAAGAGGCTCTCGTGGAGGTTTTGTCAGATATAGCGCCAGTATATGCAATAGGAGATCCCAAGGATAAGAAGTCTCCTTTGGGCGCAAGCCGCTTGTATGTATCTGATGATGAATGGAAGAGTACGGTGGAATATCTGGCACAACGGGCACAGGTTGTTGTGCTCAGGCTTGGAAGTACAGATAGTTTCTGGTGGGAGGTGAAGATGGCTTTGGGTAAAATCAATAAGCAAAAAATACTGTTTGTGATTCCGGAATCAGACTCATTGGATTCAATCCTTGTTCTATCCAGATACTTTCTCGAACATAATGTTGATATGTCCAAGATGAAGACGTCCGTATCCAGGAAGCGATTTGGCAGCATATCAAGTTTTATTTATTTCAATGAGAATGGCGAAGCTTGCAGTTCCAACTTTATTGCGTATAGGTTTACCAGCTTTGTTTTGTCGTACGCCAATATGTTGCGCAGTTCATTGGCTGATTTCAGGAAGCGCTTCGGGCTTGTGTCGAAACCTCCCAAGGTGCGCAAACTGCGTTGTCTGCAGATTCTGATAATTGCATATTTCTTTATCATTGGGGCAATGCAAATGTTTGCGGATAGTGTGACATTGAACATCGCCAGGGAGAATACTATTGATGCTTTTCGGAATGATGTTGAAAGCGTAAACGAGACATTGCCTGAAGATGTCGGTCTTGGGATAGTCTGGCAGTCGATGGATATGGACGAAGAGTGTCTCAATATGGTATATTGTTATCCGGAGGAATATTTCGAAATGTATTCTCAGGAGTATTATGATAATGATGAAATTGCTTCATCAATGATTAAGTATATTCCTGAATCATTTGTGAATAAAATAAACAAGTTCAATATTACCCTGGCTTACCATATTCGGAATAGTGCCGATGCATCGCAAGAATATGTCGTATACATTTCACCTTCAAGATTAAATGAATTACTGGAGTATGCGAAGTCGCATTCTTCTGTATTGGATGCGCTTCGTTCACAACTCAAACTTATGGAAATACCGTTTGAGGTAGAGGCGGGTATTACACTGATTTCTGCGGAAGTTAAGGACAATAATGTTATTTATATCTACAATCTCGATAATGATATATGTATTGATGAAGATGGGCTGTCAGAACTGAAGAACAGTATCATAGAAGATCTTTCAGGGAATAAAAAGTTCGCGAATAGTATCAAAGAAGAAGGTGTGCACTTTATCTATATCTATCAGGATGAGGAGGGTGTGGTCAATGCGCGTTTTGAGATACTTCCAGAAGAACTTTGATCCGAAATCAAACCAAAGGTGGAACAAATTCATTTTCCGGTATGAAAAGAGCAGTAGTTATACTTACCATCCTTGTTTCCTGCATCTCCGCCTTGGCCGGAGCAAATCTCGGTAACGATTGTGTGTTCGGTCTTCAGCGAGGCTTTAAGAATGCAGGTGTCCACACGCTCCTGATGTCCCTTGACTTTGCAAATGACGAATCCACGACTCAGTTGATGATTGCCTTTTATCAAGGTTTGGCCAATGGCTTGAGCAAGCGGGAGGCTCTATCTGATGCGCAGAAGAAGCTCCGCTCAGATGAAAGGTATAGTAAAGGTGAATTCTGGGCTCCATTCATTTTGCTCGACGCTTTGGATTGAAAAAGATAGATTCTGTGCTCAAATTTCATCTTTATTCATGAGTATTATTTTAAACACGTGAATTATGAACCAGAAGAACAGCTACACTCCGCAACCTGTTGATACCACGGATGTGACATTGCCTGAGGAATTGGATGCCCTGGCGGAAGAGATTGCAAAGAACGTACACGAGGTATGGTCGGCCGGTCGTATCAATGACGGCTGGACATACGGAGAAGAGCGCAACGATGCGGACAAGATGCATCCTTGCCTCGTGCCTTATGAAGAACTTTCAGAGGACGAAAAGGAGTACGACCGCAGAACTTCTCAGGAAACGCTGAAGCTTATCCTGAAGCTCGGCTTCAGGATAACGAGATGAGGCTTTGACGGGCAGGTTTATCTCTCCCTTCCGCAATAAGGGCAGAACATTGCCCCTTCCGGCAGTTCGCGCCCGCATCCGATGCAGAAACTCTTGGCGGCAGGTCCGTCGGATGCATTCTTGCTGCTGAAAATCACTTCCTCAGCTATTGCAAGCGCCTTGTCGTCGAGTTTTGATTGCCTGACCAAACCCCATATCTGAGTAATCAGAACGGGCCAGGCGTAGAACCACGCTATCAGTGTCGGCACAGCCTGCTGCCCGAAAATACCTACGCTTGCATCGAAAGCGATACCGTTATTCTGGGGCTTGAGGGATATTTTCAATGCCGAACGCATACCCAGGACGGCCTTGAAGGCTCCGCCCTTGGAGATGGATATGTCTGCACCTCCATTGATAAGAGGCTGGTTGCAGACTTCAAACCCTTCGGCCGCAAAAGAAGATTCGAGCCTTGAGGCAATTTCGGGAATCAAAGCCGTATTCCCGTATAGCAGTTTCTGTGTATTGAAAGCTCCCATATTACTTGATGGTTTGAAATTCCTTATAGTGATAAATCGCGAAAAGGACACTCATCTCTGCGAGAAGGTCCTTGACCAATATTGCCTGCTGCTCCGAGCAGGAGTCTTCGACCTTGTGAAGAAGAGAGGCGACCAGGTCGGCCTGTTGTGCAAGTTCGCTGTCCGTGATTATGCCGTCTTCCATTATTTTTTTGAAAGACGCCATTTCCATTACGGTTTCATCCAGATTGAGGATGCCGTTTTTGTCGAAAAAGATATTCATATATTTGTTATATTTTGTGTCCACAATGCTGGCAGAAGGCCCAATCCTGTTTTAACGGTTGATGGCATTTCGGGCATCGCTTCTGCGATTGGGGATTCAGAAGACCTTCCTTCAGGCGGCGGTATTCATCAGTCTTCTCCCATTTCAGGATTTCCCTGACCCTTACTGCGGCAAACGGATGATCTTGTCCTGCAATGGCATAAATCTGGAGAGCCTTGTTCCAGTTGGTGCTGTTCCAAATTTCATCGTATTTTTCTGCCTGAGAGGCCCATTCTTTCAAATCCAGCCGCTCGGTCAGGTGTCTGGGGCCGGCGGAGAATCTGGCCATCGTACGGCTGACTGTTTCGGGGGATGTGACTATTGCGCCGGCGCGGTCGCAGGAGAGTTCGCTCTTGCGCTGCCAGTAAAGGAATGCGAGTTGAATCGGAATGGTCAGTTTGCCCAGCAGTCCCAGGGAATCCGCCCCGGACAGAATGTAGCGGGCTACTGAGTGATACAATACGTGACGGCAGAGGATATGGCCGCATTCGTGAGCAATGACTGCGTCCAGCTCATCGCTATTCATCATTTCCAACAGTCCGCTCGTCACGGTTATGAATATTCTCGTGTCTCCGAAAGTCCAGGCGTTGGGCCTCGGGTCCATTGTCAGATAGAACTCCGGCTCGGCGATTCCCAATTTTTCACAGATTGGGGGCAGATGCCGGTATATTTCGGGTAGTTGCGTTTCGGACAGCCTTACGGATGAGGCCATATTGATACCGTATTGTAATTTTTCCAATCCCAGCGCAAGGATACTCTTGACGAATGAAGGAAATCCCGGGATGCTTTCCAATTGCCTCAATGCGGCCGCATCTTCCGGATGTATGAATTCTGATGGCAACATATGAATTTCTTTTTTCTTTCAAATATAATTAAAATTACAAATCAGTGACGGCGCCTGGCCCAAAAATGTCCCGATATTGTGAAAAAGAAATCCAATTGGAAAACTTCCGGAAGGTTTCCGGAAAAATATGCGTAAGTTTGTGGAGAAAATATTCGACTGTTATGGAAGATATCATCGTCTGTCCCGCATTTGCGGACGTACACGTTCATTTCCGCGAGCCGGGATTCTCATACAAGGAAACGATTCTGACAGGGTGCCGTGCGGCAGTGGCCGGAGGATATACCTGCGTCTGCCCGATGCCCAATCTGAACCCCGCTCCGGACAGCCCTGAGACTCTTGAGGAGGAACTTTCCATAATCAGGCGGGATGCTATGATCGACGTCCGCCCCTATGGCACCATCACTCTTGGGAGGAAAGGCACTGAGTTGGTGGATTTCAAGGCATTGAAGGCTTCCGTGGTGGCTTTTTCCGACGATGGCAGCGGAGTGGACGATGACGGCCTTATGCGGGAGGCGATGAAAGCGGCCGCCGCGGAAAAGGTGATTCTCGCGGCCCATTGCGAGGATAAAAGGTTCGGCCAGAGCGCGCAGAGCGAATGGCAGATGATTGAGAGGGACATCGCCCTGGCGGAAGAGACCGGATGTGCATATCACGTGTGCCATATCTCTTGCCGGAAGAGTGTCGAACTTATACGCCAGGCAAAGAAAAGGGGAGTGGACGTGACCTGTGAGACGGCCCCGCACTATCTGCTTCTCTGTGAGGATGATGTGACGGACGACGGCCGCTTCCGGATGAATCCTCCCCTCCGCAGTGCGGATGACAGGGCCGCCCTGATTGAGGGCCTCTGTGACGGGACCGTCGATATGATAGCGACGGACCACGCGCCTCACAGCGCTCAGGAGAAGTCCCGCGGCTTCAGGGAAAGCGTTATGGGCATTGTCGGGCTGGAAACGGCCTTCCCGCTTCTCTATACGTACCTGGTCAGAAAAGGGGTCATCACTCTTTCGCGGCTGATTGACCTTATGAGCACGAACCCCCGCCGCAGGTTCCGCCTGGGGGCGGGACTTGAGGACAAGGCCATCTTCGAGGTGGGCACCCCGTATAGGATAGACAGCTCATCTTTCAAATCGATGGGCCGCAGCACTCCCTTCGACGGATGGGAAGTCTATGGAAGACATATCAGGACCATTTTCAGAGGCAGGGAAATATAATTATGGAAATAATCAGCATCAATCTGGAAGATTACAGAAGATCCGGCGCAGGTGCGAACGGAGAGAGTTATGACTGCATCGCCGACAATTCGGTTATGCTGAAACTTTACAATTCGGATTATCCTACGGATACGATTTTCAGCGAGTTGGATGTGGCTCGCAAGGTATATGAACTGGGCGTGCCCTCTCCGGAGCCCGGCGAACTTGTAACGGACGGACAGCGCATCGGAATCCGTTTCCGCCGCATTGTCGGCAAGCGCAGTTTCTCCAGGATGCTGGCCGATGAGCCGGAACGCTATGATGAACTTGCCCGAGAATTCGCCCGCTGCTGTCTCAAACTCCATTCAACGGAGTGCCCGGACGGTGTGTTCCCGGATGCAAAACCCCAGTTCCAGGCTCTTCTGGATGCCGACGTATATCTGGATGCACGGCAGAAGGCGAAGGCGTCGGCTTTCCTGCAGGATATTCCGGATGCAAGGACCGCACTGCACGGTGACCTGCACATCGGTAATGTAATCAGCACCTTGCCTTTCGGAGCCCCGCTTTCACAGCCGCACAGCCTGTATTTCATTGACCTGGGCTATTTCGCCCGCGGTTGCCCGCTGCTCGATCTGGGCATGATGCGATGCATCTGTGTCACCTCCGATGATGAATTCCGCCGGAAGGAGATGCATATTGATGCCTCCCTGGCCGCAAAGGTCTGGGCATCGTTCGTGGATGAATATTTCGGAGGGAGCCTTTCCGTAGAGGAAGCCGACGCTCTGATAACCCCGTATCAGGCTCTCAAGTGTTTCCTCATCGAATACAATCTCAACGGGTTCCTTCCTCCCAACTACGCGGAGTTGGTAAGGTCCGTGAAGTGGTAGAATCCCGGAGTGACATCGCGTGACAAAATGTCAGCCGTTTTGCGGTTGGTTTGAATGTTGCCCTTTCCCGCAATGTTATGTAATTGGAGGAAAGGACTATGAACAAGGAAAATCTTGAACTGCTCGGCAGATATGCCGTGAATCTGAATGAGAGAGCACGAAGCGGGAAGTTGGACCCCGTTATCGGACGTGACGAGGAAATCAGACGTGTCCTTCAGATACTGAGCCGCCGTACCAAGAACAACCCCATACTGGTGGGAGAACCCGGAGTCGGCAAGACGGCCATCTCGGAGGGCATCGCCCAGCGAATCATCAACGGTGACGTGCCGGAAAATCTGAAACGCAAGGAGGTCTATTCCCTCGATATGGGGGCGCTTATCGCCGGAGCAAAATATCAGGGCGAATTTGAGGAACGCCTCAAGGGAGTGGTGAAAGCCGTTACTGAAAGTGAAGGCGAGATTATCCTCTTCATTGATGAAATCCACACTCTGGTCGGAGCAGGAAGGTCATCGGGGGCAATGGATGCCGCGAATATCCTCAAACCAGCCCTCGCACGCGGGGAACTCAGGGCCATCGGCTCCACCACTCTCGACGAATATCAGAAATATTTCGAGACGGACAAGGCTCTGGAACGCCGTTTCCAGACAGTGATGGTGGATGAACCCGGTACGGCCCAGTCAATCTCCATCCTAAGGGGACTGAAGGAGAAATACGAGAACCACCACAAGGTCCGCATCGAGGACGATGCCATCATAGCCGCAGTCGAACTCTCGCACCGCTATATCACGAACCGCTTCCTGCCGGACAAGGCCATAGACCTTATTGATGAAGCCGCTTCCAAACTGCGTCTGGAGATGAATTCCGTCCCTGAGTGCATCGACGAACTGGACAGGAAAATCAAGCAGCTGGAGATTGAAAAGGAGGCAATCAAGAGGGAAGGGGAGAGCCCCAAACTGTCCAACATAGAGACCGAGATTGCTCAGGCATCGACCCGCAGGGCTGAATTGGGAAAGCAGTGGGACTATGAGAAGGGGTTGCTCAAGGCTATCCAGGAGAACCGCCAGGCCATAGAAGGGTATAAGCACGAGGCCGACGAGGCTGAGAGAAGAGGGGATTACGGCCGGGTTGCAGAGTTGCGGTATGGACGTATCGCCCAGGCCAAGGCAGAGATTGAACGGCTTGAAGCTGAAAAGGCGAAGAACCCTGATCCCATAATGAACGAAGCGGTAACCGATGAGGACATTGCGGAGGTGGTTGCCAGATGGACGGGCATCCCGGTGAACAGGATGCTTGAGAGTGAGCGGGAGAAACTCCTTCATATCGAAGATGTCCTGCACCGCAGGGTCATCGGGCAGGACGAAGCGATTTCCGCTGTCTCCAATGCGGTCCGCCGTTCCCGCGCAGGGCTGCAGAACGAGAAGAGGCCCATAGGAAGCTTTATGTTCCTTGGGACAACAGGCGTCGGAAAGACGGAGCTTGCGAAGACTCTCGCCGAGTATCTCTTCAATGACGAGAATATGATCACCCGCATCGATATGAGCGAGTATCAGGAACGGCATACTGTCAGCCGTCTTGTCGGAGCGCCTCCGGGATATGTCGGTTACGACGAGGGAGGTCAGCTGACAGAGGCTGTGCGCCGCAAGCCCTACTCGGTGATATTGCTGGATGAGATTGAAAAAGCTCATCCGGACGTGTTCAACACTCTGCTGCAGGTGCTTGATGACGGTCGTCTGACCGACAACAAGGGGCGGACGGTCGATTTCAAGAACACGATTCTGATAATGACATCCAACTTGAGGCCGGACCTTGTGAAGGACCATTTCCGCCCGGAGTTTCTCAACCGTATCGATGAGATAATCACATTCCACGAACTGACTCCTGTGGATATACGCAAGATTCTGATTCTGCAGACGGAACAGTTGAAGGAGAAGATGGCGACGATGGGGATCACCCTCGGGTTCAGCGAAGAGTTCATCGACTTTCTCAGTGACAAAGGCTATGACCCGGCGTATGGCGCCCGTCCCGTGAAGCGTGTCCTCCAGAGGGAACTGGTGGATGTCCTTGCGCGCGGCCTTCTTGACGGAACAATATCGAAGGACTCCGCCGTCACCGCCACCTACGTCAACGGCGACCTGAAGCTCGAGCAATAATCGGTTCATATAAAGTTTAGGAAGAATTCTTTTTGTCAGAAAAGAAATTTTCCTAAATTTGTAGGGATATGAAGAGCGTGACAAAACAGAAACTTATCATAGCCTTATGTTGCGGTTGCGCGGGCATCGCTCTGATGCTCGGTATTGACTACACCGCCGGCAAGACATCCACCAACGACTACTGCGTATCCTGCCACGTCCACCCGGACGCAGACAAAAGCTGGAAACAGAGTTCCCATTTTCTCAACTCTTCCGGTACGATGGCCGACTGTGCGGAGTGTCACCTCCCTCCCAAGGACAATTACTTCCATCATATGGCCGCAAAGGCAGGCACGGGTATGAAAGACCTGATGTCCTATATGTTCAAGGATACCGAAAAGATTGACTGGGCGTCCAGGAAGGAGTTGGAATACGCCTCAGGCATCGTCTATAACGAATCCTGCCTCAAATGCCATCACAACCTCTATCCCGAGGGCATCAGCGATGACGGTATCTCGGCTCACCTCTACTATGACGAACACGCGGAAGCCCTTGAACTCCAGTGCATCAATTGCCATCTGGATGTGGGTCACTATAACCCCGGCTATACCCATCAGCGGCTGAGCGGCCTTGTCCACGATCTTACAAACGAGTTGAAGCCCAGATATGAGAAAGCCACGGATGTGACCTCATTCGAATCCTTCGAGGAACATATCCCCGGCACGACCGTGAGTCTGAAAATGATAGCCGTTCCTGGCGGAAGTTTCACGATGGGCAGCCCGGATAACGAACCTTTGCGAAATGAAAATGAAGGTCCGCAGCGTCAGGTGACGGTGTCGGACTTTTTTATGGGTGAGATTGAAGTGACCTGGGACCAGTATTGGGCCTTCTACAATGAGACGATGTCCGAAGGGCGCACCCCTCCCGAGAAGATATACCGGCACAATTCCACTCCCGGCATAGATGCGGTGAGCGGGCCTACACCTCCTTTCGGTAATCCTGACCAGGGATGGGGGATGAACAGCCGCCCGGCTCTGACGATGACGCACTATGCGGCTCAGACATTCTGTCAGTGGCTCAGTCTCAAGACCGGCAAGCATTACAGACTCCCGACTGAAGCGGAGTGGGAATATGCCGCCCGAGGAGGTTCCTCTACGCCCTATTTCTTTGAAGGCAATCCTAGGAAGTTCTCTTCCAGAGGGTTCCTGAAGGGAATATTCAAACCCGACACGACGATGATAAACCGATACGTAATCTATGCCCTCAACAGCCGGAACCGTACCCAGACTCCGGACAGGGTGGCTTCGAATCCTCTCGGACTCAAGAATATGCTCGGCAATGTGATGGAATATTGCTCGGACTGGTATGCCGAGGATGCATATGCCTCTCTGAAGGACGGCGCCGTCAATCCCAAAGGACCCGAAAGCGGGACGGAACACGTGGTCAGGGGAGGTCTCTATAACAGTGATGCGGCAGAGGTCCGCAGTGCTTCCAGAGCCGCTACCAATCACGATGCCTGGCTGAAGACCGACCCCCAGAAGCCGAAGAGCATCTGGTGGTATTCGGACATAAAGGGAATCGGATTTCGAGTTGTGTGTGATGTGCCTGATACGATTAAATAACCATATATTATGAGCAGCAAAAATTTGAACCGCAGAGAGTTTCTCTCAATGTCAGCAGCCATCGGAGCCGGCGCAATTGTGGCTCCTTCAATCCTCTCATCCTGCGCAAAGGGCGGCAATACCCCTCTTCGCGCTGCAGGTACCTATTATGTACCCGAACTTCCTGACAAGGCTGATGCGGGTCGTGAACTCAAAGTGGGCGTCATCGGATGCGGTGGACGTGCCACAGGTGCAACAATCAACCTTCTGGATGCGGCTGACGGCATAACGGTTTATGCTGCAGGTGATGTTTTCGCAGACAGAATCGCCAGTTTCCAGGAAACTATCGGTGAAAGGGGACAGCACGTCGATCCCGAGCGCGTGTTCGTTGGCTTCGATGCTTACAAGAAAGTCATCGACAGTGGAGTCGATATGGTCATCATCGCAACTCCTCCCGTATTCCGCCCCGAGCACTTCAAATATGCGACTGAAAAGGGCGTTCACTCATTCCTTGAGAAACCTATCGCAGTCGATGCAAAGGGCTACCGCACCATTATGGCCGCCGCAAAGCAGGCTGAAGCCAAGGGGCTCAGCGTCGTTACCGGAACTCAGCGTCATCACCAGCGTCCTTACGTAGAAGCTTTCAAGCTCATTCAGGAAGGTGCCATCGGTGAGATTACCGGCGGTAACGTATATTGGAATCAGGGTATGCTCTGGTATCGCGAACGCGAAAAGGGCTGGAGCGATATGGAATGGATGATCCGTGACTGGGTCAACTGGAAATGGCTCTCCGGAGACCATATCGTCGAGCAGCACGTCCACAATATCGACGTGTTCCTCTGGATGGCTGGAATGCACCCCGTGAAGGCTACGGCGTTCGGTGCAAGACACCGTCGCAAGACAGGTGACCAGTATGACCAGTTCAGCGTCGATTTCGAATTCGAGAACGGCATTCATCTTCACAGCATGTGCCGCCAGATAGACGGAACAAGCACCAACGTTTCAGAGTTCATTCAAGGTACGAAGGGAAGCTGGAACAGCGACGAGCACGTCATCAAGGACCTCAAGGGCAACGTCATCTGGAAGTATGAGGATGATCCCAAGTTCTCACAGTTCGACCCTTATGTTCTTGAGCACGTCGACTGGGTCAACCATATCAGAAGAGGTGAAGCTCACGTTGAGGCCGGTGATACCGGAATCTCAAGCCTTGCAGGCGTGATGGGCCGTGAAGCCGCATATACCGGACAGACCGTCGAATGGGATACCATCAGCAATTCCGAACTCGACTATATGCCCGCCAAACTGGAATTGGGCGCTATGCCTATGTCTGAGTACAAAGTTGCAGTTCCCGGTTCAGCTGAAGAATAAAAACGATTCGTTATGGACAGAAGAAATTTTCTAAAGACATCTTCTTTCGGACTGACCGCCGCGGCGGTTGCCGGCAGTGGTGTGGCTTCTCTTTCGTCTTGCTGCGGCAATAGCGCTCCTGCAAAGAAAGATGTTGCACTCAACATATCATTCCAGGAAGGAATTGCTCCGGGTGAGAGCCTCAATGAGAAGTTCGATTTTATGGAAGAACTGGGTGTCGTAGGTTTCGAGCCGGGTGGAGGGGACCTTGCAAAACGAGTTCCTGAAATAGAGAATGCCCTCAAGGGACGTAATATCAAAGTTTCCGCTATCTGTGCCGGTTTTGACGGGTTCATCCTTGCGGAGGACCCTGCTGAGAAGACGGCGTTCGACACCACGATGCGTGAGATAATCGCGGCGGCCGGTCAACTCGGTTCCACCGGTGTCATAATGGTCCCTGCATTCAATGGTCAGCTTCCCTGCAAGCCCCATACCCGCGAGACCCGCGAGTTCCTAGTGGAGGAACTTGCAAAATTGGGTGAATATGCTCTCAAATGCGGGACTACAGTGATTCTGGAGCCTCTCAACCGCGAAGAGTGCCACTATCTGCGTCTGGTCTCCGATGCCGCCGCAATCTGCCGTGACGCCAATTGCGAAGGAGTGAAATGTATGGGTGATTTCTGGCATATGAAGGAGGAGACTTCCGATTATGCCGCATTCATCTCCGCCGGTTCGAAGTATCTGCAGCACGTCCATATGGCGAGCCGCGGGACTCGCTGCATGCCCGGAGAGGACGGTGAAAAGGACTGCTACGTTGACGGATTCCGCGCCCTCAAGGAGATTGGCTACGACAAGTTTGTCAGCTTCGAGTGCGGATGCCACGGAGACCGCGCTGTCTGCGTACCTGCAGCAGTGGAACTTATCCGTTCACAATGGGAGCAGGCGTAGATTATTTTTCCGCTTTTCGGATAATTTTTGTAAATTTGCCGCGCTTTTAAGAAGATTCATAAACTCAAATATTTAAAAACAAAAAAAATGGCTAAAATTAAAGTTGGTATTAACGGATTCGGTCGTATCGGCCGTATGGTATTCCGTGCAGCAGTCGAGAATTTCAACGAGGACATCGTAGTAGTAGGTATCAATGACCTCCTCGATCCTGATTATCTTGCCTATATGCTGAAGTATGATTCAGTTCACGGCCAGTTCAACCACGACATCAAAGTTGAAGGCAACTTCATGATCGTTGACGGCAACAAGATTCAGGTTTTCGCTGAAAAGGATCCCGCAAACATTACCTGGGGCGCTCTCGGTGTAGATGTAGTTGTTGAATCAACAGGTTTCTTCCTCACTGAGGAACTCGCTTCCGCACACCTCGCAGCCGGTGCCAAGAAGGTCATTATGTCTGCTCCTTCAAAAGACGCAACCCCTATGTTCGTCTATGGTGTAAACCACGAAACTTACGCAGGCCAGAAGATCATCTCCAACGCATCCTGCACAACCAACTGTCTTGCTCCCATATCAAAGGTTCTCAACGACAAGTTCGGTATCGTACGTGGTCTGATGACTACAGTTCACGCTGCTACAGCTACTCAGAAGACCGTTGACGGTCCTTCAAAGAAAGACTGGAGAGGTGGACGTGGTATCCTCGAGAACATCATCCCTTCATCAACAGGTGCCGCCAAGGCTGTAGGTAAAGTTCTTCCCGTTCTCAACGGCAAACTTACCGGTATGAGCCTCCGCGTTCCCACTTCTGACGTTTCATTCGTTGACCTCACTGCAGAACTTGCAACACCTTGCACATATGAAGAAATCTGCGCTGCAATGAAAGAGGCTTCAGAAGGCGAACTCAAGGGAATCCTCGGTTACACTGAAGATGCAGTCGTTTCAACTGACTTCCGCAACGATGCCCGCACTTCAATCTTCGACGTGAAGGCCGGTATCCAGCTCGATCCTACTTTCGTAAAGGTTTGCGCCTGGTATGACAACGAGTGGGGTTATTCAAACAAAGTTTGCGAAATGGCAAAGGTTATCAGCAAATAATTTGTAAAACACATAATTCTCAGCCAGCCAGAGTCCATCTGACTGGCTGATTTTTATCTTTCATATATGAACGGAAAAAAGAAACTTGTCGTGCTTTCCGGCTCCGGCATCAGCGCCGAGTCGGGAATAGCCACTTTCCGCGGTGGAAACGGCCTGTGGGATAACGTGCCCGTGGAGGAGATATGCACTCCCGAGGGTTGGCAGCGCAATCCCGCAAAGGTGCTTGACTTCTACAATAGGCGCAGAGCGCAACTCGATGAGGTTGAACCCAACGAGGCACACAGGATAATAGTGGAACTTGAATCTCTCTTTGACGTCGATGTGATAACCCAGAACGTGGACAATCTTCACGAGAGGGCCGGTAGCGGCAAGGTTCTGCACCTTCACGGGGAATTGACAAAAGTTCGACCGGAGGACTGCTACACGGACAGGGACGGCTATTCGATGAAATACGTGTCCGATATCGGTTATCAGCCGGTGAATATGGGCCAGACCGGAGGACCCCGTAACAGGCAGCTCCGCCCCCATATTGTCTGGTTCGGGGAGGCCGTGCCCAATCTTGAGCAGGCGGCCGCAATCGTCCGGCAGGCGGATATTCTTCTTGTGATAGGAACTTCGATGCAGGTCTATCCTGCGGCGATGCTCCACAGATATGCTCCGTACGGATGCCGAATCTATATGGTGGATCCGGAGGACGCTCCTGCGGGAGCCATACGGGGCGTCACCCACATCAAGGACGTGGCCACTTCAGGGATGCGCAAGTTCCGAAGGATGATTACCGAAGAGGAAAGAGAGGACTGTTGAGCAGGTCTTTAAGGGTCTGGACATCGATGTCCTTGGCGATGATGGACTTGTTGCAGTCAAGAAGATAGAGGTGGGGGACATACTCCAGGTCATAGAGGCGGTGCATCTCGCTCTCCCCGTTCTTGTCCCAAAGGTAGCGCCAGTTCTTAGGCCCTTTCTTCGCAAACCCTTTCCACAACTTTTCATCTTTGCCGGTATAGACGGCCACCACCCTGATGCTGTAGGAGTTCAGAAGGGATTTGATCTTTATCAATTCCCTGGTCATTGCTTCGCACTCCTCGCAGGAGACAAGATGGAAGAAGACCAGAGTCATTTCGCCGCCGCATTCATCGTACAAGGTTGACAGTTTTCCCTTGGAGTTGTGCAGGAGCAGATTTTTCGCCGGGAAACCGACGGGATTGAGTTTTTCTTTCTCAAGGCTGGTGGAAATCCGGTCCATATACTCTTCTGACCAGTACCAGGGTTCACCTATTATATAGTTTTTGGCGACGTTCAGGGCTCCCTGTTGGAGAGCCGGCTTTCCGCTTGAGCGGAGATAATTGAAAAGATTGTAGAAGACATCCCGGAACAAGGTTGTATCTCCGTCAACTTTTCTGTAGAGGTTCTCCGCCACATTGTCCACATCTTCGGGCAGGACCGGGTCAAGACTGCTGAAAATGTTATCATACAATTCAGTATAGTCGGTGATGTCCCTGTTCTTCATACCGAGCAGCTGGGTGAGAGTACGGGCATTGATTTTCCTCCCGATTATCACGTTCTGGTTATCCAGAAGATACATCATAGGAGTGGTGAAGATGCCGTATTTCTTGTGCATCAGACTCTCGGCCTCAGGGTCCCACAGATTCACCACTCTCACTTTTGGATTGGATATGCTGTCGAAATTCGCTCCGACATATTGTTCCCACGAACCCCTGTCTGTTGCCGTGTTCACGGTTACAAGGCAGATGGGCTCTCCGTCGTATATTTTCAGGACCGAGACAAGGGCGTCCGTGTGCCTGGCGCAGGTCGAACATCCCGGCTCATAGAAATACAATGCTTTGAACGGGGCGTCAATTTTCCGCAGACTCACTGCGTTGTCCTGAATGTCTGGGAGTGCGAGGTCGGGGGCGGGACACCCCAGGAGGGAACTTTTATTGAACTCCACGAATGTGGTGAGCCAGGGGAAGGTGGCTTCGTCCGGCCATTTCAGTCTGCCGTTAAGGAAATAGTTTTCAGCGACATATACTGACACCGCTTCCGTTCCCATAATAGGGGAGCCGTTGAAATAGTCGTAGGCCAGGCCGGCGGCGGCAGCCTTCATATTGACCGAATCAATCTGTGCGATAAGGCTGTCAACCCTGACGCAGATGGTATCCGCTGGCAGCTTTGCAATCGACGCATAGTACTCCCTGACCGAATTGTGAATGGAAGTAGTATCCTGTGCCGTGGCGCAGATGCCGGAAACGGCCCAAAAAACGGATATGAGCAGAAACTTGCGCATATATAGGACTATTGACGACCCAGGTATTTGCCTATGTCAACCCCTTTCGGCAGAAAGGCGGAGGCATCGCCTCCGTTGACAATGACATCCCGTACGACTGTGGATGATATGAAGGAGAATTCGTGCCCTGCGGGGATGAATACGGTCAGCAGTTCCGGCTCCATTGTCCTGTTTGCCTGCGATATGACGCTTTCCAAATCGAAATCGGTGGTCGTCCTCAGGCCTCTGATGATAAAGTCGGCCTTCTTCTCTTTGCACAGGTCAACAGTCAGACCGGTGTAGGAGCAGATTTCAACTCTCGGGTCCTGCCCGATGGCCTGACGGATAATATCAACTCTGATGTCAGGAGAAAAGAACCCCTTCTTGCTGCTGTTGTATCCGACAGCCACGATTACCTTGTCGAAGAGTCTCAGGGCTGAATGGAGTACGTCCAGATGACCGAGAGTGAACGGGTCAAAAGAGCCGGGAAATACTGCCGTACGCATAGGTCGGATTCTTAGATATACATATTGATTATTGTCTCGTAGAGTTCCTGCTTGCCGCTGATGGCTTTGGGTTCGCCCTTGGTTTTGGCGTACTCGACAACTTCCTCGAGAGTGAGCTGACCCTCTTCGAAACGTTTGCCTTCTCCGCTGTCAAATGATGCATAACGCTCGGCGCGCATCTTCTCCACGGGAGATTTTTCCAATATTTCGGCTGCAACTTCAAGAGCGCGGGCCATTGCATCCATTCCGGAAATGTGGGCGATGAAGATATCCTCGGGGTCGGTTGAGTTGCGTCGCAGTTTTGCATCGAAGTTGCTTCCTCCTACGAGGCCTCCGTTACGGATTACAACCATCATAGCCTGTACGAGTTCGAAAATATCGATGGGGAACTGGTCTGTATCCCAGCCGTTCTGGTAGTCACCCCTGTTGGCGTCGATTGAGCCGAGAAGCCCGGCATCGGCGGCACATTGCAGTTCGTGCTCGAAGGTGTGTCCGGCGAGGGTGGCGTGGTTCACTTCGATGTTGACCTTGAAGTCCTTGTCAAGACCGTGAGCCTTCAGGAAGCCGATAACGGTCTCCGTATCGACGTCATACTGATGCTTGGTGGGCTCCATCGGTTTTGGCTCAATCAGGAAGGTGCCCTTGAAACCTTTCTTGCGGGCATAGTCGCGGGCCATTGTGAGCATTGTTGCAAGGTGCTCCTTCTCGCGTTTCATATCTGTGTTGAGAAGGGTGCAGTAGCCTTCGCGGCCACCCCAGAACACATAGCATTCTCCGCCCAGTTCGATAGTGGCGTCAATTGCATTCTTTATCTGGACCATAGCGCGTGCCGCGGTGTCGAAATCAGGGTTGGTGGCGGCGCCGTTCATATATCTCTTGTGACCGAATACATTGGCTGTGCCCCAGAGGTTCTTGATGCCAGTGCCGGCCATCTTTGACTTCACGTAAGCCACGACCTCCTTCAGATTGGCTTCGTATCCTTCGATGGTAGAAGCTTCGTCAACGAGATCCACGTCGTGGAAGCAGAAATATTCGATGCCGAGTTTGGACATAATCTCAAAGCCGGCATCCACTTTGTGCTTGGCACGTTCGACAGGATTGTCGCTGTCATTCCACGGGAAAGTCTTCGTACCGCCTCCGAACTGATCGGCACCTTCCGCGCAGAGGGTGTGCCACCAGGCCATCGCAAACTTGAGCCAGTCCTTCATCTTTTTGCCGGCCACAACTTTTTCAGGGTCATAATAGTGGAAAGCAAGGGGGTTCTTTGATTCTTTGCCTTCGAATTTGATTTTCCCTATTTCAGGAAAGTATTCTTTTGTTGCCATAATTTATGTTAGTTTAGTGATTTGTCAAGTATTCTTTTCCAGTTGGAGTATGTCTCTTCAAGAGGCTGTTTCCAGGAAGGTTCGGGTTCAACCTCGCCGACTTTTGTCAGGGTCGAGAATGCTTCCTGCTCCGATTTGTAGATGCCTGCTCCCAAAGCGGCTCCGCGGGCTGCTCCGAGAGATCCGTCAGTGTCGAACAATTCGATTCTTGCATCCGTCAGTGTTGCCAGAGTGCTCCGGAACAAGGGGCTGAGGAACAGATTGGCCTTCCCCGCGCGTATTACAGACGGGTCGAGGCCGAGGTTTTTCATTATGTCAATGCCGTAGCGGAATGCAAATGCTATGCCCTCCTGCACTGCGCGGAAAATATGCGCGTGGGTGTGACGCACCAGATCCAGGCCGTTGAACGATGCTCCGGCAGTTTCGTTGCCAAGGACACGTTCGGCGCCATTGCCAAATGGAATTATAGTCAGTCCGTCGCATCCGACCGGAGCGGTGGCCGCAAGTGCGTTCATTTCGGCATAATCCATATCGTGAGAGACGTTGTGACGGACCCAGGAATTCATTATGCCTGTGCCGTTGATACAGAGGAGCACTCCCAGACGGGGATTGCCAGCCGTGTTGTTGACGTGCAGGAATGTGTTGACGCGGCTCGCCACGTCAGCCTTCGGGAGGTCGGTCACACCATAGACCACACCGCTTGTCCCTCCGGTAGCGGCGATTTCCCCCGGATTGAGAACATTCAGGGAGAAGGCGTTGTTGGGCTGGTCTCCCGCTCTGTAGGAGACCGGGGTGCCGGCTGGAATGCCGAGCAAGTCTTCCATTTCTTTAGAGGTCCTTGCCGCTATGCCGATTGACGGTGCGATATCGGGGATGAGGGAGGTGTCAATCCCGAAATACTCCGCGACAAAATCTGCACGGCGGGAATTCTTGAAATCCCAGAGAATCTGTTCCGAAAGACCTGTTTCGGTTGTGGAGACTTCCCCCGTGAGTTTATATACCACATAGTCACCGGGAAGGAGGAACTTCCAGATTTTTCTGTAAACTTCAGGCTCGTTTTCCTTTACCCAAGCCAATTTGGATGCCGTGAAATTGCCCGGAGAGTTGAGCAGACAATCGAGACATTTGGCCGGACCGATGCCGTTGAAGGCGCGTTCTCCGATGGAAACCGCACGGGAATCGCACCAGATGATGGCATCCCTCAGAGGCTTTACATCCTTGTCAACAGCCACCAGACCGTGCATCTGATAGGTGACACCTATTGATTTTACTTTTGCAAGATCGCATTTTGCGGCAAGGTCGCGAATGCCTTCACATATATATTTCCACCACATTTCCGGGTCCTGTTCCGCAAATCCCTTCTGCGGGGCGCTGATGGGCATCTCCCGGGAGGGATTGGTGGATGATGCCGCCAGGAGGCCGGAATTTATATCAAGAAGTGAAACCTTTACCGATGAAGAACCTACGTCAATTCCTAAAGAATACATATCAAGTTGGAGTGTTTGTCTTTCAAATTTAGTTTATTTATTTCGCATTTCAAAAGGTCACCCTCGTATCTGTATTCTGAAGCCCTCTTCAATCAACGGCAGCACCATCGCTTTCATCTCTTCTTCGGAAAATTTGGAAAGATTCGTGTCCGGCGTCGGTCTGTCAATGGTATAGACCATAATCTCCCTGGGCCTGAGATATCTGACAATCTTCATCCAACCATCAAGTGACTCGGGTGCCGATGAATCGAACACAGGACTGCGGAGAAACATAGTCTGAAGGATGAAATTCCCGTTGAATTTCCTCAGAGCCTCCACGACCTTCGCCACGTCATAGCCGGGGGCGGGATTGTTTATCAATGCCGCCAACTCGTTAGTGGGTGCGTCGATTTTCATAATCGGGTTGTCCACCTTGCACAGAGCGGCGAAAATCCCGGGAATATGTACGCGGGTGGCGTTTGAGAGCACTGAAACAGTAGCTGCAGGGTAATAGAAGTCCCTAAGCGAGAGGACGTCGTCTATTATCTCCGGGAATCCGGGGTTCAGGGTAGGTTCTCCGTCACCGCTGAAGGTGATGGAGTCAATCCGTACCCCATCTCCTGCCAGTTTCTTCAACTTCTCTTCAAGTGCAGAATGGACCGCATCGGAAGTGGGGAGGACTGTGTCCTCCCTCCCGTCCCTGTTCCATCCGCACTCGCAGTAGATGCAATCGAAATTGCAAATCTTCCCGTTTACAGGCAATAGATTGATTCCAAGTGAATTGCCTAACCTACGGGAATGAATGGGCCCGAATACGGTTTCTTCCCTGAGCATCGCCTAATCGTTTACGGTCACCAGATTTCTGTCCCCGAAGCCGTTATCGACGCGGCTGCAGGCAGGCCAGAATTTGTTTTCCTTCAGCCATTCGAGCGGATATGCCGCCTTGGTTCTGCTGTAGGGGTGATTCCAGGTGTCGGAGCAGACTTCTTCGGCTGTGTGGGGTGACATCTTGAGAGGGTTGTCATCCTTGTCCAGTTCGCCTGTGCGAATCTGCTCACATTCATTGACGATGGTCTTGACTGCCTCCACGAAGCGGTCAAGCTCCTCCTTGGGCTCGCTTTCAGTGGGCTCTATCATAAGAGTCTCATGAACGGGGAATGAGAGGGTGGGGGCGTGGAATCCGAAGTCCATAAGTCTCTTGGCCACGTCGGTGGCATCCACCCCGTACTCGCTGCGGAAATGGCGAAGGTCTATGATGCACTCGTGGGCTACGAATCCGGTGGCTCCGGTATAGAGAGTCTTCAACTCCGGCAGAAGTTTGGCGGAGATGTAGTTGGCGTTCAATATCGCTATTTCTGAAGCTTTCTTCAGACCTTCAGCTCCAAGCAGCCGGATATAGGCGTGGGTGATGGGCAGGAGCAGCGGGCTGCCATAGGGCGCCGCACTGACCGCGGTGATGCCTTCCCCTCCGCATTCGGGGATTTCCGGATGCCCGGGAAGATAAGGGACAAGCGCGGTGGTGGCACAGATCGGGCCCACACCGGGACCGCCTCCTCCGTGAGGCATTGCAAATGTCTTGTGCAGGTTGAGGTGACAGACATCCGCTCCGATTGTGCCGGGATTAGTCAGACCTACCTGGGCGTTCATATTGGCACCGTCCATATAGAGAAGGCCTCCGTGGCGGTGGATGATGTCTGCTATTTCGCGGATTCTCACTTCGAACACTCCGTGTGTGGAGGGGTAGGTAATCATCATTCCGGCGAGATTCTCTCCTGCGGCCTCAGCTTTCGAGGCAAGTTCCTCCACGTCGATGTTTCCATTGTCATCGCAGCTGACAAGTTCGATGTCGAATCCTGCCATCGCGGCAGATGCGGGGTTTGTGCCGTGCGCCGAGGTGGGGATAATCATTATGTTCCTGTTTTCTCCTCCGTTTGCGAGCAGATAGTTGCGGATTGTGGTCAGGCCTGCGTATTCTCCGGCTGCGCCGCTGTTGGGCTGCAGAGAGCATCCTGCGAATCCTGTAATAACTGCAAGGTAATGTTCCACTTCGCGGATAATCTGCATTGTGCCCTCGCACTGCCAGGCCGGGGCATAGGGGTGGAGATTCCCGAATTCACTCCAGGAGAGAGGCAGCATTTCGACGGCGGCATTCAGTTTCATCGTGCAGCTTCCGAGCGGAATCATCGAGTGTGCAAGTGATATGTCCCGGCGTTCGAGGGCCTTTATGTATCTCATCATCTCCGTTTCGGAATGGTGGCTGTTGAACACTTTCTCCGTCAGGATGGGGGAAACCCTTGCCATTTTCGCGTTGCCTGATACCTTTTCGGGACCGACCACGGTGCATCCGAAAATTCCGCAGACTGCGGCAACTTCTTCCGGAGTTGACAACTCGTCGAAACTGATTCGGACGACATCCTCACCGGGGTAGCAGAAGTTGAACCCGGCTTTTTCCGATTTCTCCCTGATGTCGGCAACGTCCGCCACCTTGAGGGTAATGGTATCGAAAAAGTCTTCGCAGGCAAGTATGTATCCTGCTTTTCTCAGACTTTCCGCCGCAAGATGCGCGCAGTCGAATGCATTCTGAGCGATTGAACGTATGCCTTCAGGACCGTACCATACAGCGAACATTCCTGTCATAGTTGCCATAAGTGCGGTTGCAGTGCAGATATTGGATGTCGCTTTCTCTCTCTTGATGTGCTGTTCGCGGGTCTGGAGGGCAAGCCGGTAGGATTTTTTGCCGAGCCTGTCTACCGAAACGCCGATGATTCTCCCGGGGATTGTCCTTCTGTACTGGTCGCTGCAGGCCAGGAATCCTGCAGTCGGGCCTCCGAATCCCATCGGAAGTCCGAATCTCTGGGCGGAACCGAACGCGATGTCGGCGCCCCAGGCTGCCGGTTCCTTCAGGATTGCAAGGGCGAGAATGTCGCAGTATGCGGCCACCATCACGCCCTTCTCGTGGGCTGTCCTGCTGAAATCGCTGTAATCTCTAACCTGTCCGTCTGCCGCAGGGTACTGGACGATTGCTCCAAAGCATTCTCCTTTGATACAGCAGGAGGCATAGTCGCCTGTTTCTATGCTGATGCCAAGACCGCGGGAACGGGTTTTGAGGACGGAGAGCACTGCCGGGAAAACGTTGTTGTCAACGAAAAGCACGTTTCTGTTCTCCTTCACGGCTTCTCTTGAGCGTAGATTGAACATCATACGCATTGCTTCAGCCGCGGCTGTCGCGTCATCCAGCATCGAGCAGTTGGATAGTGAGAAACCTGTTAGGGAACTTATCATTGTCTGAAAATTCAGCAGGGCTTCGAGCCTTCCCTGTGAGATTTCAGCCTGATAGGGCGTATAAGAGGTATACCAGGCGGGATTCTCGAAAATGTTGCGTGTGATGACTGCGGGGGAGTAGGTCCCGTAGAAACCTGTTCCTATCAGGGAACGGAAATTCCTGTTGAGCGAGGCCGTCTTTTTCAGAGAGGAGAGATATTCGCTCTCACTGATGGCCTCCGGAAGGTCAAGGGGGGCATTCAACCTTATGTCTCCGGGGACTGTACGGTTTACAAGTTGTTCCAATGTCTCGCATCCGAGAGCCTTGAGCATCCCGGCTTCATCGCCCTGTCTGGGGCCGTTGTGTCTGTCTGAAAATGTCTGTTTCATCTTTTTATTATCGTTTGATTTTTCTGTCATAGTCCAATTTCAAATATGTGAAGAGCAGGATGGTGAACGCCCATAACGACGAACCTCCATAACTCATAAAGGGAAGGGGTATTCCTATCACAGGCATAAGGCCGATTGTCATACCGACGTTGATGACGACGTGCATCAGTATGCAGCTGGCTGCACAGTATCCGTATATTCGCGTGAACTTGTCATCCTGTTTTTCGGCCGAGCCTGTCAGATGCAATATCAGGGCGAGATAGAGACCCAGGACAGCAATGGTGCCGATAAAGCCCCACTCTTCTCCGACCGTGCAGAATATGAAATCCGTGGATTGCTCCGGAACGAATCCGTAGCGTGTCTGTGTACCGTTAAGAAATCCTTTGCCTGAAAATCCTCCGGAACCTATGGCAATAAGGGACTGGTGGACATTGTATCCGACTCCCATCGGTTCTTCTCGAAGTCCGAACAGAACTTCTATTCTGGCTTTCTGGTGATCCTGGAGAATTTTGTCGAATATAAGCTGGACAGAAAGAATCATAATGATTCCGCAGGCATATCCTATGAGAAGATTTCTGCCGATGTAATTTCTTTTGACTGCCAGAAATATTGCGGCAATTATGGAGGCCGGAATCGTCCAGACCAGAATACCGGTAACGGTAGTGTCTTCCTTCGGTATTTTCAGCAGAAACAGGAGGGCAACTACGGAAATAACTCCGAAGGCAATCCATCTGAAAGGCTTTGGAGAGTACGAGGCGGCGGTCAGGAACAGAATTCCGGTGAGAACCGTCACTGCGATTGCCGGTGATGCAACCATAGTAACTATGAACAGCAGTATGGCAATCAACCCGGAAAGAAGAGTCCAGCCGTTCATCCCTTCCCTGTAGCATACGAGCAGAAATCCCAGATATACCAGGGCGGAACCGGTCTCTTTTTCCATCAATATGAGCAGTATGGGAATCAGGATGACCAGACAGGCACGGGTGGCGTGACGTACTTTTCTGAAATTGAAATCGTACCGGCCGAGAATATAGGCAAGCAGGAGTGATGTCGAAAATTTGGAGAATTCCGCCGGCTGGAGGCGGAACGGGCCGATGGCGAACCAGGACTTGGAGCCGTTGATTTCCACTCCGAGGAAGGCTACGGCAACCAGCAGAACTGCCATCGCGATGTAGAAGGGCGGAGCTATCGCGGTGAAGGCTCCTGATGGAATTGAAAACAGAATTACAAAGGCAATGACAAGGGAGGTTGCAATCCATATCAGTTGCATCCCGTACTTGGTTGACAGGTCAAAGAACGCCTTGTCTTCCACGAAAGAAGATGAAAAAATGTTCAACCACCCGAAAATCACGAGCAGCAGGTAAAGGACAATGGCCGTCCAGTCAAGTTTTCTATATGCGGCGGAACTCATTTCCTGACTTTCACTCTGTCCATCAGATTGGCATCCAACATATTTTTTTCAATATACTTTCTCCCTTCGGAAATTTCCCCGAGGAGATATTTTTCTGCTATAAGGGATGCTATAGGGGCCGCATAGGAGGCGCCGAATCCGCCGTTCTCCACATATGCCGCTATTGCGATTTTAGGATTCTCCCTTGGCGCGAAGCAGATGAAGACCGAGTGGTCCGCTCCGTGAGGATTCTGTGCGGTGCCTGTCTTGCCACACACTTCCACACCGGGTATCGCGGCAATCCTCGCTGTGCCACCGGATACAGCCATCGCCATCCCCTTGATTACCTCGTCGAAATAGGCGGTATCCACCATCGTGTAGTGGCGTTCCTTGAACCGCGGGTCAAGAGGCGTCTCTTCCGTGTCTTTCTGCAGATGCGGGGTGTAGTAGTAACCGCGGTTGGCTATTGTGGCCGCCAGATTGGCTATGTGCAGGGGAGTGCAGCCGATTTCTCCCTGCCCTATGGCAAGCGAGATGATGGACAGGGCTTTCCATCTCCCTTTTCCGTGCAGCTTGTCATAACGTTTAACGGTCGGCATCGTTCCGGACAGTTCTGTGGGAATATCGCTGCCGAGCTTGAGTCCGAATCCGAAACTTTCCGTATACTGTTTCCATTTCTCAAAACCCTTGCGCGAACTTCCGTATTTCGGGTTGTCCACAATCGAACGGAACACATAGCAGAAATATGCGTTGCAGGAGGTCATTATGGATTCATACAGATTAAGGGGACTGGGATGGGAGTGACAGCCTACGTGCAGATTCCCCACTGAATAGCCCCCGTAACAGGGGTATCTCGTCTCGGGGGTGAAGACTCCTTCCTGCAGTCCTATCAGACTGTTGACCAGTTTGAATACGGACCCCGGAGGTTGTGCGGACATAACGGCTCTGTTGAACATCGGCTTGTAGGGGTTCTTGACGATTTCCTGATAGTGCGCGCTTATGTCGGACAGCATCTCGACACTGATTCCGGGGCTGGAGACCATTGCCAGAATATCCCCGGTGGAAGGTTCTATGGCCACTACCGAGCCGACTTTGTTCGTCATCAACTGTTCGCCGTATGACTGAATGTCTGCATCGATTGTGGTTGTCAAATTTTTGCCCGGAACTGCCTCCTTGTCATAATTGCCTTCCATAAAGCGGTCCTTGATGCGGTTCCGCGAGTCCCGAAGGTATATCTTATAACCCTTTTCACCTCTGAGCAAAGGCTCGAAAGCTTTTTCTATCCCTGTCTTTCCGATATAATCCCCACTTTTGTACTCGGGATTTTCTTTCAGGAAATCTGCATCGACCTCTGAAATGTAGCCCAGAAGATTGCCTCCTGTATTTATCGGGTAGGTGCGAGTGGTCCTGGCGATCACTGAAAATCCGGGGAATTTGTATTCCTGCTCGCAGAAGACGTTGTACTGTTCGTTGGAAACCTGTTTCTTGAAAGGCAGAGTCTGAAACCCTATTCTTGTGCGATACTTGCGGTAGTCGCGGAATCTGGCGTTCACTGAAGCGGTGTCCAGATTGAGAATGCGGCAGAGGGCCAGAGTGTCGAACGGACGGACATTGGCGGGGGTCACCATAATGTCGTATGAGGCTACATTGCTCACAATCATCTTCCCGTTGCGGTCGAGAATCACCCCGCGAGCCGGATAGAGCCTTTCGTATTTGAGCGCGTTGTTTTCGGCGGTAATCCTGTATTTTTTGTCAATAATCTGTACGATGAACAGTCTGACGGCTATAATGACGAACACTGTGGCAATCGCAGCGACAAGAACCGTATGTCTTTCTTTGAACAGGGCCATAATTACAGCAAATCAGAAGGTCATACTTTTACCGTCAGGCTCAGGCAGCAGGAAAGGATTATGCTCAGCAGTGAACTGAGAAGAAACTGAATCAGGAAAAAGAAGATGTCTCCGATGCCTGAACTTTCGGCGAAGCAATAAATCAGCATATATGACAGGGTTGCCGCGGAGATGTACAGTAGATATTTTGAAAATCCTGACTGATGGATTCCGGGATTATGCTCCACGTCCTGCCTGTCCCTGTTGATAAAGATTTTGTAAAATGGCTCGCGGAGCGCCGCCAGTGCGGTTGCCGCCGCCGCGTTGACGCCGATGACTCCTCTGGACAGAATATCTATGAACAGACCCAGACCAAAGCAGATTACCATTGTCACGTTTTTGTGGAGTCTGCGTGGAATCAGAGATATTGCAAAGGGCACCAGGCTGATGAACAGATAGGGCCCCGGGTTGATGAAGTTGTTGATCACCAACTGGAATATGAGTATCATCGCAATCAGGGCGGCTGTATGTTGCTTACTGTTCATTGTGCATCAGTCTTCCCATTTCTTCTTTGTCTTTGTCAATCACGACATATACGGTGCGAAGTGAGCGGAAATCTTCGAAAAGCCGTATCTCTATGTCCTGTGACATTCCGTCCGTGATGGATGTCCCGATTACAGTCCCCACAGGTATGTCAGGGGGAAAGATATCCGAGTATCCGCTCGTGACCAGACTGTCTCCGGCAGAGACCTCCACGTACGCGGGAATTCCCCTGAGGATGCCGTTGCGGGTTGACCTTCCGTCCCAGGACATTGGCCCGAACATACCGCTTCCGGTAAGCTTTACGCTGACGTTCTGGTTTGAGTTGATGAACGAAATGACGCTGCTGTATTTTTCAGATGTGCTCTCGACAATGCCGATGACTCCGGACGAGGTCACCACTCCCATCCCGGGCCGTATCCCATAGGACTCTCCTTTGTCAAGGACAAGATAATTGTGGCGGCTGTTCAACGTGTTCTTTATTATCCTGGCTCCGAGATAGACATATCTCTTGTCTTCGGAGGGGACAATGCCGCCGTTATTGCTGTAATGCAGACGCCGGTAAGCTGAAAGTTCGTTCTTCAGGCGGATGTTCTCAGCGCTCAGTGCTTCGTTGTCGGTCTTGTAGCGGAGAAACCTTCTGACTTCCGCCTCTTTTTCCCAAACGAACGACTGCGCATCGCGGAGAGACTTTATTGCCCTGAATTTCTGTACGATTCCATTGTTGACTATCATCAGGACCGAACCTGTTTCAAGCAGAATGAACAGCCCGGCTGACAAAACTGCGGATATTAGTCTGCGGTTGTCAGACATTATCTCATAAGGAATGGATATGACGGATTCTTCAGAGCTATGCCCGTGCCTCTGGCAACGGCGCGAAGGGGATCCTCGGCAACGTGAAAATCTATGTTTACCCTATTGGCCAGACGTTGTGCCAGACCCCGGAGCAATGCGCCTCCACCGGTGAGGAAGATACCTTTCTTTACGATGTCTCCGTAGAGCTCGGGAGGAGTTTTCTCCAATACGGAGAAGATGCTGGATTCTATCTTTGAGATGGATTTGTCAAGACAGTGGGCGATTTCCTGATAGGTTATCGATGCCTCTACAGGATGGACTGTCATTACGTTGGGAGCTATGATTATGTATGGCTCGGGGGCGTCATCCAGGGAGGAAAGCGCCGAGCCGACCTCGATTTTGACCCTTTCCGCCGAGATTTCTCCCACACGTATGTTGTACTGCTGACGCAGATATTGCTGAATCTCCAGGGTGAATGTGTCTCCGGCAACCTTTATGCTCTCATCCGCCACAATGCCTCCGAGGGAGATGACGGCGATTTCGGTGGTGCCGCCTCCGATATCGACTATCATACTGCCTGAAGGGGCAGTGACATTCAGGCCGATTCCCAGTGCCGCGGCCATAGGCTCATATATCATATGGAATTCACGGGCTCCGGAGTGTTCGGCCGCATCGCGCACGGCACGTTTTTCCACTTCTGTAGAACCGGAGGGAATGCAGACAATCATATGGTAGCTTGGAGAGAAGATGCTCTTATTGCTTTTTGTCATCTTTATGAACTCCCGTATCATATTTTCAGCGGCATCGAAATCGGCAATCACTCCATCCTTCAGGGGACGGATGGTCCTGATGTTGGGACTTTCCTTTTCGTGCATTTCCTTGGCTTTGTTCCCGACTGCCACAACTTTGCCGCTAAGTCTGTCAATGGCTATGATGGACGGCTCATCGACCACTTTCTTGTCATCCATAAAGATTACGGTGTTGGCAGTCCCGAGGTCAATGGCTATGTCTTGTGTCAAAAATGAAAATAACATATTCGAAGGGGTTTCTTCTACGGTTTATTTCTATCTCTGCAAAATTAGCATTTTATTGTGACAAATTCTTAATTTTGCAATACTTTTTTACAATTTGTGAAAGACTGATGGCCAATAGAAAATATGTCATAATTCCGGCAGGAGGGAAGGGGATGCGTATGGGCTCGGAGATACCCAAACAATTTCTTGAAATCGGGGGAAAACCCATCTTGCGGCATACTGTGGAAAAGTTCCTTACGGCAGTGGAGGATTTGGAAATAATATTGGCAATCCACTCGGATTTCAGGCAATACTGGAAGGATTACAACAGAACCAGTGACTTTCTTGACAGGTATATTCTTGCCGATGGAGGCATTACCAGGTTCCATACCGTTCAGAATGCTCTCAAGTATGTGCCGGCCGGTTCGATTGTTGCAATCCACGACGCCGTCCGACCGATTGTCGGAGTGGAACTGATAAGGCGGCTGTTTACTGAGGCTGAAACTTATCCCGCCGTGGTGCCCGCCGTGCCGGTAGTGGATTCCCTCAGGGAGATTTCCGGCAATTCCTCTTCACCCGTTGACAGATCCCGGTTCGTTTGCGTCCAGACACCGCAGGTTTTTCAGGCTGATGTGCTGAAGGGGGCTTACAGTCAAGCCTATTCTCAGGCGTTCACGGACGATGCATCCGTGGCGGAGGCGTACGGATGTCAGATAAGACTTGTGCCGGGGGAGAAGACGAATATCAAGATAACTACAAGGGAAGACCTCTCGTTAGCTTCTGCTCTTCTTTGTCGATGATGACTTCTTGTATGAATAGTCATTGACCCAGATCTGCCGCTCGATGGGTTGGTCAAGAGAGAGGAAGGTCTCCGTTTTTTCAATTCCCGGAAGATTTTGAATCATATTGATTACCACGTGCATAAGGTGCTCGTGGTCAAAGCAGTACAACTTGAGCAGAAGGGAATGCCCTCCGGTGACGAAGTGGCATTCAACGACTTCGGGAATATTCTTCAATGCTTCGATAACCTGGGGATAGGTGTTTGCCTGTGAAAGGTCAACTTCAATGAAGGCGCATACGGTCAAGCCTACGGCTGCCGGAGTAACCAGAAGTCTGGATCCGGTTATGATGCCGCAAGTCTCCATTTTCTTTACTCTCTGATGGATGGCTGCACCTGAAATTCCGCATTCCCTCGCTATCTCCAGGAAAGACATTCTTGCGTTCTTAACCAGAAAAGAGAGTATTTTCTTGTCGGTGTCATCTATCTGATATTGAAGTGAAGAGGCCATAGCTAACAATTTTCAATCGGATACCAAACGTTGCTGCGCAAAAGTAAGCAAAATTCTGTAAAAAACAGTTGAAAATCGTAACTGTTTTTATGAATCAGCTATGATTTTCAGGCAATCAGATTCTGTAAGAGACTTTGCGTCAATTGATTTTGGTATTTTATAATTTTTACTTCCCTGTTTGATATACGGGCCGTATCTTCCGTTGAGGACCTGAATATCGGAGTTGGGGAACGATGCAATCACTCTGCTGGATTCCTTGTCGCGGTATGCGGAAATCAACTCCCCGGCTTCCTGTTCGGTCACGGTATAGGGGCTGAGGTTTTTGCCCAGTGATATGAACTTGCCGTCGAATTTGATGTACGGGCCATATTTACCTATGGCTGCCGTGACGGTCTTTCCCTCGAACGTTCCGACTTCCCTGGGGAGGATGAACAGATGCAATGCGTCCTCCAGGGTGATGGTCTCAATCAACTGCCCCTTGGCCATACTGGCATACTGTTTCTGGGGGTCATCCTTATCGCCTTTCTGAACCATCGGGCCATAGGGACCTATTCTGGCAATTATCACCTTTCCGCTCTGCGGGTCATTGCCCAGAATCCTCTCGGAATTCGAGTAACCTGTATCTTCCAATGCGGATGACACTGTCTTGGCAAATGGGCCGTAGAAGTTGTCAATCAATTTGTTCCAGACAATCTTACCGGCCGCGATTTTGTCGAATCCGTCCTCGACTCTGGCGGTGAAGCCATAATCCACTATGTCCTTGAAATGGGAAGTGAGATAATCGGTAATCACTATGCCGATGTTTTCGGGGAAGAGCTTTTTCTTTTCCGCTCCGGTCTTCTCGACGTTTTCCCCGCGTGAGATGCTGTCTTTTTTAAGGGAGAACTGTATGATCCGCCTTTCGGTGCCGGGGCGGTCTCCTTTCGATATATATCCCCTTGTGGTAATCGTGTCTATGGTAGGTGCATAGGTCGATGGTCTGCCTATTTCCAACTCTTCCAATTTCTTTACAAGAGTCGCTTCGCTGTATCGGGAAGGACGCTGGGTGAAATGTTCGGTTGCCGTTATTTCGTTCCTGTTCAGCGGCAGTCCGTCCGTAAGGTTGGGGAGAGTGGACAGGGCCTTTTCTTCCTCGTCATCCCTGCTCTCGATGTAAACTTTCAGGAATCCGTCGAACAGAATCTGCTCGCCTTCCGCTTCAAACCGTTCACTGATTCCGGATCCGGAAATTGACAGGGTTGTCCTTTCCACTTGGGCATCGGCCATCTGGCTTGCTATGGTTCTTTTCCATATCAGATTGTACAGCCTCTTTTCATTGGCCGTACCCTCTATCTCCGTATTGCGGATGTATGTGGGCCTGATTGCTTCGTGGGCTTCCTGCGCCCCTTTGACCTTTGTTTTATAGTGTCTGACTTTGGAATATTTTTCTCCGTATAGATTGATGATTGTCTCCTTGGCCGTGTTTATCGCCAGGGAGGAGAGATTCGTCGAATCCGTACGCATATAGGTTATCAAACCTTTCTCGTACAATTGCTGGGCTACGCTCATTGTCTGCTTGACTGAAAAGCCGAGCTTTCTGGCTGCCTCCTGCTGCAACATGGATGTTGTAAAGGGCGCGGCGGGAGTATGCGTACCTTTCTTTTTTTCAAGGCCGTTTACTGCGAAGGAGCTTAGTCTGCACTTTTCGAGAAAATCTTTCGCTTCCTCTTCCGAATCGAATCTGGTGTCCAGCAGGGCCTTGATGTGCGCGGAACTTTTTTCGGGTGTGAACGTCCCTTCAACCCGGAAGAACCTCTTGGGCTGAAAGGCGTTGATTTCCCGTTCTCTATCCACTACCAGACGGAGAGCCACCGACTGTACGCGTCCTGCTGAAAGGCCTCTCTGCACCTTCTTCCACAGAACCGGTGAGAGTTCGTAGCCTACGAGCCTGTCAATCACTCTTCTTGCCTGCTGGGCCATTACAAGGTCCATATCTATTTCCCTGGGATGGGCAAGAGCCTCCTTCAGGGCTGTTTCCGTTATTTCGTGAAATGCTATCCTCTTTGATTTCTGTGCGGTGAGTCCGAGCACTTCGTACAGATGCCAGGAAATGGCCTCTCCCTCGCGGTCCTCATCGGATGCCAGCCAAACGGTCCCGGCCTTTTCGGCGGCGGCTTTCAACTCGGCGACGAGTTTCTTCTTCCCGGGAACCACTTCATATTGAGGTTCGAACCCTCTTTTCTTGTCAATGCTGAGCTTTTTTTCGTTAAGGTCACGGATATGTCCGTAACTGGACTTTACGGTGAAATGTTCCTTCCCTAAGAATTTTTCAATGGTCCTGGCCTTGGCCGGAGACTCCACGATTACTAAATTCTCTGTCATATCTTCAAATCTTTCGGAGTGCAAAGTAACTGATAAAGGAGGCAATAATCCAAATTTTATTTCTTAAATTTGCATTTTGGAATCATTTATGCAATGTTTTCAATTGAATATAACCGTTTCAAAAACAGACTGATATGATAAAAGGCGAACACCGTAGGGCGGTGAAATTGTTCTGGTTCATCATTATGTTGCCGTTTCTCGCCCTGGGCGTGGGAGTGCTTATGGCGACACTCTTCGCGCATATTCCATCGTTCGACCAGCTGGAGAACCCTCAAAGCAATCAGGCAACTCTTCTCATCAGTGAGGACGGCAAGGTAATCAACACATACCATATAGAGAACCGCTCATACGTCACCTTCGAAGATCTTCCACCCCATCTCGTAGATGCAGTTGTGGCCACGGAGGATGTGAGATTTTACAAACACAGCGGCATTGACTTCCGCGGACTGCTCCGTGTAGGCTTCAAGACAATGCTTATGGGTGATTCCTCACAGGGGGGAGGAAGTACGATAACCCAGCAGTTGGCAAAAACTCTTTTCCCCAGAGAGTCCCTTGAAAGCAAAATCCCCGGGATGAAGTATGTCAAGTTGCTGATGATCAAGATGAAGGAATGGATTACCGCTGTACGTCTTGAACGCAACTATACCAAGAACGAGATAGTCACGATGTATCTCAATCAGGTCTTTTTCGGTAGCAACGCATACGGAATACGCTCTGCGGCCCGCACGTTTTTTGCCAAGGAAACAAGGGATCTCAGCGTGGAGGAAAGCGCCTGCCTGGTAGGTATGGTCAACAAACCGACCAGATACAATCCCGTGCTGCATTATGATTTGTCTCTCGAACGGAGAAATCACGTGTTGAAGCAGATGGAGAAATACGGTTATATAGGCGAACCGGAGAAGGATTCTCTTTCCTCCCTTCCGATTGCCGTAACCTTCCAGCAGCAGGATCACAATGCAGGTCTGGCACCCTATTTCAGGGATATGCTGCGCAGAGTGATGAACGCAAAGGAGCCCCAACGTTCGTCATACGCTCAGATTGAGGATTACAGGGTGGACTCCCTTGCCTGGAAGGATGACCCGTTCTACGGATGGCTCAACAAGAATCTGAAACCTGACGGGACTAAATACAATATCGACAGGGACGGATTGAAAATTTACACTACCATTGATTCCAGGATGCAGAAGTATGCGGAGGAGGCTGTTGCCGAGCATCTGGGCAAGGATCTGCAGAAGTCTTTCAATTCGGATTTGAAGCGAAAGCGCAAGAAACCGTTTTCCGATGATACAAGTGATGATGTCGTGAACCTGCTGATGAATCAGGCTATGAGGTGGAGCGACCGCTATATGGGGATGAAGGCGGACGGAATATCCGAGAAGAAGATTCTGGCATCCTTCGAACAGCCGGTCAAGATGCGGGTGTTTGCCTGGAACAAACAGCATTACATCGACACTGTGATGACTCCTTCCGATTCCATCCGCTATTACAAGTCTTTCCTCCGCAGTGCATTTCTGGCAATCGAGCCCCACACCGGCCACGTCAAGGCTTATGTCGGCGGCCCGGATTACCGCTACTTCAAATATGACAATGCGCGTCAGGGCAAACGCCAGGTCGGCTCCACGATGAAGCCGTACCTCTATACCCTGGCAATGCAGGAGGGCTTCACTCCCTGTGACAAGGTGAAGAACATTCCCTACACTTTCCCTGTGGGAGACACGGTCTGGACGCCCAAGAGCACGGACAAGGACGAATATATCGGCAAGACAGTCACTCTCAAATGGGGCCTTACCCACAGTTCCAACAATATATCTGCATTTCTGATGAAGCAGTTCGGTCCTAAGGCGATGGTTGATATGTGCAGGAAGATGGGAATCGGCAGCTGGCTGGATCCCGTCTACCCTCTATGTGTGGGCTCCTGCGACCTGAACGTATACGAGATGGTGTCCGCTTACAACACTTTCCCCAGCCGCGGTGTCTATTGCTATCCGCAACTGGTCACAAGAATCGAGGACAGCGCCGGCAATGTTCTGGCCAATTTCACCACCCGCAAGAGGGAGGCAATCAGCGATCCCACTGCATATCTTATGGTCAATCTGATGCAGGGAGTCGTGAACGAAGGTACGGCAGGCAGGCTGAAATGGAAATACGGCCTGAAGGGTGAACTTGCGGGAAAGACAGGCACAACCAACGACCAGTCTGACGGATGGTTCATCGGCTACACTCCGAAACTTACGGCCGGAGTCTGGGTAGGCGCGGAGGACAGGCAGGTCCACTTTGAAAGTCTGGCCCTTGGAGGAGGCTCCAATATGGCCCTTCCCATTTGGGGACTGTTCATGCAGAAGGTCTATGCCGACCCTACCATTCCCATTGGACTGGATGACCGTTTCGTTCCGCCCCTTGGATGGAATATGAATTTCGACTGTACCGGTTCCGAGGATGATATGACTTCCGGAAATGACGGGAGTGAGAATTTCTTCGAATGATATGACAGTTGCAGACCTGATTGCCGAAGCCGGGAACAGGCTGGGATCTCTTTATGTCCCCGAAGAAATACGCTCGATAGCTTTTCTTCTTGCCGAACATTTTGACGGTGTATCCACCGCTACTTTTTATGCCTGCCGCGATACCGTGCTGCGCTCATCGGACAAAATTGGGGAGGCCTTGTCCCAACTCGAGCAGGGGCGTCCTTTGCAATATGTCCTCGGATATGCGCTTTTCTGCGGACACAGGTTCCGTGTGCGTGAAGGATGTCTGATCCCCAGACCTGAGACGGAAGAACTGGTGACAACGATAATTGACAATTTTTCCGGTTTTGTCCCGCGGGACGGACAGTTCAACATTCTGGATATGTGCACCGGTTCCGGCTGTATCTCATATTCCCTGGCATCTGCTTTCCCTGAGGCTATGGTGTATGGATGCGACATCTCGGAGGATGCCCTTGCAATCGCGTGCCGCCAGAGAATCAAACTTCAAGGCGCCAAGCCTGTTTTTTTTCAAGCAGACATCACTGCGGCTCCTCCGGCCGGCCTCCCGGAATTTGACCTGATAGTGTCGAACCCTCCTTATATTATGGAGGCGGAGAAGTTTTCCATGAGGGCAAATGTGCTTGACTATGAACCTGAAATGGCTCTGTTTGTTCCCGATGACAATCCTCTCGTTTTTTACAGGGGGATAAAATTGTGGTCGGATGTCCTGTTGAAACCGGGAGGCTCTATCTATTTGGAGGTGAATGAAAAACTCGCTGATGAGACTTCGGCTCTCTTCCCCGGAAGCATAGTGGGTAAGGATGTCAACTCCAGACCCCGTTTTGTTATAAGTCGAAATTGAGCCCGATGCCGATTACGTGTTGAGCCGGACTCTCCTTGAAGGCATAATACATATAGTACCATTCCAACTGCATCCAGGAGTTGATGTTGTAGGTGCAGGCTGCGTAATGTCGCGTTTTCTTCCATTCAGTGCCCCAGGTAAAGACTTCTGCGGCAAGATATGGGCTGAACCCGCTTTCTTGGATGTTGTATTGGACTTTCAACCTTGATCTGATCTCATTGCTCTGACTGTCAGGCTTCCAGATGCGGAAATATCTCTCTCTCAGACTGACTTTGAAATTGCCGCTTTTCAAGGTGCCGACCACTTCGGCTACGCCCCGGTGGATGAGTTGTTCCGGTTCAATCATAAAGTCATACGCCAGTCCGACTCTGAGCCAGGGGAGAATGTTGTATCCTACGGTGAAGCGGTTGTATGCGCAGTCGAATTTGGAATAACTTATGTTGTCGTGCTCGGTGTAATTGGTGATGAACCATTTTGAATCCTTGAAATTATGGTTGATTTCAATGAATTCCCACCCTCCGAAGGTATCAGCGGGGAGTGCCGTGGATGAAAGAAGCAACATCGCTATGGCGAGAAACAGTTTTCGCAGGCCGGGCATAGTTATCTGAGTTGTATCCAGTCCACAGGAGCGGTAATATTCACTTCCTCGTGCTTTACGGGATGGATGAATGTTATCCGCCGTGCGTGCAGGCTGATTCCTCCGTCCGGGTTGGACCTTGGGGCTCCGTATTTCAGGTCTCCTTTTATGGGACATCCTATGGCCGCAAGCTGGCATCTGATCTGGTGGTGTCTTCCGGTGAGAAGCTCCACTTCGACAAGGTGGTATCTGTCCGTATCCTTCAGGACTTTGTATCTGAGCCTGGCCTCCTTGGCGTCGGGTACTTTGCGGTCGAAGGCGTAGCTCTTGTTCTGCTTCTCGTTCCTGCGGAGGAAGTGTGTCAGTTCCCCCTGTTCGGGGGCGGGTCTGCCGCAGGTCAGGGCCCAATAGGTCTTGTGAATCTCTCCGGTGCGGAAGAGTTCGTTGAGACGTTCCAGGCATTTGGAAGTTTTGGCAAAGACCGCAAGTCCGCTGACAGGGCGGTCAAGCCTGTGCGGAACACCCATAAAGACGTGCCCCGGCTTCGAGTCCCTCTGTGCGATGAACGCCTTGAGTGTCTCGGACAACGGTTCGTCTCCTGTCTTGTCCCCTTGGACAATTTCACCTGCTGATTTGTTGAAAATCAGCAGGTGATTGTCCTCATAGAGGATTCTGCCGGAGACGTTTCCGTATTCTTCCTTGGATAATTCTCTGTATATCACGCCTAGCAGGCTTTTCCGTCGCTGCCCAGAACGTTCACGATCTTGTGCGTGTAGAGTTTCTTCATCTCGTCACGGGCGGGACCGCAGTATTTGCGGGGGTCGAATTCGCCGGGCTTCTCAACGAATACCTTGCGGATTGCCGCTGTCATTGCAAGACGGCTGTCTGAGTCGATGTTGATCTTGCAGACTGCTGACTTTGCAGCAAGACGAAGCTGCTCCTCAGGGATACCTACTGCATCAGGAAGCTTTCCGCCGAGAGAGTTGATCTCGTCAACATACTCCTGTGGAACTGATGATGATCCGTGAAGAACGATAGGGAAACCAGGAAGCTGCTCCTCTACACCCTTGAGAACATCGAATGCAAGTGGTGGAGGTACGAGTTTTCCGGTCTTAGGGTCACGGGTACACTGTTCAGGTTTGAATTTGTATGCGCCGTGTGAAGTACCGATTGAAATTGCGAGAGAATCGCATCCTGTACGGGTTGCAAAGTCAACAACCTCTTCAGGCTTGGTATAATGAGATTCCTCAG
>JAZUIV010000003.1:0-9816 GCA_045642485.1 Bacteroidales bacterium | reverse complement strand
TACGCAAGGAAAATCGAGGAGAGAATTGACAAGGTGAGGGAGCATTTTCAAGTTAAAGGTAGTATTATTTCCGTTCTAATTACTACGTATGGGCTAAAGAGCAACGAGTTCTCCGGAAGATTCCCAAAGGTTATTACCATGGAGGACTTGTTCGTATAGAATGCCGATATTCACGAATAACAACATTCACCAAAACATAGTTATTCATGAATCAAACAAGTTACAGTCCCGCATCATTCATATAGCACCACTGCCTGAACTTCAGATATGCTGAGGGGCGTTAAGTATGTAGGTTTGATGGAATAAAAAAGAAGCAGACCCCTGAGGATCTGCTTCAAGAAGTTTATGCTTATGGAAATTACTCGACAACATCTGTGACGAGGCGGACGGACATGCCTACAGATGGGACCTTACCCAGCGCAAATATGAGAAGCGCATGAAGCAGAGGCCGCACCACATCAAGTTCTCCGACGAGATGAAGAGAGATGTGAGGCGTCTGATAGTATACGGTCAGTACAGCCCCGAGCAGATTGCCGGGCGTTATACGCGCGATGGAAAGCCCATGGTCTGCAAGGAGACCATATACAAGTGGGTATGGTCGGAGAAGCGAAAAGGGCACCCTGAGATGGCTCAGAACCTCAGGCATCCGGGCTCGCAAGGCAATATATCCCCAAGGGTACGGACTTCGAAGATCTGACGGACGAGTGTATTGCAGAGGTCGAATGGAAGCTGAACCATAGGCCCGGAAAATCACTCGGTTACCTCAGACCTTTGAAGTATTTCAAAAAGATTTTAAATTTGACTTCGGAAGTCGTTGCACTTCCAATTAGAATTCAGCATCTTTGTTACTATTCAACCCATACAATATGAGAAGGACATTTACTATTCTTATCATGACGGTTGCTGCGGCATCCATCATGGTCTCGTGTAAAAACAGCAACGGTATCATCCGCTACAAGTCACCGTCACTATATGCTGAAGTTACATTGGATCAGGACAATGGCGCCACCCTCTCCCGGCTTGCCACCATGCCGGAGAACAGGCAGTGGACCCTCATGGAAGACGGGAACCCTCTTTTCGAGATCCAGCTGAAGGACAGCAGGGACGGAGCGGACTCGGTCATCGTGCTCAATTCGACGAAAGGCTGGTCGGATGTCAGCATGAAGCACTCGAACGGCAAGGACATATATACATTCACAGGCAACAGGATCGCATCGCTCGAGGACGGGTTCAGTGTCGAGTTCATCGTGACGCGTCCTTCATCAAAATCGGGCTCATGGTACGAAAATGATGCTCTCACCTTCAAATGGGGAAGAATCAGGATTCCTGACGGTACGGCCATCGAGGAAGCAACGCTTCTGCCGTTTGATCTGACAGAGCTTCCGAAAGATGCGCGTGCTCTCATGCAGTATGGTTCGGGTATCGAAGTCGACCCATCAGCCGAGAGCATGAACGCAGGGTATTCGTATCCCGCGGGATTCGGCGCAGCCATGCCTTGGAATGCCGTATGGGACGGTGAAGGTTCGGGATTATATCTGGCCTCCCACAATAGTGAGGCAATAAGGGAGAACCTGTTTTTCTCGACGTCGGCAGATGGATCTCTCCATCTGGCCCATTGCGTGCCCGGATGGGAAAAGGAAACCGGCAACTGCGGTCTTTCACCAACCACGACGGTCCTTGCAGGATTGCACGGAGACTGGTTTGAGGCTGCCGTCATGTACAGGGATTGGGTCAAGGCTGAAGCATCCTGGTATCCCCGCGGCAAGATGGGGCCGGAAGGACGTACAGATACGCCTCAATGGCTCAAGGAACTTTGCGTATGGGGCGGTCCATATGACAAGGATGCCGAGAAATTCCAGGAAGCCATGGGCATTCCGGTCGGACTGCATCTCATGTCTTGGCACCAGATCCCTTTCGACAATGATTATCCGCACTATTACCCTGCAAAAGAGGACTTCGAGGAACGTCTGAAGCAGATGCAGGCCCACGACATATATGTGGTTCCGTACATGAACGCCAGGCTTTGGGACACCAGGGACAAGGGGTTGGAAGAGTTTGAATTCCTCGGGAAGGCGCTCCCGGGAGCGATCAAGGACCGTGAAGGCAGACAGCTGATGGAGAACTACGGCACACATGAGGCTGACGGAGACATCGTCAGGTTCGCACCAATGTGCCCGGCCAGCGATGTTTGGCAACAGACCACATACGACATAGTCACAAGGATGCTGCTGCCGGAAGAGAAAGGCGGATACGGAGCTGACGGAATGTTCATGGACCAGATCACCGCATGTGCCCCTGCACCATGTTTCGACCCACAGCACGGTCATCAGTTGGGAGACGGGCCATGGTGGGTCAATTCTTATTGCGACATGCTCGACAATATCCGGAAAGACATTCCGGACAATGCCATACTGACAAGTGAGAGCAATGCCGAATCGTATGCCAGGTCGCTGGATGCGCTTTTCGTCTGGCAGCTCAGCCTTAACCACCAGGTACCGGCGTTCAATGCCGTATATGAAAGCATCATACAGACCTATGCGCGCTCGCTTGATCCTCGCGATGATTATGATGCAAGCCGTACGAAACTGGCCCAGGCATTCATATTCGGTGAGCAGTTGGGCGGCATTTTCGGCTGGCCGCCTGATGAGGCTGTAATGAGAGATGACGTGCTTGATTATCTCGGCCGTCTGGCCCGCCTGCGATATAGTGTGAAGGAATACTTCTATAAGGGGGAAATGGTGAAGAGACCGTCTCTTGTCGGGGACAATCCGAAAGTCTTCGCAGAATGGTACAGGCCGTTGTCAAACGCCACATCGATAGATATGGAATCCGTCCTGTGCAGCGCCTGGAGCATCCCTTCAGAAGGACGTACGGCTTATCTGTTCGCAAACTGCTCCGACAACGAGCTTGAACTGGATGTCAGGTTCCCGGCAGCAGGCCCGGGAAAGATCATTACCAGATACGATCCGGATGCTCCGGCTACGAAGCTGGACGTCCTTCCAGCCAAATTACATTTCGCACCCCAGGAAGCCTTCGTGATCGAACTGACCGATGAATAAGCAGCAACGCTGTGCAGGTCTTGCACAGATGGCACCCTGTGGGGGGCGTGGGAAGTAACAGGAGGAATTTAAACCGAGTTAGGTGCTGATAGTGTGTCTGTCTGCAACCACCAAACTTATAGACTTAGCGGACATTAACATATATGATGCATCCGTACAGACGAATGATTTTGCAGTTGCGGTGGATATATATTCTCCGGGCATAGCCGATACAAATTGATAATCCTGAGGCAAAATTAATGAGATTTTGATTACCTTTATTCCCTCGTCTGCGCCGCGGCATTGTCGGTGGCGGCCCCGAACCCAAGTATTTATCTTCTTAAAATGTCGAAGAGCCTTTTGAAATGATTTAGAAGCTGTTTTGAAATGATTAACTTCAATACTTATGCTTCTTTTTCGCATATTTTCCGATGCTTCTCAGTCACAACGGACCCCGTTGCTCCTTCAAATCATCAAAAAATCTACTGAAAAATAATCTATAATAATTTTCGTGAACCATTCCAAAACAGCTTCTTATTCTATGAAAAAATTGTTGGCAGTCGCTCTCCTTTTTGTCGCAGCAACCCAGCTTCCGGCGAAAGACCTCAATACTATTGAACCCAGTGTCAGGACATACTATATCGTTTCTCCCAACGGATATGCGATAACCAACCAGATGAGCAACGATGACATTACGTATCACCGTCTTGCCGTTCTTGACAAGAAGGACAGTTATCTTAAATACGTCATTGACCGCGACGGTGACGACGCCCAGATATACTGTCCCGTTCATCGCAAGGCCTTCGATACGGATGGTGTCACGGCCGGTGGCACGCGGCTCGCGAGCTGGTGGTATGAGCTTGGTAATGTCAATCAGGTGTTCACAGTAGTCGGCAGTGGTAACGGTACCGTAGCATTCGTTCACAAAGCCACAGGTTGTCCTGTCCTTCTTGGGGGAGAGGATAAGGAGGGCACTTATCTGCGACTGGGCAGGCCAGGTGAAACACCGGCAGAATGGACGCTGGTCCGTGCCAGAGGAAAGGCGGAGCCGCCCAGAGGACGCGATGATTGGGAGAACGAAACAATACTTGGGAGAGCGAAGCTTCCCGGCCACGTCACGATGGTCCCATATTCCACATCCGCGGCACTGAAGGCAGATCGGGAATATATGCTGCATCCGTGGGTGGAACCGTCATCTGACACTTATATGTCCCTCAACGGACGATGGAAATTCAATTGGGTAAAGCAGCCATCAGAACGCCCGGTGAACTTCTACAAGGAAAACTATGACGTAAGTGCGTGGAGCGAGATCGATGTTCCCTCCTGCTGGGAGATGAAGGGATACGGCACTCCGTTCTATACGAACGTGACTTTGCCGTTTTATTGCATTCCCAGCAAGATAGTACCTGTGAAGGGTTCGCTTACCGAATACGAGCCGAATCCTGTCGGGTCATATCGAAGGGAATTCGAGTTTCCTTCAGAATGGGATGGTAAAGAGGTCTATATACACTTCGACGGTGTCTACAGTGCCTTTCACGTGTGGATAAACGGCAAGCTCGCCGGTTACAGCCAGGGTTCCAACAACGATTCGGAATTCGATATTACGAAATATGTGCGTAAAGGAAACAATACCGTGGCAGTGGAGGTGGTGCGCTGGAGCGACGGCAGCTTCCTTGAAGACCAGGACATGGTCTTCCTTTCGGGCATACACAAGGACGTTTGGCTGTATGCGGCACCCAAGACGGGTATCCGGGACCTCAGGCTGGATTCGGCATTTGAAGGCGAGGATTTCTCACACGCGGTTCTCAGCGCAACGGCGACGATAACCAATAGCGGAAGCGCCAAGTCTCCGCACAGCCTCAGGGTCGAGTTGATCGATCCTGAAGGACGTACAGTCTGGTCCGTGGAAAGCGGCAGAGCGGCTCCTGCAAAGGGGGAGACGGTGGAGCTGACTATTCAGGAGCCTGTGGCATATCCAAGGCTATGGTCCGCTGAGACGCCGGAACTCTACACTGTGGTTGCAAGTCTGCTGAATGCCGCTGGCGATGAAGTTGAGGCCGTTTCCAACCGCTTCGGTTTCAGGAAGATAGAGATAAGCGGCGGACATGTCCTCATCAACGGACAACAGGTCTGGTTCAAGGGTGTCAACAGGCACGAGACACATCCCGTTTACGGAAAGACGGTTCCCGTGGAGACTACGATTCAGGACATCCTCCTTATGAAGCGCAACAATGTCAACACGGTCAGGACCTCCCATTATCCTGAAAGCCCGAAGGCGTATGCGCTCTTCGATCATTACGGCATCTATGTTATGGACGAGGCCGACCTTGAGTGCCAAGGCAGCCTTCAGGTTGCCGACATTCCAAGTTGGGAGGCCGCGTTTGTCGACAGGGGTGTGAGGATGGTGCAACGGGATCGCAATCATCCCAGCGTGATATTCTGGTCTCTCGGCAATGAAAGTATGACGGGCGTCAACCTTGCTGCGGAAAGCGCTGCAGTGAAGGCCCTCGACCCAACCCGGCCCATCCACTATGAAGCCGACGATTCTATTGCAGACATCGATTCCGATATGTACCCCAGCATTTCAGGGATGATGCGCATAGACGCCAATGGCGAAAGGCCATACTTCATTTGCGAATATGCGCATGCGAGCGGTAATGGCCCGGGGAGCCTTGGAGATTTCTGGGACGCCATACTTTCGTCCCGCAGGATTATCGGCGGATGCATATGGGACTGGGTAGATCAGGGCATAGTCCGTTACGGCGGCGCACAGGACCAGTATCTGTTCGGCGGTGACTTCGGCGACAAGCCCAACGACCGTGATGGAAGTTGCGATGGCCTTATAACGCCCGACAGGAGGGAGACAGCCAAACTCAAGGAGGTCAAGAGGGTGTACCAGTACCTTGGCATCACCCGGGATTCCGACGGAATTGCAGTTCACAACGGCTATTCGTTCCTGAACCTTGAATCGCTTGAGGGCAGATGGTCTCTGCTCAAGGATGGACAGACAGTGGAGAACGGTACTTTCCCTTCCGAAAGTGCCGCGCCCGGGGAGGACGTGCATTTTGAAATGCCTTGCTCTGTGGGCGACGACGCCGAATATCTTCTGAACGTCAGTTTCGTGTTGCGCGAGGATTGCAACTGGGCAGATGCCGGCTTTGCCGTGGCTCAGGCACAGTTCGCATTGAATGACTATGAGCGCAAACTTCCCGCATATGTGGCCGGAGCAGAAACGCAGACGGTTTCCATAGATTCGCAGTCCGGACTTCCATGGAATATTCAAATCGTCTGGTTTCGTTATGGAAAGAATGACAAATTCACCGATGGAGGCATCTGCGCCTCGCGTCCGGTCGTGCTGTCGTTCGAAGAGAGTACTGTGGACGGTGTCAGGAAGGTCAGCGTCCGTGGAGAACTTTTGATTGAAGCACCGAAGACCGTCACGATGCCGTATAAGATACTATACGCCATTTATCCCGACGGAGTCGTGGACATAGACGCCACCTTTACAAAGACGGATCCAATCATCCGCAGGATGGGCCTCAGACTGGAACTTCCCGAATCATACGAGCAGGTGCAGTGGTATGGCCGCGGCCCCCACGAGAACTACAGCGACCGTATGCGTGGTGCCGATCTGGGCATATGGACTTCGACCGTTACCGATATGGGCGAAGAGGAGCATTACGTACGTGCCCAGAGCCGGGGCAACCGCGAAGATACGAGATGGATAATGCTTTCAGATGCATCCGGAAACAAAATGAAGGTCGAGGCTGAAGGGCATATGGCATTTACTGCTATGCATTATACCGATGAAGCTATCTGCAGCCAGTTGCACGATTTCGAACTGCCTTCGGTCCGGGCGGACAAGACGTATCTATACCTTGACGCCGCACAGCAGGGCCTTGGCTGCGCTGTGTGCGGAGATATTCCGCTCCGTCAGTATATGATTCCTGTCGGCGAACCGCTCAGCCTGCGGGTTCGTCTGTATGGATTTTGATAGGCTACAGGGCTGCTATGCCTTGTTGAGGATATCCTCGTTGTTCTGGTTTGACGGGCGGGCACAGTCGCCGTCTGACCAACCACGTTTCATCCGCGCATTAGCGGTCGCAAGATATCCAATTCCTTATTAGACTATTTTGAGGGACGAAACTTGATTTTCGGTGCTTATTGGTACAAAATGTGAGTGCCACCCCAACTCAAAGTTACCGCTTTTCAGTGGTATTGCAAGAAGAAAAGCGTAACTTTGTTAAGGAAACAACTTGGATATGAATACATTTAACAAAGCCAAGGACTAATCGCTATTGTTAGTATTGTCATCGTAGCCGGACTGCTTGCCCTATACCTGAGTGAGTTTTCCGTGCGCCAGAAGGTCGATTCCACGCGCGAAACCTTCATTTTGGAGCTTCTCGTGCGCGAATAACGGCATCCTGCGCACGTAATCAAACCCACATCGTTTACGCCTGACGCTGTAAGTTTTCGTGGCAGCGAAGAGATAGACTGTTGTCCCGCTAAGTCTATAAGTTTGGTGGTTGCAGGTAGACACACTATCAGCACCTAACTCTTTAAGTTTGTAGCGGGATTTCTTCCACAAATTCTAACATCTTTTCTATCAATCCGTTTGCTATTCAAATGGATAGTTGTACCTTTGCGGCTTGAATTTTCAATCTGATTATAAATACTTCAAAATATGGAAATTAAGGATTACAAAGCCCATCAGGCTGAAGTCATCGAGGTGAACGTGCAGAATGTTCTCTGCCAGAGCGACGGCAACGGGAGCATGTGGGAAGTCGATTATGGTAACGGAGGATTTGTAGAAGGCTAATCCCGACCAGCCTGATCAATTCATCAAACAGATACAAAACAAAATAGCATAAAATGAAAAAGACTGCAATTGCAATGCTGGCGCTGGCCGTTGCATGCTGTGCGCCCAAGAATAATGATGTTACGGGCGGCACGCAGCCGAAGGACATCATTCCGATACCGGTGGAGTTCTCTGTGAACCCCGGGAGTATCCTAACCGAGGTATTGACCAAATTGCCAGAGAAGGTCAGTGTTTCAGAAAAGGCCTTGCGACGGCGCCTGAAAGATAGAGAACTGACCGATTGGCAGCTTAAATCGGCCTACTGGCTGGAGGTGGGGAAGAAGGGTGTGAAGATCGAAGCGGCAGATTCCGAGGGCGTGTTTTATGCCCGCCAGACCCTGAGGATGCTGGCTTACCAGGACAGTACAATTGCCTTCTGCACCATCCTGGACTGGCCACGTTTCCGTTATCGGGGTATCCTGTTGGATGAGAGCCGGCATTTCCAGGGCAAGGACTTCGTGAAGAAGCAGCTGGAGATGATGGCGCTCCTGAAAATGAACCGTTTCCACTTCCATCTGGTAGATAATCCGGGTTGGCGGCTGCAGATAGATGCCTATCCTCGGCTTACTGAGTTAACCGCCTGGCGCCCCGAGGCCGAATTCTGGGACTGGGAAAAGGATGAGATAGGGGGAGAATTCGTGGAGGAAAGGACCCCTGGTGCATACGGTGGCTACTATACCAAGGAGGATATCAAAGAGATTCTTGCTTTTGCAGCCAAAAGGCATATTGACGTGATTCCGGAGATTGAAATGCCCGGGCATAATTACGAAACACGCGCCGCATACCCTCAGCTGGCCTGTTCCCTGCCGGAAGCCCAGCGGCCGGACCATTGGGAACTGTGTCCCGGAAAAGAAAGCACATATGAGTTTCTGGAGACGGTGCTAGGGGAAGTGTTTGAACTGTTCCCCAGTGAGTACATCCATATCGGTGGGGACGAAGCCCGCAAGCGGAACTGGGAACGCTGCCCCGACTGCCAGGCCCGGATGAAGGCCGAAGGGCTGGAAAGTGCAGAACAGCTGCAAAGCTATATGATCAGGAGGATGGAGCGTTTTGCCAACGAGCACGGAAAGCACATCATTGGTTGGGACGAAATCCTGCAAGGAGGTCTGGCTCCGGATGCCACCGTAATGTCCTGGCATGGCACCGAGGGTGGCCTGAAGGCCATTGCAGAAGGCCATGACGTCATCTTCACCCCTACGCACTCTTATTATCTGGACCATCATCAGGATCCGGAGCAGTATAGGCCTGCAGGAAAGCTTCTGACCCTGGAAAAGGTCTATTCGTTCGATCCTCTGGAGGAAGAGATTTTCGAAGCCGACACACACCACGTCCTGGGTGTTCAGGGCTGCCTCTGGACAGAACACGTGCGCGAGGCGTGGCATGCTGAAATGATGCTCTATCCGCGCACATTCGCCATTGCCGAAACCGGTTGGAGCCCGGCATGCAGGAAGGACTATTCAGACTTTATCCGCAGGGCCTCTGCCTTTTCTTCTATTGCCCGGTCAATGGGCTACAACGTCTACGGCAAAAAGCCGACTGCACCCTGACACATCACGGAATCCGACCTTCCAACAAATCAAGCGATATATCTCACCGGACTGCCAAGCCGACCTCTATGTATCCAAGAAATATGGGGTATCCGAAATTTTAGGTTGGAAAATCAATAGAGGTTAAAAACTCACTTTTTCTGTTCTAATTTTGAAATACAAGCCTAATCCATTGAAAAGAAAGACAGATACACGAGCCCCCTTAGTTGTTGATTTGAAACAAGATTGCTTTGGGGCGTTAAACGAATATGTTTGCCCCCGCAGTTCCATCCGGGTGAATCAAGGCAAATATTCCCCAGAAACACATCATTTTATGTAGAACGGGGTGATTTTTGCCGTTTTCTCCCCCGAAACAGCTTCAAATGGACGATAC
>JAZUIV010000002.1:0-76294 GCA_045642485.1 Bacteroidales bacterium | reverse complement strand
TCCAAGATAAGTTTTCCATTGAGGGACGTAGGAGACTACTACGTTGATAGGCAGGAGATCTAAAGGCAGCAATGTCAAAGTCGACCTGTACTAATATCCCGAACACTTCGCTTGAAAAGCAGAGCAAAGCCCGGAAGGGCGAAGTTCTGAAGGAAGTACAGAGCAGAGGTTTGGATACTGAGTTATTTCTCTCAGAGATATAGAAAAGGCGGTTATAGCGGTGAGGATCCACCTCTTACCATTCCGAACAGAGAAGTTAAGCTCACTGGCGCCGATGATACTGCTACACCAAGTGGGAAAGTAGGTTGCCGCCACCTTTGAAGGCTGAGAAAGTTTCGTGCTTTCCCAGCCTTTTTTTTGTATCTTCGTATCAAAACTTTTTTGAATATGAAGCGAATTCTGGTTGCTCTCTCTATCCTTTCGATTCTGGTATCCTGCTCAGATTCCCAAACCCATAGAACCGACGTATGCATCTACGGAGGCACGTCAGCCGCGGTAACCGCCGCAAAGGCAGCCGCGGAGGCCGGATGCAATGTCATCATCATATGCCCGGACAAGGTGTTGGGTGGAATGACGACAGGAGGACTCGGCTCCACCGATATCGGGAACAAACAGGCCATCATAGGAATGGCCAGACAGTTCTACCGTGACCTTGGAAAGCACTATGGCACCGAAGAGCAATGGACTTTCGAACCTTCTGCGGCTCAGGCTATCATAGACAGTTATCTCTCCAATCCCAACATCTCAATCTACAGGGAGTGCTACCTTTCAGGTCTTAAAAAGAAAGGTACCAGAATCATCTCCATTACCTGTGATGATGAAAGGGAAGGATTCAGCCGTACGGTAAAGGCCGATTCCTTCATTGACGCGACCTATGAAGGGGATCTTCTCGCCAAGGCCGGAGTCAGTTACAGGGTGGGGCGTGAATCATCTTCCGTTTACAATGAGATATGGGATGGCTCACATATCTCCGAATACCATCAGTTCGTTGACGGCATCGACCCTTATGTTGAAAAAGGTAATCCCGAAAGCGGTCTTTTGTGGGGAATCCAGGATTGGAAAATGAAGGAGGAGGGGGCAGGCGATGATTTTGTACAGGCTTACAATTTCCGTCTCTGCCTCTCCAGTGATAAGGACAATCAGATTCCCTTTACAAAGCCGGATGATTATGACCCCTCCAGGTATGAACTTCTTGCCCGGGTTTTTGAGGCGGACCCCAACCCTGAGATAAACAACTATTTCATCTGGTCGCTTATGCCTAACGGCAAGACTGACGTCAACAACAGAGGCCCGTTTTCAACGGATATGATTGGGATGAATCACGACTATCCAGAGGCCGGGTGGCCGAGGCGGAAGGAGATAGTGGCGGCCCACAAGAGTTATACTCTGGGCCTTATGTGGTTCTATGTCAGTGACCCCAGAGTGCCGAAGGTGTTGCAGGATTTCGTGCGTGAGTGGGGATGGGCCAAGGATGAATATCCCGCAACCGGCGGCTGGACCCATCAGATTTATGTCCGCGAGGCCCGCAGGATGGTAAGTGATTATGTCGCCACTCAGGCCGATTGTGACGGAGAGAGGGCCCCGGAGGATGGTATCGGCTATGCCGCCTATACGATGGACTCACACAACTGCGAGAGGGTTGTGATAGAGAAGGACGGCAAATTGATGGTCAAGAATGAAGGTGACGTGGAGAAGGGTGTCGGCAAGCCGTATCCAATCTCGTACAGAAGTATAGTCCCCAAACGGGAGGAGTGCACCAATCTTATTGTTCCGGTGTGCGTTTCATCCAGCCACATCGCTTTCGGCTCAATCAGGATGGAACCGGTATTTCTTGAACTGGGCCAGGTCAGCGGCATTGCCGCATCCCTTGCGGGCCGCAATCCGGTTCAGGATGTGGATATCAGAATAATACGGGAAAAAGTGGGATATAGGGATTGAACATCCCGGTTCAGGACCCCTTATTTCCCGGTTACAAAGCGGTTGAACTCCCTGACCTGCGCAATTGTGTCGAATCTGGCTATGAAGCAGTAGTCACACAGGGCTGACGACAGGGCTTCGGGTACCGGGCATTCCATAACTATGTCCTTCCCGTAACGCTCGAGAATCTCTTCTCTTGTGTGCAGGTAATCCTTGCCTTTGCGACGGCTGGCATAAGCACAGATGTATTGTTTACCCTGCTGCTTGCGGTTCTCGTCGAAAGTCACCATATCGGCCCAAATCTTGAAGACGTCGGTACTATGGGCGAAGTTCATCATATCCGGGGTGTATCCGCCCGCAGGACGCATATTCACCTCAAGACCTACGTAATCTCCCTTCTTTCCAAGACCCTTGCGGTCCCGGTCCAACTTGAAGAATTCCAGATGCACGAATCTGGATTTTATGCCGAATGCCTTTACTGTGCGGCGGCCAATCTCGCTCAATGCCTTCGGGACAGTCTTGTCCACATAGTAGCAATTGTCGAGATTATCGTGGACCACGTCCATTATCGGGGTGGGGAAGACCCCCATCGATTCGAAAACGGGTTCACTCTTCGAGTTGTAAACCGCGTCATAGGATGTCAGCAGCCCGGTGATGAATTCCTCCACCACGAATGCGCCGGAATTGGCCTTGTGGGTGTCAAAAAAATCCTGAAGCTGTGCGTCGGATTCAATCTTGAAGGTCCCGTCGGCACCCACCCCGTTGTCGGGCTTGGCAATGACAGGATAGCCGGTGAGGGCTGCAAACTCACGGACGCTTTCAAATCCGGATGAAGCTTTTATCTGGCGGGCTGTGGGTATCTTGCCTTTTGCGTAGTATTTCTTCATTTCGGACTTTTCCTTTATGCTGGAGATGTTGTCCAGCTTGATGCCGGTCGTGATGTTGAAGTCGGTGCGGATTGCGGCGTTCTGCTCCAGCCAATATTCGTTGTTGGACTCTATCCAGTCGATTTTTCCATACTTGAAGGAGAAGTATGCCACGGCACGGAACACTTCGTCGTAATTCTCAAGGTCATTGACTTTGTAATACTCTGTGAGAGAGTTTTTCAGTTCATCGTTGAGCTGTTCGTAGGGCGCGTCGGCTATGCCGAGCACGTTTGCGCCGTTCATTCTCAGATGGTGGCAGAAATGGCTGTAGGTCTGAGGAAAATGAGGGGAGAGAAAAATGACGTTCATAGGATTGATTCTTGACATTCTACCGTTTTCTATCCTGAAGGCTTCTCCACGGATGGTCTCGTGCGAATTCTCGCACAACACGTAGGCTCCGTCGCAGAAGGTCAGGAAACAGTTCCCGTTAAAACTGTCGGGCCAGATTATATCCTCGCACAGGCGGCGCCCGTCGAGTATGGCGCAGCGTATGTCTTCAAGGTGGGGGATGAGGTTGATTCGGGTGAGCCCGAGCCCTTTCAGAGCCCGTTTGTAGGATGGGTCTATGCTTTCACCGGAGAGTTCCGGATGGGAATATACTTTTTCGGCGCAGTTCATGGCGCCTGCACTGCAGGCTAGAATTACCCCTTCAAAAGGCTTGAGAAGGTCTGACAGGCGAATTTCGTTGAAAAATCTGTTCTGTGTGGGGACGTGCCCGCCGCACAGAATAATAAAATGAGCGGAGTCTATGAGGGTGGCGGCTTCGGAGACGTTCTCCCTGCGCAACATCGTGATTTGCGAAGGGATGATGCCGGATTTCAGAAGGCATTCACGGGTTGATTCGAACACGCTGAGGTTGTATGCCGGGTCGTCAGGCGCGGCGCTTACAAGCAGTATGCAGGGATTTTCAGGCAGCCTTCGGGTGATTTCGCCCAGCAATCCGTTCTCGCTTGTGAAATGATCTTCCCCCTTGCGGCAGGGGCTTCCCGTCAAAAACAGTGTCATAACAGGGGTGCGAAGTTAGATAAAATTGTTGAGAATTGTCGCCATACTGCGATTTCTGCCAAAGTCGACAAATGAAAATCAGGTGACGGAATCAGGGCTCCCAGATACGTCTAGTGTGCCTTGTGGTCGATTTTTCGGCCTCAGGTTACAAGTATGCGCCTACAGGGAGTATTTCCGTAACTTGAATTCAACTCCTGCTGCCTTTGGGCTTTTTCGATGCACCTCCCTTACAGAAGCAGGCTTCTGACGGTCGGAGGGATTAGCCACGGCTTTGCCGTGCCTTTTCCCTTCCTCCTCGCCGGAGGGATTAGCCACGGCTTTGCCGTGCCTTTTCCCTTCCTCCTCGCCGGAGGGATTAGCCACGGCTTTGCCGTGCCTTTTCCCTTCCTCCTCGCCGGAGGGGCCCTTGCAAATCCTTGAAGTTCAAGGCCTGCTGCCTTTGGGCTTTTTCGATGCACCTCCCTTACAGAAGCAGGCTTCTGACGGTCGGTGCATTAAAAAAGCCCAGCGCTGTGCGCTGAGCTTCAAGGATTTGCGGAGAGAGAGGGATTCGAACCCCCGGAGGCTCTCACCTCAACAGTTTTCAAGACTGCCGTAATAGACCACTCTACCATCTCTCCTTTCGGAGGTGCAAATATATGTATTATTTTTCTATTCTTCCAAGATTTTTTTGAATAAAAAGAATGTTTTGTACCTTTGCGTGGGTTATGGTCAAGGGAATCAGGTGCAAGACCTGAACTGTGCCCGCAGCTGTAAGTCCTTTGGATGCATACGCACTCTTAGCCACTGTCATTGCGATGGGAAGGCGCGTGTGAAGGACGAGTCAGAAGACCTGCCATAGCAAAGTCAAACAAAGAGGGCCCGGGGGCAGGCACTCGTAAAGACGTTTTTATGTTCAAAAATCTTACTGTTGCGGGGATGATGTGCCTTTGTGCCGTCTCCGCTTTCTCTTCAGAGAATACAAGGTATTCTCTGACAACCGATTATTATGATGTAACAGACACTCTTGCGGCTACGGTGGTTGCCGCGGACAGGTACGTGACGGTGTCCCGTGTGGACACTGTAAAGATTTCCGTTCCGGGCGGAATGGGGGAGATGATTCAGCAGATTCCGGGGATACATCTCAATGACTATGGCGGGCTTTCCGGTCAAAAGACCATAATAATAAGAGGTATGAGCCCGGGCTATGCGGACATCAGGATAGACGGGGTGAAGGTGAATGAGACAAAGTCCGGACAGATTGATCTCGGACTGCTCGGTATGGAGGGTGTCGATGCCGTGAACGTGGATTATGTCCGGGGTCAGGTGAATCTGGTGACGTCAAAGCCGGTGTTTGAGTTCGGAAAGGATTTCGGCGGGAAAGTATCCTTCAGCGGAGGTTCGTTCGGGACATACGTCCCGGCCGCGAGGTTCAACTGGAAAGTCGGGGAGAGGGTTGTGATGTCCGCCTATGGAAGGGGAACCTTCTACAAAGGTGATTTCAAATATGCAGACCCTTTTTCCGAGTCGGGGGATGTCCGACGCGACAACAATGATTTGAAACAGGGCAAGGCCGGACTTGACGTTTTCGGGGATTTGAATGACGGAAGCGGTGACTGGCGGGTGAAAGCCTATTTCAATGCGGCCGAACGGGGCTGCCCCGGCGCGGTGACCTATCTGTCGGAGGACAGGCAGAAGGATCTGAACACTTTTGTGCAGGGCTCTTTCAGGAGAAACGTCAACGACAGGTATTCAACAAAACTGACAGCCAAGGCCGCATTCGACAGGCTGGTCTACAAGGGATGGTATGGCACTGACCAATATGAGAATGACTATCGCCAGAAGGATATCCAGATCAATGCCGACAACAATTTCAGGGTGATGAGGGCGCTGTCGTTCGATGCCGATGCCCATTTCGGATGGTCGGGGCTTGATTCCGACAATTACAACGCTTACAGGATAAGCGCCGAAACCAGAGTCGCCGCGGTGGTCAATCTCGAGAAATTCAAGGCCGAAGCCTCAGCGAACTACATAGGTGCCTTTGACAAGGGATCTGCAAGGTACAATTGCTTAACTCCGCTTCTGGCTTTGAGGTTCCTGCCGGCGAAATGGCTGAATGTCACCGCATCCGGACGGCGCGCATACAGGGTGCCCGATTTCAATGAGCTGTACTATGAGGGAATCGGCAACCCTGACCTGAAGCCTGAGGATGCATGGATGATAGAGGCCGGGATTTCGGCCAAAACCGCTGCGGAAGGGGGATGGTCGTTCGAAGCAGGCGTGGACGGATATTTCAACTATTTGAAAGACAAAATTATATCTGCCCCAACCGAAGATCCGTTCGTCTGGATGATGTATAATCTGGAGACTTCGAAAATATACGGAGTGGATGCCAATGCCGGTTTCAGATTCGGAAACGGAGGGTGGCAGTGCGGATTGAACGTGCGTTACACCCTGGAGGCCGGGACGAAGATTCCGTATCACTCGAAGCACAGGACGGTCGTGAATGTGACGGCCGGATTCCGGGGATGGAGTCTGGCGGCAATGGTGAATTCCCACTCTCTGTCAACCGACGCCTACGGAGTGGACATTCCGTCCTGGACAACGGTCGATGCGACTTTGAGCAAGTCGCTGAAGCGATTCACTTTCAGCATTATGGGAAAGAATATTTTCAATTGCAGATACGAGATGGTATCAGGATATCCGATGCCCGGAGCAAGCATAATGGGTGGGGTGGAATACAGATTCTGACTATGAACGGATTGTCATATATCGGCAGATTGACAGTGGCCCTGCTTCTGACAGCCTCTCTATTCGGTTGTCGTGGCGGTGGCCACGGTTATGGAGAAGTGCCCGGTACGGAAGTTCCTCTGCACTATGCCGCTGGTTTCCGGATAACGGAGTGTGAAGGATATACTGCGGTCTCACTGCGGGACCCTTGGGATACTCTTCGGACCAGACGCCTGTATCTGCTGGTTGACCGCGAAGCGGTGCTGCCCGACAATCTTCCCGAAGGAATCCTTGTCAGAACACCGGTCCGGAAGGTGGCAATCTACACGACGACTGTGGCCTCGCTGCTGGAGCAGATGGGATGTCTGGGCAATGTCTGCGGAATCTGCGAAACGGAATATATTACCTCGAAAGAGACCCTCAGACTGGTGGAAAAAGGCGAAATAGCCGATTTGGGGCCGTCAACCTCTCCCAACGTCGAGAAAATCGTGGAGATGGAAACGGAAGTTATAATAGCATCCCCCTTTGAGAACAGCAGTTACGGTGCCGCAGAAAAAATCGGGGTACCGATAATAGAAGCGGCGGATTATATGGAGAATCACCCTCTCGGACGGGCCGAATGGGTACGGTTCTTCAGCCGTCTGTTCGGCAGGCAGGCCGAAGGGGACTCGCTGTTCTGTCGGACCGAGAGAAAGTACAATGCTCTCAAGAGGCTTGCCGCCACGGCGGTGGAGAAACCGACAGTGATGCTGGAAAGACGCTATGGGGGACAGTGGCCGATGCCGGCCGGGGACAGCTATGTCGGAACTCTGCACAGAGATGCCGGAGCCGATTATCTCTTCGACGGGCTGTGCGGGGGAGGGAGCGTGCCTCTACCGTTTGAGACCGTGCTCGAACGGGCGGTTGATGCGGATTATTGGCTCATCAAGTACAATTCCCGCAAACCCCTCACATATGGGGATATGGAGTCCGATTATCCTCCGTACAAATCCTTCAAGGCATTTCAGAACCATTCGGTCTATGCCTGCAATACGGGCGTTACGAAATATTATGACGACATTTTTCTCCACCCGGACCTTATTCTGGCCGATTTCATCCATATCTACCATCCGGAATTGTTGCCGGAGCATATCCCCGCTTATTATTTCCCGTTGAAAACCGATGATGAAAACTGATGCAAAAGAGATATTGAGGATTCTGATTCCATCCCTTGCGGTAGTCCTGCTTTTTGCCGCGAGCCTTATGTACGGAGCTGTGCACATCCCAGTGGAAGATGTGCTCGATATCCTTGCCGGTTCTTACGAGGGGAAGTCAACCTGGCGGGATATTATCCTGCAGAACCGCCTCCCTCAGGCAGTTACGGCTGCGGTCGCGGGGGCCTGCCTTGCGGTGGGCGGACTTATGCTCCAGACTCTCTTCAGAAACCCTCTTGCGGGCCCCTCCATCCTCGGAATCAGTGACGGTGCCAATCTTGGAGTGGCGGTCGTGATGATATATCTTGGGACAAGCAGTTATTTTTCCGTTATAATTTCCGCTTTTATCGGCGCTTCAGTCATCCTGGCTCTCATAATCCGGTTCTCCAGGAAAGTGAGAAGTAACGTGATGCTTCTGATAATCGGAATAATGGTGGGATATCTCGCCTCATCCGTCATATCCATACTGAACTACAGGGCCGCTGCGGATACGGTCCATCAATACGTGATGTGGGGAATGGGAGATTTCGGGAGCGTGTCTGCGGAAAAACTTCCTGTCTTTACGGCTGCCGCCTCCGCCGGGCTGCTGCTTTCAATTCTCCTGATAAAACCGATGAACGCCCTGCTTCTGGGAGAGGCGTATGCGGCCAACCTGGGAATCAGGATTGAAAGGGCGAGGGTGCTGATACTGCTCTGTACCGGAGTTCTTACTGCAGCCGTCACGGCATTCTGCGGGCCTGTATCATTCATAGGCCTTGCAGTACCCCATATGGCCCGGCTGATGCTCGGCACATCCAACCACATCCGGCTGGTGCCGGTGACCATCCTGACGGGAGCAGGAATTGCCCTGCTGTGCAATCTGCTGACAGTCTTGCCGGGCGGCGGACAGTCGCTCCCCCTCAATGCCATAACGCCGATAATATGCGCTCCGGTCATAATCTATGTGATTGTCAGCCGTAAACATAATCAGAATCTGTTTTGAAATGGTGGCAATAAACGCGAACAATCTTTCGATTGGGTATGACACCCCGCTTTACAGGGGTTTGAATCTGAATCTGAATGAAGGGGAACTGGTCTGCCTGCTCGGACTCAACGGGGCTGGCAAATCGACTCTGCTCAAGACGTTATGCGGATTTGTCAGACCTCTTGAAGGGAGGTTGGAAATTATGGGGCGGGAAATGGGGCGGCTCAGCCCGGAACATTTCTCAAGGGTAATGGGAATCGTGCTCACGGAGAAGGTCTGTCCCGGAGGAGTCACTGTCCGGGAACTGGTCTCGACGGGCCGGCTTCCCTATACCGGTTTTTTCGGAAGATTGACCGGAAAGGACCGGGAGATTGTTGACACTGCCCTGACTCTTACCGGAATAATGGCACTGGAGGGCAAACAACTCGCGGAACTCAGTGATGGCGAGAGGCAGAAAGCCTTCATAGCCAAGGCTTTGGCCCAGGAATGCCCCGTCATAATTCTCGACGAACCCACAGCGTTCCTTGATATCACCAGCAGGGCTGAGATGATGCTTCTCCTGAGGCGTCTGGCGGATGAGCAGGGGAAGTCAATCATAGTTTCCACGCACGATCTTGACACTGCGCTTCGGACTGCTCATACTCTGTGGCTTATGCGTAAGGGTGGGGGCATTGTCAGCGGGACTCCGGAAAAGTTGGCTTCAGACGGAACCATTGAGACTTTTTTCAGCCGCGGGGATTTGAAATTTGACCCAAAAATGTTTATTTTCGCGTCCGGAATCAATTAAAATACAAATGGAATTCACAGATCTCAACGAACAGGAAATAGGCAGAAGGGAATCGCTTGCAAAACTCAGGGAACTGGGGATTGAACCCTACCCGGCCGCACAATATAAAGTCAATGCCACTGCGCAGGAAATCAAGGACGGTTATGACCCCGAAAAGAACAGTTTTCCTCAGGTTGTGATTGCAGGCCGTATGATGAGCCGCCGCATTATGGGAGCGGCATCATTCATCGAACTGCAGGACAGCACGGGCCGTATTCAGGTCTATGTGAAGCGCGACGAAATCTGCCCTGAAGAGGACAAGACCCTCTATAACACCGTTTTCAAGAAGTTGCTTGACATCGGCGACATCATCGGTATCGAGGGTTTCGCCTTCATTACCCAGACAGGCCAGCTTTCCATCCACGCAAAGAACCTTACCGTCTTGAGCAAGTCATTGAGAGTCCTGCCCATTGTCAAGGAAAAGGAAGGAGAGGTGTATGACGCCTTCTCCGATCCCGAGTTGAGATACAGGATGAGATATGTGGATCTCATTGTAAATCCCCAGGTCAAGGATACTTTCGTCAAGAGGGCGAAAATCATCGCCACTATGAGAGAGTATTTCAATGAGAACGGATGCCTTGAGGTGGAGACTCCGATTCTCCAGTCGATACCCGGCGGTGCGACCGCGCGTCCTTTCATCACCCATCACAACACTTTGGATATTCCCCTGTACCTGCGTATCGCCAATGAACTGTATCTCAAGAGACTGATAGTCGGTGGATTCAGTGGTGTATATGAATTCGCGAAGGATTTCCGCAATGAGGGTATGGACCGCACTCACAATCCTGAATTCACCTGTATGGAGATATACGTGGCCTACAAGGACTACAAATGGATGATGGAGTTCGTCGAGAAGATGCTCGAGAAGATAGCTATGACCATCAACGGCAAGACCAAATTCGACGTCTGGGGCAACGAGATTGAGTTCAAGGCTCCTTATCGCAAACTTCCTATGCTTGAGGCAATAAAGGAATATGCCGGTGTGGATGTGGCAGGTATGGACGAGGCCGCTCTGCGTGAGGTCTGCGCCAAACTGAACGTGCCGGTTTCCAAGGAGATGGGAGTGGGCAAGCTGATTGATGCCATCTTCGGCGAATATTGCGAGAAGAACCTCATCCAACCCACTTTCATTACGGATTATCCCGTGGAGATGAGCCCTCTGACCAAGCGCCACAGGGAGAATCCCGCACTTACGGAAAGGTTCGAACTTTTCGTCAACGGGAAGGAACTGGCCAACGCTTACAGCGAGCTGAACGACCCCATCGACCAGCTGGACCGCTTCAATGAGCAGGCCCGCCTGAAAAATGCCGGAGACGACGAGGCAATGTATATCGATATGGACTTCGTCCGCGCGTTGGAATACGGAATGCCTCCTACATCGGGGCTTGGTATGGGTATCGACCGTCTGACTATGATGATGACGGGAGCCACCACCATTCAGGACGTCCTCTTCTTCCCGCAGATGCGCCCTCAGGCGACCAGGTCGCCCCAGAATAACGAACAGGAGTAGATGGAACTGATTTCGTCTTTGCAGAATCCGAAAATCAAGGATCTTGTGACCCTTGAAACAAAATCCCGCGAACGCCGGTCACGCGGGGTTTTTGTTGTGGAGGGAAGGAGAGAGATCGAAAGGGCGATGGCCTGCGGTTTCGAGCCGGTGGAGATTTTCTGTACGGATGAAAACAACGTCCCCGGAATACCTTCCTGCCCGGTTTTCGGGGTTAATGAGAAGGTTTATGGCAAGATTGCATACAGGGAAGGCACTGAAGGGGTGATTGCGGTTATGAAGGCCAGGTACGCAGAAGTTGCGAAGTTGCGACTTTCCACCAAGTCCCTGGTTCTGGTCCTCGAAAGCGTTGAGAAGCCCGGCAATCTGGGCGCGGTCCTCCGCACGGCTGACGCCGCGGGGGTGGATGCTGTATTCATATGCGACCCGCTTACGGACCTCTACAATCCCAATCTGATTCGCGCGAGTCTTGGGGCTGTATTCAGTGTCACTACGGTCTGCTGTACTTCCGAGGAGGCATACGGAGTGATAAAGTCGGCAGGGCTCAATGTGCTGACGGCGCAGTTGCAGGATTCAGAAATCTATTACGACACGGATATGACAGGGGGCACGGCGCTTGTCTTCGGAACCGAGGACAAGGGGCTGACGGATTTCTGGCGCGTGCGTTCGGATTCAAGGATACGGATTCCTATGGCCGGCCTGATGGATTCCCTTAACGTGTCCGTATCGGCTGCAATACTCTGCTTCGAGGCTGTCCGACAGAGGAATACCCCTAAAAGATGAGACGTTTCGGCCTCATAGGATACCCGATCGGCCACAGCCTGAGCCCGGAACTGTTCCGTGCCGGCTATCCCTGCACTGAAGATACATATGAATTGATTGAAACGGACTCTTTCGATGAAGCCATATCCCTTTTCGAGCGGGATTATGATGCAATCAATGTGACGGCTCCATTCAAGGAGAAGGCTTTTCTCCGTGCCGATGCCACAGATGAAGCGGCGGCTTTTCTGAAGGCTACCAATCTCCTTGTCAAGGAGAAGTCCGGAGTCAAGGCATACAATACGGATTTTACTGCTGTCCAGACTATCCTGAGGAATCTGACAGAGGGCTTCATCGGTTGCCCGCGGGTACTTGTCACGGGGTGCGGCGGTGCCGGAAAGGCGGCGGCCTTGGCTTCTGCTATGCTGGGATTCCCGACCAAAGTGGCCAACAGGGATTTCTCCAAGGCCCGGATATTCTGTGAATCAGTGGAAAATCTTGAGCCTGTCCGCCCGGACAGGGAATCTTTGTCAGAGTGCGGCTTTGACATTCTTATCCATACGATTCCGCTTGTGCCCGAATATATGCGGCAACTTGACCTGACGGGCAGAACCGTCGTCGAGGCCAACTACAGGGACCCCGGATTGCTGAACTTGTGCAGGAAATCCGGATGCCGTTATGTCCACGGTACGGAATGGCTTGTGGAGCAAGCTGCCGCGGGTTTCGCCGTTATGACTGGGAAACATCCTGACTTGCAGAAATTAAGCAAGTTCCGCATCAAATAAAATTATGAGTAATATATTTTTTTTCGCTTATCCTTCTTCTTTTGGCTCTTGTGGTGTTCCTGGCGGTAAGGGACATCCGTCAGCGCAGGTGGACCCGAAAGATTCTGATTTTTCTTTATGAACTGGAGTTCGGGGAGAAAAGGGCCATAGATGCAGCCGTTGAGATAGTTTCAGACGTTATGGCAACCCTCTCTGCAAGTGGAGACAATCCAGTCCTGCTGATGAAGAGGCTCCGTAAAAGTTTCTCCATTAAAATTTCGAAATCCCAGACTATGGTGACGGTCCTTCCGGTCCTGTCAAACCGATACTGCTACGGGCTGACCGAATATCTCAGAAAGAGATATCCTCTTCTGACTCAGCTTGATTTGGATTTTTGCAGTCTGCTGGCCATGGGACTGTCTGCGGCTGACGTGGATTATGCCTGCGGGTATGATCATCCGGTTTCGTTTTACAACAGACGGTACAAAATCAGGAAAAAGATGGACATCCCTCAGTCGGTCGATCTTGAAACATATCTAAGAAATCTCTCAAAACAGCTTGAAGCGAAGCAGAAAGAAGCTATAAGACAGGGGATAGCGGCCAGGTCCCTCAAACCGGTTATGGAAATGCTTGAATCGTAGATTCAAAAAATCTTTTTTTATTACAAATATTTATCAATTAACCATTTAAAGCGGCACGCTTTTTTCTCTTGTCAGGATTTGAGAAAAAAGATTTCATAAACTCGCCTTTATTTAGTAATTTTAGCAAAATTTATGCACTATGAGTCTTAATAAAGTTTTATTGATTGGGAATGTGGGGAAAGACCCGGAAATCCGGCATCTGGAAGGCGGCTCTTCAGTAGCAACGCTTACACTTGCCACAAATGAAAGGTTCAAGGATCGTAGCGGAGAGGTCAGGGAAGTGACCGAATGGCATACCGTAGTGGCCTGGGGCCAGCTTGCAGATTTGTCCAAAAACTATATTCGTAAAGGGACACAGATTTACGTTGAAGGGGCTATCCGTACCCGTACCTGGGATGACCAGTCCGGCGTAAAGCATTATGCCACTGAAATAAGGGCGAATGCCATACAGCTCCTCGGCAGCCGCCGCAATGAAGGCGCGGCTCCTTCAGAGCGCAGTTATTCTCCGGCTCCGGCACCTGCCGCGCCCGTTCAGTCCACACCGATAGTCTCCCCTGCGGACCTTTCCGATGAGGGAACTGATGATCTTCCGTTCTGATAGCAGGTTATGGGTATAGAGAAGAAATGGTACGTCAAAGAGCAGGGCAATCCCGCAGTTGTCCGCCAGCTTGCACAGGAACTGGGCATAGACCAGATTCTTGCAAATCTGCTGGTACAGCGGGGGATTGATACCTTCGCCAAGGCGAGAGCCTTCTTCCGGCCCGATTTGTCGATGCTTCACGACCCTTTCCTTATGAAAGATATGGAAAAGGCCGTGCAGCGCCTGGACGAGGCAATCAAGAACAAAGAGAGACTGTTCGTTTACGGAGATTATGACGTTGACGGAACGACGGCGGTCTCGCTGGTCTATTCCTTCTTCCGCACTTTGACAAAGGAGATAGAATATTATATCCCTGACAGGTATGACGAAGGATACGGAGTCTCCTACAAGGGTATCGACTGTGCAAAGGAGCACGGCTGCAGCCTGATAATCACCTTGGATTGCGGGATAAAGGCCATAGAGAAAGTCAAATACGCCGCATCTCTCGGGATAGACGTTATAGTCTGTGACCACCATCTTCCGGACTCGGAGTTGCCTCCTGCTGTGGCGGTGCTCGACCCCAAGAGGGAGGATGACACCTATCCGTTCGACGATTTGTCGGGCTGTGGAGTGGGTTTCAAACTTGTTCAGGCATATGCCTCAAGGCACGGAATCCCTTTTGAGGATATCGTAAGCCTCCTTGATTTGCTGGTGGTAAGTATCGCATCCGACCTTGTCTCCGTAACGGGTGAGAACAGAGTCCTTGCCTATTACGGGTTGAAACAACTGAACGAGAATCCCCGCAAGGGCCTGATGAGCATAATTAAGCTCTCCGGACTGGAGAAGCACAGGATAACAATCGACGAGATTGTTTTCAAAATCGGTCCCCGTATCAATGCCGCCGGCCGTATGGAATCAGGCAGGACAGCGGTGGATATGCTCACTTCCCGCGATGAAGAGGATGCCCGTGAGATAGGCGCCGCCATCAACGAGCACAACAACGACAGAAAGAAAATTGACCGTGAGATTACCAGGGAAGCGATAGAGATGGTGAGGAACCATCCCCTCTATGCGGAAAGGAAGTCCACGATTCTCTATAACCCCAAGTGGCACAAGGGTGTGCTGGGTATTGTGGCTTCACGTCTGGTGGAGGCATACTACAAACCCACCATCGTGATGACCAAATCCAACGGATTCATCACAGGGTCGGCCCGTTCGGTTGCCGGCTTTGACCTGTATGCTTCGATTGAATCCTGTGCGGACCTTCTGGAGAACTTCGGAGGTCATATGTATGCCGCGGGTCTGACAATCAAGGAGGAAAATTTCGATGAATTCTGCCGCAGATTCGAAGAGGATGTCGCGGCCAAGATTTCAAAAGTCGATCTGACCCCCATCGTCACAATCGACTCCTACCTGGACTTCAATCAGATTACTCCCAAATTCTTCCGGTTGCTGAAGCAGTTCCAGCCTTTCGGCCCCGGCAACCAGTCGCCTGTCTTCATTACCGAGAATGTATATGACAACGGGAACATCCGCAAAGTAGGGGCAACTGATGCCGACGACGGCTCCAGAAGACAGGAATCCAAGCATCTCAAGTTGGAGCTGATTCAGGAGGACGAACCATATCACCACGTGTCGGCAATCGCTTTCAATCTTGCCGAACACTATGACCATATGCACGCCGGCAACCCCGTTGACATCTGCTATTCCATAGCGGAGAACTATTACAGGGGCATTGCCAATATACAGCTCAGGGTCAAGGATATCAAGGATAAAGAATTATTCTAAGTCTAATAATCTAAAATACGCTATGAAATTAAAAACCATCGCCGTCACCTGCCTCTGTCTGGCATTGGTGACCGCTTCCTGTTGCCATCAGCAGAAGACTCCCAGAGCAAAACACGTGATTTTCATCGGGCTCGACGCACTGAGCGCCGTCGGGCTTCAGAGGGCCGAAACGCCGAATTTCAACTATATGATTGAAAACGGCGCGGTCTCCATCCACACCCGTGTTGCCCGTGAAACATCCTCATCACAGAACTGGATGTGTATGCTCAGCGGCGCTCCGATTGAGATGCACGGTGTCACCGGCAATGACTGGGAATATGAAACACGAATGATTGAGCCTGCCGTCCACAATGCCACAGGCCGGTTCCCCACTATATTCGACGTGGTGAAACAGCAGCGTCCGGATGCCAAAGTGTACGGGTTCTATGAGTGGAATGGCCAGACTCGTATGTATGATATGAATTCCTTCGATTACTCCGAAAGATGTGAAAACGGAGAGGCAACTCTCAGAAAAGCGTTTGATTCATATCTGGAGAATCAGCCCGAGTTCCTTTTCGTCTCCGTTGACGAAACCGACCACGCAGGTCACAAATACGGCCACGAGAATCAGGGCTACTTTGACGCCATCACAATGTGCGACAAGATAATCGGAGAATTCGTCACCGAGTTGGAGAAGAGAGGCCTGATGAAGGATATCGTCATTATGATTACCGGTGACCACGGCGGAGTCCGTTTCGGACACGGCGGCGACAACGAGAGTGAACTTGAAGTGCCTGTCATTATGTATGGAAAAGGTGTGACCAAGGGCAAAGTTATGGAGCATACCAATATGATATATGACAATGCGGTGACCATCGCGGGCCTTCTTGGTGTCGAGATGCCCCGTGAATGCCGCGGCCAGTTCCTTTGGGAAGCTTTCGAGCCCAAGGGAGAACTGAATTATGTACCCCTTCCTTTCGTAAGTCCTTTCCGCGGCGTCGCTTCTGAAGTAACTATCACTGCTGATGCCCGGGATGCCGAGATTTACTATTCTCTTGACGGCAGTATCCCCACCAAAGAGTCCATCCGTTACACGGGTCCCTTCAAGATTGACGGGAATACGGTTGTCAAATCAGTCACTTACAAGAACGGACAGTACAGCGCTGTAGCGGAGAACCTTCTCTATGCAGAAGCTCCCGCTGGCGAGGCCCCCATAGAATACAAACTCTACAGGAACTATACGGGTGAATCCCTTCCCGATTTCACAAAGTTCGGACGCGCCGATGCTGTTGGCTATGTCTCCAACTTCACGCTCGACGGAATCCCCGTCAGACCTGAAGAGGATGATTTTGCGGTAATCTTCTCATCCAGAATGATTGTGAAAAAGAGTGGCAAGTACCGTTTCCTTCTCGGATCCGATGACGGTTCACGCCTTATTATTGACGGAAACAAGGTTGTGGATAACGACGGCTCCCATACCTATATGGAGAAGATGGGCGTTGCAGATCTCACCGAGGGTGAGCATATCATCAAACTCGAGTATTTCGAGGATTGCGAAGGACAGAGCCTCAACCTCTCCTGGGGACTTAACGGCGGGCCGGTGTTCCCCTTCAACATCGTTGACCTCAAGAAATAAAAGTGGTCTGGAGATAAACAACGAAGCCGGCGGAAGCCGGCTTCGTTGTTTATCTGGCGGAATACATATCCCGGTAGTATTTCAGATAATCGCCCGAGGTGACGTTGTCCATCCATTCCTGGTTTTCGAGATACCAGCGGACGGTCTTTTCGATTCCTTCCTCAAATTGGAGAGATGGCTCCCAGCCGAGTTCCTTCTGCAGGAAAGAGGAGTCGATGGCGTATCGAAGGTCATGCCCCGCGCGGTCAGTCACGTATGTGATGAGGTTGAGGTCTTCGCCTTCGGCCCTTCCCAGTAGCCTGTCAACGGTATTGATGATAACTTTGATAAGGTCGATGTTCTTCCATTCGTTGAAACCTCCGATATTGTAGGTTTCGGCGATTCTTCCCTTGTGGAAGATAAGGTCGATTGCTCTTGCGTGGTCTTCCACGTAGAGCCAGTCACGGACGTTGAGCCCCTGGCCGTAAACCGGCAGCGGCTTGCGGTGCCTGATGTTGTTGATGAAAAGAGGTATCAGCTTTTCGGGGAATTGGTACGGGCCGTAATTGTTAGAGCAGTTTGTCACTATTGTCGGAAGTCCGTAGGTGTCGTGAAATGCCCTGACGAAATGGTCTGAACTTGCTTTTGAGGCGCTGTAGGGAGAGTGGGGCAGGTACTTGAGATCTTCGGTGAAGAACTTCTCGCCGTATGCCAGATGGTGCTCGCCGCTGGATGCCTTTGTTGAGAAGGGCGGCTCGATTCCATCGGGGTGGGTCATTTGAAGAGCTCCATAAACCTCGTCGGTGGAGATATGGTAGAAAAGCTTTCCTTCGTATTTTTCGGGAAGAGAATCCCAATAAACTTTTGCGGCCTGGAGCAGGCTTAGGGTTCCCATCACGTTTGTCTGCGCGAAGGTGAACGGGTCCTTGATGCTGCGGTCCACGTGGCTCTCTGCGGCCAGATGAATGATACCGTCCACATTCTCGTGCCGCATCAGATTCAGGACTCCTTCGAAGTCACAGATATCCATCTTGACGAAGCGGTAGTTGGGGCGCCCCTCAATGTCCTTGAGATTGGCCAGGTTACCGGCATATGTGAGTTTGTCGAGATTGATGATGGTATATTCCGGATATCTGTTGACGAACAGACGTACTACGTGGGATCCGATGAATCCCGCTCCTCCGGTTATGATGATGGTGCGTTTCATTTATATGAAAGTTCCTTTAGAATTCACAAATTTATACAATTTTGATTACAACGGGGAGATGATCGCTGAATCCGTTTTCAAAAATGTTGCCGTAATAGCTCCGTTTTGGGGCCCCGTGACTCATCATGAAATTCTTTCTGAAGATTTCGCCGTAGTGCCTGCGGTCAATCTGGCCCAGGGCGAGACCTTTTGTCGGTGGAATCAGGTTATGGGAGACAATAATATTGTCGTAGAGAACCCATCTGTGGTTGTGGAGACTGGTCCCTTTTCCCTCTTCCTCAAGAATCCAGAACGGGTTGAAATATTCGCCCTCCGGAATGTTGTAGATTGTCTTGTGGGCTTTCAGCAGTTTTGAAAGGGATTCATCGGAGGGGCAGTCGTTCATATCTCCCATAATCACTACCTTGATATCCGGATATTTTTGCCGTAGGGCGGCGGCGTGGTCGCGGACAGTCTCTGCGCCGGCCCTTCTGAATCCGGCTGATGCACTGACGCCGGCTCGCCGGGAGAGGAAATGGCAGACATAGAATGCGAACATTTCTCCGTCAAGCAGCCCCCAGGAAGCCAGGATATCCCTTCCGATGTATTCTCTCCCGCTCCTCAAGACCAATTTGACAGGTTCGCTTCCGAGCGGTTTGTATTTGTCCGGGCGGTAATACATCCCCACATCGACGCCTCTTGCATCATTCGATTCGAAATGTATGGCCTTGTAGTGCGCTCCGGCCATACGCTTCTGTGCGGCCAGATCCCGCATAACGCCTATGTTTTCCACTTCTGATACACCGACGACGCTGGGAAACCCTCCGTAGGATGAGGCCACCGCTCCGAAGACGGAACTCAAGTTCTGGAGTTTGAGCAGATACTTGTCCTGTGTCCATCGTTTGTCTCCCATCGGGGTGAACTCAAAGTCATCCTTTGTGGGGTCATTAATCGTGTCGTAAAGGTTCTCCAGATTATAGAACATTATTGTCTGGGCCATAGTCCTCCGTTTTTCTCTTTTCCAAATTTACGCAAATATTCTTATATTTGCCTCAAATGGATACGGCAATAGTGATATTGAATTGGAACGGGGAAGAGATGCTCAGACGGTATCTTCCTGTTCTTGTTGCCAATACGCCCGGCCCCGATTCATTCATTGTCATCGCTGACAACGGTTCCACTGACGGTTCCCTGAAGTATGTGGAGGAATCTTTTCCTGATATCAGACTTCTCCGGTTTGACAGGAACTACGGCTTCACCGGAGGATACAACAGGGCTTTGAAGGAGGTGGACGCGGATTATTACGTGCTGCTGAACAGTGACGTGGATGTCCCCGAAGGGTGGCTGTCCCCCCTTGTGGAATTTATGGAGTCGAACCCTCAGGTGGGTATCTGCCAACCGAAGATTCTATCGGCCCTGAATCCGGAATACTTCGAATATGCCGGAGCTGCCGGAGGCTTCATCGACCGTTTCGGCTATCCTTTCTGCAGGGGACGTATTCTCTCTTCACTGGAAAAGGATGAGGGTCAGTATGACACTCCGAAGGAGTGCTTCTGGGCCACCGGTGCCTGTATGATGGTCCGCAGTTCGCTCTATCACCATCTTGGCGGTCTGGATGACAATTTCTTCGCCCATATGGAGGAAATCGACTTCTGCTGGAGAGCCAAACTGCTTGGGTATCAGGTATGGTGTGTGCCACAGTCGAGAGTCTATCACGTCGGTGGCGGGACTCTCCCCAACAACTCCCCCCGCAAGTTGTATCTGAACTACCGCAACAATCTGCTTATGCTCCGCAAGAATCTTCCTGAAAGTATTCGCAGGTTCAGGATTTTCTTCCGTATGTGTCTTGACTGTGCTTCTGCCGCGGTATATCTTTTCACCTTCAGGTGGGAGTATTTCAAGGCAGTTGCAAAGGCCCACCGGGATTACTGCAGGATGAAAAGAAACATAGAGCCCTCTCCCGTGGAGGAGGAACGCAACAATTCCGGATATTATCCTCACAGCATCATTCTGCAATTTTTCCTGAGCGGCCGCAAACTCAGATTCGGAGAAATCCGGTTTTGATGCAAGAAAATCAAAGCAAAAAGAAATACTATGAAATCACTACTTAAATTCACTTGTGTGGCAGCCGTTGCGTTGCTGCTTTTCTCCTCCTGCTCGGAGAAGGAGTCGAACCACATTTATCAGACCGGGTACCAGGCCAGTATGGAAAATAATGATGACGGCAAGGCAAGATATGGGATGATTACATCTTATATCGAGAGTATCGATGCCGATTATTTCAAGAAACAGCACACTTATTTCGGGTATGAAGCCGATACCGACGTTGCCGCATGGAAAGACTTTTACAATACCTGCCAGAAGATTGACACTTCCGTGGTTGCAAATATGTTGGTGAACGGTGAGCAGTTCCACCTTATGCTGTATGAAGTAAAGGGAGAATATTTCAATCAGAAAGGAGCCTTGTCCTGGATTATGCCGGCAAAGAGTACCGATGCCGGTAACTGATAAAAAAGATGGCTGGAATTTATTCCAGCCATCTTTTTTATTGATTGAGAAAATCTTATTCCTCTCCGACAACCTCCACGTTCACCGTGGCCTTGATGTCTTTGTAAATCTTCACTACAGCCTGATATGTGCCGACCTGTTTGATGAGAGGTTCACCGACGAGGGTGATGTTCTTGCGGTCACAGTCAAATCCGGCGGCAACGAGAGCCTCGGCAACCTGAATGTTGTTGACACTTCCGAATACCTTGCCTTTCTCGCTGACCTTCGTGGTCAGTTTGACAGTTGCACCTTCCATCTTGGATGCTGCGGCCTCTGCCTGAGAGCGAAGGGCGGCTTCCTTATGGGCGCGCTGCTTCATGTTTTCTGCGTGAATCTTCTTGGCTGTGGGAGTTGCCATAATGGCAAGACCCTGGGGAATCAGCCAGTTTGCGCCGTATCCGTTCTTTACGGTTACGATATCGTCCTTGTTGCCAAGGTTCTGAACGTCTTGTTTAAGAATAACTTCCATAATACCCTCCTTTATTTGAGCATATCAGTTACATAAGGAAGAAGTGCAAGGTGTCTTGCTCTCTTGATTGCCTGAGAAACCTTCTTCTGGAATTTGAGTGATGTGCCGGTAAGACGGCGGGGGAGAATCTTGCCTTGCTCGTTGAGGAACTTCTTCAGGAACTCGGCGTCCTTGTAGTCGATGTATTTGATACCGGCCTTCTTGAAGCGGCAGTATTTCTTTTTCTTTACCTCTACGTTTACAGGATTCAGATAGCGGATGTCATCGTGCTGTGCCATTTGTATATCCTCCTTTATTATTCAGCGCTCTGCTCTGCGGGAGCTTCGGCCTTGGTTCCGTTGATTTTGGCGCGGCGACGCTCTGCATATGCGATGGCGTGCTTGTCCAAAGCTACTGTCTGGAAACGGATGATGCGTTCATCACGTTTGTACTGAGTTTCGAGAGTCGCAACGAATGCGGGCTCAGCCTGGAATTCGATAAGGTGATAGAATCCAGTGGTCTTCTTCTGGATAGGGTAGGCGAGTTTGCGCAGACCCCAGTCCTCTTCGTACACGACCTTGCCTCCGTTCTCGGCAATGAGGCCTGTGTACTTGGCAACCGCTTCCTTCATCTGGACATCAGACAAAACGGGAGTTGCAATGAAAACGGTTTCGTACTGTTTGATCATTTTTTAAAGGTTTAATTAATAAATCAGCCCCTTCGGAATCCGAAAGGGCTGCAAATATAAGAATAATAATTGAATATGCAAACTATTTTGCCGGAGCATCCTCCAGGACCGCCGTCAGGAAATTCCACCATTTCCCTACTGAAGGGATGAAGCATCTCTCCGCGGGAGAGTGGGGTGATTTCAGGGTAGGGCCGCAGGAAATCATATCCCAGTCGGGATAGGCTTCTCCGAAGATTCCACATTCGAGGCCGGCGTGAATGGCCATCACTGCGGGGTCGGTCCCGTAAAGTTTCCTGTACTGGGCCTTCATAGTCTTGAGAATCGGGGATTCGAGGTTAGGGCTCCAGCCGCTGTAGCCTCCGTCGAACCAGACTTTTGCCCCAGCCAGTTCGAACGCCGCGCGAACGGATTCCGCGAGGTCCTCCTTCAGTGAATCCGTGGCTCCTCTGAGCAGTGTATTCACGGTGATTTTATCTTTGCCTGTCTTGACAATTGCCAGGTTGTTTGAGGTTTCCACCAATCCTTCAATCTCAAGGCTCATACGGTCCACGTTGTTGGGGCAGGCATAGATGGCCTGAACGAGTTTCTTGCCTGTTGTCCCGGCAATCACCTTGCGGGAGCGTGACGGCTCTACCGTGATTACGAGCCCCGGGTCGATGCGATGCAGTTCGGATTTGATTGTCCCGAAAGTTTTTTCAACCAGTTCGGTGGCGGCGGCGATTTTCTCTGCGGGGACGGCAATGACGGCTTCCGCTTCGCGGGGGATGGCATTGCGCATATTGCCTCCGTCAAAACTGGCCAGACGGCCCTTGAAATTGCGGAGCAGCGGCAGGAGTACTCTTGCCATAGTTTTGTTGGCATTCCCGCGACCTTCGTTGATTTCCATTCCTGAGTGGCCGCCGCGAAGTCCGGTGACAACTATCTTCAGAGCCTTGTATCCTTCAGGGAGGGGCTCCGTCCTGTATTTGAATTCTACATTTGCATCGATTCCGCCGGCGCATCCCACATAGAGCTCGCCCTCTGTCTCGGAGTCGAGGTTCAAAAGAATCTCTCCGCGCAGTACGCCCGGCTTCAGCGCCTTTGCTCCGACCATCCTGGTCTCCTCGTCAACAGTGAAGAGAGCCTCGATGGGGCCGTGCTTGATGGTTTTCGACTCGAGTACGCTCATCGCGGCCGCAATGCCCAGCCCGTCATCGGCGCCGAGGGTTGTGCCGCAGGCATATACCCAGTCACCGTCCTCCTCCTTCACTATGCGGGTGGAGATGGGGTCTTTGGTGAAGTCGTGAACCTTGTCGTTGTTCTTCTGGGGCACCATATCCATATGGGCCTGCAGGATGATGCCTTTACGGTTCTCCATTCCGGGAGTGGCAGGCTTCCTTATTATCACGTTCCCACATTCATCCTTGAATGATTCAAGACCGAGGTCTTTTCCGAACTTCACGAGGAAATCCGCTACTTTCTGGGTGTGTCCGCTGGGGCGGGGTATTTGCGTGAGTGCGTGGAAATTGGTCCACACATTCTTCGGTTCGAGATTTCTTATAGGCATAACAACTTCTTATTTGGTTAGCAGGGTGTTGATAGGGAATGAGCAGGTCTGGCCCATCTGATAGACAGGGATTCGGGTCTCGAGCAGAGTCTTGCCTGAATCCACTATCTTGCAGGATGCCACGGCGGGGATTCGGTAATTCACCACGGGTGCGTTGCTGGATTTGGCGCCGGAGTCATTGACGGGTGCGACGCTTTCGGCGGTCAACTCGATGGAGACGGCCCGGCCCTGAGGTGAGGAGGCGCTGACAAGCCCTTGGCCGTCGGCAATCTTGAATGCAGTGTATTTGTTTACTCCAGCTTTCGGAGTGACATCGAAGGACATTTTCTGCGTGAAGGTTTCGGTGATGCCGTAGAATAGGCTGAGGTACTCGTCCTCCATCCTGTTGAGCTCCGCGACGGCGGCTCCGAGCGCTTCTCCGCTGAATGTGGCATCAGTGTCGCCCGTGATTATCTGAGTCTTCTTTTCGCGAATGTTGAAGATATGCTTTGCAGCTTCCTCAGCCTTCTTTTCGAGAGATTTTTCCACTACCTGACTTTGGGGTACGGCCACTTTTTCGAATCCCGTCTCCTTTTTCACCATTCTGTACAGGGTTGTGGTCTCTCCCGCGAGATTCCCTTCAGGAGCCTTGCCGATGAAAACTTCCGCTCCAGCCTGACTGGGAAACCTGAATCCGGCGGGCTTTCCGGTGTAGCTGTCAGACATTACGATGAGCCCCTGGCTGCAGAATTGCAGGAAATTGGAGGGAATTTTCTCGGAGAGGTTGATGGCATATCTTCCGGCCGGGTCGGCCTCTACATAGGGGGTGACCGTTATGTCCGTAACGGTGCACTCCGTGAAGGACGAACGTTTGGCTTCATATCCGAGATATTTTTGGGCATATTGGGCATAGGGGCCTGCTGTGAAGACGCTGTATCGGGCTTCTACAGTGAGGGTTATGGTTGTTTGGGGCAAGGCGTATATCACGGCTCCGTTGGGGACGGCCTGCGCCTGCAATGCAAATGCGAAAGCCAGAAATATGGAGGTCAATGCTGCACTTTTCATATTGTGTTGATGTTATTCGAGTACTCCTGCTATTGTTTTGCAAATGTCCTCTCCACGCAGGTCTCTCTTGTAGATGGTCCCGTCGGGAGCGAAGAGGATGATATGAGGGATGCCGGCGATTCCATAGGAATCCGTGGCTGTGCGGTCGTTCCCTACAAAGATCTGATTCCACTTCATATCCAACTCCTTCATTGCCTTCTTTGATGCACTGTTGTCGCCATCCCATACGGCTACGCCCACAACGGTGAGCCCCTTCTTTGAGAATCTGTCGTAGGCTTCCCTGATGTTGGGGATTTCCTGACGGCACGGGCCGCACCAGGAGGCCCAGAAATCGACCAGGACATATTTCCCCTGACCCACAAAGTCGGAGAGTTTGGTAAATCTGCCGTCGGGGGTGGATCCGTTGAAGTCGATGAACATCTTGCCTTCACCTGAGGCATTCTCGGCAACCTTGAGTTCTCTTATCCTTGAGACTTTGGCGTCGTTCCTGATAAAGTCGGAGCAGAGTGACAGAAGTTCGTCGAGTTCGGCCAGATCGATGTCGTAGATGATTTCCCTGAGTGCGTTGAGACCGACGTAATTGTCGGGATTTGACCTGACGGCGTCCTTGGTCACTTCAATGTAGGCTTTTTCGGCCTCTTCAAATTCGGTTTCCAGGATTTTTCCCGCATTCAGTTTTTCGTATTTGGCCATTAGTGTGTCAATCAGTATTTTGGAACGTTCGGCCAAACTCTCCATCGATTTGTTGACAGCCCCTCCTTTGACGGTGCGATTGTCAAGGTCCAGCTTGATTGTCCCTTCTTCGGGAATGAATGATGCGTAGAGTTTGTGCTTGACTGCCGGTGCGTCTATGAAGGCCAGCATCACCTGCTTGCAGCTGGTTATGTCGGCGGTCCCGGTCAGGGAGAAAGAGCCGTTTTCAATGGCGACAGTGTCTTTTTCGCCACTTGCCATATCGGTGATGACGATTGCCGCCCCGGGGAGGGTGGCCAATGAATCTTTCACGGTTCCCTTGAGGACATAACTGCCTTTGGGAGTGCAGCCCTGGGCTAGTGCGGCCCATACGGCCAGGACAATCAGGAGTTTCTTCATTGTATGGTGTTTCTGTTTTTTCGATTGCTCAATACGTGCAAATCTAATAATTTTGTTGACATTTTCAAAATTTACTATATTTGCCGGCTGTTCGGAAAAAACTGTAACATAGTCAATTTCGTAAATATCTACTATAATGAAAAAAACACTTTTGATTGTCGCTGTATGCGCACTCGGAGCATTTGCATTTTCATCCTGCTCCTCTATGACATCATCTGAAAAACAGCCCGCCGGCATATCCAAAGCCCAGGTGGATTCAGTCAGTTATATGCTCGGCTACAACCTCGGCCGTTCAATCACCTACTCCAATATGGGCGCTCTCAACATCAACAAGATTGTCGAAGGCATCAAGGCTGCCGGTGACGGCGTTGAAATCTCTCAGGAAGAATTCTATGGCACAGTGAACGGCTTCATCCAGAAGAGGATGGAGATTGTCGGTGAGGCAAACCTGGCAAAGGCTGAAAAATTCTTCGCGGAGAATGCTTCAAAGGAAGGAGTCAAGACTACCGAAAGCGGTCTTCAGTATCAGATAGTCCGCGAGGGCACAGTAAAAGCCGCAAGTGAGAAGGATACAGTCGAGGTCAACTATGAAGGCGCGACTCTTGACGGTGTTGTCTTCGACTCTTCGTACGAAAGGGGTGAAGCAGTCACTTTCCCTCTCAACAGGGTCATCAAAGGCTGGACTGAAGGAATGCAGCTTGTCGGCGAAGGTGGAGAAATCACTCTCTGGATTCCCGCGAACCTCGCTTACGGTGAACGTGCTCAGGGTGACAAGATCGGCCCCAACGAGGCTCTCAAGTTCAAAGTTGAGGTAATCAAGGTCTCCCCTTACGTAGAGCCCCAGACACAGGCTACCAAGAAGTAATATATTCGATTTGAGGATCCCGCGCCCAGTAAGTAATCTGGCGCTTGGCATAATGACGGGTGTTGCGCTTTATCAGGCGCAACACTTCTTTTATGTCGATATCCCCGTCGAGGTATTGGAAAACCTCCCTGTATCCCACCGTGTTCAGCGCCGGCATATCCCGGTACGGAGTCAGGCGGCGGACTTCCTCCACGAGCCCGGCTTCGAACATTGCGTCCACCCGGGCCTCAATCCGCCCGTACAGTTCTTCACGTGGGCGTACAAGGCAGTACTTTTCTATGTCGAACCGGCGCTTCCTCGCGGTGTTGGTCTTGAATGCGGAAAATTTGCGGCCCGTGGACAGAGTCACTTCCAATGCGCGGACCACCCTTTGCGGATTGGCGATGTCGATTGTCGCATAGGATTCGGGGTCCAGAATCTGCAGTTCCCGGCGGAGAGCGGGAAGCCCTTCCTCCTTCGCCCTTGCGGTCAGTTTTTTGCGCAGTTCAAGGTCTGCGGCGGGGAAATTGTCCAGTCCGTTGCATAGGGCATCCACATAGAGACCGCTCCCTCCGGTCATCACGACGGTGTCGTATTCCTTGAAAAGTTCTTCCAGAAGGCTCAGGGCTTCGATTTCGAAAAGTCCGGCCGTGTAATGTTCGTCAGGATTCCTGCAGGCTATGAAATAGTGCCTGACCATCTCCAGCTGTTCCTTTGACGGCTGGGCGGTGCCTATTGCCATCCCCCGGAAAATTTGTCTTGAGTCACAGGAAATTATAGGGCAGTGCAACTTCAGCGCCAGGTCAATGCTGTAGTCTGTCTTGCCGACTGCGGTGGGGCCTAGAATTACCTTGAGAACGGGCATCAGCGAGAACTATTCATTCTCATCATAAATCTCTTCACCCTCCTCATCGTCATCCTCTTCTTCATCATCATCGTCATCATCATCGAGGTCCTCGTCTCCTACGGGAGCGGAGGCCTTCGGGATGATTGTCTGGACGGCCTCATAGTCTTCATACGCCACTGAGAACTGCTCCGGGGCGTGCCCTTTCTCCTCGAGAAGGCAGGGTAGGAGAGTTGACAGCGGGAGAATCTCCTGCCCTTCCAGCACCAGCCGGATGTAGCGGTCGTTCCGCATATCATAGATGTAGTGCAGTTCTGTCTGCCCGTCTTTCGCCAACTTTTCAAATGAGATTCTGTCCATCGACCCGTCTCCCATATCGAACAGCCCGTATTCTCCGCAGAGTTTTCCGCTTTCGTCATATCCTTCAAAAAGCACCATCTGGTCGGGTGCGAAGCCGAGATCTCCGAGAATGAAGGTGTTGAAATCGAAGAGGTTCATACTTCCCTCCACAGCATAGATTCTGTAGAAAATCTTGCTCTGGGGTATCGTGGCTCTGAATTTTAAAATCATCTTGAAACCGATTTGTAACGCAAATTTACGTTTTTTGCGTACATTTACAATATGAATTCGGCATCAGATTGCTACAAAAGTATCGGGGAGAAGTCCGAAGGGCTGTACAAGGATTTGGGGAGCAAATTTCTTGCGTTCGCCTTTCCCGTTGAGACAGAGGCCCGGGCAAAAGAACTAATCGCCTCTGTGCGAAAGGAATATTTTGATGCCCGTCATCACTGTTTTGCATACAGGATAGGTCCGCAGGGGGAGAAATGGCGTGTCAATGATGACGGAGAGCCGTCTTCCACGGCCGGGCGCCCGATTTTCGGGCAGATTCTGTCCGCGGGCCTCAGTGACATTCTGATAGTGGTGGTCAGGTATTTCGGCGGGACGAAACTCGGTGTGCCGGGACTCATCAAGGCTTACAAAAGCGCGGCACAGGATGCGATTGCAGGGGCGAGGATTGTGGAAAAACTGGCTCAGGAACATTTCATCCTCAGGTTCGGGTATGAGCGTATGAACGATGTGATGAAGATTCTCAAGGAGATGGGGCTCTCTGCCACAGGACAGTCCTTCGACCTGGAGTGCACGCTGGAGGTTAAGGTACGGCTCTCTCTGGTGAAAGATTTTGAGGAACAGTTGAAATTTTGCCAAATAAATCACTATATTTGAGAATCTATTGACAATAATATGAAAGCGTACAATTTCAATGCGGGTCCGTGCGTACTTCCGCAATCCGCGATAGATGCAGCTATAGAAGCTCTTAAAGATTTCAAGAACACAGGTATTCCGGTAATCAGCGTTTCCCACAGGACAAAGGAGTGGGAGGCTGTTATGGATGAGTGCAGGTCACTCTGGCGTGAACTTCTGCATATCCCCGATACACACGAAGTTCTTTTCCTTGGAGGAGGTGCTTCTCTCCAGTTTCTTTATGTGGCGATGAACCTCCTGGAGAACAAGGCGGCCTATCTTGAGACGGGCGTCTGGGCGAAGAAGGCTCTCAAAGAAGCAAAAGGTCTCGGAAATGCATATGCAATCGCATCTTCCGCGGACAAGACATATTCATATATACCCAAGGGGTATGAAATCCCGTCCGACCTGGACTATTTCCACATCACGACGAACAACACCATCTACGGTACGGAAATCAAATACGATATGGACTGCCCCGTCAACCTTGTGGCCGATATGTCATCCGACATTATGAGCCGTCCGGTCGATGTTTCGAAATATGCCCTGATTTATGGAGGCGCCCAGAAGAATGTCGGCCCTGCGGGGGTGGCTTTCGCCATTGTCCGCAAGGATGTGCTGGGAAAAGTTACCCGTTACATCCCCACAATGCTCGATTACCGCACCCATATCGACGGTGAAAGTATGTTCAACACCCCTCCCGTATTCTCCATCTTCATTATGAACGAGACCCTCAAGTGGCTCAAGGGAATAGGAGGTGTAGAGGCTATTCACAAGATTGACGTCGAAAAGGCTGGAATCCTCTACGATGAGATTGACAGAAACTCAATGTTCGTCGGTACGGCCGCCGTCGAGGACCGATCCATTATGAATGTCTGCTTCGTGATGGCTCCCGGCAAGGAGGCTCTTCAGGATGAATTCTTCGCTTTCGCCAAGGAGCGCGGTATGGTGGGCATCAAGGGGCACCGCAGCGTGGGAGGCTTCCGGGCTTCATTGTACAACGCCTGCCCTGTCGAGGCCGTGAATGCCCTGGTGGCCTGTATGCAGGAATTCGAGAAACTCCACAAATAGATTCCGGAAGATATGAAAATACTTGTAGCGACTCAGAAGCCTTTCGCCAAGGCTGCCACTGACGGAATAGTTAAGATAGCTCGGGAAAACGGTCATACTGTTGCCCTGCTTGAAAAATACGAAGGTGAAGATGAACTCATCAAGGCTGTGGCCGATGCAGACGCGCTGATAGTCCGTTCGGACAAGGTGACTGCCGCTGTAGTTGAGGCCGCACCGAAGTTGAAGATTGTCGTCCGTGCCGGAGCCGGCTTCGACAATCTGGACCTTGCCGCCTGCAGTGCGCACAAGGTGGTGGCGATGAACACGCCGGGACAGAATTCCAACGCCGTGGCGGAACTTGCCATCGGACTGATGATATATATGAACCGCAACCAGTTCACTCCCGGCACGGGCCGTGAACTCAAGGGGAAGACAATCGGAATCCAGGCCTACGGCAATGTCGGACGTCTGGTGGGGGCCCTCGCACAGGGGTTCGGGATGAAAGTCCTCGCCTTCGACCCCTTCCTGAGCGCGGAAAAGATTGAGGCTACTGGGGCGGAGGTCGCCTCAAGCCTTGAGGAACTCTATGCAAAATCTGATTTCGTTTCCCTCCACATCCCCGCAACCGAACAGACAAAAGGTTCGATAGGGTATGATCTGGTCTCCCGGATGCCCAAAGGCGGATGCCTGATCAATACAGCCCGCAAGGAAGTGATTGACGAAGATGGACTTATAAAAGTGCTGACCGAAAGGGAGGATTTGCGGTATGTGGCTGACGTGGCCCCCGGAAAGGCTGCGGAGTTCGCTGAAAAATTCGGAGCCCGGTATTTTGCGACACCCAAGAAGATGGGTGCCGAGACAGCCGAGGCAAACGTGAATGCCGGTCTTGCGGCCGCCTCCCAGATTTGCAACTTCTTCGCTACGGGCGATACGAAATTCCAACTAAACAAATTCTGAATATGGTAAAGGTAAAACCTTTTGCGGCGCTTCGCCCTCCCAAGGAAATAGGCAAGGAGGTTTCATCCCGCCCTTATGACGTGATGAATTCAGTGGAGGCGAAAGCCGAGGCGGGGGAGAAATCCCTGCTGCATATAACCAAACCCGAGATTGACTTCGAGCCCATTGCGGAGGAAAGGGAACAGCGCACTTACGACAAGGCCGTCAGCAATTTCAAACTGTGGCAGAGCCGCGGATGGCTTGTGCGGGACCCCAAGGAGTGTTACTACATCTATGCGCAGACTATGGACGGACGCACGCAGTACGGCATCATCCTCTGCGCGCATACCGATGACTACGCAACCGGAGCCATCAAGAAACACGAACTCACCCGCAAGGAGAAAGAAGACGACCGTATGGTCCACGTGGATATTCAGAGCGCCAACATAGAGCCGGTGTTCTTTGCTTATCCCGACAATCCTGAGCTTGACGCGATAATGTTCCGTTATATCTCACGAGTCCCGGAATATGACTTCATAGCAGATGAGGACGGGTTCGGCCACAAGTTCTGGGTGATTGACGACGATGCCGACATTGCCCGCATCACCGCGATTTTTGCGGGAATCGAGGCTTTCTATGTCGCTGACGGACACCATCGTACAGCCGCCGCTGCCCGTGTGGGGCAGAAACGTCGCGAAGCGAATCCATCTCACGACGGGACCGAGGAATACAACTATTTCATGGCAGTCTGTTTCCCGGACAACCAATTGAAAATCATAGATTACAACCGGGTGGTGAAGGATTTGGCTGGCCTCTCTGCAGAAGATTTCATCAACCGGCTGTCCGAAAGTTTCGATGTGGAGCCGAAGGGGAAGGGAACCTACCGTCCCTGTGCTTTGCACAACTTCTCGATGTATCTGGGCGGGGAATGGTACAGCCTCACTGCAAAGCCCGGCACTTACGATGACACCGACCCTATCGGGGTGCTGGACGTGACCATCTGCTCGAATCTGATTTTCGACAGGATTCTCCATCTGGGGGATCTCCGGACAAGCGAGCGCATCGATTTTGTGGGTGGAATCCGAGGTTTGGGAGAACTCAAGCGCAGAGTTGACAGCGGGGAGATGGCAGCGGCCTTCGCTCTTTATCCGGTGTCAATGAAACAACTGACGGACATTGCCGACAGCGGGGCGATAATGCCTCCCAAGACGACCTGGTTCGAACCCAAGCTCCGGAGCGGACTTGCGATACACACTTTCTGAAACATTTTTTTTCATCTAATACAAACATTATGACAAAACAAAAAACCAACATCGTGGCAATCGTGACAATGTGCTTCATCTTTGCGATGATTTCATTCGTCACCAATATGGCCGCGCCTTTCGGAAACATCTGGGGCAATCAGTATGAGTGGTCCAAGATGATGGGTAACATGATGAACTTCGCCGCATACCTCTTTATGGGTATTCCCGCAGGCAAGATGCTTATCAAGGTAGGTTACAAGAAAACCACTCTCATCGCCCTCGCAGTGGGCTTCATCGGAATCTGCGTTCAGTATGTATCCAGCTTCAAAGCCCTTGCCGGAAGCGCAATCTATGTCTATCTGCTCGGCGCATTCATCTGCGGTTTCTGCGTATGTATGCTCAACACCGTTGTGAACCCGATGCTCAACATCCTCGGCGGTGGCGGAAACAAGGGTAACCAGTACATCCAGATTGGCGGTACTCTGAACTCCCTGACCGGTACTCTTACCCCTCTTCTGGTGGGTGTTCTCATCGGTACTGTAAGCGACTCTACTGCTATGTCAGACGTTTCTCCTCTGCTCTTCATCGCAATGGCAGTCTTCGCAATCGCATTTGTAATCATCAAATTCGTCAATATTCCCGAGCCCGCTCAGGAGCGCAAGGTCGAGAAATTCGAGAGCAGCGCCTGGCATTTCCGCCACTTCGTTCTGGGCGCGCTCGCAATATTCTTCTATGTTGGCATTGAAATCGGCATCCCTTCACAGGTCAACTTCTACCTTGCTGACGCTACCGGACACGGTGCATTTCCTGCAGGATTTGCGGGTGGTGCCGCTATCGGAGGTGCAATCGCAGCTATCTACTGGTTGCTTATGATGGTAGGACGTGCCTGCTCTTCAGCCATTTCCGGCAAGATCAGCACACGCGCCCAGATGGTTACCGTATGCTCCGTGGCTCTGGTTCTCGTAATCGCCGCCATCTTTACTCCCAAGGCCGTTACAGTCAGTATGCCCGGTTACAGCGCCGCTGACGGTTTCGCAATGTTCGAGGTTCCCGTAAGCTGTCTGTTCCTTGTCCTCTGCGGTCTTTGCACCTCCCTTATGTGGGGCGCAATCTTCAATCTTGCAGTCGAGGGGCTCGGCAAATATACCGAGCAGGCTTCAGGTATCTTCATGACTCTCGTAGTCGGTGGCGGTATAATGCCTCTGATTCAGGAATTCATCGCAAAGAGCAGCGCTGGTTATATGAACAGCTACTGGCTGGTGGTTGCAATGCTTGCATACCTCCTTTACTATGCAGTTGCCGGCAGCAAGAACGTAAATAAGGATATCAAAGTTGACTAATTCATATATCACTATGGTGGACAAACAATATGTAGTCGGTATCGACGTGGGAGGCCAGACCTCCAAAATCGGTGTGGTTGACACACGTGGAGATGTCCTTTATCAGACAGTTATCCGCTCAGATATTTACGGTGACGACGCTGAGGCTTTTCTTGCCGCTCTGGCAGAGGCCGTCAAGGGCTGCATCAAGGCTTCCGGCAAGGAAGGTGAAATCCGTGGTGTGGGCGTAGGCGCTCCCAACGGAAACTATTACACGGGCGAAGTTGCATACGCACCCAACTTGGCCTGGGCTTCGAAGAATTCCGTGAAGTTTGCTGAGATTCTCAGCCGCAATCTCGACGGCATTCCCGTGACCCTTACCAATGATGCCAATGCGGCGGCTATGGGTGAGATGACATACGGCGCCGCCCGCGGTATGAAGAATTTCATTATGATTACTCTCGGAACGGGTGTCGGCAGCGGTATCGTCATCGACGGCAATGTCGTTTACGGTCACGATGGTTTTGCAGGTGAGTTGGGTCATACCACAGTCGTACGTCACAACGGACGTACCTGCGGCTGCGGCCGTCAGGGTTGCCTTGAGGCATACTGCTCTGCAATCGGAGTTGCCCGTACGGCACGCGAGTGGCTTGAACATTCCAACGAGCCTTCTCTTCTGCGCGAGGTTGAGAATATCACCTCAAAAGATGTATATGAAGCCGCCCGTGAAGGGGACAAACTTGCCCTTTCCGTATTTGAATATACAGGCACTCTGCTCGGAAGGTCATTTGCGGACTTCATCGCCTTCAGTGCTCCCGAGGCTATCGTCCTTTTCGGCGGTCTTGCCCGCTCCAAGGAGTTCCTCTATGAGCCTATGTTAAAGGCTATGAACGAGAGTGTCCTCAAACTCTGGAGAGACAAAGTGAAGATTATTTTCTCAAGTCTCAAGGAGAGCGATGCCGCCATCCTCGGTGCCAGTGCACTGGCCTGGTAACAGGTCCTGAACGCAAAAAAGAAGGATGCCGGAGCTTCGGTATCCTTCTTTTTTTTGCGTCAGACGTTATTTATTTGTACTTTTATATGCGGGAAAATGGTTTTTTGCTCGGGTTTATGGAAATAACATATGACATATTGCACGACAAACTGAAGAAATTCTTTGGTTTTGACTCCTTTAAGGGTAATCAGGAGGCCGTCATCAAGTCCCTTGTCGAAGGGAATGACGTCTTTGTGCTGATGCCCACCGGAGGCGGCAAATCCCTGTGCTATCAGTTGCCGGCCCTGTGTATGGAAGGAACGGCTATTGTGATATCCCCTCTGATTGCCCTTATGAAGAATCAGGTGGATGCAATTATGGGTTTTGCCCACAATCAGGAAGGGATCGCCCATTTCCTCAATTCCTCCCTGAGCCGGGCACAGGCCGCTGAGGTGAAGAAAGACCTTCTCAGCGGCGTGACGAAGTTGCTGTATGTCGCTCCGGAATCCTTGACCAAAGAGGAGAATATCCAGTTGCTGAAGCAGATTGAAATTTCATTCTACGCCATAGACGAAGCTCACTGTATCTCCGAATGGGGGCACGATTTCCGGCCTGAGTACAGACGCATCCGCTCCATTATCGCAGAAATCGGCAAGGCTCCGATAATAGCGCTCACGGCAACGGCCACACCCAAGGTTCAGTCCGACATTCAGCGCAACCTCGGAATGACCGACGCCAAAGTGTTCAAGTCGTCGTTCAACCGTCCCAACCTCTACTATGAGATTCGCAGCAAGACCAACCCGAAGAAGGACATCATCAAGTTCATCAAGGAGAATCCCGGCAAGAGCGGAATCATCTATTGCCTGAGCAGAAAGAAAGTTGAGGAGATTGCGGAATTGCTGAATATCAATGGAATAAAGGCGCTTCCTTACCATGCGGGAATGGATGCCGCCACCCGTGGCCGCAATCAGGATGCATTTCTAATGGAGGATGTGGACGTGATAGTGGCCACGATAGCTTTCGGTATGGGAATCGACAAGCCGGATGTAAGGTTTGTGATACATTACAATATTCCCAAGAGTCTGGAAGGGTATTATCAGGAGACCGGTCGTGCCGGCCGCGACGGTCAGGAGGGGAAATGCATCGCCTTCTACCGCTACAAGGATATACAGAAACTTGAGAAGTTCATGCAGGGCAAGCCGGTTTCCGAGCAGGAAATAGGCCGCCAGTTGCTGATGGAGACGGTTTCATACGCCGAGTCCAACCAATGCCGCAGAAGAGTGCTCCTGAACTATTTCGGCGAGGACTATACTGAATGCAACTGCGGTCAGTGCGACAACTGCCTCTACCCGAAGAAGAAGTTCAACGGAAAGGAATACCTCTGCACCGTGATAGAGTTGGTCCTGTCTCTCAAGGAGTCGTTCAAGGCGGAATATCTGGGCAGCATCCTATGCGGTGTCAGCAATTCCATTATCAAATCCTATCACCATCACCACCACGAATTGTTCGGCTTCGGCAAAGACAAGGGGCTCCGATTCTGGAATGCGGTAATCCGGCAGGCGCTGATTCTTCATTTCCTTGACAAGGACATAGAACGCTACGGGCTGATTTCTGTCACCCGCTCCGGAAAGGAGTATTATGAAAATCCCTATGACGTGATGCTTACTGAGGACAGAGAATTCGAGGAAGGTGAGGATGATGACGACGACAACGGGGTGGCCACCAAACACCCTGCTTCGGGCGTGGACGGGGCTGGAGATCCCACCCTTGTAGCGATACTGAAGAATCTCCGCCGCGATGTTGCCGCAAAACAGAAAGTTCCGACCTGGGTAGTCTTTTCCGATCCGAGCATCGAGGATATGGCCATTTTCTATCCCATAACGATTGAAGAACTCAAGAAATGTCAAGGAGTAGGAGATGGCAAGGCCCGCAAGTTCGGTCAGCCGTTTGTGGAAGTTATCGCCAGATATGTGGAGGAGAACGATATCTCCCGTCCGGATGATTTCGTGATGAGGACCATGGCCAGCAAGAGCAGCAACAAACTGTTTATTATCCAAAGCATTGACAGGAAGATGCCCTTTGAGGACATTGCCCGTGCCCGTGATATGGAACTGAGTGAACTGATAGAGGACATCGAGAGCATCGTCAATTCCGGGATGAGGCTCAATATCGACTACTATATCAAGCAGACTATCGATGAAGACAAAATAGACGATATCTTCACCTATTTCAAGGAGGAGGCCCAGTCTGACTCCGTCACCGACGCGATGAAGGAACTCGGCCGCGACTACGAAGAGGAGGAGGTCCGTCTCGTCCGCATCAAGTTCCTCTCTGAACTGGGGAACTAGATTAATTGAATCATCAACATTTGAACTATGAAGTTTTTTGAAAAATATGGGGCGTACATAGTGGCGGCGGTAATCTTTTTCGCGCTGGCATATGCTTACTGCAAGCCGCAATTGAGCGGCAAAGTTGTCAATGCCGGGGATGGCATAACGGCCACGGCGGCAGTTCAGGAGGCGGAAAGATATACTCAGGAAACGGGAGACCATACCTGGTGGATTGGCAATATGTTCAGCGGTATGCCGGGCTATCAGGTTGGCGGAGGATCGTACAAGTCTTCCACCCTGCTCGCTCCGTTGAACAAACTTCTTCATAGAGGTCATTGGAATACGGCCTGGGTGTTCGTCATCTATTTTTTCTGCTTCTTTATCCTGCTGCGCTCATTCGGTATCGACAAGTGGCTGAGTATTGTAGGAGCAATAGCCATCGCTCTTTCGTCCTATTTTATAGTAATCATTGCGGCAGGGCATAACGGCAAGACATCCACCATTGCTCTCATTTCGGTGGTAATGGCGGGATTCTATCTGATATTCAGGAAGAAATATGGGCTTGGGGCCATTTTCGTAATGATTTTCGCCGCAATCGGGTTCAGCGCCCATCCGCAGATGGCCTACTATCTCTTTATGATGATTGGGCTTCTGTGGTTCGCTGAACTGTGGATTCATATAAAGGAGAAGAGACTTCGGGATTTGGTTGTCGCAACCGCCATTTTTGCCGTATCTCTCGGTGTCGGTCTTGGAACAGGTACGTCCAATATCTTTGTCAACAGTGAATATGCTGAGCAGACGATGCGAGGCGGTCATTCTGACATTGTGACGGAAGGTGAACCGGCGGATGCCGCAAAACCCAAAGGTCTGGACATAGAATATGCTACCCAGTGGAGTTACGGCATCGATGAGACGATGAGTTTTCTGATTCCCGGCTTTATGGGAGGTGCAAACAGTGTCGCAGTCGGCAATGACTCCGATTTGTACAAGACACTTGTCAAAAAGGGCGTTGCTCCGAAGGATGCCGCCAATTTCTGCCAGGGTGTTCCTATGTATTGGGGCGACCAGCCCTTCACGGCCGGTAATGTCTATATGGGCGCTGTAGTATGCTTCCTGTTTCTCCTGGGTCTTCTTATTGTGGAAGGACCGTACAAATGGGCGCTTCTGGCTGCAACGTTGTTCTCGACAGCTCTTGCCTGGGGGCATAACTGCCTTTGGCTTACGGAATTCTTTTTCAAATACTTCCCGCTATACAACAAGTTCAGGGCCGTTTCGTCAATCCTGATAGTTGCTGAAATCGCCATGCCTTTGCTGGGGTTCCTGGCCATCAAGCAGATTATGGACGGGACAGTTGAGAAGAAGAAACTTTTCGGGAGTTTGTATATTTCAGGAGGGGTGACCGCCGGCATCTGTCTGTTGTTCGCCCTGTTCGGAGGTTCGCTCTTCAGTTTTACATCCCAATATGATGCAAACTGGTCTTCTTCTGTTCCGGATTGGCTTTATGCCGCGATTGTGGATGAGAGGGCAGCCTTGCTCCGTTCGGACAGTTTCCGCTCGTTCCTGTTCATTGCGGCGGCCTTCGGCCTGCTTTGGCTTTATGCAAAGGGCAAACTCAGGACCGGTTGGATGATTGCCGTCCTTGGAGTTCTCGTAATTGCCGATATGTGGCCAGTTGACAAACGCTATTTCAACGATGACAATTTCGTCACCGTCAAGCAGAACAAAAATGCTTTTGCCCTGCAGCCATACGAAGAGCAGCTTCTCAAGGATTCTTCCCATTTCAGAGTGCTCAATCTGACGACAAACACTTGGAGCGATGCCCGCACTTCGTATTATCTTAAGTCGCTTGGAGGCTACCACGCCGCCAAACTCCGCAGATATCAGGACCTGATTGACCAGCACTTGAGCAAGATGCACTGGCCTGTCATCGGGATGTTGAATGCCAAGTATATCATAGTGCCCGGAGAGGACGGTCAGGCCGTTCCTCAGATCAATCCGTTTGCACTTGGAAACGCCTGGTTTGTTGATAAACTGCACGTTGTGGAGAATGCCAACGAGGAGTCCGAGGCGCTCAATACGATAGACCTTACTCACGAGGCTGTTCTTGACAGGGAATTCGCTTCGTATGTGCAGAATCCTGAGCCTGCTCTTCCGGAGGATGCAAGTGTTGTCCTGAAAAAATACACTCCGAAGGAATTGGATTATTCATACTCCACTTCTCAGCCCGGAACGATAGTATTCTCTGAAATATACTATCCTTATGGATGGAAGGCGACAATTGACGGACAGCCTGTCGACCACTACCGGGTCAATTATTTACTCCGTGCCCTCAATGTTCCTGCCGGGCAGCATAATATTCATTTCATCTTCGACCCCGACAGCGTTCGCAAAGGCGATACGATTGCGATGATTTGCATAATCATTATGTATCTCGCCTGTGCAGTGATAATAGGTACCTGCATCTTCAAGCATATAAAAACTTGCAGAAGGCAGAGATGACATACAGCAGGAATCCTGGGTTTGATATTGTCAGGTCAGTGGCCACTGTCTTGATAATCGTTACTCACAGTACTTCAATCCTGGGTTTTGATAATCCAGACAGTTTCTTGAACGGTCTTTTTTATTCAAAGACAACATTTTTCGGACTTGGATTGTTCACGATGCTGTCGGGTGCTTTGCAGGTGAAGGGAAAGTACAGTGTCTCTGAATTTTACAAAAAGAGGTTTGTCAGGATACTTGTCCCTTTTGTCTTCTGGGCCACAATAGTCTATGTCATCTCATCCGTTATGGGTAAGTATGACAATATCCATTCTGCCCGGGATGCCGCTGTCAACTATATCCCGGCCTTATTGCTCCACAGAATCAATGTGGCATATTGGTATATTTATCTGATATTGCTGCTGTATGTGATGACTCCGCTGTTTGCGGTGGTGTTCGGCCGCAACCGGAAACTTCTTGCCATAGTTCTTGTGATTTGGCTTGCCGTTGAGGTTTTCCTTACGGTCAAGGGCCCGGTCGGTATAGCAGTCTTCTATACCGGCCTGTATCTTCTGGGCTTTTTCATTGACAATTTGGTAAAGCGAACAGATGCTTCTTTAATCTGGGGATTAGGAGGCTTCATTTCACTGTTTGCCGTATGCCCGTTCATCTCTTCCGCATCTTTCGGTTACATTCTGCAATTGGCGGGCCTCGTTTGTCTGTTCATAGGCTTGTCCAGTGTAAATCACGCAAATTCCGTCATCCAAAGATTCAGCAGGTACAGTTATACGACATATCTGACACATTTTATATTTATCCGTATGCTGTTCACTCTTCTCCCGGGTATTTTCTCTTCGAATAGCCTGATGCCGGTCCTGATGACAGCGATAGTGACGATTATGGAATACTTTTTCTGTATGTTTATGGAAAAATGTAAATTTGTTCCGAATAAAGTTGTCGGGATAACATAATATGTGCAGGATATCCATAATAGTTCCGGTTTTTAATTCGAGCGGGTTCATTGCCCGATGCCTGGGCTCTCTCTCCTCCCAAACTATGGATGAGATGGAGGTCATTCTGGTCGATGATCACGGGACGGATGACAGTATGGACAAAGTGCGCTCGTTTATTTCAGGATATTCCGGCAGGAAATCGTTTGTTTGTGCTGAGACTCCGAAGAACAGCGGCCCGGGTGCTGCAAGAAATGTGGGTATTGAATTGGCGAAAGGGGAGTATGTGGCGTTCGTGGATAGTGATGATTATGTGGAGCCGACATATTGCGAGGAACTGTATAATGAGGCAATTGCTGCCGGTGCGGATTTGGCCTGCTGTGACATAAGAATAGGTGAAGAGGTGAAACGGAATGCCGATGTATATGACAAATCGCATTTTTTGAAGCATTTTGTCTCGTATTTCACGACTTTTGTCTATAAGAAAGCAATGCTTGATGCCAAGGGGCTGCGTTTCCCTAAAAACTCGAGTGCTGAGGATACCTGTTTTTTGGCCTGTTGTGTCCTTTCTTCCGACAGAATGGCACAGATACACAAACCTTTGTATCACTATGTCCTGCACGATGAATCTGTCAGCAGGAGGAAAAATCGCAGGCGCGCCTTTGCCCGCCTGAACTCAATAAAATCAATAATTCGCTTTGCAAAACTAAATGACTGCTATTCTCAGTACAGATGCGCATTGAATCTGCTCCTGTTGAAGAAAGGCTATGGAATGGCGGTGAAGGATTTGATTTTTGGATAGTATGAGGAAGCAGATTAGAATAAGATTCGTTGACTTCTGGGATAATTTTATTCCGGAGGAGTCCCTGTTCTATAAGATTCTGAATGATAAATTTGATGTGGTTCTGTCAGATAAGCCGGATTATATCTTCTTTTCGGTCTTCGGGCAGGAACATTTGAAATATGATTGCGTAAAAATATACTATACGGGAGAGAATCAATCGCCGGATTTCAACTTATGCGATTATGCCATAGGTTTCGACCACATTGTATTTGGCGACCGCTATTTCAGGTTTCCTATCTATCTCCTATATGAAAATTCGTATAAGGAAATCTCAAACAGGAAAAAACTCGTTGATTTATCTTCAAAGACTGATTTTTGCAGTTTTGTTGTATCCAACAACAACGCATCTCCCGAACGCGATGTCATTTTTGATAAACTGTCTGAATATAAACAGGTATCATCGGGCGGAAGATATCGGAACAACGTTGGAGGACCTGTTTCTGACAAACTTGAGTTCCAGAAAAAACACAAGTTCGCCATTGCATTTGAGAACTGCTCACAACCTGGTTATTCCACTGAAAAAATACTTGAAGCTTTTGCGGCAAGGACAGTCCCGATTTATTGGGGGGATCCTTTAATCGGGCAGACTTTCAACGAGAATTCATTCATCAATTGTCACTCTTTCGAATCCTGGGAGAAAGTTGTTGAGCGAGTAAGGGAGCTTGACAATGACGATGCCGCCTGCCTGGAAGTCTTAAATGCGCCGATATTCCTACCTGAAACCTCTTCACGGGACGAAATGATAGAGAGGCTCCGTTGTTACCTCTATCATATATTTGATCAGAATCCATCTGAAGCCACCCGATTCAATCGTTTCTACTGGGGGCGGCGATATATCAATCTTGCCCTGATTCGTGAACACTCATATAGAATGTCACCAAGAGGGATTGCAGAAACCGTCTATAAGAATACTCTCTGGAAGTGGAGGCGAAGAAACTGGCTCTTCTGGAAGATTGACAGGATGATTAAGAGATAATCGCTGGTCAGTTCTGTATTTTCAGTCTTATAAATTCAGGCAGGTAAAGGCCTTCGCTCTGAGGGCTGCCTATCGACCAGATATCCGGAGCAATGACAACTTTGCCCTTACTGCGTGATAAATAAGCTGCCCACCAACTGTAAGTACTGTTTGCGATAATGAAATGACGGCAAGCGGACATTATGAAAAAATCACTGACATCATCCAATCCGGTGTTCATATATTTTACGCACCCTTCATCCTCCAGCTGATAGTTTTCTTTTATCCATTCCAAATCTTCAGAGGTGTTGGAGAAGATATTGAATACGGCATCGGGGAACATTTTACGGATTGTCCTCATAGCCTGGACATAATAAGACTTGGTGCATACATTCAAACTTTTCCATTGAGGAGACATATAATCGCCTCTTCTTATATGTACGGCAACATTACAAGCCGATGTATCCAGGTGGGTTGATATATCAACAGGCGTTTTCAGTTTGAGTTCATCCCTCAGTTCATTAAAACAATCTTTGAAGAATGATGCGTTTTCAAAGTTACCGAACACAAGTTTGATTTTTCTGGAGGATGGTCTTATGTTATCAAAAAATGCAAATGGATCCGTGCTCAAGTAAACCCCAAATCGCTGGCATCGGGAAAATATATTAGTGGCGCCACAAAATGATTTATTGAAAAATTCTCTGTCGGTATGAATACGATAGAACCTGAATCCGAGGGAAAGAAAAATCCTGAATTCAAGAAGCAGGAGAAGAAGAAAAGAGACAAAGCCGGTTGAGAATGTTACATTATCATTCAGAACGAGTTTTTCAAGTTGACACGTACGGTCCTTTTTCCGTTTGAAATATATTCGATTGATGACAATCCTGTCTTTACACAACAAAGAGAGTTTCCTCACGAAAGCATACTCAAAAAGTTGATTGCCAAAGCCATCCTTCAGAAATAGAACTATCATAAGTTTATAACAGTTTTTGATAAAAAATCAGTGTACTTGCAAGTTACTAATAATTACTTTGTCTGATTTTGGATGAACCGAAAATCAATCATTTTAGTAGTGCCGTTATAGTGCCGCTACATTCTATCGAATGTAATTATCTCTTCGTGATATATTTTTACATCTGAGCGAATGTATTTCAAAAAAACTTTTATATCTTTGCAGCCGAAAGGATGTAATTATGGCGACAAATTTAATAGCGGCAAAACTGAAGGTGCTTCGAAAGGAGAATGGGATGACCCAAGTTGACCTGGCGATGAAGTCCGGCGTAGGGCTGAACTTCGTAAGGGAGCTGGAACAAGGAAAAGCAACCGTCCGTATGGACAAGGTGGCTCAGGTGTTCGCTCTGTTCGACTATGAATTGGTACCGCAGAAGAAAGGTGGCGAGTGATGAAAGCGGCATTGGTCAAATACAAGAACAAGAGAGCCGGTCTGCTGAAGGAGACAGATGAAGGCTACGAATTCCAATATGCTGCGGAATACCTGGCCTCTGACTCACCTGCTGCCGTCAGCCTTACTTTGCCGCTCAGCGACAAGCCGTACAAGTCACCTGTTCTTTTTCCTTTCTTTGATGGGTTGATTCCGGAGGGCTGGTTGCTGGATGTGGCGCTCAGAAACACGGATATCAGCGAACTGGACCGCTATGCGCTGCTTCTGCTTTGTTGTAAGGACTGTATCGGAGCAGTGAGTGTTGAACCACTGAATGATGAATCCAATGAGTAAATGTCTGTATTGCTATAAGGAATTGGCTCCGGGAGAAGTCGATTTCCACAGGGAGTGCGCAAAGAAGTTCTTCGGGACTTCTGAGGCACCGGCGTTGGACTACTCAAGAGATGAAATGGACGCGCTTGCTGAACAGATCATTCACTCGCAGACAACTCTGACAGGTGTCCAGCCTAAGTTGTCTCTTCATCTGGACAAACATCGTAACAGTAAGAAACTTACAATCGTTGGTCTTTGGGGGGATTTCATTTTCAAGCCTCAGACCGAAAAATTCAGACTGCTTCCGGAAAACGAGGATTTGACAATGCATCTAGCCCGGCTCGCCAAGATCAAAATTGTCCCCCATTCCCTGATAAGGATGAAGGATGGTTCGCTCGGATACATCACCAGAAGGATTGACCGCACGAAAGACGGAGACAAGATTGCGATGGAGGATATGTGCCAACTCACCGAGCGCCAGACTGAGCACAAATACAAGAGTTCATACGAGCAGAATGCAAAGGCTGTAAGGAAGTATTCCACTAGTCCTCAAATGGACGTGACAGATTTCCTTGAGGTGGTGTATTTTTCCTGGCTGACCGGCAATAACGATATGCACCTGAAGAATTTTTCGCTATATCAGCCAGGCAGTGATGTGCGTCTGACTCCGGCGTACGATATGCTTAACGTTGCCATAGTCAATCCTGCGGATGATGAGGAACTGGCGCTGACTTTGAATGGAAAGAAAAGGAAACTCAGGGATTCCGATTTCGAGAAAGCTTTCGAGACCTGCGGTATCCCGGCAAAGGTATTCTCCAACCTTAAGAAGAAATACATCAGACTCTACCCTGCGTTTTGTGACTTCATTGATTCATCCTTCCTTGACGAACGGATGAAGGCCGACTACCAGGCTTTGCTTGCAGAAAGATTACGCATTGATGCGCACTTTGATGCCCGGAAATAAATCAGTATGTTACGAACTGGCGGGCCCATTCTCTATGAGGTGGATTACGAAGGGATGATGGATTGAAGGACTTGCTTCATTCTGCTTTCGTAGTTATGTTGCTGAACGACAATCTCGTGTGCTGCTTGTGCATTTGCTGACTTATCGTGAGCCAAGGCATCAGAAATAGCATCAATCAATTCATCGTCCGTCTTAAACAACCCGATTTCTCTGTGGGGGAAAATAGATTTGATGTACGGATTCGAATCAGATATTTGATACGCACCACTACCGCAGATTTCAAAGAGCCTTGGATTGGCCCCGTCTTTTTGGTCTTCCCGATGGATATTCAACACTATTCTGGATTTGCTATAATATTTGTTGACCTCTTCCGGAGAGACATTGCGGTTGGTATAGATGTCACGCCTTTCTCTGAACAGGCACTTGAGGATACCTTTGTACCAGGGCTTGTATTCACCGATTACCTTGATTTTTTTGTCGGGGAAGGTTTCTATGATTTTTTGTATTGTTTTTTGTCTGTTGGGATAAAAATATAAGTTCCCAACGAAAAGAATGTCAATGTCTTTTTTGTTGCCTGCAATAGGGAAATACGTCTTCATATCACAAGCTTGAGGTAAAAAGGAAGAATTCAATCCGTTATCTTCAAGAATCTTGATGTCATTCTTGTCAAAACTGAAGATATGGTCGCAATGCCTGAGATTATCAATAATGCCCGGCATCTTTGAAATGTTGTCGAAGAGCCAGATTGCGACGTGGGTGGTATTACACAAATAATCGAGTGTCCTTGAATCAAGAAAGTCCCCATTCATAATGAAAACCAAGTCAATTCGGCCATTGTTCTTGAAGGCTTCGCGTACTTTCAATGCATAGTGTTCCTTATGCCTCCTTTCAACCCGGACATTAATCGGTTTGCACCGAATTTTCATAATACTCTTCTGCAAAAAGGAGAAGTCCATATAGGGTAATGTGTAGGTCTGGCAACCCAAAGCGCGGAAGGCGTTGTCAACGGCTGAAATGAAATGAAAATAATCCGGGCCGAGTATCAGTATTTTTTTCATTCAATCAGAATATTATGGAATAGGGTATATCTCCAAATGAGAAGTATGTCCTCCTCTTTGATTTTCAGGAGGTAATTTTGAATAATCATTAAACATATCTTTGAGATATGAATCATAATTGCCCGGAGCAAAAAACAGATGCCCTTCAAATGCGATTTCTGTCAGGGGAAAAATATTGCTCAAATATCGCGGATTTTTAAATCCTGCATAATAACGTCCTATCAAATCGCATTTTGCAATGCTGGCATACGCTCTCAATGCTCCCAATAATGTCCATACGAAAGGAAAGAGGATATATGCTGCTGTCTTGGCAAAAGCTCTTTTTGCAATTGATGTATATGCCGTATCTCCATAGTTATGGATTTCTCTGGACACTCTGCCATAAATGAGGTAAACAAGGTGCTGAACTGCCATTGAGGGAATTCTCTCAAGCAGCACGACATCAAGGAACAGCCCTTTATGTTTCTGCAATCGTTCGATGGGAATGTCAATGAATGAATGCTTGTCGCGAATTCTCGGAGACATCTCAAAATGGTGGGGGTCGGTAGTCCAATCCTGATAAACGAAACAATCTGAAAGATGTTTATTCATAGCGTTCTTGAACCGTTTGTAATCCTTCTTGAGAATGCATATATCCAAATCATCGTCCCAAGGAATAAACCCCTGATGCCGTACGGCTCCCAAAAGCGTTCCGGCATCCATCCAGTAATCAATTTTTTCCTGCCGACAAATTCTGTCAACTTCTATCAGAATATCCAGCATCCTGAGTTGAGCCTTCCGTAAAATTGATTCGGGAGGATTGTATCTGTTCAAATTGTCCACTTTGATAGAATCTCCAACAGTGCAAAGTTAAAAATCTTTATTTTAAAAACGCTATCTTTGCGTTAGGAGCGTTATGTCAGCAATCGACAGAAATAGAATAGCAATAAATACGCTTATGCTTTATCTTCGCATGGGCGTGGTCCTGCTTATCAGTCTTTATACCTCGCGCGTTGTTCTTGATGTGTTGGGTGAGACGGATCTGGGAATTTATAATGCTGTCGGCGGGCTTGTCGCTATGGCAACTTTCATAGGCGGAACTTTATCTTCCGCCTGTCAGCGCTTTTTTCTGATAGAGATGGGGGAGGGTCGGCAGATCGGGCTCAGGAATTCATTCTGTATGTTTTTGCAGATGTTTGCCGCGTTGGCCATTCTTGTGATTGCTGTGGGCGAGCCTGCGGGGTTGTGGTTCCTTAACAATAAGATGTTGCTCGCGGGACGGTCGGATGCTGCCAATTGGGTATTCCACCTCAGCATTGTTTCCTTTGTCTTTGTTGTGATAAGGCTGCCATACCAGGGAATGGTAGTCGCTCGTGAAAAGATGAAGGCTTTTGCTTATATTGGAGTTTTTGAAGCGGTGGGAGCCTTGGCGATAGCTCTTATGCTCGGGCGCTCCAGCGCTGACCATCTGGTGGTTTATGCGGCTTTGATGCTTGGAATACAGGTGGTTGTGACACTGCTGTATATGGCTTATTGCCTGATGTATTTTAACGAGTGCCGCTATAAGTTCCATTGGGATGCGGGCTATTTTAAAGAGATATTCTCTTTTTCCGGCTGGTGGATGATAGGTACTGCTTCATCCGTGTTCAAGGTTCACGGCCTTAATGTTCTGTTGAATATGTTTTTCGGGCCTGCGGTAAATGCGGCCAGAGGGATGGCGTTCAAGGTCTACGGGGCAATTGTCCAACTTCAGGAGAATTTTATGCTTGCCTCCAAGCCCCAGATTATAAAATCATATTCCGACGGCGAATATGGAGAAATGACCCGTCTTGTCTGGCAAGCTTCCAAATTTTCCGCTTATCTGATGCTGCTTGTTTCCGTCCCGGTTGTTCTGGAGATAGATTTTCTGCTTGGAATATGGCTCAAGGAAGTTCCCCAATATACGGCAATCTTTGCGGTATTGATGCTGGTCGGAGCGCTGATTGATTATATTGACTATCCGGTGCAGTCTGCGATTTCTGCTTCAGGAAATATCAAATGGTTTCAGATTGTAGTAGGGTCCATCCAGATGTCGGGGCTGCCTATATCATATTTTTTGCTGAAATTTGGGCCCCACCAACCGCAGTCCGTGTTCTTTATTGCAATCGCGATGTCTTGTCTTGCTTTAACAGCCAAGTTGTATTTCGGATGGAAACTTGTCGGAATTGACCCTTGGAGATTTGCACTTAAAGCCATTCTTCCGGTGCTCTTCGTGATGGTTTTGAGCGTCGCGGCAGGGTGTGTGGTCAAGGCTACTATGGATCAAGGATGGTTGCGACTTGTTTTGGTTACCGTTGCCTGCACAATGTCTCTGGTGATTTCCGTGCTTTCATTCGGGATGACTTCAAAAGAGAGGGGGACCGTCCTCAAAAGGATACGACAACTTGTTTTCTGAACGGCGCCGCTTCATTTCTTGACATAGTGCCACGGTGGGGCCGAGGAAGTTTTCCCCATAAAACGCCGCTATACCCAATATTTCTTCGCCTCTTTGACAACCGATATTTCGGGAATGTCCTGCCTTTTCTTGATAAGTTCATATATCCGTGAAGCGAAGACTACATCGTGCAATCCCAGACCGTAGTTGTAGTCAATAATTCTCTGCTGATTTGATTTACGGCCCTTGTCCCGGCCGGCAAGAACTTCGCCTATTTCGTTGTAATCCTTGAACTGGCTGAAATATCTGAACCCTTTGATGTGGTCGGTGTCATCCCCGAATACTCTGTCGAACGTTGTGTCACAATTCTGCAGACCACGCATATGAATGGGGATTACGGTAACGCCAGGTTGAAAAATGCTTTCGTCTTCAACGAGTAATCCGTCCGCGCTCGTAATACAACTGAAAAATACATCGGAAGAACGGGCTAATTCTTCAATGCTGTCAACAATTTCAAATTGAATGTTTATATGATTTTTAAACCTGCTGATGAATGAATCGGCGGTATCTTTGTATTTTAATAACTTGACCTTGAATAATTTGTCTGGTTCGGCCCCGAGAACGCAAAGAAGTGTCGCACGCGCGGTATTCCCCAATCCAACAAAACCATAAATAGAAGCGTTCTCTTTTCTCAGGGCTTTGGCTGAAACGGCTGCAACTGCTCCTGTTCGCATTGCCGTAATCCAGTCGCAATCCAAAAGGGCCAGCAACTCGCCGTTCTTTGCGTTATACAGCATCATATCGCTTCCCAGACTGGGAATGGCTCCGGCAATTCTGTGAACTTCCTTTATTCCGAAATATTGAATATTTCCGTTCTTGTCAGGCGGAAGCAGGCAAGGCATTGAAGTAAAAAAATCGCTGTCGGCCGGGTGAACACTGATTTTGGCCGGTAATTGTGCATCCCTTTTGATGCTGAAACTTTCATAAATCCAGTCAACGCATTGCCTGGGGGAGATGTCAAGAGAACGGATTATCTGTCCGGATATCACTTTCATAATACGGATTTATTCTAAACTTTTCAGTGCCTCGACAAGTTTTGCATTGTCACTGTGGCTTCTTATCGCGATGCGCATATATTGCTTGCCGTCAAGGCCCTTCTTGGAAGAACAATCGCGGGTGAGGATGTTGTGATTCTTAAGCAATTTTATCACAAGGTTTGTCGCATTCTTCGGAGGAAGGACTTCGGCAAGGAAATAGTTTGCCTGTGATGGCATCACCTTGAGGAAATTGATTGTCCGCAGTTTTTCTTCGAAATCTTTTCTTTCGGCGATGAATGCGGAGCAGGCCTTCGTGTAATCTTTTTCATGCTTTGTTAGAATCTGCATAAAATATTCGGCAAAGCTGTTGATGTTCCAGATGCTGACGGAATGCTTTAAATCCGCAATCAAATCTTTGTCAGCGGATGCAAGGATTCCGAGCCTGAGGCCGGGCACGCCGTAGCTTTTGCTGATGCTTTTCATCACAATCATATCAGGATATTGTTCCAGAACGGAATCCCGCAAAAGCGAACTAGTTTCCCAACTGTCGCAGAAATCCACAAAACTTTCATCAACCAGCAGCCGTGTTCCAATCTCCTTGCACCAGGCGGCAAGTTTCAGAATGTCATCAATCGGTATGAAATTGCCGGAAGGGTTGTCGGGGTTGACTAAAAACAAGGCGTCAACCGGATGCTTCCCGAAGAATAGAATCAAATCTTCCGCCGTGTAGCGGAAATCATCTCTGAAGGGGACGAAAGTTACCTCTTGCTCTGGGTTCAGCCTGTTCGGGTATTCTTCGAAAGTGGGGCGTATGATTCCTACTTTCCCTGAAATCTTCTCTGCCAGCAGTTTTATCAATTCGGCGGCCCCGTTCCCCGGGACAATGTAATCCTCTTTCACTTTCCAACATTTTGATGCCAGCAGCGTGTTGACTTTCATCCCGGACGGATACTGTGTAAGCAGGGTCGCGAAATTGGCCTGCATTTCATCAAGGATTTTCTTTGTAGGGAAGAAGGGATTGACAAGATAGCAGAAATCAAGGAGTTTAGGGAATCTCCAGTAACCGCCGAACCTTCCGTAAAATTTTCTCAGGACATCTTCATCATCCGCGAAAAGCGCTTCAGCAATGTCGAGATCCTGTTTGTCGTCTATTTCATACCATTTTTCGCCGATGACGGGAAGAGCTTTCAAATCGTGCGAGTTCAGGAAAGAGAGGATTCGGAGAACATTCTCATAATACTCGTTGTTTCCAACTGCGGTGGAATAAGCCTCAAGAAAAGGGACGTATTTCGTCCGGCTGAATTCTTTGGAGAATTTGTAGATATTTACGGTCTTGTAATAACTGTCTGCTTCGCTGTACCGGAAGGCGTCCTTTGTTATGAAGTTGACGATGTTGTTTCCATCATCCAACCTCACCATCGTGCCGTCATTCCAGGCCTCGTACTTTGACACAAGCGCCAGATTTGGATGTGAATCAGATATGATTTTCTCCAGTAGAGCGCTTTCAAAAATCAAGTCGCTCTCAAGGAGAATTGTGTCATCCTCGCATAACTTATCCTTCGCCAGGAACAGAGAATAAATATTGTTCGTCCTGTCAAATACAGGGTTCGTGATGTATTCGATTTTCAGTTTTTCGTCAAACCTGTCTCCGATATGATTTATCAGATTCTGACCTTGATAACCCACAACAATCACAACCCGCGAAAGGTCAAAATTCGACAGTTGGCCAAGCATCCTGTCTATCAGGCATACGCCGTTGACAGGGACCATGCATTTAGTGTTGTCTTTGGTATATTCGCCGAGTCTTTTTCCCATCCCGGCAGCCAAAATGATAGCTTGCATTTCTTTGCTTTTTAGGGGCGTTGCGCCGTTATGATTTTCGCCATCTTCTCCCACGAGTATTTCCGTTTCTCATCCCTGATGCCTTCGGAGAAGTCCGGAGAATCTTTCAGGAATTTTTCCAGAGCTGCAGTGATTGCGGCAGGGGAGGGATCCACGGCATATCCGACTTTCCCGTCAGGGACAATCTCGGGGAGTCCGCCGACGTGGGTGACGAGCATAGGCTTCTCAAAATGGTAGGCTATCTGCGTAACCCCGCTCTGGGTGGCTGATTTGTAAGGCTGTACAACCAGGTCGGCTGCGCAGAAATAGTACTTCACTTCACTGTCGGGGACGAATTCTGTACGCCAGATGACTTCATCGTCAATCCCGAGGTCCCGGGCAAGGTTATGATATTTCTCGCCGTCGGCATAGAATTCTCCGGCGACAACCAGTTTGACTCCAGACCTTTCTTTGAGAGCGGCGAACGCTTCAAGCAACCAGTCGAGACCCTTGTAGTCGCGAATCAGTCCGAAACTCAGCAGGATTCTGTCTTTCGGGTTGAGGCCGAGATGGCTGCAGGCCTCCTCTCTTGAGACTGCTTCCCCGAAATTGTCGTACAGGGGATGCGGGCTGAAAGAAGCGGGTTTGCCTGGAGCCAGCCGGTGGATATCGTTCAGGACAGATTCCGACAGGGCTACGAACCTGTCAACACTTCCGCAGAAATACTTGGCAAAGAGCCTGTCTCCCGGTTTGTGCTCGTGAGGTATCAGGTTGTGGACCAGCCCGATGACGGGCGTTCTGCTGATTCTGGCAATCGTGCCCAGTGCCGGGGCCATATAGGGTAGCCAGAACGCTATGACAATCAAGTCGGCTTTTCTCTTTTTGAGATGGCGTCCCACCTTAACCCAGTTGAGGGGATTCATCGAATTGATTTTCCGCTCTATTTTCAAGTCTGCCGGAGCGGGCCCTTCGGAAAACTGGGTCTTGCCGGGGAAAAGGAATGACGGGTATTGCAAAGTAAAGGTAATGGCCTCGACATCATTGCCTTGAGCGGCCAGTTCGTGAGCCAGCCTCTCGTTGAACGCCGCTATGCCTCCCCGGTATGGATATGCCGGACCTATGATTATTATTTTCTGCGAGTTCATCAGCGGAAGAAAATTATCTTTCAAAGTTAATAAAAAAGTCGTACGATTCTTGCAGTTATATTGAGGGAGGATTAGGGGAGAAAGTTCGGTGAAAGCAAGAAAAAGGACAAGAACTTGCGGCAGACAAAGAAAATTGGTATCATTGCAGTATAATCTGTTTGTTATGCGAAGATTTCTGATATTGATTCTGGCCGTATGTGCGTCGGTGGCGGTGTCCGGTCAGATTTATAACGTTAGGGATATTGTTGCCGCGGATATGAACAAAGCGGCGGGTTGCGAGGGCCCGTACCGCTATGATGCGGCGCCTCTGAGCCCGTCACCCAAGGGGTATGTGCCTTTTTATATAAGCCATTACGGCAGGCACGGCTCCAGATATGCCTGGAATGACGGCACTTACACGACCATAAATAGAGTCCTTGAGGCTGCGGCGAAGAGCGGTTCCCTCACCGAAAAGGGGAAGGCCTTTCACGACAGATATATGGCTTTCTACAGGGAGCCCCTCATCAATACGGGAGACCTTACGGAACTGGGGTACAGGCAGCACGCCGCAATCGCCGCCGCGATGGTGGCTCATTTCCCCGAGGTGTTTGCCTCGTCCAAGGGAGAGTTTCTGGCCCGTTCCTCCACATCTCCCAGAGCAATCGCGAGTATGGCCTCATTCTGCACCAGTCTCCAGAAGAGCGCTCCGAAGGCGGATATAAGTATGAACTCCCTGCATACCAATATGATAATTATGAATCCCACGGAGGCTCCGGATGAACTTCTGCAAAAATACAGACTCGATTTCAAGGTCCCCGCCCCGGACAGCACCACTACTGTCGCTTCCCGTCACCAGGACGATATTCTCGACAGGCTGTTCTCCGACCGCGCGTTCCTTGAGGAGATCGGAGGAAGGAACAAGTTCTTCCACGAACTGTTTATGCTTTGGTCGGGCTACCACAACTATTACAGTGGCGACTTGTTCGGGGACGTCTTCACGGAAGCGGAACTGGTGGATTTCTGGGAGGCTGAGAACTATCGGCTCTATCTTTCACACAGCAGCGACCGGTTCCAGATGATCCCCCTGCTCAGGGACATAGTGGAATATGCAAACCGTGTGATTTCCTGCGGCGGGAGCGGAGCAGACTTCCGTTTCGGTCACGATACCGTGCTCAATGCTCTGATCCCGCTTCTGAATATCAATGGCGGCGGATTCCAGCCTGAAATGGCGGCGGATGTGAAGTATTATTTCCAGAATTTCAACTGCCCGAAGGCGGCCAATCTCCAGTTTGTCTTCTACAAGCCGAAGAAAGGGGAGGGGGAGATTCTGTTCAAACTCCTGATGAACGAATCCGAAGTGACTCTGCCGCAACTGCAGCCCAAAGAAGGGCCTTACTACCGCTGGGCTGATTTCGCAACCTGGGCGGAAGGCGTCATCACCAGCCACTGAAAAACTATTCTGAGGTGTAGTTGTCGAAGTAGCCCTGCACCAGGACTATGGGGGTCCCCTTATCGCCGGAACCGCTCGTCAGGTCGCACAACGATCCGATAAGGTCCGTAAGCTGACGGGGTGTTGTCCCTTCGGAGGACATCTGCCCCTTGAGGTCGCTGCCCTTCGCCTTTATGCTTTCGGAGATGGCATCCCTGAGCTGTGCTCCGCTGAGGCTTGCAAAATCGTTGTCGGCCAGATATTTCAGTTTCAACTCGTTGGGAGTGCCCCTCAGTCCGTCGGTGAATGCCGGGGAGACGACAGGGTCGGCCAGTTCCCAGATTTTGCCCTTGGGGTCCTTGAAGGCGCCGTCGCCATAGACCATCACTTCAATGTGCTTTCCGGTGCGCTCCAGAAGCGCTTTCTGGATGTCCAGCACAAGACCCTGACATTCGCGGGGGAAAAGCTTGACTGTGTCCTCGGTGGCCTTGTTGGAACCCAGCAGGCCGTATTTCTCATTGTACCCACTTCCTTCAACGCTCTTGCAGAGAATGTTGTCAAGACCGAGAACAATCCTTGCCCCAGCCTCTTTGAGAATTCTCTTTGTCCGGGCGCGGGTGTGTATGTCGCAGGTGATGACAGTGTCGGTGTATTTCAGAATGGTTTCGGGCTTGTTGGCGAAGACCACCTCCACCTCGGCGCCGCATCCGCGGACAAGCTCCGAATAGTATTCGACGTAATCGACCCCGGTGAACTCGTGCTTGTTCACACCGAAAAGATCCCGGTATCTTTCGAGAGACAGGACGTCCGAGTAGGGGTTGACCCCGGCTTTGTCAAGAGCATCAATGCTGACAAGGGAGTTCCCTACCTCGTCGGAAGGGTAGGAGAGCATCAGAACCACCTTGCTGCACCCTTTCGCGATACCGCGCAGGCAGATTGCAAAACGGTTGCGGCTCAGGATGGGAAAGATGACACCGACCGTGCCTCCTCCGGTCTGCTGCCGGACATCTGATGAGATGGCGGAAACAGGGGCGTAATTGCCCTGAGCCCTGGCTACCACCGATTCGGTGATGCTGACGATGTCTCTGTCCCTCAAAGTGAAACCTTCTTCAGCCGCGGCTTCCAGCACGCTTTCGGTTACTATATTTGCAAGATTGTCGCCCTGTCTGATTATCGGGCAGCGGATGCCTCGGGAGACTGTCCCGACTTTTCTCTCGTGATTTTTCATATCCGCAAAGATATGGAATTTTCAGGTAAGATGTTTTGGAGAATACCAAATAAAAAGTTTATATTTGTAATGTAAAATTGAGTGATGAATCGAAAGGGTCCCTTAAGATGGGGATTCTTTTTAATTTTTTCTATGTATGGCCGAAGTACATTATATGACACAGGAGGGGTTGGACAAACTTCGCGATGATCTTGCGAAGCTCATTGCCGAAAGACCCGTGATTTCAAAAGCTATCGCCGAAGCCCGTGACAAGGGGGATTTGTCCGAAAACGCCGAATACGATGCGGCGAGGGAGGCTCAGGGTTTGCTCGAATTGAAGATCAGCAAACTTCAGGATGTTATAGCCAACGCAAAAGTTGTTGATGAATCGAGAATCAACACCGAGCAGATACAGATGCTCAACAAAGTGAAAATCAGGAATCTCGCTAACAATGCCGTTATGGAATACACTCTTGTGGGTGAGAGCGAGGCCAATTTCAAGGAGGGCAAGCTGGCCGCAACCACTCCAATCGGACGTGCCCTTATGGGTCATCGCAAGGGTGATGTGGTTGAAGTGCAAGTCCCTTCCGGCCTTATCAAATTCGAAATACTTAACATATCCATATAGGAGGCCCGAGATTTATGGCAACCGTTTTCACAAAAATATCAAAAGGAGAGATTCCTTCCTACAAGGTGGCTGAGAGTGAGGATTTTTACGCATTTCTTGATATCAACCCTCTTGCCGAGGGGCATACCCTTGTAATCCCCAGGAATACGGAGGCGGACTATATCTTCAATCTTGATTCCGGAACTTATGCCGGCCTCTGGGAATTCGCCGCCAAGGTGGCAAAGGCGATACAGTCTGCCATACCCTGCAAGAGGGTAGGGGTGGCTGTTCTAGGGATGGAAGTCCCTCACACCCATATCCATCTGGTCCCCCTGAACACGGAAGGCGATATGGATTTCCGCAAGGAGAAACTCTGTCTGACCGGGGAGCAGTTTGCCGGGATTGCTTCATCAATTTCAAAGGAATTCAACAAGTTATAAAAAAATATGAAAAAACTTATGATATTCGCCCTTGCGGCGGTTCTGATTTCTTCCTGCAGCAACGGGCCTCAGGCGGTGATTTCGGCGGTGATAGACGGTGCTGCGGACAGTTCCGTTGTATTGCGCAAACTTAATTACAACAAGTTTGCAGTGGTTGATACCATCAAGACGGATGCATCCGGCGCCTTCAGATACAAGGTCGCCCTGACCGGCAACGAACCTTATTTCTATTACATATTCTCCGGAGACAGGCAGATTGCCGCGCTCGTCCTCAAGGATGGGGACAAGGTCTCTCTGAAAGCTTCCACAACCGGAGGTTACAGCGTGGAAGGGTCCGAAGAGTCGGCTCTTTTCCTGGAACTGAACAATATGTTCGGCAAGGCGTCTGGCACCATCTCAGCCCTTGCCAAGGAAGGTATTTCCGCCAGGGAACAGTCAAATGAAGCCGCCTTGAAGGAGATCAACAGGAAGCTCAGCCGGACTTATGTGGATTACCGGAGGGAGGCTACTCACTTCATTATGGAGCATCCTTTCTCAATCACTTCCGCCGTTGCTCTTTTCCAGAAATTCAACGAAAATCTTCCCGTTTTTGACGAACCTTCCGACGTTGTCATCTTCAGGAGGGTTTGCGATTCTCTGTCAGTGGTCTATCCCAGAAGCGAATACATCTCATCCCTGAACGATGAGATTTCAAGACGCGCCTCAGTCGCCAGTCTGAACAACAGACTTCTGGAACTTCAGTCAGTGAGTTTTCCTGACATAGCGATGCCCGACATAGACGGAAAGACAAGGTCTCTGTCCGAACTGAAGGGGAAGGTGATAGTCCTTTCATTCTGGAGTACGGCTCAGGACGAACACAAGATGTTTAACAAGGAACTGGAGAGCATCTATGGGAAGTATCACGCAAAAGGGCTTGAAATCTATCAGGTTTCCCTCGATATTGACAAGCCTTCCTGGGCTGCGACAATCAGGAGCCAGAATCTTCCCTGGATAAGTGTGAACGACGGTCAGGGGATCGATTCACCTTCTGTCCTGGCCTACAACATCTCCAGGGTTCCGACTATGTTCGTCATTAACAAGGACGGGGATATCGTTGAAAGGGATATCTTCAATACGGAGAAACTGGAGCAGGTGATAGTCAAGAATCTATAGCAGCGGGGACTTCTTGCTGATTCCCGGCTTGAACTCCTTGAGATAGAAAGGTTCGAAGTACGCAACGTCTTCGAACTTTTTTTGTGCGTATGCCTTCACCGCGAGTTCTGCCATATACGGGGCAGTGGGAAAACTCTCCTCGAATACGGCATTCGGATGATGGCGAATATCGGCGAATTTGTCCACACCGGTTCCGATGAAGAGAACTTTGCCCTGCTCCAGAAGGGGCTGGAAACTGCTTTCATCGAGGATGACGGCTTCGACATCCGACTTGCGGTTGCCATCGCCGGAATAGACTGCGCAATAGACTTCCATCCTCCTTGCATCAATGAATGGGACGATGAAATCGGGATGCTCTCTGCCTTGCGCGCCCTGAGCAGCAAGGATATCCAGAGTGCCAACGGAGATTAACGGCTTCCCCGCTCCGAAGCAGAGCCCTTTTGCGGTGGAGACACCCACTCGCAGACCTGTGTAGGAACCTGGCCCCCCGCTGACGGCCACTGCGTCAATCTGCTTCATCGTCAGTGATGTGGCATCAAGAATATCGTTGATCATAGGTACAAGTTTTGATGCGTGTACCTTGGGCGCCGTTTCCTTCATTCCGGCAAGTAAGGTGTTGTCTTGGCAGATTGCCGCGCTGCAGCAGTCAGTGCTCGTTTCCACAAGAAGTATTGTAGCCATTTCAGTCTCTATTTACTTTTTGTCCGTCGGTCAGGTCCTTGTTGATGGCCGAGAGAGGGGCGGTGACAATTTCCTCTCCTTCCTCCAGCCCATCGGTCACTTCAATTTCCTTAAGGTTCTGGATGCCGGTCGATATGGCCCTCTTTTCGACAGACCTGTCGTCACGCAACACCCAGACAAACTCCTGCCTGCCCTCCGTAAAGACGCATCCCAGAGGAATGGCCAGGCATTCCTGTTTTGACTGTGTGACTATTGACGCCGAAGCCGACATCCCCGGAAGAAGTTTTGCCCCATCGGGAACAATCTCCATCCGGACTTCAAAGTTAGTGAGCTTTTCGAAAGAAACGTCCAGATTTTTTGCGGAATTTGCGATTTGGGTGACCTTTCCTGTGAAAATGTGGCGTGGATGGGCATCGATTTCGATGGAGACACTATCCCCCTCGCATATTCTGACAACATCGTTTTCTCCCACGTCCACAACGAGTTCCATCCGGTCGGGGTCCGCTATCCGAAGCATCTCGGTACCCGCCATCTGGCTTGTCCCGACAACTCTCTCCCCCGGCTCTACCGTCAGTCTGGATATGATGCCGTCCGTAGGAGCGCAGATAGTGGTTTTCGCAAGGCTTTCCAGAGCCTCTTTCAACTCCGCCTCTCCGCTGAGAATGGTATATTTGGAGGCCAGTACCGTCTGCTCCGCTATCTCGTAGCCGGCTTTGGAATTTTCGTACACGGCCTTGGATATCGCCCCTCCTTCGAACAGGCGGGTGTTCCTGCTGTATTCGAGTTCTGCCTTCGAGAGCTCTGCCTTGTTCCTGCAGTGCTGGGCTTTCAGTGCTGAGAGCGAAGCCCGGGCTCTCTCCACGCGCGAGATGTAGGTGTCCCGGCGAATGAGTATCAGAGTGTCCCCCTTCCGGACATAGTCGCCCTCCCCGCACCGGACCTCCACTATCTCTCCGGAAACATCGGGTGAAAGTTTTACCTCTTTCACGGGATGAATCTTGCCGCTTGAAGGGATGGCCTCTTCAAGCCTTGAGGGAAACACGGTCATTGTCTGAACCGAAATCCTGTCTCCGGAGCAGGCTTTTGCAATTATCATTATGAAAATGATGAGGCCACCAGCCACCGCTGCAACTTTCCGGGCCCTTTTGCCCTGTCCGTCCTTGAAAAATCTTCGTATCATCTATAATTCAATCGGGTTTCCTTTGTAGTAGTCTATGATTTTGAGTTGGAAGACATATTGCCATTTGCTTCGGATGTATTCACTCTGGGCTGTCAGGAAATCGGTGCGGGTGACTGTGTACTCCACTGCCGTTATGCCTCCCAGGTCGAATTTGACCAGCGACGCGTCCAGCAGTTTTTCGGCGGCGTCCATCTTTTTTTTCGCAGAAAGCATCATCTGGTAAAGATTATCCGCCTCTATGAATGCCGACTGGATGGTTGCCACCATATCCTGCCGCCGTTCCTCCACCTGAAGTCTGGCCCGTTCGTATTCCATCCGTCCGTTCTTTATGGCCGCAGCACTGTAATAGCCGTCGAACAGCGGGACTTCGATTGAAACTCCCACGGAAGGGTTTACGTTGCCGCGCAGCTGCGCCCCGAATTTTCCTTCCGCCGTACTGCTGTAGTATGAGGAATAGGCTCCGGATAGTGTGATTGTCGGGGCTGCCGACCCTTTTGCTGCGGAGAAAAGATTCCGTTTGCTTTCCACAATGCTCTTCATCGAGAGGATGTCCGGCATCCGTTCAGCATACAACTCTATCTCCTCGATTGTGCTGGATGGAGGTGGCGGCGTTTCTTCTCCATCAAGCGGATATTCCGCCTTGAAACTGCCGTCATACGGCAGGTTGAGAAGTTGAGCCAGTTTCATTATATTTCTTTTGTTGTCGCATCTGCATCCGGTGAGCCGGGCCAGTTCCCCTGCGCATTGGGCCTCGATGTTGTAGAGTGCGCTCCTGGGCTGCTGCCCCTCTTCCACCAGGGATGCGATTCTCTCCCGTTCGGAAAGCATCTTCCGGTAGTTGTAATACGCAACTTTTGAAAGTTCCTCGGAAAGAATCAATTGCAGATATGCTTCCGTAATGTTCAGGGAAATCTCATTCTTAAGCCTGTCATTGTCAAGCAGAGCGGCGTCTATTTCATATCGGGCCGCCTTCTTGGAAAAGAAACCGGAAAGCCCGTCGAATACAGTCCACTCCGCTCCCAATGACAGACTCGCGGATTCGGTAAGCTTATTCTTGATTATGACCAGTTCCTGCATATCCACGCTGCGTCCCCAGTTGAGGTTCCCGCTGCCATAAAGGGATATTGTGGGAAAAAGTGACATCAGTTTTCTTGTGTGGTCCGTCTTTTTCTCTTCAACGGTGAGATTGTTCTCTCTGATAGTGAGATTATGCTCCATTGCATAGTCTATGCACTCACGCAGGGTGACGGGGTTCTTTGCCCTCGCGCTGAACACTGCCAGCAAACCTGCCATAATGAGAATAAGCCGTAGTTTCATCTCGTTAGGCGTATTAGAACCAGGAAATGATTCTCGCAAACAGACGGACGACCACCCCGATTACATAACCGATTGTGTAAAGAGCATCCTGAGCCCTCTTGTCAAGTCCGCCAAGAACAAATGCCGCTTCCTGCATATCGACAGGAGCGAAACCTGCTAACATCTCTTTCGTCATGTCAGTTCCCTCCTAATTTATGAGAGGTCTGGCTGAGAATCCGTCCCTGAATCCCTGAATGAGTTTGGGAATGTAATCGCTGATGAAGTCAATCATATTCCTCACCTTGTCGACGATTTTTTGCCACAGGGGGGTTGATGCCCCTCCCAGAATACGGAGTTCGGAAGAATCCAGCTCTCCAAACCCCAATCCTTTCATTAGTTTTTCTTCCATTTTCTTTGTTTTTTCCGTTTCCCCTCACACGACGGCGGAGGGGATTCGCCGTTATGAATGCGCATTCATTTCAATCCTGTAATCCGCTATCCGGGCGTTGTCGTTTTTGTGGGTTATCATCAGTATGGTTTTCCCCTTGTCCCTAAGATCATTGAGTTTATCAAGAATGATTTTTTCGGAAGCCTCGTCGAGCGAGGATGTCGCCTCGTCCAGAATTATGACCTGAGGGTCCAGGTACAACACTCTGGCCAGGGCTATGCGTTGCTTCTGCCCTCCGGAGAGTACTGAACCTCTCGCTCCGACCTTGGTAAGAGGACCCAAGGGCAGTTCACGAATGAATCCTGTCAGCCCCAGTTCATCGATTATCCGCGACACTTTTGCAAGGTCTGGCTCACTGTCCAGGCAGGTTATGTTTTCAAGAATCGTCCCATTCATAAGCGGAGCGTCCTGCGGTACAATCGAAACGAACTTTCTCCAGATGCCGAGGTCTATCAGGTCAATGGGCATATCACCTATGAAGATTCGCCCTTTGCGGACAGGGAAATCCCTCATCAGAAGCCCTGCTATCGAACTTTTCCCGCACCCGCTCTCTCCCTGGAGCGCCGTTATCCTGCCTGCCCGTATTTTCATCGAGAAGCCTTCCAGCAGGATGGGGCAGCCCGGATAGGAGAAGTCTATGTTGTCAAGTACAATGTCCGCATTTCTGTTCGGGGTGAATTCCAGAGTGTCCGTACCTTCGCTGTCAAGGTCTTCGATTTCACCGATTCTCTCGGCGGAGATATTCGCCTCGGTCATACTTTCGCTGATGCCCGCCAATTGGCTGAGCGGCATTGAGAAATAAACCGAAAGAGAATAGAATGATACGAGTTCTCCCACGGTGAGTTCTCCGGCGAAGATGAAATTGGATCCGGCGGTCAGCAGGGTGACGGTCATCAGTTTGGAGATTGCGTCAGCCCAGCTTGAGAAGGCTCCCACATATTTTCCTCCGCTGTACAGTTTCCCGACAAGTTCCATATACTGTCTGCGGATGGCCCTGAAGTAGGTCTGCTCGCTACCGAAATATTTCAGCACCTTCACTCCCGTTATGCTTTCGACTGTCTTTTCCTCAAATTCCGCGGAACTCTCTATGATTTCGCGGTTCAGCCTTCTGTTCACTCTGTTGGCAACTGCATATAATATCAGATATACAGGAATGAACATCAGCATCATCGCTGCAAGCCGCCAGTGGTAGGTGAACATCAGCAGGAAGGATACGGCCAGAATGAGCAGGTTGGTCGCAATTCCGGAGATGCCTTCCGTGAGAAAACTTCGTATTTTGGATATGTCTCCGATTCTGGAGTTGAGTTCTCCGGCTCCTCTTTTTGTGAAGAAACTTACCGGCAGACGAAACAGATGGGAGAGGTATCCCATTACCAGCCGGCTGTCAAGGTGAAGATTGAGCCTGATGGAGTAGAGTGCCCTCCCGTAACCGAGAAGCAGCGTGCAAACCATTATGGCAAGCATAAATCCGCCTGCTTTCATAAGTTCGGCTATGTCTCCGGAGGGCAGTACTTTGTCGATTATAAGCTGGAGAAAGAGAGCGATGCTTATGCCTGCTGTGATGTATGCGAGCGACCCGGCAAGCATCAGTGCGTACTCCTTCACGTCTATCAGGCGGAAGAATCGCATCACGTTCGTCTTTCCGCCGCTGCCTGCCCAGTCGCGCCCGGCTTCCGGGTCCGGAGCCATTGTAATCAGATAACCTGTCCACTCCTTCTGCAGCCGGCTCAGGTCCATTTTGATTCTTGTCCCTTGCGCAGGGTCCATTACGATAGCCTTCTTCTTGCCGATACTATACAACACGACGAAGTGCAGATCGCCTCTTCTGTTCACTGTGTGGAGGATTACCGGACAGGGCACTTTCCTCAGCCGCTCAATCTCCTTTTCCGGGGCCTTGTATGCCCCGCTGATGAATCCGGTCGCGTGGCACGCATCAATGATACCCTTTATTGTGGTGCCGCTCCGCGATGTTCCGGACTCTTCACGTATGAGAGCAATGGGGATGTTCTTCCCGTAATGCCTTGCCACTGAAGCGATGCAGGCAGCGCCGCAATCCGATTCGTCGTGTTGTTTGATATCGGTTTTCATAAATTCATTTCAACAAAAGGGGGCGTCTTCCCCTCGTCTTCCCCCTCAAAAAGACATCCGTCCCCTCAATCGCCCCCGCATCATCAGTTAAAAAAAAAGACCGGAAGGATGGAGAGCAGAAGCGTTGCGGTTATTAGCAAGCAGAAGAAGAAATTGAGAGCCCCGGGGGCGTTAGGCAACATATCTTCCGCAAGTCCATCCAACTCGGTCAGGGGTAAAATTTTTCCGTCGTTTTTCATAGCGCAAAGTTCAGCATACCCCGGTAAAGGGATATGCTCCAAACGTATGAATTTTATGCGTCGGTGACGGATTTACACGAATGTGGAAAAACTTTAGAAGAGCTGTTTGAAATATGGAAAAATCAACTTCGAAAGTTTAAGGAGTTCGGGGTAGATCCGGGATTCTGAAATTTGCTCTTTCGGTATGAAAGACAGGGCGTTGTTGGCCTGATCCACAATGAATGTGACAGCGGAGAGGGTAACGGTGAAAATGACGAACGCCATAGCGACACCGAGTACTTTGTTGACCCAGCCTAGCAGAGTTATCTGTAAAACTTTTTCGACCAGACGTCCCAGAAGGCTCAGCAGAAGTGCGATTACAAAAAAGATGATGATCAACGACACCATTTTCGCGGCCAGCGGAGACATTTCCACGTGACTGGAAAGCCACTCCATCACCGGAGAGGAGAACCGCAGGGAAAGCGTCACTCCGAAATAGATGGTACACAGGCTTGTAATCTGTTTTACCAAACCGTGCTTCAGACCGAAGAAGAGGCAGGGTAGAAAACATACCGCGATGATTATGTCGATGGTGCTCATTTATATCGTCATAAATTTCAGTAAAGGTAGTCATTTTTTGTATATTTGTGGATTAATACGAAACGTTGTTTATGAAATTCAAGGAATATAAAAATCTTGATCTTGTGGAAATCAACCGCGAGGTGCTTGAAATGTGGCGGCGGGAGGATGATTTCGGACAATCCCTGAAACTCAGGGAAGGCGCTGCCCGTTTTATCTTTCACGAAGGTCCGCCTTCCGCCAACGGCATGCCTGGAATCCATCACGTGATGGCGCGTAGCATAAAGGATGCAGTCTGCCGTTACAAGACCCAGACCGGATATCGCGTGGAACGCAGGGCCGGATGGGACACGCACGGCCTTCCCGTTGAGTTGGGCGTGGAGAAGATGCTGGGAATCACCAAGGAAGACATAGGGAAAAAGATTTCCGTCAAGGAATACAACGATGCCTGCAGACGCGAGGTGATGAAATATACCGAGCAGTGGCGTAACCTTACCGAACGCATTGGCTATTGGGTGGATATGGACAATGCCTATATCACCTACGACAACAGATATATAGAGACCCTGTGGTATTTGCTCAAGGATATCTACGGGAAAGGTTATCTCTATAAGGGATACACCATCCAGCCCTATTCTCCTGCCGCCGGTACAGGATTGAGTTCCCACGAGCTGAACCAGCCCGGTTGCTACCGTGACGTGAAGGATACCACTGCGGTCGTGCAGTTCAAGGTCGTCAGGGACGCCGCAAGCGAATTCCTTTTTGAAGGGACCCGGAATGACGTGTTCATTCTTGCCTGGACCACGACTCCCTGGACGCTTCCTTCCAACACAGCGCTCTGTGTCGGCCCCAACATAGAATATATACGCGTGGAGAGCGTAAACCCCTATACCAAGGCCCCTGCAACATACATCGTTGCAAAATCTCTGCTGGGCGCGCATTTCAACGATAAGAATCCTTTCAGTACGATAGGGGAACCGATTCCCGGAAAGGCTCTTGCAGGAGTGCGCTACGAGCAGCTTATCCCCTGGATGAAGGCTGAAGAGGGGGCTTTCCGCGTCATAACCGGAGATTACGTGACTACCGAAGACGGTACCGGTATCGTCCACATCGCCCCCACTTTCGGTGCCGATGACGACAAGGTGGCACGTCAGAACAATATTCCGCCTTTCTTTGTGGTCGATGCCGCCGGAGATAATCAGCCGATGGTGGACAGAACCGGACGTATGTTCCGCATCGAAGACCTGGATCCCGATTTCGTTGCGGCCCGCGTCAACAGAGAACTGTACGGACCTTATGCCGGACGATATGTGAAGAATGCATATGATTCCTCTCTGCCGGCAGACGCTCCCACTCTTGACATCGATATCTGCGTAGAGCTGAAAGGGCAGGGGAAGGCGTTCAACATTGCAAAACATACTCACTCTTATCCTCATTGCTGGCGCACCGACAAGCCGGTGCTCTACTATCCGCTCGACAGCTGGTTCATCCGTTCCACCGCTGTCAGGGAGAAGATGATGGAACTCAACGACACAATAAACTGGAAGCCGGCCAGCACCGGTTCCGGCAGGTTCGGCAAATGGCTTGAAAATCTGCAGGACTGGAATCTGAGCCGCAGCCGCTATTGGGGGACTCCTCTTCCCATCTGGCGTACTGAAGACGGCACGGCCGAGAAGTGCATCGGCAGCGTGGAGGAACTCTACAACGAGATAGACAAAGCTGTGTCCGCCGGATATATGACAACCAATCCTTTGTCTGACAATGGTTTCGTAGTCGGGGATTTCTCCCGTGAGAACTATGAGAAGATTGACCTGCACCGCCCCTATGTGGATGAGATATATCTTGTCAGCGATGACGGACGGAAGATGTTCCGTGAAAAGGACCTCATTGACGTGTGGTTCGATTCCGGCTCGATGCCCTATGCTCAGGAAGGACTGGCAAAACTGGGACATTCCGAGTTCGGACAGACTGCCGATTTCATAGCGGAAGGTGTCGACCAGACAAGGGGATGGTTCTTCACCCTGCACGCCATCAATACTATGGTAAGCGGCAAGTGCGCTTTCAGGAACGTGATTTCCAACGGGCTTGTATTGGATAAGAACGGCAACAAGATGAGCAAGAGGCTCGGAAACGCAGTCAATCCGTTCGAGGCTCTCGACAATTACGGTGCGGATGCCCTGCGCTGGTATATGCTGACCAATGCGCAGCCCTGGGACAACCTCAAGTTCGACGAAGCCGGTGTGGATGAAATCAGACGCAAATTCTTCGGGACGCTCTACAATACATATTCATTCTTCGCTCTCTATGCGAACGTGGACGGCTTCGACCCCGCCGCGGCCAGGGTGCCGATTTCTGAAAGGACTGAAATCGACCGCTGGCTGATCTCCTTGCAGAATACTCTGATAGGGAAGGTGAGGACCTGTTATGAGGACTTCGATATCACGACTGCCGGACGACTTATACAGGATTTTGTATGCGACGACTTGAGCAACTGGTATGTAAGGCTCAACCGCAAGCGTTTCTGGGGAGGTGGAATGTCGGCTTCCAAGCTTTCAGCCTACCAGACCCTGTACGGTGCATTGAAGACCGTGGCTCTGCTTGCTGCTCCGATAGCACCATTCTATATGGACCGTCTCTTCCGTGACCTTGACCCTGAGGCAGGTTGCGTGCACCTCCATCTGATGCCCGAAGCCGATAGCGTCTGCGTGGATTCCGAACTTGAGAAGAGAATGGCCCTCGCCCAACGGGGGACTTCGATGATTCTGGCTCTCCGCAGGAAGGTCAATATTAAGGTCCGTCAGCCTCTTGCAAAGATTCTTATCCCCGTGCTGGATGCCGAGGTGGAATCCCGTCTGGAGGCTGTGAAACAGCTTATCCTCAATGAGGTGAACGTGAAGGAGGCTGAATTTATCCACGAGACTGCCGGCCTGATTACAAAGAAAATCAAACCCAATTTCAAGACTCTGGGCAAACGCTACGGTGCCAGGATGAAGGAGATTGCAGCCGCGTTCGGCCAGCTGGACCAGAACACAATCTCTGCCATCGAGAGGGAAGGGGAATATTCTCTGACTCTGCCCGGAGGCGCTGTTGAACTGACTGCGGAAGACTATCAGATTACTTCGGAAGATATGCCCGGCTGGCTTGTGGCAAGTGAAGGCAGTCTTACCGTCGCATTGGACGTGACGGTCACCGATGCCCTCCGCCGCGAAGGTGTGGCCCGGGAACTGGTCAACAGAATCCAGAACATACGTAAGGATAGCGGATTTGAGGTGACTGACCGTATAAGGATTGTGATTGAGAAACGCCCGGATATCGAAGATTCACTGACTCTGTTCAAGGATTATGTATGCAGGCAGACACTTGCGGAAGACTTGTCTTTGTCGGAGGTTGTGGAGAACTCCGTGAAAGTGGATTGGGAGGATACCTCTCTCAATATAAGTGTTCAAAAATTGTAGGTGTACGATATATTTTGTAACTTCAACGTTTATAATATCTGAAGATATGGCAACAAATAATGAACAGGCCGGGAAGGTCCGCTACAGCGACGAAGAGTTGCAGGAATTCAAGGAACTGATACTCCATAAGCTGGCTAAGGCGAAGGAAGACTATGATATGCTCAAGTCATCCCTTACCCACAGCGGAAGCAATGACACCGAAGACACTTCCCCTTCCTTCAAAGTATTGGAAGAGGGGTCATTCACTCAGTCCAAGGAGGAAATCAGCCAGTTGGCGGCAAGGCAGTACAAGTTTATCCAGAATCTTGAGGCCGCCCTTATCCGTATTGAGAACAAGACATACGGAATCTGCCGCGAGACCGGCAAACTGATTCCCAAGGAGAGATTGAAACTGGTGCCCCACGCAACTTTGAGCGTTGAGGCCAAGAACAAACTCAATAAGTAGATGAAGTTCTCCCGCGGTTGCCGGTTGGGCATCTTCGTGCTCTCCCTGCTGATTCTGGACCAGGTTTCAAAAATCCTGGTCAAGACATTTATGCATATAGGCCAGAGCATCCACGTCTTCGGGGACTGGTTCCAGATTCTTTTCATTGAAAACAATGGGATGGCCTTCGGGATGCAGTTCGGAGGAAGCATCGGCAAGTTGATGCTCACGCTGCTCCGTGTCGTTCTCGTGGTCATCATTACAATATATATAAGGAAACTTCTCAAGAAGCCCGAAACCCCGGCAGGAGTGCTTTTCGGACTTGCCGCGATCCTCAGTGGGGCAATGGGCAATATCATCGACTGCATCTTCTACGGAGTGATTTTCGACTACGCGCCCCTGTTCTACGGACGTGTCGTGGATATGCTCTATTTCCCGCTGATAGATAGCGTTTTGCCTGCCGGATTCCCGATCTGGGGCGGGGAGCACATCATATTTTTCCGCCCTATCTTCAACATCGCCGACAGTTGCATTACCTGCGGTGCCATCTACCTCATACTCTTCAAGTGGAGGTTCTTCTCCCAGGCTTACCAATAGAATCCCTTCATTATGGTTTCCCTGATTTTCGCCCTGGCTGTCTGGCTTTTCTTCGCCTTCTGCTATCAGGGCCATCTGGTCTATAATCAGGGGCTGTGGCTGTTTCTGGATACGAAGGAATATTTCATCGATAAAGTCTCCCACATAGGAGGGCTGGGGGATTATGTCGCAATTTTCCTGACGCAGTTCAATTTCTGGCCGATGCTTGGGGCTGCAATCATTGCTGCCATCCTCGGCGCCATTCATTTCCTTCTGTCACTTTATTTTGAAAAGAGAGTGCCTGCGGGTGTCTGGAGCCGGCTTGTCCTGACAATACCTTTTGTCCTGTGGATTCTTATGTGTGACAAAGGTGCCGCCATAGGCCTCTCTGTGGGCATTTTTGTGTCAATCTCACTCGCCTTCATACGGCCCGGCAACAAATACTTCGCGCCGCTATGGCTGATTGCGATGACGGTAGCTCTCTTTCTAGGGTTCGGCATTGTTCCGGCGGGGACTTTCGCTCTTCTGCAGGTGCTGTCGTATTTCCCCCGAAAGAATGGCGGAAGTCAGAAGAAAGTCGTGAGATATGCCGTGACTCTCATCATATTTGCGGCAGGGCTGTTCGGGGTCTATAAAGCAGCTGATTTAAAGCTGGATATGGATATGCGATATACCCAGGCCGCAAGAAACAGGGACTGGGCCAAATTGATTGAATACAGTCGGAACAGACGGCTTGAAAGGAGCGCGGCTATGTGCAATTGCGTCAATCTGGCGCTGGTGAATACCCCCGGCAAGGACGGAAAATCTCTGCTGAATACGTATGCCTTGTACGACAGGAAGTTCGGCACCGGCTCACTGATGCTTCCGGAGCAATATGACCAGATCAATGCCTGCGAGATATTGTTCAACCTCGGATTTATCAGTGAAGCGAGAAGATGCGCATTCGAAAGGCTTTCGTCAACCAGTGAGGACGGTTATTGCGGCTATTGGATTTCAAGACTTGCCGAGTGCGCATTGATAGACGGGCGCACGGAACTTGCCCGGAAGTATCTGACCATTCTGTCACATAACTTCATATATTCCTATTCCGCCCGCAAGTTGATGGCAATGAGCGATGAAGATATCTCCAACCATTTCCTTTACGGCAGGTTGAGAAAGATGCGTATGACGGAAAACGTCTCTTTTCAGGGCCGTGGCCTTGACTTTATGCTTCTGGCAATGCTCAACGAACACAAGGAGAACCAGATGGCTATGGATTATTATGTCGCATTTGTCAATATTTCCAAGAATGAATAGATGTGCCACCTTCCTCCTGCTGCTTCTGCTGACCGTATCCTGTACGGTGAGAATCCCTGAAAACGCGGTGGAAGGCGGGTCTGTGTCCATCTTCCCCGATTATGCGGATGTCACAATACCGCGGATTATCGCTCCCCTGAATTTCCGGATAGAGCAGGAGGCCGAAGAGTCCGTCACCCTTTTCGAATACAGCAGCGGCAGCCTTGCTGTGAAGGGTCTGGATGTGCAGCTTGGAATGTCCGACTGGCACAAAATCGTTGCCGATTCCGACAGCATACGGGTTACAATCTACACAAACTGTGGCGGGAAGTGGTTCAGGCACGATTCTTTCAAATTTTATATTTCTGATGATCCGATTGACGGGTATCTCTGCTACCGCCGTATTTTCCCGGGATACGGGGCATATCGTGCGATGGGTATATATCAGCGCGACCTGGCCACATTCGAGGAGTCTCTGATTTTCGGGCACGAAGATGCCGGAGGGGCGGAAGAGAACGCAACCTGTGTCAACTGCCACGCCTTTTCGTCCTGCGACCCCACTTCCCTGCACCTTCATATCAGAGGCAGGAGAGGAGGGACACTCGTGGGTGAAAAAGTTCTCAATATGAGGAACCCCACGGAAGGCGGCCCCAATCCCACATACGTCAACTGGTCGGCCGATGGCAGGTTCATCGCTTATTCCGCACAGAAAGTGAAACAATGGTTCAATTCTGCCGCGGGAAATATACTTGAGGTAGCGGATGTCTCTTCAGAGATACTCATTTATGACGTTAATGCCAACACTATTCGCAGGCAGCCTGCAATAGATTCCTCAAAGATGGTGCTTATGCCCGTTTTCTCCCCTTCGATGGACCGTGTCTATTACTGCGCCGCCGTGCCTCAGGATTCTGTCTCCAAGGTAAGGTATGCGCTGTATTCAATCGGTTTCAATCCGGATACCGGTCTGTGCTATGGACGGAGCAGATGCGAGATTGGTGCGGAGGAGGGGTCCGTCAGTTTTCCGAGAATCTCATACGACGGGAAATACCTTATATATTCTCTGGCTGAAAGCGGCTATTTCCACGCCTGGCATAAGGAGTCCGACCTCCATATTCTTGACCTTGGAACAGGGGAGAGCAGGGCGTTGGACGAAATTAACAGCCCGGAAGGGGAGAGCTGTCACAGTTGGTCTCTTTCCAGCAGATGGATTGCCTTCGGCTCAAGACGCTTTGACGGCCTTTACACACGTCCTTTCATCGCACATATCGATGAGGATGGCAACTGCTCCAAGCCTTTTGCCGTACCTCAGAAGAATCCGGAATATTATCTTACCGGGATGTTCTCTTTCAATCTTCCCGAATTTGTCAGCGGCAAGGTGGAGATAAACAAGAAGAGGATTTCCCGTTCTCTGGAAAATCCTCTTCAAGTCAATTAACTGACCGTTTTTCTATTCACCATCAAGCCAGGCTTCCAGGTCCGGACCACCGGGCATTGAAAGGAAACAGTCGTAGCAACCGAATCCTCCCAAACCATCGATGTAGTAGTAAGGAGTGAAGTGAACCAGTTTCTCCTCAATGAAGCAGCAGTTGGCATCTGAAGCACCTCTTACAGAAGGTAGGTAGGCTTTGATGTCATTGCCGGGGACTCCGCTGTACCACAGACCTGTGAGCCAGTAGCTGTTCCAGGTAACGCTCATAGTTGCTTCGTCCTTGACCCAGAATTCGATGTACTCGCTGGGAGTTGCCTTTGCGCAATCAGCATCCCAAGCTGCAGCACGCTGTGCCTGGTCAGCATAAGGATTCATAATGCGGTAGCGAAGTGAACCGTCAGGACTCTGGAGAATGGTACACTTGGCAATACCATAGCTGTCACTGCTCATCAGTGCGAGTTGGTCGAAGAACTCACCTACACCAAGGTCCTTCCAAGCTTTGACGCAGCTGAAGGCAATGGTTACCGGTTTGTACTGAGATGCCTTTGACTCGTCTGTCATAGTAACCTCAAAATTGTAGGTTCCTGCGGCATCGAGTTTGTCGTAGTCATAGTTTACGTAGGCATACGCAACGTTTTGTCCGCTTGCAAATGAAACGGTGTTGCTCTCAAGAGAGAAGATACCGGAATTGTCGGTAAGAGACACTGAAACACTGAGAGCGTCTCCGGTGCTGTTTCTTGTGAAGGGAACTTCTACGGGAGTGCCGTTGAGGTTGAGACTCGTCTGGACTGTGATATCCGGAGCAACTGTGGCACCTGATGGATCCTGCTCGCCCGGAACATATTCCGGAGCTTTTTCAACGCAAGACACAACGCCAAGAGTCAAGACACATCCGAGAAGTATAGCGAAATATTTTTTTGCTTTCATAATGTATCTGAGTTTTAGAATTCTTTAGTTGAGTTCGCAACCTTGTTGGTAGGATCAGGGTTGTTCAAAGTCTGTTTCACACCATCCACTTCGCCGGGAGTTTCACCTTCGGCAACAATGTAGTCGTTGTTCTCGATTTCTCTTTGAGGGATGAGGAAGTTCCAGTAAGGACTGACTTCTTCGATTTCATACCGCATAGTAGAGTGGATGACATTGGAGCCGGGATACCAGGTAATCACACCGGGGCGGATACGCTTTGCATCAAAGAAACCGACACCTTCTCCGAAGAACTCGACGCGTTTCTGGAAGAGCACCTCTTCTGAGAAATTCTTCACGAAACCTTCACTGAAGCGGGACTGTGCAACGGCGTATGAGTAAGCGGGGTCGCGGTAGGTCTGCATAAAGTTCTCGAGAAGAGCGATACCTGCAGACTCTCCCTGAGTCAGGCCGACAGCCTCAGCTTCGATGAGATACATCTCTTCGACACGCATAATGGGGAAGTCAACGGCGCCTCCGACGGAATAGGTCTGCCAGTCACCGGCCTTGCAGCGGATCTTGAATGACATATAATCGGGAAGATCCTCGAAAGGATAGGACTTCAGATAATCCTGTGAACCCCATTTGTAGTATGAAGCGGGAAAAGTCTTACGGTCAGGGTCGATGAATGACTTCTTGCGGAAGTCGGAACGGTTCAGCCTGTCATAGAGCCATTTGTGGATGGCCATCTGGGTAAGTGAGTTGTAGCCCCAGTCCGCTTCACCTGCGAGGAAGCCCGTAGGGTTGCAGAGGTTACCCATATTGTTGGCTGAGATTGAGTAGTACCACATCCAGGAGTTGTTGCCTGTTGCGTCGCAGAATGCCTTTGTGGGGTCAAGCCACTGGTCCTCTGTCAGAGGGGTCTTGCCTGATTCCTGAATGGCCTTGCGGGCATAGCTTGCTGCGTTCGCGTAATCCTTGTATGCCATATACATACGGGCCTTCAGACCGTAAACCACGGCGAGTGAAGGATAACGGTTGTTCGCGGGAACGTAACCGGCTTCCGTAAAGAGTTTCTCGGCATTGTCGAGGTCGGCGATAACCTGAGCGAACATAGCTTCCTTGGGTGCGCGCGCTGACTTGTACTGTGACTCCTCTTCTGCGCTTGACAGAATGATGGGAGCTGTAAGTCCGTCAACTGCAGAACAATCTGTATATTTGTTCAGAGCGGGGAGATACATATTGTAGATGTCGTGGTACATAAGGGCACGATAGACGTAGGCTGTTCCGAGGTAACCCTTTGTTTCATTGTTGAGGTCTTCTTTTCCGTAGAGGGGGCCGATGATGTCGTTGGCGCTCTTGACGAATTTGTAGAGACTCATGAAAGGAACGGTATGGCGGTCACTGTTGTATTTCATTGAGTAACCGTAGGCGCCTGCGTAACCTGTCCACCAGTCATAACCGATGGTGGCTGAGTTGTTGACGAAGTCGTTCAACATACGTGCGTATGTAATCTGAAGACCCGCGTATGAGATGTCGTACTCCAGCTGGTTGCCTGAACCGAAGAAGAAGTAGGGCTGATATGCCTGAGCGACTATACCGTCAACTGAAGCGGTGAGTGCTGTGGGTGATTGTGCAATCTGATCGCTGGTAGCGGATGCCCCCAGAGGGAAGGTCTCCTTGACACAGCTTGACAGGAGAACTGATACAGATGCTATTGCGATAAGAGTCTTTAATGCGTTTTTCATTGTAGAATCCTCCATAAATTAGAATTTAACAGTAATACCGCCTGAGATTGTTCTCATAGGGGAGTAGTGAGAAGCAGTTGTGGAACCGTAGCCCTGACGGGGGTCGAAACCCTGACGAGCAGACCAGTACCATACGTTCTCGGCAGAAGCGTAGAACCTGAGTGAACTTACGGCAAACTTCTTGGTAACTTTTGAAGGAAGAGTGTAACCGAAGTTCACGTTCTGAAGATTCAGGTAGCTTCCGGAGGTGAGCCATCTTGTTGATGCTGCATTGGTGTAGGCATCTCCGTAGTTGAAGCGGGGAACGTTGGTTGAAGTGTTTTCAGGCGTCCAGGAATTCAGGATGTCAACGTGGTAGTTGTATCCGGTGTGGGAAGTGGTCGGTGATGCCATGAATGACTGGTATGTGCCATCCCACTGATATCCGCCAAGCTGATATGTGAAGTTGAGAGCCAGATCGAACCCGAAGAATCTGACAGATGTTCCGAAGCCTCCGAATACGGGAGCGAGACCGGATTTGTTGGTGATGTATCTGGTTGCCGTAGAGTAGTCGGTGGTCTCGGTGATCTCCTTGATCTTATAGTCACCGTCTGCATCCTTGTACTGGTCACCGTCAGCATCAGTGTAGAATGTGGTGTGATTCCATTTTGACTGACCTGTAGCGGCATCGACACCCTTATAGTCGTAGGTGTACCATGTGTACATAGGGAGACCTTCGGCGTAGAAGAAGCTGCCGGAAGTGTAGCCTTTGTACTTATTGCCGTCCTGGTCGTAAACAGTGGTGTTGATTACACCGGGATCGAGTCTCTCGATTCTGTTCTTGAGGTAGGAGATGTTGAAATTGAAATCCCACTGAACGGCCTTGGTGTTGATGATGTTGAAGTTGAAGTCACCCTCGACACCGCGGTTGCTCATATCACCCACGTTCTTGTAGATTGAGCTGTAACCCTGGGAAGGGGGAACGGGGAAGCTGAAGAGAAGGTCGGTGGTACGACGGTTGAAGTACTCTATGCCTCCGCTGATTCTGCCGTCGAGGATTGTGAACTCGAAACCGGCGTTGATGTTGGTGTTGGTTTCCCAAGTGATGTCAGGGTTACCCTTGCTTGAGAAGATTGTTGAAACGTTTCCGTCTGAAGGAGCGATGTCGAATACGTCCACATACCTGTAGTTACCGATACCGTCATTACCCTGGCTACCGATGGAAGCCTTGATTTTCAGTTCGTTCACCCAAGAAGAGTGGAACCAGTTCTCCTTGCTGAGGATCCAGGCTGCTCCGGCGCTCCAGAAGTTACCCCAGCGGTGATCGGGATGGAAGTGTGAGGAAGCATCGCGACGATATGAACCTGAAACGAAAATCTTTTCGTTGTAGTTGTACTGTGCACGGGCGAAGAAACCTTCCACATTGTATTCTGACTGAGATGAGAATGAGCTCTGTCCGTCAACGACGGCACCGTCAAGTTCCTTGTTGTCCTGTGAGAACATCTTGCTCTTGGAAGCTCCTACAACATAGTCTTTCAGGTTGTAGTATTCGTGACCTGCGAGAATCTCCATATTGTGGAGACCGAAGGACTTCTTGTAGTTGATCAGTTGCTGGCTGTTCCATGCATAACTGCGGCTGTGTGCAACCTCTACGGTACCGCCGGTTGAACGGAACTGTCCGTAGTAGGGGTTGTAAACGTAGTTTGAACGGGTCTCGTCCAGGTTTGCGGCTGCGTTGACTGTGATTGTCAGACCTTCGATAGGCTTGATGTCAACAAATCCATTTGCTGACAGGGCGTTACCTTCTGCATTGTTGGTATTGTACTTGTTTGCGAGGAACGGGTTTGCATCGGTGATGAAAGGACGGCTTGTGCCCGGGATACCACCATTGTTGAGAACACCGTTACCGTGGTCCATAACTTCAATGCCGTTGGCATCCTTGTAGATGCTTCCGTCCGCATTCCTTACATAAAGAGGATATACGGGAGCCATCTGTGAAACGTATGCCCAGATATTGGCAGTCGAGCTGTCGTTACCGTCATTGCCGAGGCTGTTGAAATTGAACTTGGTATAGGACATATTCGTACCTATCTTCAGCCATTTCTTTGCCTGATAGTCACCTTTTACACGGGCGGTGAGACGCCTGTGGTCTGACTTTTCGGTTATACCCTTATTGTCCAGATAGGAGATGGAGGAGTAGTAGGAAAGACGATCCTTTGCTCCTGATACTGAAAGGGTATATTCCTGACGGACACCGTTGCGGTATGCGTAGTCGCCCCAGTTTTCGGGAAGTACGTAGAAATCACCGAGGACGTTTCCGAGAGTGGCGTTGGGGTTCACCTTACCGTTACGGCCGATGAGCATCTCACCTGCGGGGATGTTGAAGATGGGATATCCCAAACCTCCGGCAGAGGCATCGTTGATGTTGCTGTTGGCCCTGATGAATGCTGCGGAAGAACTCAGGCCGAGACCACCGGTTGCGGCGTCTGTAGTGTAGTAGTTGTACAATGCCTTGTAGTGCTGTTCATAATAGGCTCTGGGGTCTGTCAGGACGTTGTGCTTCATCAAAGCGTTTGAGTTAGCACCTACTTTTGCGTCCAGAGTTACGACAGCTTCACCGGCCTTCGCGTTCTTCGTTGTAATCATAATGACACCGTTGGCACCGCGGGCACCGTAGAGTGCATTGGAAGCGGCGTCCTTGAGGACTGTCATATTCTCGATGTCCGAGGGTGCGATGTTGTTCATATCGCCGTCATAGGGAGTACCATCGACAACGATGAGAGGGCTGTTGCCTGCGTTGATGGAGCTGATACCGCGGATACGGATGGTGGGGTTGGAACCCGGAGCTCCGTTTGAAGATGTGATCTGCACACCTGCAACCTGACCTGCGAGGGCGCTGGTTACGTTGGATACCTGTGAAAGGGCGAGCTGGTCCTCTTTCAAAACTTTGGCTGAACCTGTGAAGGCCTCCTTGGTGGAGGTACCGAATGCAACCACGATGGTCTCTTCAAGCATCGTGATGTCGGGTTCAAGGGCAACGTTGATGACGGTGCGTCCTTTGACTTCAACTTCAGCTTCCTTGAAACCGATGGTTGTGAAACCCAGTGTTCCGTCAGGTGCAATATTGACGCTGAATTTTCCGTCTGCGTCAGCTACTACACCCTGAGGAGTGCCTTTGATGAGAACGGCAGCTCCAGACAGAGGCTCCCCTGTGGAAGCATCCGTGACAGTTCCCGTGACGGTGATTGTCTTCTGTGCAAACGCTGCAACTGAGACTACCATCAGAAAAGCTGTCAAAACGAGTCTGAATCTTTTCATAAGATAAATTTTAGGTTAA
>JAZUIV010000001.1:0-2480 GCA_045642485.1 Bacteroidales bacterium | reverse complement strand
TACAAAATGGCTTCAAAGGCCTGTTTGGTACCGGATCAGCCCTATTCCGGTACAAAAAAGCAAGGTGATAATGCGTTGATAGTTGCTGCAGAAAACATACTCGGCTAGAGGAATGCAAAAGCTTACGTTTTACACAAAAATCGGCAATCAGATGCAGAATCTATATTGCCGAAATGTGCGTGATGTTGAATTTCCGAAAATTGTTGCAGAAAAATTTGCTTTTTACACTATTAAGTCCTTCCCATTGGAAATTCCATAGGAAAGAACTATTTTTATGTCGTGACAGAGAAAATCTGCCGGCTATTGCAGTTTGATGTTATTTGAAAGTTATTGAATTCGTCACCATGAAGAATCATCTACCTATCTGCTCCTTTGTTGCAATTTCCCTTCTCTTCAACATTAACGCCTTCGCATCGCACCCCATCAGGGTCGCCTGCATAGGCGACAGCATCACCTACGGAGCCGGCATCGAGGATCCCGCCAAGGACGGCTATCCTGCCGTGCTGCAACGCATGCTGGGCAGCGGCTTCGAGGTCCGCAATTACGGCCTGAACGCCAGAGTGATGACCCAGGAGGGCGACAACCCGTACATGAAGGAAACGGAGTATGCCCAGGTCAAGGCATTCCTCCCGGACATCGTGACCATCATGCTTGGCACGAACGACAGCAAGCCCCACAACTGGAACGCAGGCTTGTATGAAGGCTCGTACCAGCAGATGATTAACGAACTCAAGGCTATGCCTTCGCATCCCGACATCTACGTATGCCTTCCCCCGCCCGCATATGAGGACAAATGGGGCGTCAACGACAGCGCAAGGAAAACCAGCCAGTCCTTCGACTTTGCCAGCTGGGAGGCCACACTCAGAAACATCATCGAGCGCACCGCAGCCTTTGATAAGGACTGCCGCCTGGTGCTCTGCACGCCCTTCATTGAGAAACGCGGGGCCGTCGGGCGCAGCGATTCGTTCGACGACAGGCACGCAATAGTGGAGCGCCTTGCTTCTATTGTCAGGAAAGTCGCCGACGAGTACGGCCTGGTCTGCGTGGATTACGCTGCGCTCATGGACAGCCTGCTGGATACCGACAGGTCGGGCGACCGCAACTACTGGACCTGGGACGGGATACACCCGACCTACGCGGCCCATCACAAGATGTCTGAACTATGGATCAGGACCGCGGGCCGCAAGCTCCTGAAACATTAAGGAAAAAGTTCATATTTGTATTCTGATATAGATATCGGTAACAGCATCAATAACACTGTTTCTATGAAGCGATTATCACTTATCATCTTAACTTGCATCCCATTTTTCGCCTGCAACCCTACGCCCGAGGAACCTCTTGCTACGATAGGCATAGTAACCGATATCCATTATTACCGTGACAGAGAGCCTGGCGGGAGCCGTTATTATGCACTCTCGAAGGATAAGCTCTCTGAAGCCGTGGATGTGTTCAATAAGCAAGGAGTTGACTTCACCGTTTCCCTTGGTGATACCTTCGACCCCGATCCTGACACATATCAGGACATTGCCGATGAGTTCGCAAGGCTTGATGCTCCGGTCTACAAGGTTCTTGGCAACCATGACTGCATATCTCCATATGGCAGTGAAAAGCAGAACGCAGTTCTGGCTATTCTAGGGATTGAGAATCCATATTATTCTGTAAAAGGCCCGAAAAACCTTAGACTGATATTCATAGACGGCAACGATGTTTCCATACAGTCCACCGCTCCGGGGTCTCCAATAAGGGCTGTTGCCGAAGAAAAACTCCGTGAATTGGAAGACAAAGGCGAACCGATGGCCCGAACATACAACGGAATGCTGTCTGAGGAACAGACAAGGTGGCTTGTATCAGAGCTCAACGCTGCCCGCAATGCTTCCGAGGAGGTGCTGGTATTCAGCCATATGCCCTTGGAACCGCGGGATATCGATGCTTCACTTTGGGATGGCGAGAAGATAGATTCGCTGCTTCAGTCCTACACCAATGTACGTGCTGTATTTTCAGGACATCACCACAGCGGAGCCCATCACCGTTCGGGAAAGATAATGCATTATACTTTTCGCGGAATGATTGAAGGAGAAGGAAACCATTACGGAATCGTGCGGATATACAAAGACAGTATAGACATTACCGAATACCCTCAGAAAGCGTTACCGTCCGAGTTTTGAGATGACTTACATGGTCGAAATCCTCATACCTGCCGCTTTCTTAACCCTCGCGGATTGTTGCAGATAGTTCAAAGATTCGTTCTGGGGGCAGGCAGCGTGAAGACCGAAGCCTGATGAACGGAGCCCCGAGACTTGCCTATCAAAAGTTCGAGCCAGACGGTCGTATTTAGAAGTTGTTTAAATTTAATTGTTCTCATTTCTTATGCATCTTTTTCGTGTCTTTGCACTTTCAATTCGGTCACATACCACCGGTATGCTCCCTCATTTCAAGCACAAATCCATCAAAAAATCTGCTATAATAAATTTCGGCAATCA